>NZ_QRWD01000001.1:0-76659 GCF_003459505.1 Collinsella sp. AF20-14LB
ACCAATCAGAAAGGTTTTTCGGAAGAGTATCGTCAATCTCGGAGTAGCTGAGCGGGAACAGCTTTTCGGAGGTCGCCGTCACGGCGCAGGGTGGGTTTGGAACTCCACGGTTGTTGAACGAGACCTTGGTGACGGACTTTACCTTGGACTGGAAGTCGGCAGGCATGAGGTTCCATATCTCGCCGGAGTTCATCTTCTTGCGCAACTCGGATCCCTCCCACCCACGGTAGCTGGTATTCTTGGCGTTCATGCGGGATTTAATCCCCGCTGAGGTGGTAAGGAACGTGAGTCCCGCCTTGCCCGAACCGTCGGCCAAGTCATCGTGGTTGATGCCGATGATTCGGTACTCGAGCGTCTGCCCGTTCGTGAGCTTGACCGAGAACTTCGTCCCCGCATCCATGGCTGCCCTAGCTTTCGCGTACGCCGGCGACGCCTCGCCCTTGGCGGCGATGTCCTCGGCCACGGCCTCCTGCTCGCCGAGGCTCCAGTCCTTCGCGTCCTTGGCTGCCGCCGCCTGGACGGTCGCGGAATCGGCTCCCGTGGAGCCGTTGCTCTCCGTGCCTCCATTAGTCCCGCTATTGAGCGTGTTACCCACTAGGTTGAACTGGTTCCGGATGGCCCCGGCCACGCCGGGCCCCGCGAACACGATTACCAGGCCGATGACGGCGATGATCAGTACGCACTCGATGATTGATTGCCCTTGGAAGCGGGTCGTTTCAGGAGCGACCCCCCGAGGCGAAATTGCCGCTGCATGCATTGCGACTCCCCTCGTATGGGGATTGATATTGCATCCAGGAGCGTACGATGCGGTACTGAAAACACGTTTTGTCTTGCCGCCGCGGCAATGGTGGGGATTGAGGGATGACTAAGCGAATCAGTCAGTAAGGGAAAATACTGGAAATCAATCCAGTTGACCGTGGCAAGTGTGTAGCCTGGACGTAAGGATTAGATGGGTCACCACGTTTAGGTTGAGGAAGATGGCTGAAGGAATGGGGATGTGACGTTGTTCGGTCGTAAGGACTGAAAGGGTTTGAGTTGTGAAGTGTGAGGGCCGTGACCCTATCAGGAGTCATCATCGGCCTGCCCGATGCATCTGATGGCACTGAAGTCACCGGGGTTTCTCGCGGGCTCGAAGGCGTACTTCTTTCCGCGCCATACGTAGAAACCGTTCTCGCGAATGGCCTTGAGGTCGGCGGGTTTTATGCAATGGCCGTCGGCTCTCACCTTGAAGGTTGTCCCGCATCCCGAAACCAGCCTCCATGAACCATCTTGTGACCAGTGGTTTGATGTGCAGGTGAAGGATTTCTTGTTCTTGGTGATCTTTAGAGCCTGACCGCATTTGGGGCACAGGCCATAGATATCGGCGAAGGCCTTTTCCTGTTTCTCAAATGCGTTGTCCAGTACTGCCGCCGCCTCACGCTTCGTCAGGTGTTCGACATCGATTGCCTCGGCATCGTCACCAAGCATGCGCCTGATCTGCCCAATCTGGGCGCTGGAGGCGGGCTTGTTGCCCCATTTTTTAACAGATTCAGTGTCCCATAGGGATCTGTCTTGGGAGGGTACGGGATAGTGGTCTAACCAGCGGCGAACTGCGGCCTCGGCTTCAGCCTCATCGTCATATTCACGGACGGTCTTGTTGTTGCCGTTGAAATCGACCATGACGCGGTAAAGGATATCGGGGGCGTGCATGCGAACCGACCAGCCCTTGCCTCGGATGACCTTCGAGCCGTCTGCGCGGCGAATCCAAGCGATATTCTGGCTCGATGATGTGAGGTCGACCTTGCGGACGGAAAGAACCCAGCCCTCGGGAGTGTCCTCGGATGCCTCGATACGGTCGCGTAGACCCGACAGAGGGCCACGGACGGCCTTTTTCTCTTTCTCATCGAGGTCACTCGGGTCGATGCCGATCAGGCTCGGAGCCGTGCAGATATCGTTCTTGTCGGAATCGCCCACGCAGTCTATCAGCAGCAGGTTCTTTTTCCTGTACCCCGTTTCGGGGTCCTCGTAGAGACGCAGGCCGCGCCCGACCATCTGCGTATAGAGGGTTGAGTTTCGCGTCGGCCGGGCTAGTAGAATCGTCTCGATGAGAGGCATGTCAGTGCCTTCGGTGAATACACCGAAATTGATGATGACGGGAATCTTTCGAGCGGTGAAGTCCTCGATAATCTGGCGGCGCTCGTCCATTGGGGTCTTGCCATCGACGACCACCGCGCCATCGATGAGTTCGGCCAACGCGTAAGCATGTTTAACCGACGAGGCGAAGATGAGAGTCTGGCCGCGATGGAATCGGCGGTATGCCTCAGCGACCTGCGCGTTCGATTTCGGGCGATTCACGGCGTCGTTTAGGGCGTTCAGCTGGAAGTCTCCCGCGACGCGCTTCACGCCAGCGGTGGACCATTCGACCTCCACCTGCATGCAGTCGATATCGCAGAGGTACCCGCGGCGGATACCCCAGAGGAGATCGCGCTGGAAGACAATATCCTCGAAGATATCGTCCAATCCCCTACCGTCGCCTCGATTCGGCGTCGCCGTGAAACCGATGTGGAGACGGGGTTGCAGGTAATCGATTATCTTGCGGTAGGTTGGCGCTGAGGCATGATGCGCCTCGTCGGTCACAATGAGGTCGAAATCGCCCGGCTTGAAGTTCCGCTCGAGGCGGGTGCCGCGCGATAGGGTCTGCACCGAACCGGAGACGACTGGCTCGCCATCCGAATGCCTTTCGGCTTTCTCGATTCCCACGGGGCAATCGAAATACTTGACTGGCTGCGCCACCAGCTCGTCCCTATGGGACAGAATCAGCATTCGGCCGTGCCTGTGGATGTTCGCGAAAGTGACGGTCTTGCCCAAGCCGGTTGCCATCTGCACCAGATGGGCGCCGCCGTCTAGGTTGTCGATTATGTCGATACATTCCGCTTGGTAGTCCCTTAATTTCAAACCGCTCGCGGACATGTGGCTCCTATCTCATGGAGGCCTGTGCCGCGGATCCGTGGTATGGGTAATTTGCGTTTATGGATTCGCGGCATATGGCCATGAAGTCCGGCCCCTTGTCCAGGCGACGATCGGTCGCATTGAATTACGGAACCCTACGAGACCCTTTCCCTCTCAGGGTAATCGCTGGCAGGAGACGAAGTCTGCTAAAACCGCCTATATCGACCTCACCTGGGTACTCGGTATCCGAAATGGGTCCCGTCATCCTTTGCGCCTTTCGCCAAGTTTTGAGCACTTGCGGACTCTTTCAGGCCCTTAGTGGCCACGTCCTCCGCGCTCGGCGCTTTCCGATGCTGATCAGGCGTCGGGTCGCGCGGCAGGCAACCGGATGAGTCAAGAATAGCCAGTCGGGCGGTTTTAGGTTGGCTGGAAAGATGCCGCTGCGGCAGGCAAATAGCGTTGTGTTGCGTCTTGAGATAGGTGCTGTCAAGCGGGTGGGGTAAAGTCGGGTCGATAGACGCATAGGTAGGTGGTTATCGAGCGGGTAGATTTTGTGGGGAGTTTGAACGAAATATGGAGACGGTTCGGTAGCGGGGAGGGCGGCGCGTAGCTGGAGCGATGGTTATCTTAGGCTGTGCGATCGGGTTGGGTCGTGCGGGTCGTGATACCTTAGCGATGGTGCAGATAGCGTGGCGGTGTGGCGCAGGTAGCGAGCTACCGCGTAACTAGATTGGCAGGAATGGACAAATAGGCGCGAAATAAGGCTTCTGCTTTGCTGTATGAGGGATGATAACAAGGTGTTTTGCTGCGGGGCACCTTTTGGGGGCGCCCCGTGTGTTTGGCAGAGTGCTTGGGGGCAAAAAAGCCCGCGCGGAATTGTGCAGGCTTTTCAATAGATGCAGATGGATTTAGAAGCACCAAGCTAGAAGCACCAAGCGGGACAGACGCAAAGCAAGCCAGCCGCGCCATCAGTATTCGACGGATTGCCGCTGTAGCCGACACAGAAGTATCTCGTCGTAGAGCTGAACGGACTCACCGAACGCTCCCACCAATGGTAGCCAATCTGCAGGCAGGCATTTTCAGAATGGTTCTCCGTCACCTTGCCCTTGAAAGCCTCATACTGGAAACCCTCGGAGGAAGTCCAGGGATACTCGGCTGCCCAGTAGGAGGTGGGGACGATCTCGGAGTGGCTGAGCAGGAACAGTTTGTCCGAGGTGGCCGTCACGGCGGCATTCTTGTCGGTTCCGCCGACGTTGTTCGTCAGCTTCCTGACCGATTTCACCTTGGACTGGAAGTCGGCGGGCATGAGGTTCCAGATTTCGCCGGAGTTCATCTTCGCGCGGAGTTTGGACTTCTCCCAACCGCCAACGTTGGTTTCTGGTGCGTTCACGCTGGAAGAAATATTCCTCGAGGTGGTGAGGAACGTCAGGCCCGCTTTACCGCTTCCATCGGCCAAATCATCGTGGTCGATGCCGATGATCTTGTACTCAAGCGTCTGCCCGTCCGTCAGCTTCATCGAGAACTTCGTTCCCGTGTCCATCGCGGCCTTCGCCTTGGCGTAGGCGCGCGACGCCTCGCCCTTCGCAGCGATGTCCTCGGCCACGGCCTTCTGCTCGTCGAGCGTCCAGTCCTTGGCATCCTTGGCGACAGCCGCCTGGACTGCTGCGGATACGCCACCCTCTGAGCCTCCGCCCGTAGAGCCGCCGGTCGTCCCGTTGTTGACCGTGTTTCCGACCAGGTTGAACTGGTTTCGGATGGCACCGGAGACCTGCGGTCCCGCGAATACCACCACCAGGCCGATGATTGCGATGATCAGGACGTACTCGATGATGGATTGACCTCGAAGGCGGGCACTCCTAGGAGATACCCCCCCCCCGAGGCGAAAATGCCGCTGCATGCATATGCGGCTCCCTTCGCTCAGGGTTTGCAGATACATCACCGAGCGTAGGACAGGCGTGGCAATCCGCCACGGTCTTGCCGTTGCGGCATTAGTTTATTTAGGAGATCGGACCCATGTAAAAGTCCCAAGACGCAACGACGTCGAGAGGACAGTTCCATGGTTCAGGCCACCGATTCAGAAGTAAAAAATGCAATCGAGAAGGTTCACGTACCGCCTATCAAGACGCAGGGCATCAAGACAAAGCTCGTTCCTTGGATTTCGCAATACGCTTCGCTTGATGCCCAAACGGTTTGGGTCGAGCCGTTTATGGGCTCGGGCGTCGTCGGCTTCAATCTCGCGCCGAAGCGGGCACTGTTCTCGGACACGAACGTCCATATCATCGACTTCTACCGTTCCATCCAGGACGGAGAGCTTACCGCCGCGAGCTGTAGGAAGTTCCTCGAATCCGAAGGCGCCCGCCTGAAATCGAGGGGGGGGGATTACTACTATGAGGTCCGGGACCGCTTCAATGAATCGCATGACCCGTATGATTTCCTCTTCCTCAACAGGTCTTGCTTCAATGGGCTTATGAGGTTCAACCGCCAGCACCGCTACAACGTCCCCTATGGACACAACGACAACCGTTTCTCCAAGGCGTACGTCACGAAGATCGTGAATCAGGTCGAGTACGTCCAAGCAAAGATCACCGAGAATGATTGGGAGTTCCTAGCCATGAGCTACGGGGACGCCATAGATGCCTCGCCTAGCAATTCCCTCATCTATTGCGACCCGCCCTATATAGGCCTCACGAGCACCTATTACGACACCTGGGACGAGGAGAAGGAGAAGGGGCTGCACGATTCACTCATGGAAAGCGGATGCAGGTTCATGGTCTCCTCGTGGGCGCACAACGACTACAGAAGCAATGAACTCATCGGCACGCTTTGGTCGGATTGCCACGTCTCCTACGCAGACCATGCCTATATCGTCAACGGAAAGCACAAGCCCGTGGTCGAGGTGCTGCTGACGAACTATGTAACGGAGTGGCGGGGGGGGGTCGTGTTGCCGGGGAGGCAAGACTACCGAAGGTGAATTCACCTTCGGTAGGTTGGGCGAAACATAGCCCAGCACCGAAAAGGGGTCCCATGGAGACCACTACCGAAAAGGCATCCGATAGCCTGAAAATCGGAATGACAGCCGAAGACACCTTCGAACCTCGGCTTATCAACGGAGACTGCCTCGATTGGCTCAGGACACTCGCCGGCAGCAGCGTGGATCTCATTCTGACCGACCCGCCCTATAACCTTGGGCAATTCATGCGCGACCGTGCTACCAACCTCAAGGCTATGAGGGAAAACTATTTCGGCGCGGCCGGATGGGATGATTCGGATTGCAATCAATGGGCCGAGACTATGAATGGGTTTCTATCTGAAGCTGCCCGCGTCCTGAAACCAGGCGGCTCGTTGGTTGTTTTCATGGCCGTAATCAAGGTGGAGACGTTCGTGCGGCTCGCGCAGGAGAACGGGTTCTACTACAAGACGACGGGGACTTGGCACAAGCTCAACCCGATGCCGCGGAACATGAACCTGCACTTCATTAACTCCACCGAGTCTTGGATCTACTTCACCTACGGTGCTAGGACGGGAACGTTCAACAATTGCGGCCATGCGGTCCATGACTTTTTCGAGACGCCAGTTACCCCCAGAAACGAACGGAGCTATGGGAAACATCCTACGCAGAAACCCGTGGGCCTCATGGAGCAGTTCGTGGGGTTGCTCTCGAATCCGGGAGATCTCGTTCTCGACCCGTTCATGGGAAGCGGCAGCTCAGGCGTCGCCGCGCTTGAGGCAGGACGCAGGTTCTGCGGCATCGAGGTCGATCCATACTATTTCGATATCGCCAGCAAGCGCATGCGAGAAGTGATGGGCAATGACAGGCAACTCAAGTCTCGGCGCGACAGCCATCCCGATGAAGAATCAACGGGAGGCATTCGATAATGAAACCGACTGTGATTGACCTGTTCGCGGGCGTGGGAGGATTCTCCCTCGGCTTCGAGCGGGCTGGATTCGATATCGTCCTCGCGAACGAATACGACAAGTCCATCGCCCACGCATATTCGGAAAACCGGCCGGGTATCCCAATGATCGTCGAGGACATCACAAGGCTCTCCATCGGGGAGACTTTTGACCGCTTTCGGGGCAAGACGACCGTCATCATCGGCGGGCCTCCGTGCCAGGGTTTCTCGCAAAAGGGAAAGCGGAAGAGTGTCAACGACCCCAGAAACTTCCTGTTCCGATATTACTTCGAGGTCGTCGACCGCGTACGCCCGCGATACTTCGTCATCGAGAACGTGCCGAACCTGCTCACCACCGAGCACGGGTATTTCAAGCAGGAAATCATCGAGCTTTTCGGCGGCATAGGCTATGCCCTGAGCTGTGGGATTCTTTGCGCGTCGGACTTCGGGGTTCCGCAGGACAGACGTCGCACCTGCATCATCGGACGGCATGGCGATACCGCCGTGGAGCTCCCGCGTCCCACGAGAACCCGCACAACGGTCTGGGACGCGATCAGCGACCTAGCATATCTTAATTCGGGAGAGGGCGAGGAGGTGCAGGATTATCGGCTCGATGCTCAGTCCGAATACCAGACAAAGTTGCGGCGCGGTTTAGACCGGCTGTACAACCATGTCGCGACAGCCCACTCCAAGGTCACGCTCGAGAGGTTGAGACTGATACCCGCGGAATGCGGCAGGGAAACGCTACCCGAAGAACACCTCACGCGATCTATCTACAGCGGCGCGTGGTGCCGCCTGCGCAAGGACGGCGTATCCAGAACCATCACGACGCGGTACGACACTCCCTCCTCGGGAATGTTCACCCATCCCTATCTCAACAGAGCAATCACGACCCGCGAGGCGGCTCGTATCCAGTCCTTCCCCGATACGTACAGGTTCTACGGAGCCAAGTCGTCCCAGATGAAGCAGGTCGGTAATGCCGTGCCGCCGCTCATGGCAGAGGCGATCGCAAGGCGAATCTTGGAAGACTATCGGAGGAAATGACGAGGCGGGCTATCTCCTGCCCTAGGACTTCAAAGTAATCCAACCCGCTCAGAGTCGATTTGAGGTGGTATGTTCGGGTCAGACGTGTCCAGTATGTGACTTTGCCGAAACGCTCATTATTCGGGTTCTGGGGCGGTTCTTGCGGTGGCGGCTGTGGGTGCGCTCCGCGCAATCATGCCAAAGCTAAAAGATGTCAGATAGTCAAGCCATGTTGCGCCGAATCAAGGGCTTGGCTATAGGCACACGGCGCAACTAGCCGCAGTAGGTAGACGCAGGCAAATGGGTTTCGCGTATGTAGACTAAACAGACGAAATAGATTACATATGCGGAATCAAATCGAATTACCAGATTAACGAAATGTGGAATGACAGTGAAGAGGGGATCCATTAAAATCGAGATTCTACAAAAGCGCAGGTGGAAGGGTGTGTCGTTATTGGCTAAAAAGCAGCCGGTGCTTACCTCGTGCTTACCTTGGTGCTTCCTCATAAAAAAAGGTCAGGCACTAGGTGCCTGACCTGCAAACTTCTGGTCGGGACGACTGGATTCGAACCAGCGACCCCTTGACCCCCAGTCAAGTGCGCTACCAAGCTGCGCCACGTCCCGAAGCTTTTGTTTGTTGCTCTGCTCTCGCTCGCAACAGGGAGTATATTAACCCGAAACTTTGTCCTTGTGCAAGAACTTTTTTACAAATTTTGAAGCAAGTCCAAAATTGTATCTGCGAGCTGGGGTTTTGTTAGCACAGGAAGTTCTTGGGTGCCCGTTGTGCTCACAATCCAGGCCTTGTTCGTGTCGGTTCCAAAGCCCGAATCGGCGCGCGAAACATCGTTGGCGATAATGGCATCGCAACCCTTGCGCGCGAGTTTGCGCTGCGCGTACTCCACGACGTTATCGGTCTCGGCCGCAAAGCCGATCACGCACCGCTCTCCCTTTTGGCGCGAGAGCTCGGCCAAGATATCGACCGTCTCGACCAGTTCGATGCGATCCAGGCGTTCGTTGGCCTTTTTGAGCTTATGGTCCGCAGGGGCCGCGGGGGTGTAGTCGGCGACAGCGGCCGCGCAAATGGCCGCATCGGCCGTCTGGAAGGCGCTCAGCGCCGCCTGCAGCATCTCTGCGGCGGTCTGCACGCTTACGCACGCCACGCCGCGGGGAACGTCGAGCGATGTCGGTCCCAGTACGAGTGTGACGGCGGCGCCGCGGCGAGCAGCCTCCCCCGCCAGAGCGATGCCCATCTTGCCCGACGACCGGTTGCCGATGAATCGCACCGGGTCGATCGGCTCGTGCGTAGGACCGGCGGTGATCACGATGCGCTTGCCCGCCAGGTCTTGCGGCACGGGATTGAGCACCCTGCAGACAGCCTCAACGATGTCCTCGGGCTCGCTCATGCGTCCCGTGTCCACGTCGCCGCATGCAAGGTAGCCGCTGCTCGGACCCACCACGTGAACGCCGCGGTCGCGCAACGTGGCCATGTTGGCCTGCGTCGCCGGCGCCTTCCACATGCCATTGTTCATGGCCGGCGCGATCACGACGTGCCGCGGCGTCGCAAGCAGCGTGGTGGAGATGAGGTCGTCGGCGATGCCGTTGGCCATCTTGGCGATGATATTGGCCGTCGCGGGCGCCACGACGATAAGATCGGGCTCCTGCGCCAGTGAAATGTGATGGATGGGGTCGGAGGGGTCGTCGAACAGGCCCACGGCGACCGGCTCGTTGGTGAGCGCGCGGAAGGTGAGCGGACCCACAAACTCGGTGGCGTGCTCGCTCATAACGACCTTGACGTGCGCGCCGCGTTTTTGCAGCAGACGCACGATATTGCACGACTTATAGGCGGCGATCCCGCCGGTAATACCCAGCAGGATCGTTTTTCCCTCAAGTTGCATTGAATTGTTGGATGCCGCCGTCATCATTTAGGCTTCCTTGCTGGGGAGCACCAGCAGGCGGTGGCAGTACGGGCAGTGCGTAATCTCGCTACCGTCGTGGTTGAGGTCGCTCATGGACGATGCCTGCAGCGCGGTGTGGCAGACCGTGGGGATGTTACCCTGGATGGTCTCGACGGCCAAGCCGCGGAACTGTTTGAGCAGACGCTCGTAATCGGTGAGCACATCGGTCGGCAGCGTAGCGGCAAGGGCGGTGCGTTCCTTGGTGGCAGCGTCAATCTGGGTCTGCAGGTCGGCGGCCTTGGCGCGGGCGGCCTTGGTATCGGCCTTCACACCCTCCTCGAACTTGGCGATGATGGCCTGCGCGCGAGCCTCGCGGTCGAGCGCTTCCTTATGGGCGACGACGACGTCCTTGCGGGTGTGCTCGATCTTGTCCAGGCGCTTGGCCAGGGTGGCAAGCTCGTTCTCCAGGTCCTGCACCTCGCGGTAGTCGGAACCGTCGACGTGACGCTTCTTGGCGGCCTCGATGGCGTTATTGGTTTGGATCTCGGTAGTGTTGAGATCGTCGAGCTCAATGTCCAGATCCTTGCGCTGAGCGTAGAGCTTGGTCATCTCGGACTTGAGCTTCACATAGGTCTTGCGTTTGGAAGCGAGCTCCTTGAGCTCCGGCATATTGGCAAGTTCGCTCTTGTTGCGGGCGAGCTCCAAATCGATCTGTTGCAGCTTGAGTAGCGTAGCGCCGGCGCTCATAAGTTCTCTCCTTTTGTCACAGTCCACCATTGGCAAGGGTTCAGTATTTTAATCGTATGACGGGGGTCGACCCCGGCGTCAACTGCAGAGTTCATCAATATATCCACGAACGGCTCTTCGGAGCGGTCGTGGCCGAGTAGTATCACGCCCAGGCCACGCAAGGCAAGGTCCTGCGCCACGTGGTAGCCAGCTTCTCCAGTCACAATAACATCTGCGCCTGCGGCGATGGCAAGCTCACCAAAATCGCCGAGGGAGCCGCCCAGAATGGCAACGGTGCGGCACGGGTGCTCGGCTTCGCCCCATACGCGCGGGTCACTGCCATAGGTCGTGGCGGCACGATTGGCGAGATCGCGCAGGTTGCAGGCGTCATGGAGGGTCGCATGTGCGCCCAGACCGGTGAGCTCAGGCTCGTCCACATGCTCCAGCGAGCTCATGGGCTCTGCGCCCAGCAAATCGCTCAGGCGAACGCGCGCTTCGTGCGAGCGGTCCAGGTTGGTGTGAAGCGAGATGATGCTCACGCCGCAACGAGCCGCTTCGTACAGCGCAGCGCTGCACTGGGGACGTGCGGAATCGGCCGGACAAAAGGCCTCGGGCGCCTTGATATAGATGGGATGATGAGTCAGCAGCACGTTGGCGCCCGCCTCGAGAGCGCGGTGCACGTTGGCCTCGGTCGCGTCGAGTGCGCAGGCAACACCGGTGATCTTTGCAGCGGGATCTCCCACAGATAGCCCAACATGATCCCAGCCCTCGGCGTCCGCCTTGGGGTAGCGCGCCAGCAGCGCACGTTCAAGCTCGGAGACGATCATGCGGCACCTACGATCGAGAGCAGCGCACTTGCAAAGTCGTCCAGATCGCTCGGATCCACGCGGTCATCGAAGGAAATGCGCAGTGCGCCCAGTGCCTGCTCGCGACCAATGCCCATGGCGCTGAGCACGTGGCTCGGGTCCATGTTGCCGCTCGAGCAGGCCGATCCGGCTGAAACCTCAAAGCCGGCGGCGTCGAGCTTGATGATGAGCTCCTCAGAGTCCATGCCGTCGACGTAGATCGAAACCATACCCGGCAGACGATCGGCCTGCGCGTAGTCGCCTATCGTGGCGTGAATGCGCGGATGGGCTGTAAGCGTGGCGTAGAGCTTATCGGACAGGGCCTGTAGCGTCGCGCGCTCGCGGTCCACATTCGGCAGCAACACAGAAGCGGCAGCGGCAAAAGCCAGCTGCGTGCGCAGATCCTGCGTACCGGCGCGACGGCCGGCTTCCTGGCCGCCGCCAAAGATGCGGGGGCGCAGCGGCGTGCGGTTCTTAACGTAGAGCGCGCCGGACGCCACAGGGCCGCCGATCTTATGCGCGGCAACGGTCATGGCGTCGACGCCCAGCTCGGTGACATCGAGCGGAATATGTAAGTAGCCCTGGATGGCATCGGTATGAAACAAGGCGCCAACGGTATGCGCGGCAGCGGCCAGCTCTCGGATGGGCTGCACCACGCCGGTCTCGTTGTTGGCGACCATAATGCTCACGAGCGCTACGTCGTCGCCCAACAAGTCGCTCAGCGCAGCGGGCTCTATGTAGCCCGCGCGGCAGGGCTGCACCAGGTCGACGGTAAAGCCGGCGGCACGCAGCAGCGGCAGGTTGTCCAGAATCGAATCGTGCTCGATGGCAGATACGATCACGCGGTTACGCTTGCGATCGCGCTGACGAGCGCCCTCGGCAAGACCGAGCAGCGCCAGCTGGTTGGCTTCGGTGCCGCCGTTGGTCAGAACAATCTCGGACGGGCGGACGCGCGCACCAAAGCTGCGGGCAATCTCGCGACGTGCCACTTCTAGGCGCGCAGCGGCCTTGCGGCCAAGCGAATGCAGCGAGTTGGGGTTGACGCCGGCAAGCTCGCTGTCGTCGTACTCGCGCTGCGCAAGGAGCGCCTCGGCGCGCATGGGCGTCGAGGCGGCATAGTCAAGATTCACGGGTATGCGGTTTTGACCTGCAGTCATAAGGGATTATGCCTCCTGTGCGGCCTCGTTGCCCAGCTTCTGCAGCAGCGCAACCTCGGCAGCGGGATCTTCGGACTTAAATACGGCAGAACCGGCCACGAGCACGTTGGCGCCGGCCTTGACGACATCGGCAATGTTCTTGGAAGAGATGCCGCCGTCGACCTCGATGAGGGGCGAAACGTCGTGACGCTCGCACATGGCCTTGAGCTCGTGCAGTTTGGCAATGGTACCGGGAATAAAGCTCTGGCCGCCAAAGCCGGGGTTCACGCTCATGAGCAGCACCATGTCGACGACGTCGATGATGCTCTCGAGCACGCAGACGGGCGTTGCGGGGTTGAGCACCACGCCGGCCTTGACGCCGCGCTGTTGCAGGTGCGTGAGCGTGCGGTGCAGGTGCGTAGAGGCCTCGTAGTGCACGGTGATCATATCGGCGCCGGCATCGGCATACCAATCGACCGTCTCGTCGGGGTTCGTCACCATGAGGTGCGCGTCGACCGGTACATCGGTGGAGCGCTTGACGGCCTTAAGGATGTCAACGCCAAAGGTGAGGTTGCCGGTAAAGTGACCGTCCATAACGTCGAAGTGCACGTAGTCGGCACCGGCGATCTTATCGAGTTCGCCCTTGAGGTTGGCCATGTCGGCCGAGAGGACGGACGGAGCAATTTTGATGGAACCCATGGTAGAAGCCTTTCTGCGCTAGTCGGTGAGTCCGTAGAACTCTTGGGAGGGTACGCGATCGGTAAGAATCTCGAGCGCCCTATCCAAAGTAACACCGTTGTAGAGCGTTTGCTCCACGGCAAAGGTGAGCGGAATGTCTACGCCCAGTGAACGGGCGAGCTCGCTCACGCTGCGGGCGGCGACGGCGCCCTCGACCACCATATGCGTGCGCGCCTGGTACTCGTCGAGCGACACGCCGTGGGCAAACTCGTAGCCAAAGGTGCGGTTGCGCGAATGCTCCGAGGTACAGGTGGCGATAAGATCACCCATGCCGGCAAGACCCATGCAGGTCATGGCCTGACCGCCGCGGGCGTGTACCAGGCGGCTGATCTCGGCTAGACCACGCGTCATGATGAGGGCGAGCGTGTTGTCGCCCGCGCCGGAGCCGGCTGAAATGCCGCACACGATGGCGATGACGTTTTTCATGGCTCCGCAAACCTCGACGCCGGTCATGTCCTGCGACAGGTAGATGCGGAAGGCCGTGGATAGGAGCAGGTCCTTAAAGGTCTCCCCAATCTGCGGTTCTTCGCTGGCGATGACGGCGGCAGAAAGCCCGCCGCAGCAGATCTCCTCGGCATGGTTGGGGCCGGAGAGCGCCGCCACGCGTGCCTCGTTGCCGATCTCGCTGGCAATGACCTCGCTCATGAGCAGGCCGGACTCGGGCTCAATGCCCTTGGTGAGGCAGAGCACCGGGGTGTCGGTGGCGATACAAGGTGCCGCCTGATGGCATACGCTGCGCAGGTGCGTGGAGGGCACGGCAAAGATGATGGCATCGGCGCCGTCGAGCGCCTGGGCTAGATCCGTCGTGGCGACGACGTTTTCCGGCAGCACGTAATCCACTAGATAGCGGGGATTACGGTGCTCGCCGTTAATGCCGGCGGCCGTCTGCTCGCTATGGGCCCACATGGTCACGCGCTCGGCTCGAGCGGCGGCAAGGCCAGCGACGGCGGTTCCCCAGGAGCCGGAGCCAATCAGCGCAACATTCATGACTCTCTCCTACTTATCGTCGGGCTCGGTGACGCGCTTGGTAAACGAGAGTTTGGACTCCTTGCCCGTCATGAGCTTTTTGATGTTCGCGCGATGGGCCCACACCACGGTGATGCCGATCATCGCCATGCAGAACTTTAGTCCCAGGCTGCCGTACGGAAAGACCGCGCAGACGGCGATGGGAAGACCGATGGCCGCGGCAAGCGAGCCTACCGACACAAACTTGGTGATGGCGACGGCCACGATAAACATGCCCAGCAGCGAAAGCCCGATGGGCCAGTACCAGGCGAGGATGACGCCCAAGCCCACGGCGATACCCTTGCCGCCATGGAAGATGAGGTAGGGCGAGAAGATGTGGCCCCACACCGCAGCCAGGCAGATGACGCCGAGCATCCAGTCGCCGGCGGCGCCGGGGGCCATAATGCTCGGCGGAAAACCATAGCCCACGCTCGCGATGAGCGGACGGGCGATGACAACGCAGATGGCGCCCTTAAGGCAGTCGAGCAGCAGCGTGAGCGCGGCCACCTTGGGACCGGCCACACGTAGCGCGTTGGTGGTGCCGATGTTGCCGGAGCCCGCCTTGCGAATGTCCGTGTGGTTGAACACGCGGCCCAAGATCAGGCCAAACGGAATCGCTCCGATAAAGAACGATACCACGGCGCAGATGGCGGTCAGCAGAATCGGATTATGCATCCTTTTGCTCCTTCTTCCTAAAGAAGAGTCGAATGGGTGTGCCGGCAAAGTCGAAGGTCGAGCGCATGCGGTTCTCCACGTAGCGCTGGTAGGTGTCGTTGACCAGGTCGCTGTGGTTGACGAAGAATGTGAACGTCGGCGGGTTGACGCCCGTCTGGGTCACGTAGTGCATGCGCAGGCGGCGCTTGCCGTCCACCACGGTATGACCGAACTCGCGCAGGTCGGTGAGGAACGTGTTGAGGCGTGAGGTGCTAATCTTCTGCGAGCGCGTCTTCTCGGCCGCGTCGACCATTGCCCAAATCTTCTCGACGCTGCGGCCGGTCAGGGCCGAAATGCGCAGATACTGGGCCCAGGGAGCCATGACGCCCAGACGGCGGTCGATGGTCTCCATGCAGGCCTCGCGCTTGCGGTCGTCGTCGAGCAGGTCCCACTTGTTGAGCAGCACCACGATGGCGCAGCCGCGCTCGATGGCCAAGCCCATGACCTTCTGATCCTGCTCGGTGACGCCCACTGAGGCGTCGACGACAAGCAGCGCCACGTCGGCGCGGTCGATGGCGCGCAGGCCGCGGACCATGGAGTAGTACTCGATGTTTTCGTACACGGTGCTCTTCTTGCGAATGCCCGCGGTGTCGACCATGCGGTAGTGCTTACCGTTGCGCTCCACGACTGTGTCGATGGCGTCGCGCGTCGTGCCGGCAATGTTGGACACGATAGAACGGTCGGCGCCCAGGATGCGGTTGAACAGCGACGACTTACCGGCATTGGGGCGGCCGATGATGGCGACGTTCAGCGCGTCGGGGAACTCATCGGCGACCTCGTCCTCTTCCTCCGGAAGCAGGGCCACGATGTCATCGAGCAGGTCGCCCGTGCCGTGGCCATGCAGGGCCGAGAGCGGCGTGGGCTCGCCGATGCCGAGCGAATAGAACTCCCAGATGCTGTCGTTTTCGCGATCGGGGTTGTCGAGCTTGTTCACCAGCAGAAAGACCGGCTTGTCGCAGCGCTTGAGCATGCGGGCGACCGACTCGTCCTCCTCGGTGACGCCGGTGCGGCCATCGACCACAAACAGGATGACGGCGGCTTCCTCGGCGGCGGCGAGCGCCTGGTCGCGGATGGACGTGGCAAAGACGTCGTCGCTCTTGAGCGGCTCGATACCGCCCGTGTCGACGATGGTGAACTCGCGGCCGTTCCAATCGGCCGTGTGGTACGAGCGGTCGCGCGTGACGCCGCGGGACTCGTGGACGATGGCGTCCGAGGTCTGGGCCAGGCGGTTAACGAGCGTGGACTTGCCCACGTTGGGGCGTCCGACGACGGCGACGATAGGTTTCATCTGCTCTCCTTTAATGGGTAGGGTCAGTGGAATTAGTAGAGTCGGCGGGCACAATGCCAAGGATGTGCTCCAGGGTATCGAGCAGCTCATGCGGCATGGTCGATACCACATGAACCTCGGCGCCGCGACTGGTAAGGCTTGCGAGTAAATCGTCACGATGATACTCGTCAAGCGTCATGCCGTCAGCGTTGAACATGAGCTTAGGCACAAAGAGCATAACCCCCGAGAGGTCCTGGGGCAGCTGCTCCAGAATATCGCAGGCGACGATGAGGCCGGTCACGTCCACGTTGCCGCCAAAGTAGCGGTTCTTGATGGCTGTGACGGTGCCGGCGAGACCATGCGGCGACTCCACAAAGCGCGCCACGGTGTCGCGCGCGCTGGCGCCGGAGAGGCACAGAAGGCGCTGATTGCGCTCGGCGATGCCAGCGCGGACGCGGGCCAGACGCTCGGCGTCGGCGGCAAGCACGTCGTCGGTCTCATCCAGATACGAGCGGATCATGCCGATGCCGTCGTAGTACTGCGGGTAACCGTCGTAAAAGTCCGCCTCGGGAGGATCGATGCCGGCGTCCAGATAGAATTCGTCGCTCATCTGGAAGGTGTGGCGGCCAAAGCGCTCATAGGCGCGGTCCTGGAACGGTCGGATCATGGCAATGGTCTCGCGCGCCAGCTCGGGTTTGTCGCTGTAGGACCAGCTAAAGCGGTTTTGGTGCTTGGTAAAACCGAGCGGCACAATGCCCAGGCTGGTGATCTGCTCATGTTCCTCGCAGTAGCGCAGGGTCTTTTCCAGCTCCTCGCCGTCGTTCATGCCGGGGCACAACACGATCTGCGCGTGAATCTCGATGCCGGCGGCCATGATGGCCTCGAGTACGTCCATGCCGCGCTGGGCGTTGCGGCCCATCATGCGGCGGCGGACATCGGGGCTCACGGCGTGGACCGACACGTTCATGGGGCTCATGTTGCGTTGGATGACGTTTTGAACATCTTCGTCGGAGAGGTTCGTGAGCGTGACAAAGTTGCCCTGTAAAAAGCTCAGGCGATAGTCGTCGTCGCGAATGTAGAGCGTGGAGCGGCCGCCCTTGGGCAGCATCGTCATAAAGCAGAATACGCAGGCGTTGACGCAGGTACGCATGCCGTCGAAGATGGGGCCATCGAACTCCAAGCCCCAGTCCTCGCCGGGAAAGCGGTCGAGCTCGACGGGGGTGACGGTGCCGTCGCGCGGGTCGAATACCTCCAGCTCGACGGTATCATCGTCGGCCTCCCAGAGCCACACAATCATGTCGGTAAGCTGCTCACCGTTGACCGTGAGCACGCGCATGCCCGGCTCGATACCCACATCCCACGCGGGCGATTCGGGACGCACGTTCTTGACGAGCGCGCCCTCACCCGGCTCGGGGTCGCGGCTGCGCCCGTAATCGGCCACCTCGGCGGCGTATGCGGGTACGGTCTGGTCCATGGTTAGCGGCAAAGCTCCTTGATGCGCTCGACGGCGCGTTCGATGTGTTCTTGCGGGGTGGAGGCTCCGGCGGTGATGCCGATGTGGTGAGCTTCGGTAAACCACGCGGCCTGGAGCTCAGAAGCTTCCTCGATGTGATACGTGCGCTCGCAGGCGTCTGCGCAAATCTGCGCCAGGCGGCGGGTGTTGCCTGAGTTCTTGCCGCCCACCACGACCATGCAGTCGCAGCGGTTAGCAAGTGTGGCTGCTGCTCGTTGACGCTCACTCGTGGCAGCGCAGATGGTGTTGATCACACGTAGCTCCTGCACGCGCGGGGTGATAGCTGCCACGACCTCGGCGAGGTTCTGTGCGGTCTGAGTGGTCTGCACGACGAGGCCTACCTTGCCCTTGAGCGGTAG
The DNA here is from genome assembly GCF_003459505.1 of Collinsella sp. AF20-14LB. Lineage (GTDB taxonomy): Bacteria > Actinomycetota > Coriobacteriia > Coriobacteriales > Coriobacteriaceae > Collinsella. The sequence continues at coordinate 18,043 of NZ_QRWD01000001.1, forward strand.
TGCGTCCGCATCGGCGGCGCAACTCACGACTTGAGCGTCATCACCAGCGTGGCCCAGAATGCCCTCGACCTCGGGGTGGCCCGGCTCGCCCACGACGATCACGCGGTAGCCTTCGCGCACCAGGCGCTCGGCCGCCACATGGACCTTCTTCACGTAGGGGCAGGTGGCGTCGACCACGGTAAGGTCGCGCTTGCGGGCAGCATCGATCACCTGCGGCACCACGCCGTGGGCGCGGATGATCACGGTGCCCGACGCGGCATCGTCCAGGGTATCGGCCAGACCAACGCCTGCCTCGGCGAGCTCGCGTACTACGATGGGGTTATGGATGAGCGGACCCAGCGTGTGGACCTGAGCGCTCTCCCCTGCCTGCGGCGCGGCGGCCAATGCCATGTCGAGCGCGCGCTGCACGCCGTAGCAGGTGCCGGCGTGAGCTGCAATCTCGATGGTGGGCGCGGTGGCTTGGTCGGACGCAGTCGCGGCGGTGTTCGTCACGTTCTCGCTCATGGCTAGAACCTGCCCGGATGCTCGGCGCACAGCTCGTCGCGCATGGCGTATACGCGGCTCATAGCCTCGGACTCAAACCAGGCCAAGCGCTCCGTACGCTTAAGCCCGGCCGGTGCATCGGAAAGCGAGACGGCTTTGCCGGCACGAATCCAGCACTTCTTGGGACGCATGAGCTTTTTGCCCGCGGGCGTGATATCAGACCAGCCGCAGATGGCGAGCGGGTTGACGGGCGCCTTGCCCATCTGAGCGATGAGCGCAAAACCGCCGTGGACCTCGGGCTTGATCTCGCGCGAGCGGATGCGCGTGCCCTCGGGGAAGATCAGGACGTCCTCGCCGCGCTGCAGCGCATGCTGGGCGGCGCGCAGGCACTTCATGTCGGCGGTGCCACGCTCGACAGGAATGCCGCCCACGCGGCTAAAGGCCCAGCGTACGATCTTGCTCTTGGCGAATTCGGATTTAAAGATGGGACGCACGCGGCGGCCGCCAAAGTACAGCGCCGTCTCCACGGCCAGCACCTCGGCCATCGAGGTGTGGTTGCAGATGACCACGCTGCCGCGGCCTTCCTGGCGCTCAAACAGCAGGTCAGCGTCCTCGACCTTCCAACGCCACATGAGCTTGGAGAAGGCCCACAGGATGCCCATGACCACGGCGACGATGCCGCGGATGAGCGCCGGGAACTCGACATAGGGGGCGTTGTAGTAATCCTCGGGCGTCTGCTTAAACAGGCGCATGGGCTACCTCCTTTGGTTGATGAGGCCCTCGATAATGCGTACGACCTCGTCGATGGTGTGGGCGGTGGAGTCGACGTGCACGGCGTCCTCGGCTGGCACGAGCGGCGCGACCTCGCGGCTGCTGTCGAGCTTGTCGCGCTGTTTGAGGGCGTCGAGGGTCTCGTCTACCTCGGCCTCGAGTTGCTCGGAGGTGAGCGGCTGGGCATCGTTTTGGTGACGCTGCAGCACGCGGCGGCGGGCACGCTCGCGCGGGTCGGCGGTCAGAAAGACCTTGACCTGTGCGTTGGGGAACACGACGGTGCCGATGTCGCGACCCTCGGCCACGATATCGCGATCCTCGGCGGCGCGGCGCTGATGGATGAGCATGGCGGCGCGCACGCCCGGGTAGGCCGAGACCTTGGACACGTTGGCGTCGACCTGCGGGGTGCGAATGGCAGCCGAGGCATCCTGGCCATCAATGGTCAGGCGTGTGTCTTCGCCAGTGCCGTTGGTAAAGCGGATTTCGATCTGCTCGGCGAGGGCATCGATGGCGGCCTCGTCGTCCAGATCGATGCCGCGGTCGAGCGCGGCGAAGGTGACGGCGCGATACATGGCGCCCGTGTCGAGCTTGTTAAAGCCCAGCTGGCGGGCGATCTCCTTGGCGATGGTGGACTTGCCGGAACCGGCGGGGCCGTCGATGGCGACGATCATGCAATGCTTCCTTTCGATGGTTGACGTGCTGGTATGGTTCGTGGGCGCTGGGGCACGGCGGGTTGCCTAGCCCGTGTAGCGCTCGCGGTAGGTGTTGCGCTTGGGTGCGGAGCCGTGGCTGCCGTGGTGACGCGTGCGGCTGGCGGGCGTATCTTGGGGCTTGCCGCCGTTGCGCTTGGCGCTCGCCTGCTTGGGCGGGATGCCGCCGGCCTTGAGGATCTGCACCTCGCGGTCGGTGAGCTCGCGCCACGAGCCCTTGGCCACGTCCTCGAGCTCAAGGCCGGCAAAGTTGCAGCGGTGCAGGCGGATCACAGGATGGTGAATCTTGCCCAGCATGCGCTTGACCTGGTTCTTGCGGCCTTCTCGGATGATGACCTCCACGGCGGTGGTGCCGGGCTTGATGCCTTGCGGAGCCACGGCTTCGGCCTCGCGCGCGTTAATGACACGGCAGATTGCCGGCTGGCACAGGCCGTCGTCGAGCTCGATGCCACGGCGGAGCGGCGTGAGATCGCGGTCGGTCAGCTGCCCGTCCACGAGTGCCTGGTAGGTCTTGTAGACGTGCTTGCTGGGGTGCAGCAGATCCTGCGACAGGTCGCCGTCGGTGGTAAAGAGCAAAAGGCCTGTGGTGTCGCGGTCCAGGCGGCCCACCGGAAACAGGCCCGGAAATCGGTCGCGGGGGACCAGATCGGCCACGCAAGGGCGCTCCTGCGGGTCGCTCATGGTAGTGAGGTAGTCGGTCGGCTTGTAGAGCATCAGGTACACGGCGCCCTGGTTGAGCTTGACAGGCATGCCGTCGACCTCGATGTGATCGCGTTCGACGTCGACCTTGGTGCCCAGCTCGGTCGCGACCTCGCCGTTGACGGTCACGCGGCCGGCGGTCATTAGGTCCTCCGAGCCACGGCGGCTCGCCACGCCCGCGCGCGCCAAAAAGCGCTGCAGGCGCATGGTGTGCGGATAGACGGGCTGTGCGTCGGTTGCGGGTACTGCGTTGCCCATGGCGCGCGTCTCCCCTACTTCGTTAGTCCTCGTCATGCAAATCCTCCGAGGTCTCGTCGACGACCAGGGTTTCCAAGTCCTCGACTGCCTCAACATCTTCAACATCGGTATCGAGCAGATCGCGCTCTTCGTCCAGGTCCTCGGCCTGCTCCTCGAGCGTGGACTGAATGCTTCGGCCGCTCAGGCGCTCGCGGATAAACTGACGCGACTGCTCGTCGGGGGCAAACTGCTCCAGGTCGGGCAGGTCGCGGGTGGAGCGCAGGCCGAACTTCTCCAAAAAGGCGTTGGTCGTGCCGTAAATGATGGCCTGACCGCGCTGGGGGTCGCGTCCGAGCTCGCGCACCAGACCTTTGTCCACGAGCGACGCGATGACGCCGTCAGAATTGACGCCGCGGATGCCTTTGACCACCTCGCGCGTCACGGGCTGGTGGTATGCGATGACGGCCAGTGTTTCGAGCGCCGCCTGCGACAGCTTTTGCGTGTCCCAGCTCAGCACATAGGCCTCGACCACGTCGTGGTAGGCGGGATGCGTAAACAGGCGCCACCCGCCGGCGACCTCGCGCAGCTGAAAGCCACGGTTGGCCTCCTCGTACTCAACCTTGAGCTCGGCGAGCAGCGATGCGCACTCGCCGGGGGCGATATCCAGTGCGCCGGCGAGCGCGGGCGCACTCACCGGGTCGCTCGACACCAGCAGCAGAGCCTCAAGGGCGCCTTTGATGCTGTTTGCCTCCAGCGTGGAAAGGGTTGACATGGTTGCGGCTCCTATTCGGTGAGCTCGGGGCCCTCGCCGGGCACGTATGCCTCGGCGCCCTCGACGCGGTTGATGCAGATGGTTCCGAAGATCTCGTCCTGGCTCAGCGTGAGCGAGCCGCGCTTGGCAAGCTCGAGCATGGCCAGGAAGGTGACGACGAGCTGCTCGGTGGTGGCGTCGCCGTCCAACAGCTCGCGGAAGGTGCAGGTTTGGTGCGCCATGGTAAAGCGGTCGACTGAGGCCACGGTCAGGTCGAGCGGCACGCGATGCGGCGCCACGTGCTCGGCCTCCAGCAAGAAGGTCTGGCGCTTGCCGTCCAGGTCGGCACAGATAACGGCCAGGCCGCGCAGGGTGATGCCAGCCAGATAGTCGGGCATGAGCCCTAGGAACTCGGGGTCGGGGCCGGCCACACGCGGATGCATACGGCTTTCGGCCTGCATGCGGGCACCGAGGGCCGCAGCCGCGCCTTTAAACTGCTTGTAGGCAATCAGGCGCTGGATCAGGACCTCGCGCAAGGCGTCGCCGTCGAGCGCGCTGAGTTCCTCGAGGTCTTCGTCGAACTCGTCATCGTCGTCATCAATTTTACGCGGGGCCTCCTGCGGCACCAGAGAGGCGGCCTTGATGTCCAGAAGGGTTGCCGCGACCAGCAGAAAGTCGCTCGCCACGTCCAGGTCCAGCGCCTCGATGCGCTCAGCCTCGGCAAGGTATTGCTCGGCCACCTCGCTGATGGAGATGGCGCCGATATCTACTTTTTGGCGGGTTACCAGCTGCAGCAGCAGGTCGAACGGTCCGCTGTAGACCTGAGTCGACACGCGATACGACATCTTCGACCTCCTTTGACGGCGCCTTCGCGGCGCGGTTTGGGTGCATGTTGCGACCGTTTTGCGCGGTCGACCTGTAAGTTTACCTTAGATGCCGGCGATTGCGAAGTTGAGCAGCCACTCGGCCAGCGGATACACGGTAACGTCGAAATAGCGGCCGATCACATCAATGCCAGTCCACATGGGCAGCAGGTACAGCACGATGATGAGGATGGGCATGGCGTATTGCTGCAGGTGGTAGTAGTTGTTGAGCGCCTTGCCTTTGAGGAACGGCACGATGATCGACGAGCCATCGAGCGGCGGGATCGGGATGAGGTTGAAGAATGCGAGTGACAGGTTAACCACGATAAACGTGGCGCCGAAGTTCATGATCTGTGACGCCAGGGCAAAGGAGATGCCGGTGTAGAGGTTGCCGTACGCCACGTGCATGAGTGCCGCGGCAAGGCACGCGAGTGCGATGTTCGACGCGGGGCCGGCCGCGCTCACCAGGACCTCGTCGCGCTTGGGGTGCTTGAGGTTGTTGAGGTAGACGGGCACGGGTTTGGCGAAGGCGAACACCGGGCCGCCGGCCGCGAGCATGAGCAGCGGCAGGATGATGGTGCCAAACGGGTCGATATGGTTAAGCGGGTTGAGTGACACGCGGCCGCGCGAACGGGCCGTCTTGTCGCCGAGCGCCCAGGCCGCGGCGGCGTGTGCGCTCTCGTGGATCACGATGCCCACGATGACGGCGACGGCGCTGGCGAGCAGGTTCATGAGGTAGCTGCTGGACATAGCGCTCCCCTAGCGGACGCGGCGCGAGGCGCGCGTGAGCAGGTAGTCGATCACAAACAGGATCACGGCGACGATGGCGTAATCCAGGCGGAACACGCCGCCAAAGGGCGACGTGATGACGCCATAGCCGGCGATGGCGCTCGGCAGTGCGCGCGAAAGCTCAACGACAAAGCCTACGATCTGCAGCTTGGCGGTGAGGCCGCTAAAACACAGCAGCACGGTCATCGCGCTCATAAAGATGCCGCAGATGCGACAGGCGATGGCGATGATGCTCATCGCCACGGCAGCGGCCTTACGAGAGTTCACGCGCGGTCTCCTCTTCGATCTGGGTGGAAAGCTCCAGCCATTCGTCCTCGAGCTTGGGTAGCTCTTGCTTAAGGCCGTTATATTCCCCCAGCGCGGCGTTGAACTTGTCTTGATCGGCATAAAGCTCTTCGCTTGCCATCAATTCCATAAGCTCGTCATAGCGGGCGCGCTTTTTGTCGAGCTCCGTCTCGATCTTCTTGAGCTGGTTACGCACGCCCTTGAGCTTTTTGTTGAGCGCAGCGCGGGCTTGGGCCTCGGCGCGCTTTTGCTCCTTGGTCTTTTTGCCCTCAGCAGGCTTGGGGGCGGCGACGGGGGTGTCGGCCTGGGCGGCGCTGGCCTTGGTGGACTTGGTCGTGGCCGGCGCGCTCTCCGTGGACGCCTCGGCGGCGGCGCGGGCTGCGAGGTCCTCGCGCTTGTAGAGGTAGTAGTCGTAGTCGCCGTCGTAGACCGTGACTTGGCCGTCGCGGATGTCGATGACGCGGTTGGCCACGGCGCGCACCAGGTGTTCGTCGTGGCTGATCAGCACGATGGTGCCGGGGAAGTTTTGCAGGGCGTTCTCGAGCATGTCCACCGAGTCGATGTCTAGGTGGTTGGTGGGCTCGTCCAGGCACAGGAGCGCCTCGGGGGCCACGAGCATCTTGGCCAGGGCCAGACGCGCTTTTTCGCCGCCGGAGAGGACGCGAACCTGCTTCTCGATGGAATCGTTGTCGCTAAACAGGAAGGCGCCCAGTAGGCTGCGCTGCTGTGGCACGGTCCACTTGGGCGTGACGGTGTCGATCTCTTGCAGGACGGTGTTGGACTCGGTCATGCCCTCGAGTGCGTGCTGGGCGTAGTAGGCCACGCCCACGTTGGTGCCCAGGTCCCGGGTGCCGGTGGTGGGCGGCTCCAGGCCGGCGAGGATCTTCATGAGCGTGGACTTGCCAGCGCCGTTGGGGCCGACGAGCGCCACGTGCTCGCCGCGGTAGAGCTTGAGGTCGATGTCGCTGTAGATGTGCTTGTTGCCGTAGGACTTGGAGACGCCCTCCAGGCCCACGACCATGTCGCTGGAGCGCGGCGGGTCGGGGAACTTAAAGTCGATGTGCTTGTGGCCCTCGGGTAGGATGACAAGCTCCTTTTTGATCTGCTCGATCTTGCGGATGCGCTCCTGGGCCTGGGCTGCCTTGGTGGGCTTGTAGCGGAACTTGTCGACGAAGACCTGCATGTGGGCGATGTCGCGCTCCTGGGCGGCGCGCTTGGCGCGCATCTGCTCCAGGTTGTCCTCGCGCTGCTTGAGGTAGCTGCTGTAGTTGCCGGTGTAGGTGGTCACGCGGCGGTTCTCGAGGGCGGCGACGTGGTCGACGCAGGCGTCCATGAAGGCGCGGTCGTGGCTGACGATGAGGACGGCGCCGTCGTAGTTGGCGATAAAGCCGCGCAGCCACTGGACGCTTTCGAGGTCCAGGTGGTTAGTGGGCTCGTCCAGAAGCAGCAGGTCGGGATGGCGCAGGAAGAGCTTGGCGAGCGCGATGCGCATCTGCCAGCCGCCCGAGAACTCGGAGCACGGGCGCTCAAAGTCGGTGACCTTAAAGCCCAGGCCGGACAGGATTTTGCGGGCGTTGCTCTCGAGCTCGTAGCCGCCCAGGTGCTCAAAGCGGTCCTGGACCTGGCCGTACTCGTTGAGGAGTGCGTCGACGTCCTTGCCCTGCTCGGAGAGCTCGGTGATTTGGGCCTGCAGCTCGTTAGCGCGCTCGCCCATGCGGCGGATTTCCTTGGCGGCGGCCATGACCTCGGCAAGGATGGTGGTGTCCTTGTGCTCCAGATTAGTTTCCTGCTCTAGGTAGCCCACCTGGCAGTCCTTGGCGTACTGGACCTGGCCGGCGTCGGGGCTGTCGATGCCCATGATGATTTTGAGCATGGTGGTTTTGCCGGCGCCGTTAGGGCCCACGAGCGCGAAGCGCTCGCCGGGGTTGATCTGGAAGGACGCGCCGCTAAAGAGGACGCGCGCGCCGAAGCTTTTTTCGATCTTGTCGACCAGGAGGATCATGCTGCCGCCTTTGACCTTGTGTTCCTATATGAAAAAAGGCCCCAACTTGCGTTGGAGCCTCATTCAATGCTCGGGTGGAGACGAGGGGGATCGAACCCCTGACCTCTTGACTGCCAGTCAAGCGCTCTCCCAGCTGAGCTACGCCCCCGTGCGAAAAAGTACTATACGGGAACTCCCCCGCCGATGCAAGGACAATTTCGGAAAAACTTTCGCCCCGCGCGGCGTGGGAACGCAGCCGGCCGCGGATGCAGGCGCGGGAACGGGCCCCGAAGCCCCGCGATGCCCTTTCCGCCCGCGGGGACGCGCCCCGCGGGCGGCGGCCACGCCGCCGCCCTCCTCCCCGGCGCCCTCGGGACATCTCGAATCCCGCCGTCCGCCGTTTATCGCCTCCGCAGCGCGGTCCGCCATCCGCCCAACGGCCGTCCCGCCGGCGCCGGGCCCACTATCGGGTCCAGCCGCGCCCCCGCCCGCCCGGCGATTTCAAAACCATGCCGGTTTACGGGGCCAGGCCGGGAAGCCCCGAGCATGCCGCAATCGGCAAAATCAAAACCGCAGGTAGGCGACTTGCGCATTCCGTGAAATGCAGGGTATGGACGGCCGGTCCGGGTCCAGCCCCGTAATCCGACATAGTTTTGAAATGACACTAATTCACTGGCAACTAAACTAGATTGTTCTAGTTCCTTATCGCCGGCTAATTTCCGATGTCCATCCAGTTGCACAAAACATTTGCTCGCAGTCGCGTCTCGGCGCACTTCATTGCCTCGGATTTGGCTTTATATCGAATCCCCAAACGGCTGCAAACGCTTTTGACTATGATGTCTAGCTGCTTTTTGTCGTTAAGCATATCGTGGGTTACCAGGAACACGTCGAAACCCATGCTCTGAAGCGCAGTCATACGCTCCGCATCGTGGTCAAGTACCGCGCCTGATCCATGGATGACTTCACCTTGGATCTCGATAATTACTGCCTTCATTAGCATTGGGTTTACAATCACGATGTCCCCGTAGCAGACCTTTTGACCTGCGATGCTTTGGGCAGCCTCGGATAGAGGGGTTAAATCGTTGAGGTACACGTATCTGAATCCTGAACCACCTAGACGTCGAGAACGACTTAGGAGCAGGACCCCCGCAACCTCGAGTGGAGATGCAGCAATGCCGATAACCTGCTGAGCGGCATCATAAAACTGCTTTCCCCACATTTGACTTTTGACCTTGTCGGCGAAACGATGCAGGTCGCTCAGTTCGATGAGCGGCTTTCTCATCCAAAGAGAAGTACCTTTGAGTTTCGTAACCTCTCTTCCATCCTCACGCTTGCTTGTTTGGCCATCACTATCTGGGTCCTTTACGGTTGCGCGGGCATAAACTCGTTTCCAGGGAATCTCGTCTTCGCCTTCTCCAAGTTCGAACAGATCCTGCGTGCTGGAATTGCGATTCTTTTCTACCGCCAGTTTTAACTGCATTTCGGCAGCGGGAGCCGGCTCGAAAACAGAAAACCAGCCGCAAAGTTCGTACATAGCCAGTACGAGATCTATTTGAGACACAAAGCGTGTCATAGTAAATAACGTGTTTAGCGGATTGGTGACACTAAAGCCAAAATGAGTGTCGATTGTTGTGCCGGCATCCGATGCCCCATCCCAGCGAATTGTAGAGCGCAATCCCGAGTGGTGATTACAACAACCTGGCGAAGCAACAGCGATGATCGGGGTCTTGAGGACGTCGGTTACGAAAGGGGCTTGGGATAGAGCTCGCCAACCGTCTTCGGTGTTGGGCAGGCGCGGGTAGAGGTCGCGCACTTGCGGTGGGCAGCGCCAGTAGCGGAATGCGGTGTTTGCGCAGACGATTTCGTCCATTTGCGCCTCCCCTGGTATCGGCCATAGGCTGTGCGGATTGCGGACATCGCCGATTATCTACTGGGGCATCATGCGGGTAAGTACCGGAAGCTGACCAAACGCTGACCAAAAGCTTGACGAGTTCTGTCGAAAATCCCTCGTGTGACAGAAATCCGCTGGAAGGAGCTCTGGGCGTGTGGTCCCCGTCTCCACATTTGTGCTCGGATCATATGAGTAATTCAATGAAATTACGCATGCTTTTTATGCAAAACGTGCAATGACGTCAGCAAAAAAGGTTGCGATATAAAATGACGCCTTAGACGACTACGATTAATTTTTTGGTGTCAGTTTTGGTGTCACCCTTGGTGTCAAAAAGAAAAAGGCCAGAGGCTTAACACCTCTGACCTCCGCTTTAGATGGTGGGCGATACAAGATTCGAACTTGTGACCCCATCCGTGTGAAGGATATGCTCTACCCCTGAGCCAATCGCCCGTCGCCTTTCGGCAAAAGAGATACTATCATAGCCTCGCGTGGTTTACCAACAACTTTTTGCCCCCGATTTTAAATTCGTGGGCACATGCCGTTCCATCACAAACAAGGCGCCCGGCAAACCAGCAGCTCAACCACCCTTTATCGCTTGATCCACGAGGTCTCGGGGCGGCTGCACGGGGTGCTGGGGATCTCCATGTGGTGTCCAATCAATTCAATAACCGTCGTGCAGATGCTTTGATTCTATACGTGCGACGGGTCGCCTATGCCCGCAATGCAACCGCGGCGCAGATCCTCGGCGAGCCCGCTGGTCGTACGGTTTCCGGATACGAGGTCCTGGATCCAGGCGTAGTACTGGTTGTCTTTAGGCTCGGGGCTGTCGGACAGCACGACCGGAGTGCCTGCGAACCTTAAGACGGACAATGCATAGACAAGGCTGGTACGTTTGTTACTGTCCTCGAAGATGTGGTCCTTGACCATGTGCTCTGCCACGTAGGTGACCTGGTCAAAGATGTCTGCGAAGCGATCGGCCGGCGATTGACCGAATATTGTACAGAATGCACCCGCAAGTACGGACTCGACGCGTCCAAGCTCAAGCGCTGCCCGGTCGCCTGTGGCGTCGGTTGTATAGCAGCGCCCGACCGTCATCAGCGTGCTGCGTAGGCGCATCACGACCACGGCCATAGCTTCGAGCGAACCGGTATCATCGAGCACAAGCGGCGCGAACGGATGAGCGCTCCGCTGCATAGCCGCCATCATGAGTTCTCCAAGAGCCTGAGCGCGTTGGGCATGCCCGCTATGGTCTGCCGAATAGCTTCGTCGATTGACGTGACGCCGTCGAGCAAAATCGGAGATGCTGAATTTACCTCGAGCGCAGATGAATGATCTTCTTGAGCAACGCAATCAGCTCCGTCATCTTGTTGAACGTAGTTCCAAGGCATGTCTGCCTCCTCTATAGCCTTTCGGACGGAATAGCCCGCGAGTCGTACTCCAGGGCGATCGGTTGCCAGACGAGGTCTTCGATGGCACAGCTTAGGGTGTTTGCGAGCGCCAATGCCGAAGAGACCGAGGCGCGGCGTAAATCCAGCTGATTCTGTTCGTAGAGCTGTATAGCGCGAAGTTTAACCCCCGATTGGGCGGCCAGCTGTTTTTGCGTTAGGCCGGCCGCCTTTCGTGCCGCTTTGAGGCTCTTTTTGTCTGCCTGGGCTTTGTTCCATTTATCGATGACAATCTGGGCGAACTTGTCTTTGGAGGCCTCGTGAAGCGGATGGTACGAGCCGATAATCCAATCGAGTGGAGCGACTTCGAGTAGCTCATTAAAGCCCAAACTGCACATCCATTGCGCATAGGCCAAAACCCAGCCCGCCCAATACTGAGGTGAACGGTCGAACGGATAGCTCTCCCTACATTCTGCGGGTTTCAGTCCTGCACTGGCAATTATTTCACGCGCAAGTTCGTCACCCGACATGCCGCAGACAACGCGCGCCACACCACGCTCGAATTGCCTCATCTCGAGAGAATTCAATAGGATTGTCGTTAGTTCGACAGGACTCAGCCCTTGGTCACAGAGGGCAAAATCGACCGCCTCGCCCAGCGTTCTCATGGCATCCTCGAGATACATCTCACTGTAGGCGTGGGTCATCGCCCGTCATCCCCTCTCGAATGATATCGACGATACGAATTCCCTCAAACGGGTTTTCGGCAAGCAATTCCCGATACTGCACCCTTGCCGCTTCATCTCGCTCCTTGGCCAATGGACCATACAGAGCTTGTGGCGCACGTTCAAAAACGGCAAAACGAATGCTCTTAAACGCGCGCTCGCTTTTGAGCACAATCTGCTCTCCCAGGTTGCCGAGCTTCATGGCCCGACCCAACTGCTCAACGGTGATTGTGTTGTTCACAAAAGCTCTGGCATAGCTAAAGTACGAGTCGTCCGCGCGCCATCCCCTTATCACGTCGCAAACGCTCGTGTCAGGTAGAAAATGATCGTGGAGATATTCGCACGCCCCCACGGCGATAGCGGTGTCCTTGCGAAAAGAACGATGCTCTACAAGCAACGCTATCCAATGCAGAACTGAATATTGCGGCGATAGCAGGTCGAGTACCTTGAGATCGGCCATGTCGAGTTCATATCGATTTGCAAAGCCGTCTGCGTCCCTAGAGCATGCCCATTCCCTTGCAAGGTCGAGGCTCTCTGTGCAATAGAATCCCTGTCCATAGTCGTTATGGACTGTCCCCAGGCCAATCTGGGGAGTCTCAATGATCTTCTGAGAACCATACCACAGTTCCACGCGAGTCTCCTAACAGGTATCGCCCTAGCGATAGTATAGCAAACTATCGCTAGGACGATACCTGTATTCAGAGAGCAAAAGGGTGTATGGAACCGAGTTTGAGTTCAATACCGGCTTCTAAGACTCTCCGAGTCCGGAAGTATGCGGCAAAATTCAGACTTGTTGACCACGCTGGAGCACATCAACGCTTCTACCTGCGGCTTCTTTGCGCCAAAAGGGCGGTGTGGTCGGGGGTTCCGGAATTTGCCGCATACTTCCGTTTTGAGAATTCGGAAATGCGGGGAAAACCGAGATCTGTCGACCAGACCCTGGTTTTATGCTTCCGCGACCTGCGGTTTTGTACGTAAAAATTTGGTTGCGCTCGGCGGGTTCCGATTTCTCCCACACTTCCGGAAATGAGTCACATCAACAACGGCGTTCGATTGCGATGAATGCTTTCCTAGTGCGAACAGCACCAAGGCCATGGCAATTCAGTGGCTGTCGGCGGTCTTGGCGAGTGTGGAGAACACGCCACTTGCACTCGCTTTGGGTTTTGCCGGATTTGAAACGGTAGCATACACAGGGCGTCTTTATATGTAACTTAATAGTTTGCCTTGTAACATCATTAATGTTACATTTCAAAATAGCATGTTACAAAGGAGGCGAGGCATGCGGGAATTCGTTGAGAAGATGCTGCATACGAGGGTCGAGCGTGAGCACGTTGACGTCTCGGGGCTTCCCCTGTATCTGAGGGGGTTGTACTCCCTTGAGCGGTGGACCGTCTTCGGCGTGCCGTTCGTGATGGCTTCCCCCATCGAGAACGTGACGGTGAAGACCATGGCGAAACACCGCAACACGCTGGAGACAGCTCTGGGGATTCCCGTGGCTTTCGCTCTCGAGAGCGCCACGGGCTATAGGGTCGAGCGAATGCTTGAGGCCGGCCTCGCCTTTGTAGCTACAGACAAGCAGGTGTACCTACCGTTCCTGGGAGTCGCTCTGAATGGCGGCAAAAGCCATGCGGGCGGCCGTAAGCAGGTGAGCATCGAGACGCTCTCGCCCCAGGCGCAGCGTCTCGCCATCATGGCGCTCTACGGTGAACTCGACGGAGCCAACGTAACTCAGGCGGCGAACGTTCTCGCCGTAGCAAAGATGACCGTCTCGCGCGCGTTCGATGAACTCGCTGCTGTCGACCCCTCGATCATCGTGTCCGAAGGGCGCCGACGGGTCCTACGCCCTGACCGGAATAAGATGGCGCTGTGGCGGCGGCTTGAGCCATACATGGCAAGTCCGGTCGCAAGGGAGCATCGCCTGACCCGCGTACCCGATGTGGGCCTTCCGCCAGGAGGAGTTTCGGCGCTGAGTGAGATCTCGATGCTGCAGGACGACCCCTGGCCGACTTTCACCGCGACCAAAGCGCAAGAGCGCGTCCTAGGGCTGGCGACCGATGCACGTAACGCTGAATTCGACGAACCAGAGGAGCCCGCGTGCGTAGTGCAGGTGCTGCGCTACGAGCCCGAGCCAGCGCCCGGGTGTATTGTCGACCCGCTTTCCGCCATCCTATCCCTTCCCGACGATGTGAGGGACGACCCGCGCGTCGCGGGCGAGATCGAGTACGTCCTGAATCGAGTGCTTGGGGTTGATTATGAAGGGAATCGATAAGTTCAGGGAACGCTTCGCGGGCTGCGAGGGCGAATATGTCCTAATCGGTGGCGGAGCCTGCGACCTGCTGTTCGGCGAGGTCGGGCAAGATTTCAGGGCAACGAAAGATCTCGATCTAGTCCTACTGGTGGAGGCGCTGACGCCTGAGTTCGGCCGCGTGTTCTGGGACTTTGTTCGGGAAGGCGGGTACGAGAACAAACAAAAGAGTAGCGGGAAGCCGCAGTTCTACCGGTTCTCTAAGCCGAAGGACCAGGCCTTCCCCGCCATGCTGGAGTTATTTGCACGCACCGACATCAACCTGCGCGACGGGGATTCCGGCCTTTTGCCGATACACATCGGCGAGGAGGTTTCTAGTCTTTCTGCGATTCTGCTGGACGAGGAGTACTACAAATTGCTCGTGGAGAACAGAGTATCGGCGGGCGGCGTCGCTGTCCTGTCGATCGAGGGACTAATCCTCTTCAAAGCAAAGGCGTGGCTCGACCTGTCTGCCAAGCGTGCAGATGGAAAGGCAGTCGATGAGAAGAGCGTAAAGAAGCACCGTAACGACGTCTGCCGCCTCGCCACCTTGCTCGCGGGCAACGAGCGTCCCGCCATGAGCGAGGGTGTTCTTGCTGACATGAGGCGCTTCATGGAGGCCTACGAATCGGACCCCGTCGATCCCAAAACAATCAGGATCAAGGGTGTTGGGGCGCAACAGGTCGTTGAGGTGCTGAAGGACGTTTACTTGCGATAACACGTATACATGACGCGCCTTCAACCAGAACGATTGAAGGCGCCTTCTCCGCGAGCATTGTTTTGATTGCGTTGGTCGTGCTCTGCGACCAAGGTCTTCTCGGTAGGCTTTCTTTTGATTTCGTTGGTCGCGCCTTACGACCAAATTCTGGGACAAGCATATAAATAACTGGAAAACGATGCAAGACGAGTCAAGAAGCCCTGCAATCGCGCTCGTTAACCTAAGGCGGCAAGCTGTTGGTAGGCGAGATCATGGGTTATTTGCCGTTCAACAGTAGAACGTCAGAGGGCCAGTTCCGAAACCGCCGTTCCGGCTTTCTGGCGTTCGGCGAGTTCGAAGATAAGTGGGGCGTTTGGTCTAACAAATTCTGTCAAGAAATTGAGGTCATCAGCAGAAAAGCCTTCGACGTTGAACCATTTGACCGCAGGCAAGAAGCATTCCGCATGGTCAAAGCCAAAGTCAACCGGGCGCTCGACGACTCCGCGAACGGTTCCGTCTTCTCTTGTCTCTGAGTAGGCAAACTGGGTGCCATCATTAAGCTGAACGTAGCTCCATAACACGACTGCCTCCTTAGTGTTTATATCCAAGTATAAAGAGCAGACTAGATGTAACGCGGCGTGAATTGAATTATTCCTATAAGACACGAACTCTGACAACAGGCCATCTCCGAAAGTGCGGGGAAACCGAGATCTGCCGACCAGACCCCAGTTTCGAGCTTCCGCGATCTGCTGTTTTGTTGCTAAAAATCAGTTTGTGCTCGGCGGTTTAAAATTTTTACCCGCACTTCCGAAAATCGGGCCATTCAGCAACGATATGCGGTGCCCAAGAGTGCTATGCCAGGTAAGAAGAGCGTTAAGAAAAATGCGCCCGAGCCAGCCGACCCCCCGCCTTGCATCCATTATGGCAACCGATAACCACAACGCGCCTGAACCAAGGGATTGACGCTCAATTCCGTCGTCAATAATTTCCTAAAACAAGTGATTTACTTTTAGGCGGGTCGAATCTAAATTTTATACCTAGTTATCTTTTTCCATTCGGCTGGGAAACCCATGGCATCAAGGAGGCGCTCCTCGCCGATGCTCTCATCCAATGACAAGTATCCGTTAACGCACTTGACGAGCTTGGCCTTGAATGTCTTGAACTCGTCGTCGCGAAGGAGGTATCGAAGGGTGATCACTGCCGAGAAAACGTCTACCTTGCCGCAAGCGTAATCCGGCCCAATCTTTTCGATGCCGAGCTTGGCGTGCAAGACCGTGTCAGGAATCTCGACGTGACACCTGTGGGAGAAGAGACGCTCTCCATGCGCGCAGACGTTCCTGTAGAGGGCGAGTACGCGGATAAACGACGAGAGTTCTTTCGGGTTTCCGACCCCGAACCTCTTAGCAATCTTGGCCTTCTCGCTGTCCCTGAGCGCCGTGAGCATTTTTGAAGTCTGTCCGAAGGTCATGGCGTTCACGGCGACCCATAGAGGCACGTTCTTATATGCCCCGCGGTAGTAGGAAAGGTATTCGTGGCTGGTATCCTTGTTGGCGATATAGTCAAGCATGTTCAGCAGCTTTGGGAGAACTCGCTTCGCGCTCTTCGACGTCGCGTAGCAGCGGGCGTCTAGATACTTGCTCTGGGACTCGCCATATGCAGCGCAGAACTCGTAGGCCAGCGCCGACCTGATCTTCGCCTCGACCTTGAGCAGCGCATCGAGCATTATCTCCCTAAGCTCGACGTCGAACTCGTAAAGCGCTAGGATGTCTCCAAAAGTGGCACCTTCGCGGTATACCCGGGTGCTCGGGCCGCGGAAAAACGACTGGTAGCCGTTCACGACCGGGAAATAGCCGATGTCCGCAAGCACCCTTCGGCAAACCTCTTCGTCCTCGATTCTGAGGCCGGAGCTTCTGAGCTTCTCCATCTGCTACTGGTAGGTAAGGAATTCTTTGGGCATCGTCGCTCTTCCCGAAAATAAAAGGGGAACCCGCAGGCTCCCCTCCGGTTCCAGGCATCGAAAGTTTCTGGACCCTAATCACTGTAATGATACTATTTTCAAACTTGCGCGCTGTCAAGCACATGCACTGAGTATCCACCGGCACACATTACCAGCACGTCCGGCATTGCTCGCATGAAAAAGGCAACACTCCTTCACTGAAAGCGTTGCCTCTAAAGCGTCTGCAGAACTCCTACATTTAAGCCAGATGTTCCTCGCCACATCAGCAACAATGTGAGGTGGTGAGGAACGCTGTGCCAAGCAGAAATAGCGTTAGGGACACGGCGATCCAATTTGTGTCGCTGGTTTTGGGAAGCGACAAGGAGGTCTTGGTGGCGGCCTTGGGCTTAGAGGCCTTGGTGGCCGTGGTCTTGGCCACAGCGGTCGTGGTCACCGTCTTAGTCGCGGCCGCGGGCTTCAGCATGGGAATCGTCGACGGATCCGTAGCTTGCTCGACGGTAGCGGGGTCAGCGCCAGGGGCGGACAGACCATCGCCCGGCACATCGGGCCCACCGGTCTCCCCCGCCGGCGTCGTTGCATCTACGGGCTCGATCGTCACACGCGATGCCACGGACCCGTCGGCAGCCACCACGCCGCCTGTGCCAAAGGCCCCGCCCGCAGGCGCCACAAAGCGCGCGGTTGCAAGCGACCCGCCCAGACAGGCGACGCCGGCGTCGGCGCCCGACGCATCCAGCCAGGACGCATCGATGGTAAGCTGCCCGGCCGCGCCACCGCCGGCAGCCCCGCCCAGCAGACACACACCATAGGCGCGCACGCCCGCCCCGGAGCCCGCGCCCGCGGCGACAGCGCGCCCACCGTCGCGAACGGCAAGACCGTCCGCGATCACGCCGGCCACCCGCGCATCCGCGATGCCGGCGCCGTCGGCCCGCGCGTCAACCTTGCAGCCGTCTACCGCGAGCGTCCCCGACACGTAGATCCCGCACTGCGAGCCCGTGGCCACCAGCGAACCAGTGCCGCGGAGCGTCAGATCGCCCCACACCTCCATGCCGCAACGCGAGATATCCACGTCGGGCGCGCTCGTCTCGACAACAGTGTTCTGCCCGGTCAGCGTCACCACCAGGTCGCCGACGGCGCCGATGGCCTTGCCCGTGTAGCCGTTAAGCTCCAGGTGGTCGGCATCTGTCCAGGCCCACCCGGGGCCCGACGCGCCCGGCTCGTAGTACGTGGCGCCCGCGATGAACAGGCTGTCCGCGCCCGCGGCATAAGAAGGCCCGCCCAGCAAAACGCATAGGCAGGCCATGGCAGTAAACAGAATGTAGTGATGGCTGGTGTGGAACGCGGTGGCAAACATGACCGCTCCGATCTTCGCAAGAGTCAATGGAGACTGCGCCAGAAAACTACCTGGTAGCAGCAGTTATTAGTGTAGCGAGATCGGGAGAGTGGCGAACGAATTACCTGTAAGCGAACCCGGTAATTAGGCGTAAATCGTTTTGCCAATCGGTGAAAGGAAGCTAAGTTCGACGAAGCTCCGTAGACTGTCGAGGGCAAAGCGACAGCCAACGACACATCAGCTCTGACGCTCCTTAAAGATTCGCAAAGCTTTCTCTAGCTCGGGAATATCATCGACGATTACTTTCCAAGCAAGGGATCGATCAACCTCTCGATAACCATGAGCTACGAAGTTGCGAAAACCCCTAATATCATTCCAGGGATACTCCGGAAAAGCTGATTGGACCTCATCAGATAGATGGAGTGCGTCCTCGGCGATTCTGTAAACAGGGCTCATGATCGCGTCGTAGGCAAGTTCGCCTTCCTCGCTCCTATCGCAAACAAAGGAACTCTCCGTAGAGCCAAAATGGCCGATACGTTTAGCCAGCGTCTCGCAATCAGACAGAATGACATCGATGAGCTCAGCGTCTCGCTTACGCCGCTTCATAAAGACGCACCTCATCCTGTTCAATGTTTTTGCGGAAAGCCGGACGCATGTGCTCAGGCGGATTAGTCACAATCTCAACCTTTCGCCCGAGCTCCTCTTCAAGTTCAAGGGAGATTTCGTATAACGTGCCAAACGTCATGCTGTCTCCGCAAACGAGGCGCAAATCGATATCACTATCTGGCGTCTGCTCGCCGCGAGCAAAAGAACCAAAAAGATACGCCTCGCGGACATCGTAGCGAGACAGTACGCGAGAAACAGCGGCAGATATGTCGACAAAAGTGATCATGGCTCAATTTTACTTTCCGATTGTATGGAAGGCAATTCTAACGTGTCTACTCAGCAGGCCGTCGTAATTAGATGTTGAGTCAGATAGTAAGTTGAATCACCTCATGCGTCGGAGCTTTCAGAAGTCGTGTCGTTTTGATCGACATTGTTGTCAGGGCGATCAGATACCTCCGTTGCCATAGACATGAGTCTTCGCAGCGCCTAGCGAGAAAGGCTTACACCAACATTCTCGACACTACCCATCATATATATGCAAATACCTTGCTCATGAGGCCCCGCAATCGCCGTTTCGGTTTTCCGCGGTACTCTGCCTATTTCTCGCAATTAGCGATTTTGGCGAATCACAAAAGAAGATCTTTTTGCTTGCTTTTTGCAGCGTGCTTGGCTTGATGTTTGGCGTATTGATGATGTGTTTGTTCGTTATTACCTGAATGCAAAGAATCTCGAAACGCCTGTTCTCCTTCTGCGCTTTTTCCATTAACGTTACTGCTTGGTCTATATAATCCTCTGAAGAGAATGTGGAGTTTTCCATCATCATGAGACGCTGAATTCGATACGTCGAGCACTCTTGTTCGCGTGTGCTGAGTAGCTTAACGGTATCTCCTGTAGAACAATAATATGAAGCTTGGTCGTAAACGCTGAGACAGGTGGCAATTCCAACCTTGTATAGGATATCTTTCAGCTCGTCTTTTGTGATATTCGATAGGCTGCCATCCTCAGAAATAATCTCAAGCAATTGGTCGATTATTTCGTCATAGTTTTCATCTGTTTTGTGCAGCATTCCGAAAATAATTCTGTTGGGCAATTCATAAAGAGCCTTAATTGTCTGGTATTTTTCAATTTTGGGTGTTGTTGCAAAATGCATGACGAATGATTTTCCAGCTATTTCGAGATACTTAAGCGCGCGCAGTATTCTATTGCTGTTGGTGAGCCGGTCCTTTTCGTCGTAGTCGTAAAGGCCGGCATATTCCAGTAGGCCTTCTTCCTGGCGCTTATTGGATATCTCTTCCTCGCACTGTGAAACCATATTGTCAGCAGCGTGTCGATCGTCCTCGTTTGCCATATTTATTTTTGCATATTGACCGGTAGTCAAAAAGCGAATGTTTTTCGCTTCAACGGAAAACTCCTCGAACGGGGAGAGTGCTTCTTCTGCGCAAGAGAGAAGCTTTCCTGCAAAGCTAGAATTATTTCGCAGATACGATAAGAAGAGAAGAATATTCTCATTGATGTTGAAGCAGATGTTCTCGACCAGGTAATCTACGTCACCGTGTATATCATCTCCCTTATCTTTCATAAGGTTAATTCGCCTTGCGACAAAGTAAGCGAAGACAGTGTTAGAAATGAAATAGTAGCATGGTGCCGTCTCCCCCATGCGTATTATGTCTGCTTCGCATGCGAGCTCAACGAAATCTCTTGGGCAGCTTTCGAGGGCATACTCATCAGCGTATTGCTGGATTTTATCGAAAAGGGTGCTGGCCTCAATTGTGGCGTTTTTGGCTTTATGCATGCGGTACGCGATCTCGCCTAGAAGCGCGAGGGCTTCGCGGACCCCGCCCTCCTTTGTCGCTCCGTATTTCGATTTGCTCCATGCTTGTCTTAGCCGGTTTACAATATTAGCTTCGAAGATTTCGTTAAAAGGAATTGTCTTTTCCCTGCCTGTAGGGTTTTTATCGGCATAGTAGATGACACTTTGAAGGATGAACTCCGGGCTGAGGGAGAAGATGTCGCTATGCGAATGGACAGCCCTATCGATTGCTCCAATAACCCCCTGGATATTATTGGGTGCAACATGTAGTTCTCGACATGTGTTGTATACCAGCTCGTCCCTTTTACCTTTAAAGAAGTTTTTGATGCTATAGGTGACTATGGCATCGTCGTCCCCCAATTCTCTCCGAACATCTTCGATGATGCCTGTGTCGATTTTTTGAGATGAAGTAAGGACGACGCAACCGACATTGTTCAGGGCCTCTCGAATGAACGCTGCATCTGATCCGTTGCGTTTTAGTCTGTCGAAATCATCGATAAATAGGACTTTCTTCTGGATGGAAGATTGTTTAAATCTCGCTGAGGCTGACTCATTACGGCCGTATTGCTCTCCAATCAAGTCGTCAAAAAGATACTTAATTGATGGTCTACTATTGCTTTCGCCAAGAAATAGCGGGCTGTAGCCTTGGGCGATACTTGAATTGTACAGATGCATTAAGAGCGCCGTTTTACCCGAACTTTTTGAGCCAACGATATTAAGGCATGGGTTTGTGCTGATGAAATCAAAGAACTCACTGTCTGACGCGATGACGGGAAAGGGGCCATCGTCAACATGAATGCTGGTTTCAAGGACTGGAAAAACGAAATAGCTTTCCAATGGGGCGTTGATGAGGTTGAAGTTTGGTTTCAGCGCTTCTATGAATTCTGTATTGGGAATGGCTTGACCAGGTGTTTTCGGTCTCAAAGTCATTAATTCACGGTTGTGTTCGGTGTATATGGAACATTGCCTGTCCCAAATGAAGTAAATTGTTGTGAGCAGCATCGTCTCAGAGTTGTAATGTAGTAGCGAGAATGACGACTCGTCGTATGATGAGGTACTTATAACACCGCCCCTTGAAACGGTTAAGTGCTGTCTATTACTATTTGTATACGACTCGGCGAAGCCATCGTGCTCATGTCCTATAAACAAAATGTCGCAATGCTCATACAGTCGCTGCTCGAGACGTCTTTTCGATTCATCGTCGAACCACTCACAGCCATGGTGCATTATTACAATATTGAGATTCGTATTGCTACTTTTCTCAATTGAGCATATCGCTCTTTCGGGAAGGTAATGTATCTCTTTGTCTGTTCGCTCTCTGGTTGAAAACGGAGCACTATTGAGCATCGTCGCCTTGATGCAGTAGGCTTGATCCCCGATGTCGAATTGTTCAGTGGAATCCGAGTATTCACTGCGAAAGAGGCGGTGCTCGTTTGCGAACTCGAAAAATGGATCCATTTTCTCGAGTTCATGCGCGTATGCGTCATCCAAGGAATTGCGTTTTCTTTCGATTAGCATTTCTGCAGTCGGGGAGCCTTGCGGTATCGAGATATCATGATTTCCTGGAACAAAGAGAATCCCTGGTTTTATTCCTTTGGAACGAAACCCGCAAATCAAATCATCGATCAGGCGTTTTGCGACGTGATACTCGGCTGCACTTCCTGATTTCGCAAGGTCGCCAGAAATTATGAGGAATGCGCAGTCGAACGGTAATTCGCATGGAACAGTATCGACGATTCGGCGAATCTTATCCGATGAGTAGTCGTGGTTCACCTGAAGGTGAATATCGCTGAGATGGAGAAAGAGAACCTGCATTTCGCCCTCCGTTGTACCTTATCTAAATCCGCGCCGCACGGACGCAGACAAACGCTCTGATGTTGATTGTACAGGATGCAGCCATTAGAGGATAAAAGCCGACCCTTTTGGTCGATATCGCTGTCTGAGTGCTCCCCGGAATGCGCTCACGAAGCTTCTAACGAGTATGCAAACCTCAACTCGCACGATTATGCGCGCGTCACCCAACCCCGTGCTGCGCGCCGCCCAAGCCAAACACAAAACTCGCCTCAGCCCACACTAAAAGAGAGGTGCACCGGCGCAAGCCGATACACCTCTCGATTCAATCCAGCAGTATCGCCACCAAACAGAGACCCCGTCTGCGCTAGTCCCTCTTAAACAGATCCCTCATCTACACCTTGTCTGCCACGTCCGCGAGCTCGTCGCTCCAGCGGTTGGCAACGATCGCGTCGCAGCCGGCCTTGAAGGCCTCCAGGTCGTGCGTGACCTCGGAGCCGAAGAACTCCGGCGCGTCCAGCGTGGGCTCGTAGACCACTACGGGCACGCCCTTGGCCTTCACGTCAGCATACTGGCGGCGGGGAGTCATGGTGGTCATTATTCGACGACTGGGATTGGTCAAAACAGCTAGACCATTAGTGGCAAAATCCTCTGGCGCTAACACGGCAAGAACGCTTTCTACGGATACGCATTCTTCGGCGGTTCGACGTTAACCATATTCCGCTAAAGCTCTGCCAAAAACTTTTCAGCGGCCTTTACCGCATCTCTCGACTTTCCCGTATCAACAGCCCATTCAGTTAGGCACTCTTTCTTGTCATAATAAACCTTCTTGTGCAACTCAAGCGCTTTACGCCCCTCGATGCGCGCCTCATCGATCAAGCCAGCATCCTTGAGCTCTCTTGCTTTGTTAGAACTAACATTGGCCAGCTGAAATCTAGCTCTCAAATAAGAGGAATCTCCCGTGGGGAAACCACCGCTTTTAAAGCCTCTATAGGCTTTTTCAAGCATGTTTTCAGCTTCAGGATACTTGCCCATCAACATGTTGGCAACGCCCTTGTTGGTAAGCACGATTAAAGCCTGAAGGCTGTTTGTGCCAAACAGAGCCTTACGCGCTTTGTAGGCCTTGTCGTAATACTTCAAAGCCCTTTTAAGGTACTCTTGCCCTTCGGAAGCGTTGCCCTCTTGTTTAAGCTTGGCACCGTATTGTTGGCATGTTGCTCCGTAGTTGTTAATAAAGCGAGCCTCATCGGCATCTAGTTCCCTGGCTTTTTTATCCTTAAGCGCTCTCACAACTTGATTCTGATAGTAGAAAGCCTTGTCGAAGTCTTTGAATCGTTTCCAGGAAATACCAAGATCATTAAGCGCCGAAAGATAAATGAGCCGTTCATTCGGATAATGCTTCCTTACGTCATTTAAAACTTCAACGGTATCTGCGATGGCTTGTTCATGCCATGTTCTTTCGCCTCTGGTTAACCAAAGTTGAGTTTTAAGAGCCGCAGTCTTGAGTTTTGCTCTCAAGAAATAAATGGTAGGTTCATCTGCAGGGCTTGTAGGAGCGTAAGAACATTGAATTTCTTTATAAAGGTCATATGCCTGCTCAACTTGACCGTTATGCCATGCCGCCTCGGCATATTGCATACGAGCATTAAAAGCTGCCTCGGATCCAAGAACGTCCACACCTTCTACAGCAAGAAGTTGCCTTGCCTTGAGCACATGAAGTCTATAAGTATCCTTTGCATAGGCAGTCCTTTTATCGTCTGAACCCAACTGCCCGAGCAAATCTCCACACGCCTTGAAAAGCTTCAATACTACAGGGCCCTTAGCAGATCTACGAATGAGATCGGCGACAACCTCATGCATTTCGAAGCTATCTTGTCGCTTCCATACAAAGGAAAGATTTTCAAGTTGAGCAATAGCATTGGGATCAACGAAGGAGTCCCCCACTGCCATCATAAATTCGTAGTCCCAGTACTCAATAAAAGCAGCGGGATAGATGGCAGGCTTAAGGGAGGCATCGAGGCCCCGTAAATACACTTCGACGAGATTATCATAATCAACAATGCAAAGAAGGTTACGCCTTGCCTCTGTGACTGACGATCTATTAATCATGTCAGCAAGCATTATTAAGTATACGGGTATTCCTCCGGCTTTCTCCACAGCCAAGCTACGCAACTCGGAATCACTGACTCCGCATTTCACCAACAGTTCGTCTGCTTCGGTCAAGCTCATAGGCTCAAGCTGAACAGGAAACCGGACAACATTTCTCCATGCAAGCCTGCAGCGCCCAGCGACAATCCAGAGAGACCCCTTTGCCTCCGAGATGGTTTTCGCCCAATCATAACGACCCACTCGCCATTCACCAGCAACCCAACCCAGCTTCTCAAATGTATCCAGAAAGAAGATGAGCTTTCGTTCATTGCGACCAGTCCACGCTTCGATATCAGACTTAAGACTACCCGCCAATGACGTTTTCAAATCACTGGAGGTTTTCTCTTCCGTTAGGCTCTTCCATTCATTACACGCTTTGGCATTTTTAATAGAATCAACTGCATATGCCCCAATCTCAATGGCAGCATTAAGGATAGAGCCACCAAGGCCTCGGGTAAATTGATCAATAAAGGGAGCAGCAAGACCCGACAACATCGTCGAAATCTCGACTCCCTTATTTTTTGCCTGCTCAAAATCAGCGCAGAACTCGGCTTTAGCCAATGCAAAATTCGATGCTTTTGCTTTCCATGCGTAGTAATTCATCCTAAAGGTTGGACTTGGTACTCCGTTGCATGCAAGAAGATCCGAGAGCTCTTTTAGAATCTTTTCTTCAGAGGTTATCTCTTCTCCTTCAAAGCTATGCCTGGTAACGACGGTATTGTGGGTAAACTTATGAGTAAAGTCGGAGTACAACTCCTCCATGAGGAATGTCTTCCCAAGCCCGCCGGTCCCGTAGATCGAAAAGACCTTGCCAATCCCGTTTTCCTTCGAAAGCACTTCGGCAGCAACTTCTTGAATATGCGCTCGCGAACTTGCACGACCGCTCATCTCAGACGACGGCTTTAAGGTGTAGTCATTGGCCATGCTTGCTGCATAGCTCTGATCGTCGCCAAGAACCAAGACATCAGTTCCCATTGCAGTACCCCAATCTATTAGCTTCAGAAGTTATCGATAATCGCTTCCGGTTTCTTTTCGAAGGGATTTCAAAGTTTTATCCTTTCTGGCCTTACGACCATCAGAGTTCCTAAGTGTTCCTGCAGGAAGGTCATGCTTCTTCTCGTAAGTGCCAACCGTACAATCGCTTCTGGTTTTCCTGACTTTTCCAAACATTCCTTTCCTCCTTTATAGAACGTTATTTAGTCATGATGTTTGCGACAGCAAATAGTTCTAGATACGTGTCATTAGTATAAGGCGCACATCCTTCGCATCGCCAGGCGAACTAAATCAAGGCCCTAACAGAAATGAAGGGTATGAGGCAAAGAAATCTATAGCAAACACGCAAAGAAATAAATATCGCGACTAGCCCATCTTAAACAAATCCCTCGTGTACACCTTGTCCGCCACGTCCGCGAGCTCGTCGCTCCAGCGGTTGGCGACGATAACGTCGTAGCCGGCCTTGAAGGCCTCCAGGTCGTGCGTGACCTCGGAGCCGAAGAACTCCGGGGCGTCCAGCGTGGGCTCGTAGACCGCCACGGGCACGCCCTTGGCCTTCACGCGCTTCATGACGCCCTGGATGGAGCTCGCGCGGAAGTTGTCGGAGCTCAATCCGAGGTGCTATGAAGCGCGTCAACAGGGCGCCGAGAAAGGAACCCATCTATTCAGCATAAATCCCCCCATCGGAACCAGCGATGGGATTGGAAAACAACTATTTCAAAAAAGATGTGATACTTCGCAACAAGGCACTATAAGCTGCGTTGAGGAAGACGATCAATCATCTATGCCGCCATGTGAGAAATGGCCCCGTACACCTCCAGACGGACAAGTCCATAACCTGATAGAAGCAAGGACACCCGTGCAACTAAGTGCTATGCCGAAACGGCAAGAGACCTACAGTTGATAAAATTGTAGAGACGCCTTCTTGAGACAATTTGGCAGTCAACAGTGGCGCACAACCCGCTCATTGTCGCAACCCCCGCGATGTTACGCGCGGGTTGGCAGTGTCCACTTTGCGGTTAAAGTTGTTGCGCGGTTTTCCAATCACCGATGTTTTAGCGATTTATCTTTTCGATCTGGGCTGCTATACGCTTCGCCATCAGGCGATACCCCTCGCCATTGGGATGAAAACGATCTTTGTTGTAGCAGGAATCCCAGCCAGAAAACTCGACCTGAGACTTGAACAGGCAATAGAAATCGATGAAATCTAGAGAGCGCTCCGAAGCCAGAGTGCTAATCCTTTGACTATAAAGTTCGTACTGCTTGGGCGTCCCCGGGAATAACTTCTCGCTAATGTAGACACATGAGCAGGGAACGACTTTGAAGCCCAAGCCTAACAACCGGTCAAGCAGCTCTGCATACTGGGGCGAAAACGACTCCAGGGGCATCCATTGTTCCGTACCATCAACAATCTTGATCACGCCCGACAATACTTTTCTGCAAAGGTTATCAGCATGCTGCCCCATACGCTTTGCGAACGTGTGTGAATAAAAAGGGCGCGGCATGAGCATGCCTCCACCCTGGAATCGTTTGGGAATGTGCGGGAAAACACGACCTGTACGACTGGGACGAAGCTGCGCATCAACATTGCCATACAACACGACGCACACATCGCCTTCCCTTGTAAAGCGCACTTTATTATCATTCAGCAGCTGCAAGGCGTAATCGACCATCGTGCCAGTATAGGCAAGGTTTACCACCTCGTAGGATTCACCCAGCAGTTGCGAAAGCTCGCCAGAAAAGTTTACTTTCTTGCTGCCAAGCCCCTGTGTAATACTGTCACCCAGCAGGTATACCTTGTTCTTGTCGTCACTCACTGCGCGCCTTCTCTACCAATTCCGTAATTGCTATAGCTGCATTCGTGTAATAGTCGTCCCAAGTCATATTAAGAGCGCACTTTCGCGCTGCCTCCGCCATGCCCGGAATCTTGCTTCGATTGTCGAGGAACCAGTTAATTTTGTCGCGAAGCGCCGCCGCATCCTGCGTGGGCACTACAAACCCATTCTCTCCTTCAATCACACAGTCGGCCGCACCCGTGTTGTCCGAGCAAACTACGGGCAGCCCCGAGGCAAAACCCTCCATGATGGAGAGGGAAAATCCATCTCCAAGCGATGGGAAGAGCATCACATCGGCAGAAAGCAGCCGTTCAGACACTTCATCGTGCTGAATCATTCCTTTAAACTCAATGTTTGAGGAAAGTGAGGCAATAATCGAATCTGGGATGCAAATAGAGCCCACGCAAACAAGTTGCGCACGCGATGCGTCAATATCTCTGAAAGCCTCCAGAAGGTAGGAAATCCCCTTGTGCTCAGCAACTTGCCCAAGATACACAAAGGTCAACGGCTCATCATCCGCTTTCGCCTGGCGCGGCGCATATAAAAAAGAGGAGACATCAACACCATAGTGGCACACCCTGCATTTGTCCTGGAGGATTCCCGAATAGCCAAGTGTGCGTTCAACGAATGTTGAGCCACACAAAAAAGCATCAGTAGCCGCAAGTTCGCGCTTTGTCCTATCAACGTCAATCGGATTCCAGATCCTCTTCCAGCCGTGAAGGCTATCCGAGAAGTCAGGCTTGAGCTGAACGTCCTTTTCGTACACAGAGCGTAAATAGAGAGCATTGCCAGCCGACATATCGGCTATGCAGATCGTAGAGGGCGACAGGCGCTTCACCTCTTCAAATAGAACGGCAGAATGGCCGTCGTATCCAACAACGGCGTCGGCTCCGGTTTTTGCAGCTAGCTTAGCGACTTTTCGAGCGAAACGGTCGTCGACAATGCGCTCTACCTGGGAGCACCAGCGCTTCGCAAACGACAGATTATGCGAGAACAAAAATGCAAGTCCACCGAACTCCGAATATTGAATCACCAACTCGTTCGGGAGACCGTTGCTATGCCTAGCAGTTGCTTTCTTTCGCCAAAATGGCGGCAATAATCTTGCCGTCATAGCCGTTAAGGTATGGGGACGATAGTATACCGTTGTGCAATATGCCTCAAGCATATGAGTACGATTGAGTGCTTCGGCCAGTCGATATGAATGTTGGCGCTGTGGGTGCGCGACGATTATTTTCATGGACTGAATCCTATCCTTTGCTACGAATCGATTTAAATTGAGAACGTAAACGATTGCGACATGCGAATATGCAAAATAAAAGTGCCGCAACGAATGCGTAGCGTACAGGCCCGAGCGTGTAAAGAACGAGCGATATCGCCGCAAAAAGGCATGTCAAAGCGCCAATAAAGCACAGGAACCTGGCATCATAGATACGAAGGCCCACTCCCTTGCTCTTGAGTGTCTTCTTCATAAACAAGTAATGAAGCATAGCGGTACCTATATAGCAGACAGCCGTAACGTATGCGGAGGCGATATATCCGAACAGCGGGATAGCGATAACGTTTAGGACGATATTCAAAACAGCCGACAGTACCGATGCGGTTGCCACATAGCCTGCTTTGCCGTAATAAATTTCGACGTTCACAAACAAGGTGTAGAGAAAAGTAAACACGACGCCAGTAGCTATGGGCGGAATACACCATATTGCTTCCGCATAATCTCCCGTTGCAAGCACAGCAACGCACTCCGGCGCCAGAAGCATAAGGATAAACACCAACACGGCGACAAGCAGAGCCACAGCGTTAGACACGCCCGCAATAGACCGACAATCGCCCGATTTCAGCTTGCTATAGAGCCATGGTACAAGCGATGAGTTAATACCGTTGCTGACCATAACAAGCAAAAGACCTGCGGAGTGCGCCACCCCGTAGATTGCAACTTTGGCGTTGTCGAGAAACCAGCTGATCAGGACTTTGTCGGCTTGATTGAGCAATACCTGCGATGCGTAATGCGGCGTAAGGGGCACGCCCATCTTAACCGAAGCACTCCACCAGTCACGGTCAAAGCAGTGCTGCGAGTGCTTAAGAAAGTCAATCATCACAACTACCGTGGCTGCTAAGTAAGGAGCGAGATTGCTCACTACTCGCGCAATCACCTTATAACCGCTGGGTGCCAGTTGCACAGCAACTATTCCGATGGCAATGCTAGCGATGGAGATACCGAGCGTTACGGTCAAGAGAGGTTTGTACGCATAGTCAAAGCGACGACGGGTAAGCCAAAGCGTGACAATTGCAGAAGTCCAAATGTCAATAAACATAAGGGAGGTCAGAAGAGTCCCCATGCCTGTGAATGCGTTAATAGGAAACTGGAGCAGGAGGTACAACAGGTAAAACATTACGACTAAAGTCGAAATGAGAACTGCCTGGGACGTTGAATAATCAGGACGCTCGTATTCATGATCAGACATGCCCTTGTTGAATACCTCTTGTTGTATATTAAGGGTAATCACAAGGCCAAACAACATAACCCAAGTTACATAAAGGCTGTAAGATCCATACTCATCGATCGAGAACAACCGTGTAAAAATGGGCATCGATAGGACAGATAGCCCTCGCTGAATTATTGCGCATAACGTAAACCACAAGCCCGCTTTCACGGGCAAAGACATCGCGCGGTATTTGGAAACTACCTTATCTAGCACAACACTCCAATCGTATGGGTCGGCATTCGCGCTCATCTGGCACGTTGCCTGCGATTAATTCTCAAAATACCGTTCGGTTATTCACAATTGCGATTGTTTAGAAGCTCAGCCATTGCGATTGGAGCAAGAAGGAAAACGAGCATTGAGAAGTTTTGCGGCATATATCCGCGAATAATAACCTGGAATAGCGCGGGAAAAATAACACAGTACATCGCAAGCGCGAGTGAGTTTTTACCCCCTTCAGTAAATAGACCTCGGCAATAACGGCACAGCAACCCAAGAATGAACATGCAAACGATGATGCCAACAAATCCAAATTCAACGTAATACTCGCTCAAATTCGGGTATGCAACACCGTCAAGAACAGCTCTTTGTCCGTAAAGATGATTGATGATTTCATAAATCATTGGCTGAGGCTTTCCAAGCCAAATCGCACGGGGAATAAATAGCGTTAACGATCCGATAATCATTTGCCTTCCATATAGGAAAGAATGGAGACCAGGGACTACGCCAAAGATTCCGTAATAGACCTTGAAGTCATCGATTTCTGCATAGAAAGGCTCAAAGAGACCGGCCATATCGACGCCATGCATATCAAGACCCGCGCCTGCTCGAATGCCGACGCGAGCAACCTGCATAACGGCGAATATCAGTACGAGTGCGCCAACAAGAACAAGTACATTTGTAAGTGCAGGAGACGAATTCTTGCGGATATAGTGCAGTGCAGCGCACGCCAATAAAGGAATGAGCAAAGGAGCGCGACTTCCTCCGAAGAAAATCACGCCAAGCATAATGAAACCAGCAGCAAGTTTGGTAATTCGGTTTCGCCCGAACATATAAATGAGAAGCCAGGCGCTAATTAGCGAGTAACTGCAATATGAAAGAAAACTGAGTGGGCTGTCGTTAACCGTAAGCTCACCCTGTGAAGCAAGGCCTCCCGATAAAACATATGACAGGCTGAATCCCCTACTCAGTTGATACGCCAGATACAAAGCAAGCGAAAAAGCATAGATAACGTATGCCGTTTTTACTATTATGTGCTCGTTTGTTACATCTTTATAGAAAGCTTTTAACCTTTTATTCGAACCGTTATTTGACTCAAGACCATACGCAACTGTAAAAGCAATATGACCAAGCACTACAAAGGTGCAGCCGATTAACGCATATTTGGTGGAATCCACACCGTAACGAACGGTTTCTCCCACAGAGAGCTGAAACACTGCAGCAACGTGATACACAAGAATATAAACAACTGTAATCATTACGTAAGGCTCGAACATATAAACGGGGCGCCTGAAATGCCTTACTAATATTGCAGCAGCAAAATAGAAGCCTTCGAAAGTGAGCGCAATGAAATACTCTGACTCAGCGGGAGTCGTCGCACCAATTGCCTCGAAGAATGTCCAAATGGCCCCGCCGATCAATAGTAAAGACAGCAGAAAAACCGTAAGAAACGATTTAGCGCCCTTTGCATAAGTGCGAGCTTTAATTACTCCAGCCATCTTAGACACTGTTATGGCATTCAGTGTATTCACCTCTATCATTTCGTTCCCATTTGGAGCATTCATGCCTAATAGCTATTGTTAGCTTGCCATGTCGGTTCTTTCATGCAAGGCAAGAATAATCTCTAGGGCCTCGCATACGTTGCCAACAACATGAGAATCCGTGCGGCGCAATGTTTCCCGGCAGCCGCCAGTGTCGTAGGATACCACGCGGGTGCCGCAGGCTTCGGCTTCCAAATTGACCGTAGGATAGTTGTCCTCGTTGGTTGGGTTGAAGAACACGTCGGCAGCGGTGTAGACCTCGGCGAGTTCTTGGACGGTACCAGTCTTACCCAAGGCCACGGCAGTTGAAACCTCACTTTGCACTTGCTCTATCTGCTTATCGTTCAGACCCACGAGCACCACGGCGAAGCGGTTACTGTCGAGTTCCTTTGCCAAATGTACGAAGTCAGGCAAGCCTTTGCGCTTGCTCCACTTCGATGCAACGCCCAAAACCATAAAACGCTCGCCTATGTCATAGCGCTCACGAAAGTCGCTCGGTGTAGGCTTGAAAACATCGGCATTGATGGTGTTGTGTACGACCTTTACGTCGTATTTGCCCAAGAAACTCTGCATTACCAAATCGGCAAGCCATTGCGAGGGTGTTATAAGCTGTACGCGCTCAGGCGGCAGCATGGTGAACAAGCGTTTTTTTTGATCGAACGACCAGCGCACCGCGCCGTCACCCGCAAGAGTTTCGGGGTACGTCCGTTTTTGCGGACATGAGGTGCACGCGGCGCACCTAGTCTTCCACTGCGTGCACTTCACATATGTAAAGTAGATGCAGTGCCCCGTAAACGCCCAGCAGTCGTGCAGAGTCCAAACTACCTTGCAGCGGTGGCTCGCAAGCCAATTAAAGAGCATTTCAATGTTGATGTAGTAACCGAGCAGTAGATGCAGATGTACCACATCAGGGTCTATCTCGTCGAGTTTCGCCAGCAGTCTGCGCGTGATGCCCTTTGAATGGAAGCCAGGTTTTCCGTCCAAGCGCGTTTGCAGCACGTCGACGCATACCTCGGGATATGAGGCGATGCACTGCATATGCTCATCTTGCTCGAGGTTGCCGCGAGCCCAAAAAACCCAGGACTCATCATCCCTGGCGATGAGCTCGCGGTGTTTCTTGAATATGATTGAATCAGCCCAACCGCCCGAATACGCGTTAATCTGAACGTATTTCACGCTACTGCTTCCTCCACACCATCTTATTTATAATGCCGGTGTAGCTCTGAACGAGCTTTATCACCTTCACGGCAACGTTGCGGTCGGCGTAGGCAGGGACCTCTATGCCATCATCACCATTGGTATGCATCGTAACAGCAAGATCGACCGCTTGAAGAACCTGCTCAGCGGTAATGGATCCAACGCAAAACACGCCAGCGTCCATAGCTTCGGGACGCTCGGTAGACGTTCGCACGCTTACCGCAGGGAACCTGAAATAAGATGCTTCCTCAGGAAGTGTTCCCGAGTCGGAAACGACGCACAGGGCATTTCTCTGAAGCTGGTTATAGTCAAAGAATCCAAGGGGCTTATGTTGGATAACTCGACTATCAAACTTAAAACCAAGATGCTCTATCATCTTGGCGCTCCGCGGATGGCAGCTATAAAGTACCGGAACATCGTATTTCTCTGCCATCGCATTGACAGCATTCATCAAGCTGAAGAAGTT
Source organism: Collinsella sp. AF20-14LB (assembly GCF_003459505.1). Classification (GTDB taxonomy): domain Bacteria; phylum Actinomycetota; class Coriobacteriia; order Coriobacteriales; family Coriobacteriaceae; genus Collinsella. The sequence goes on from NZ_QRWD01000001.1 coordinate 50,967, forward strand.
ATCCTCGATGTCGATATTTTCCTCACGATGGGCAGAGAGTAGGATGTACCTGCCGCTTTCCAAACCAAGTTCTTTGAGCACCGTAGATGATTCGATGTTCGCCATGCAGCGATCAAGAACCTCTGCCATGGGACTACCCACAACGTATGTGTTCTCCGGCTTTACACCGGTATCAAGGATATATCGGCGCGCATGCTCGGAATAGCAAAGATTCACGTCACTCGTCACGTCTACCACACGTCGGATGACCTCCTCGGGCAGGTTCTCATCCTTGCATCGGTTGCCGGCCTCCATGTGGAATACGGGAATCTTCAGGCGTTTTGCGGAAATCACGCAAAGGCATGAGTTTGTGTCGCCCAGAACCAAAATTGCATCAGGACGCTCTTCAGAAAAGAGCTTATAAGATTTAGAAATCACATTGCCCATAGTCTGGCCAAGGTCGTCGCCGACCACGCCTAAATAGTGATCGGGCTCTCGAATGCCGAGGTCATCGAAGAATACTTTATTCAGTTCATAGTCGTAATTCTGCCCTGTATGCACGATAGAGAGGTCGAAGTACTTATCGGCTTTGCGCACGATTTCGGACAACTTGATGATTTCCGGGCGGGTGCCCATAACCACCATTAGTTTTAGCTTGCTCATATCTATATCACCTCGTAGTGGGGGTAGAGCTCCTTGTGATCCCTTATCCAACCAGCCATCTCGTGCACCTGCTCTGGATAAGATTTAGGACGGTAGGTTGGCTTGAAGTTGGTGCGTACGAGCGTCTTATCTAGCTGCAGGCCCGCATCGGGAAATATCTCAACGGTTTCACCGCGAAGATCCCGATTAAACAGCTGGAGAAGTTCATATTTGTTGATGGGCCCCTCGGGAACCATGTTCACCAAGCCGTGTGCTTCTTCGCGCGCCTCATGCTCCATCGCTTTCGCCAGTTCGAGGGTGGTGAGTCCAGTCCAAATTGCCCCCGTGAAGCCCTTAATAGGTCCATTCTGCTTCATAAACCAGTTGAGAAGCCCTATGCCGTTGGGATTAATGTCTGGCCCGACAATGGAGTTGCGGAACGTCAAGTTCTTTTCATCATCGAGTTCGCCCGCGGCTTTGGTCCGGTCGTAGGCGCTCCCCCCATCAGGCTTGCTCCACTCAGTGTAGGGACCCGTGTTGCCAGCAAACACGCAGTCGGTACTCATATGAAAAACGCGCGTTGGCAAGTCGGCAGTCACGTCAGCAAGAAAATGCGAAAGTTCACCGTTGAGCCACGAGGCGTTTGGATTCGTTTCAGCGGCTTTGTTTAATACGCCAATGCAGTTAACAACTACATCGTAGCCATTCCAATCAATCTGCTTAAGGGTATCAACATCTGTTGCGTCACCGATAATTTGTGAATCTAGAAACTGAAGATCGTGACGAGAGAACCCCGTAACGGAATGACCGGCTTCCTTCAGATATAAAGAAATTAGGTGGCCTGCCATTCCGGAGGCCCCAAGTACAAGAAACCGCAAGATTATTGCACCGCCTCGTACTCACGGCCCTCAAGCGCAAGCTGTACATACTCGGCAGACTTGATCTTGGCAATCGTTCCCTGTAGATCGAGACGTTCGGTATTATGGCTCGTATATGCGTCGTCTGCCTGAGTATGGACCTCACCTTCAACGAAAAACTTGTCGTAGTTCAGGTCGCGCGAGTCGCAGGCGACGCGGTAGTAGCCGCCCATGTCCTCGGCGCGCAGGCGCTCCTCGCGGGTCATGAGGGTCTCGAAGAGCTTCTCGCCGTGGCGGGTGCCGATCACCTGGGTGCCCACACGGCCGAAGACCTCCTGCACGGCCTCGGCGAGGTCGCCGATGGTCGACGCCGGCGCCTTCTGGATGAACAGGTCGCCGGGGTTGGCGTGCTCGAAGGCGAACTGCACCAGGTCCACGGCCTCGTCCAGGTTCATGAGGAAGCGGGTCATGTTGGGGTCGGTCACGGTGAGCGGCTCGCCCTTGCGGATGCGGTCGATGAACAGCGGGATGACGCTGCCGCGCGAGCACATGACGTTGCCGTAGCGGGTGCAGCAGATGGTGGTGCGGCCGGCGCCGTTGCGGGCGTTGGCGTAGATGATGGACTCCATCATGGCCTTGGACTTGCCCATGGCGTTGATGGGGTATGCCGCCTTGTCCGTGGACAGGCACACGACGCGGTCCACGCCCTCCTCGATGGCGGCGTGCAGGACGTTGTCCGTGCCGATGACGTTGGTGCGCACGGCCTCCATGGGGAAGAACTCGCAGGAGGGCACCTGTTTGAGGGCGGCGGCGTGGAAGATGTAGTCCACGCCGTGCATGGCGTCGCGCACGCTCTGGGCGTTGCGGACGTCGCCGATGAAGAAGCGCACCTTGGAGGCGAGCTCGGGGGACCTCTCCTGCAGGCGGTGGCGCATGTCGTCCTGCTTCTTCTCGTCGCGCGAGAAGATGCGGATCTCGGCCAGGTCGGTGTCCATGAAGTGCTTGAGCACGGTGTTGCCGAACGAGCCGGTGCCGCCGGTGATCATGAGGGTCTTGTCTTTGAAAGTAGAAGTGTTAGTCATCTATTGCGCGCCTTTCATCGTCAAAACGAGTAGCTTTTCGATCTCGTTCATAAACCGTTGTTTGGTGAAATTGGCCTTGTAGTAAGTGCGGCCATTCGCACCGCAGGATGCATAGGAGTCGGAGTTATCCAGAAAAACCTTCATGAGCTTCGCCAGGCCTTCAGCATCGCCGGCAGGAACCGCCTTGCCGCACCCAGAATCGTTGATTACCTGCGCTGCGGAACCGTCGATAGAGGCAAGAATCGGCTTGCCAGCAGCCATGAAACCTTGCAGGCGACTGGGAAGCGTCGAATTGATTCCAGGGGCTCCGGGAACATTAAGCGTAAGCAAACAGCAATCAGCGTTGCGATAGTAGTTCGGCATCTCCTCGTACGGACGACGCCCGTGGAACACGACATGCTTTTGCAGCTCGTGTTCAGCAACATACTGTTTGCAGTACGGCATGGCGGAACCGTCACCTACAATGTGCAGCTCGAAATCATCGCGGTGCTTAAGCGAGTTCACGGCCTCTAGCACGCATGGCATGTACTGAAGCTTGCCTATGTTGCCCATAATCAAGAAACGCACCTTATCCGAAGGACGCGCGGTAAGGTCCATGTCCAGGTATGAATCCTCGGCGTATTGCGGCAGGTAAAATACCTTATCTCGGCTGATTCCGAACTCCTGATCAAAGTAATCGACATAGGAGCTGGCATTTGTCGCGCTAACGTTTGCCTGACGGTAAATCTTCGAGCTCATAGCCTTAATAAGTGGCAACGCGAAGTTGAACTTGTCGGGTAGCATCGCCTTGATTGCATCAGGCCAGATGTCGGCGCAATAAAGGAACACGGGGATGCCGGTTCGTTTTTTCATTCGCATGGCGGGTTCGGACATAAGAACAGGAGACAGCTGATACGCGAATATCACGTCGAAATCGCCCGGAAGTTTACCAATCTTTTTATCGGCCTCCCGCATGTAGCTGATGTAGTTCTTCGCAAGTCCTCTGATTCCGGACTTCCTGGGAATTTCCTCCACGCGAATAATGTTGACGCCGTTTCGAACCTGCTGGCGGTTCTTGCCGTGCATGTATTCCTCGGGCACAACGCCCTTTGGATAGTTAGGAATACCAACAAGCGCAGTCACTTGGTGGCCGCGCCGTACAAGCTCCTCGCATATCTCGGTTATCTGAAAATGTTCCGGCCAATAATGCTGGCAGACCATTAGAATTCTCAACGTCCTGTCCTTTTCTTTCCAAACATTGCACCGAAAGTGCCGGTAAAACATCTCCAGTCCATGCGGAAGCACCTGTTCCGCACGTAGTGGAGTTCAATCTTCTGGCGCAGGCCGCTCTCGAAGGTCGCGGCGTTGCGGTCGGTGGCCTGCCACAGGCCCGTGATGCCCGGGGTGACGCTCAGCAGCTCCGCCTTCTCCTCTTCGGAGAAGTGCTGGTCGAGCTCGTCGCGCGTGATGGGGCGCGGGCCAATCACTGACAGGTCTCCCTTTAGCACGTTGAGGAACTGTGGCACCTCGTCGATGGAGCACTTTCGGATGAACCGGCCCACCTTGGTGATGCGCGGGTCGTTGTCGACCTTGCGCTCCACCTCCCACTGGTGCAGCTGCTCGGGGCTCAGGTACTTGCGCACGTCGTTTGCATCGAGAACCATGCTGCGAAGCTTAAGCACGCGGATCACCCGGCCTCCCCTGCCCACGCGCTCCTGTGTGTAGACCGGGCAACCCGGTGACTCCGCGCATATCGCGGCGCAGACACAGGTCATGGGAATCGCCAGCACCGCGGTGCATCCGGCGCTGAAGGCTATGTCGAACGTTCTCTTGCATATGCGGTAGAAGAGGGTCCCCGTAGGTTTCCTAGGCATGGGCTAGCACCCCGCCATCGGAAAAGTCTCGGGAGATGCCTCTAGCAGGCACCCCCCCCCGTTATCATTTCGACGACCGTGAGCGCCACGATCTTCAGGTCGGTGGCCACACCGCGCTTGGCGATGTACTCAAGATCGCGGCGGACCATGCCGTCAAAGTCGGTATCGTTGCGGTCGGTCACCTGCCACCAGCCGGTTATCCCGGGCTTCACGGCCAGGCGCTGCAGGTCGAACTCGGTGTACTCCGCGACCTCATTGGGCAGCGGCGGGCGAGGTCCCACGACGGACATCTGACCCAAGAACACGTTCAGGAACTGCGGGAACTCGTCGATGGAGTGCTTGCGGATGAACCTGCCGATCTTGGTGACGCGCGGGTCGTCCCTCATCTTGAACATGGCGCCGGCGATCTCGTTCTGCCCCTTGAGCTCGGCGAGGCGCTCGTCGGCGTCCCTGTACATGGAGCGGAACTTCCACATGCGGAAGGTGGACAGGCTGCCGTCGCGGTGGGTCTGCCCCACGCGGATCTGGCTGTAGAACGGGTTGCCCTCGCTCTCCAGGCGAATGGCCGCGGCGAGTACCAGGCTCGGAATGGCGATGACCGCCAGCACGCAGCCGCTGAACACGATGTCGAAGGCGCGCTTGAGCGTGCGGTAGGCCAGGCGTGTGCGGTCCCAGTCCTTCACGGCCTGCATGGCCTTGTAGCGCATGCTCGCGTCGCCACCGCTCATTGCCTGAGCAACCAGCGCGGCCCCTGCCGGCGCTCCTTCTGAATATTCAGATTTGTCTGACACTATTTCCTTCAAACCTACGTCCCCGCTCCCGGGGATCCTCCCTGTCACGATAAACAGTCGACCGAAGCTAAGCGATCGCCTTTTTAAGGTTTCGCATTACGCGCTGCTCGGCCGAAAGCACGGCAAGGCCAACGCGGGTAGTTACGCGTCGGCCGCATAAGTCGAGCTCCAAATAAGCAGTGCTCTTGCGTCTGTTAATGGTTTTGATAAGGCCTTCGTGGCCCAGAAGCGGACCTGCCGTCACTACGACCTGGTCGCCGTCCTTTAAGGCCTCGCTCATGGGCACTACGCGGTCTCCCCTATGCGTAAAGCTGCCAATGAGCTGGGTCTCTTCTTTTGCCAGCGGCACAAACTGACCGTCCTGGGAAAGCACCCGGGCAAAGTCGTCCATGCGCAGCAAATACTGTTGCACGGTGCGGGGATCTGCCGTATCGCAGATCAGATAACCGGGAAAAAGCGACTTGGTCGTATTGACCCATTCGCCGTGTACTTTGATCTCGGTTTGAAATTGGGGATAAAAGAGCTCCTGCATGGCGCCAGCCGGCACCAAACGCTCGATGCGCTCGCGCATTACGTCTTCGCGACCGTTAATGACCTGGATCACATACCACACGAGCACCACCCCCTTGCTGTCTTACGTGTGGCTCACGGGGTTTGGGTATGGCTTCGCCAGGGCGCTTGTGCGCGAAGGCGCTCCATATTCAAACCCTGAGCCCAGTCAGACAAGCACGTGGCTCTGCCCCACCGTGAACGGTATGTATAAAAGCAGCGCTGAGATCACAAGCACGTATCGCAAGAATGCCTGCAACCTCAGCTGACTGCGTGCGAGCCGGTCAAGTAATTTCAAAACTGGACCGCACGCAAACAGCTGAAGAACTGCTACGTATTTGCATGCGATCTAATACTTATTTGCATTTTAGAATAAACTCAATACAAATAAACAACGTCGCATGACTTATTTATTGGAGCTCGTGGTGTTTCTGGCACCGCCGTTACGGCCGGATGCTGATCGACCCTGCGCTTTGTGACTCGCTGGAGCCGCGAGCACAGTTGAACTCATGTAACGTTAGGTATCCTAGCACAAGCTGTTAGTGAAACTGATTTGGGCTGCGTTGGACAACATATCATTCATTTGACGTGCTTAAGGGGGTTGTTTTGGGATGTTGTTCACGTTGGCGCAGGTTATTGGGGTGCGAGCGGTGATTAAGGGTGATCCTGAAGCCCGAATTGACCAGCGAGGCGTACTGGTAATCGCGTTTGTCTAACAAACTATGTACAGACATGGGAAATAAATTGTGCAACTTTTTGTTGGCGTAGGTGGGATTTGTGGCGTGTGGTGTTATGGCATGAAAAAAGGCCTTCGGGAGTCCGAAGGCCTTTACATTCACGATGGTGGAGACGAGGGGAATCGAACCCCTGACCTCTTGACTGCCAGTCAAGCGCTCTCCCAGCTGAGCTACGCCCCCGTGACGAGGTAGTACTATAGGGGAATGTTTTGCTTGATGCAAGAGGTTTTTGTTGAAACTTTTTCTTACGGGTTTTCCTGGGACGGGGCTGAATTGACTGATTTTGACTTTGGCAAAATCAGTCAATTAACCCACCGTCCCGATAAAACCCTCACGTAACAAATACGCTATTGCAGTTCCTTGGTGGACGGTTATCTTTGCGGTGGATCTTACTATGTTGCTAATGCCCGTGTCGGCTAACAAGCCCAACGGGGCGTGTTCTAGTTCCCACTCTAGACCGTGTTCGCTTACTACCGTCCCAGGGGCAATGGCGATGATTGAGAAAGTTTTGCCCTCGGCGCCTTCGATGGTCCACGATTCGCCTGCGCGAAGGATGCGGGCGACCACCTTGTCCTCGGCAATCCAAACTGGGCCGTCATCGTAGCCTGCAAGCAACCCCAGTACGGAAAGCGCCATGTCCGGACGGCCGCCGGTGGCGCAGGTTGCAACCACTTCGGCACCCGGCCAGCGACGGCGGACGGAATCGAGCGCCAGTGCTAGGTCGGTATAGTCCTTGTACGGGTCGTGGCACTCAACTTCAAAGTCCTCAGCGGCATCAACAAGAGCGCGACCGGCTTCGCTTACCGTATCGGCGTCCCCTACATATACTTCGCAGCCCAGGCCGGAGCCCAACAGTGCGTCGAGTCCGCGGTCCACGGCGACAACGTGGTCGCACTCCCCTGCTAGCCTACGCAACAGATCCGCGCTCGCCACTACGGGCGAGCCGCAGACCACTAATACCTTGCAAGCCACAGCCCTCGCCTATTCCTCAAACGAAAGCACGCGGGCCAGATCCAGCTCCTCGTAGCTGTCGATAAAGATATCGCAGCTGGCGCGTACGTCGTCGCGCTTCATGCGGCCGTGCGGATCATAGATGCCCACGCGGTTAAAGCCGGCGGCGCCGGAGCTCTTAAGGCCAAAGACCGCATCCTCAAACACCCATGCGCGCTCAAACTGATGCCCATGGTGCTCCTCCAGACGGCGCAGCGCCAGCTCGTATACGTCGGGGAACTGTTTGGAGCGTCCTGCCTCACCCGTCGTGGTAACAAACTCCATGTACGCGTCGAGCCCGGCTCCCGCTAGCGCAGACTTCACCAGCTCGGCCGGCGTGGACGTAGCCACGCACATGGCAATGCCGGCGGCCTTCGCCTGCTCCAAAAATGCCAGGAGCCCCTCGCGTGGCGGCACCTTAGAGTAGCCATCGATCAAAATCTCGCCCAGCTCGCGATACAGCTCCTCGCCATTCGCTCCAATGCCCCAGGTGTCGTGGTAGGCCTGGCACTCATCCTCGAGCGACAAATGTTCAAACTGGGCAAAATCGTCGACCGTCACGTCAACTCCGTGGCGGTGCAATAACTCGGGCTGGGCATAGGCCCAAACGGGGGTGCTATTAACCAGCGTGCCGTCGCAATCGAAAATAAAAGCGACATTGGGAGCGGCGGTCTGGGACATAAACGAACCTTTCGATGTCAAATGGTAAACATCCTGCTAAAAACGTTTTACCAAACGTCAGACTAACAATCTTGAAACCCTAATTGGTAAAACTGTCAAGAGTTTTACCACGGCAATTCTGCCAGTGGTCTAAACATGGCGCTTACCGATTAAACGCCGCCCTAAAACCACTTTCCTTCATAAAAGTAACGTACAGGTGTTATCGTAGTTTCTGCCGAAAGTTCCACCGAGCACGCGAGGTGGAACGAATCATAGAACTATCGCCGTCCCTTCGATTCGTGCAGCCTTGGACCTTTCGCATCTAGTCACCAAGGCAACACGCTGCCGCGTCATGATGGGATCAAACGTGAGCGATACAAAGCTAAAGCCAGCAACCAAAAAGCCCGCTACCCGTAAGGCCGCCCCGCACGCACCGGAGCTTTCCAAGGACGATGTCTATCTGTTTGGCATTGGCATGTGGGAGCGCAGCTGGGAAAAGATGGGCGCGCACCCCGACACGCAGAACCGTACGCGCGGCTGGCGTTTTTGCGTTTGGGCGCCCGACGTAAAGAGCGTTCACGTCATTGGCGAATTTAACGACTGGGATGAACAAGCCAACCCGCTGGTGCCACTGCATACGAGCGCTATTTGGGAAGGCTTTATTCCTGGCGCCGAGCAGGGCCAACTCTATAAGTATCTCATCGAGACCAACGAGGGCGAAAAGCTCTACAAGGCCGATCCGTACGCCTTTAAGGCCGAGTGCCCTCCGGGTACGGCCAGCGTGCTGTGGACCCTCGATGGCTACCAGTGGAACGACGCGGCTTGGCTCAAGCGCCGCGCCAGCCATAACCACATGTCACAGCCCCTTAACATCTACGAGGTGCATATTGGCTCGTGGAAGCGCCACGGCGATGCGCCGCAGGGCGAGCCGGACGAATATGGCAACTACCCCGGCCCCATGGATCCCTTCCCCGCACAGCGCGGCGAGTTCTACACTTACGACGACCTGTCGGTGGAGCTCGTGGACTACGTGCGCGACATGGGATATACGCATATCGAGGTCATGCCGCTTATGGAGCACCCCTTCGATGGCTCCTGGGGCTATCAGACGACCGGTTACTACGCCGCCACGTCACGCTACGGCAACCCGCAGCAGCTCATGCACTTTATCGATGCATGCCACGAGGCGGGTATTGGAGTGATCATGGACTGGGTGCCCGGCGGTTTTTGCGCCGACTCCCACGGCCTTGCCACCTTTAACGGCCATATGCTGTTTGAGCACGAGATTCACCCCAACTGGGGCACGCATAAGTTCGATTTCGCCCGCGGCGAGGTCCGCTCCTTCCTGGTCTCCAACGTGCTGTATTGGCTCGAGAACTTCCACGTGGACGGCATTCGCATGGACGGCGTGTCCAGCATGCTGTACCTCAACTTTGGCATCGACGATCCCGGCCAAAAGAAGTTCAACAAGTACGGTACCGAGGAGGACCTGGACGCCAGCGCGTTTATCCGCCAGGTCAACTGCGCCGTGGAGGCCCACTACCCCGACGTGATGATGATGGCCGAGGAGTCCACCGCGTGGCCGCTCGTGACCTACCCGCCGCAGGACGGCGGCCTGGGCTTCCACTACAAGTGGGACATGGGCTGGATGAACGACACCCTGCACTACATGCAGACCGATTTTCCGTGGCGCCCCGGCAACCACGGGCTGCTCACGTTCTCCATCATGTATGCCTTTACCGAGAACTTCATCTGCCCGCTGAGCCACGACGAGGTCGTGCACGGCAAGTGCTCGCTCATCGGCCGCATGCCGGGCGACTGGTGGCGCCAGTTTGCCGGCCTGCGCACGCTGGCCTTCTACCAGATGACGCATCCCGGTGCCAAGCTCAACTTTATGGGCAACGAGATCGGCCAGTTTATCGAGTGGCGCTACTACGAGTCCATCCAGTGGTTCCTGACCGAGGAGTACGAGACCCACCGTCATCATCAGGCGTTCATTAAGGCGCTCAATCACCTGTACACCGCCGAGCCCGCCTTGTACGAGCGCGGCTACACCGACGACGGCTTTACCTGGATCGATGCGGACAACTCAAAGCAGTCCATCGTGAGCTTTGTGCGCCAGGGCGAGGACATCGACGACGACCTAGTCATCCTGATCAACTTTGACCCGGCGAGCTACGAGAGCTTCCGCGTGGGCGTGCCACGCGAGGGTGACTGGGAGGTCATCTTCGACTCCGACCGTCCCGAGTTTGGCGGCAGCGGATACGCCGGTGAGGAGCCCTACACCTGCTCGAGCGAGCCCTATCCCTGGAACGGGCAGATGGACTCTATTGAGATTAAGGTTCCCGGCCTGGCAGGCGTGGTGCTTAAGCGCCGCGGTCCCAGCAGCTATAAGCCGCCCGTGGTCGAGGAGCCCAAGGCTGCGCCCAAAAAGCGCACGTCCTCGGTGAAGCCGAAGCCCGCGGCCGCCAAGAAGGCTCCTGCTAAGGCGAAGGCAACCAAGGCTGCCAAGACCGCCACGACCAAGAAGTCAGCCGCCAAAAAGGCTGCCTCCAAGGCCAAGACAGGCGCTGTTAAGTCGTCTACCAAGGATGCGTAACAAAGCCGTTACAGCTGTAATTACCCGCCCCGACGTGGCGTAGGATATAAGTCATAACCGTTCCGGGAGAAACATCCCCGGGGGAAAGGAACGTATGAATAAGATCTTCGACAACAAGCAGGAGTTTACCGAGCTCTATCGCGATGCCGTCATGAGCATTAGCGGCAAGAGCGTCGAGGCCGCCAGCGACCTTGACCGCTTTAACGCCCTGGCCAAGCTCGTGGCCGAGAAGGCACGCACCGTTGCCACCAAGAGTGACGCCCGTGTGACCGCCGAGGGCAAGAAGCGCGTGTACTACTTCTCGATTGAGTTTTTGATCGGCCGCCTGCTCGACAACTACCTGCTCAACTTTGGCGTGCGCGACATGGTCGCCGAGGCGCTCGACGACATGGGCTTTGACCTGTCCGTCATCGAGAACCAGGAGCCCGATCCGGCGCTGGGCAACGGTGGCCTGGGCCGTCTGGCCGCTTGCTTCTTGGATTCCATGGCAGCCGAGGGCATTGCCGGCTACGGCAACGGCATGCGCTACCGCTACGGCCTGTTTAAGCAGGAGATCGTCAACGGCAGCCAGGTCGAGGCCACCGACGAGTGGCTCACCCACGGCTACCCCTGGGAGGTCCGCCGTCAGGACAAGGCCGTGACCATCAAGTTTGGTGGCCATGTTGAGGGCTTTGAGGAGAACGGCCGCACGTTCTACCGCACGGTGGACACGCAGGACATCCTGGCCGTCCCTTATGACATCCCCGTGGTGGGCTATGCCGGCGAGACCGTCAACAAGCTGCGCGTCTGGGCTGCCGAGCCGGTCGAGGAGCACTTTGACCTGGAGGCCTTCAACCGCGGCGACTACGCCCTGGCCGACGCCGAGCGCGCCGAGGCCGAGGCCATCAGCGCTATCCTCTACCCCAACGACGCCGGCGAGCACGGTCGTCTGCTGCGCCTGAAGCAGGAGTACCTGTTCGTTTCGGCCGGCATCTACAGCCTGCTCGACACCTTTGAGAAGGAGCACGGCGAGAACTGGGAACTGCTGCCGCAGTTTGTGGCCATTCACACCAACGACACGCACCCCGCCATGTGCGGCCCCGAGCTCATGCGCATCCTCATTGACGAGAAGAAGCTCGAGTGGGATGACGCCTGGAACATCGTGACGCAGGTCGTGAGCTACACCAACCACACCATCCTGCCCGAGGCTCTGGAGAAGTGGCCCATCGGCACGTTCTCCAAGCTGCTCCCCCGCGTGTACCAGATCATCGACGAGATCAGCCGTCGTTGGCACGAGTCGTTCGACACCACGCAGGAGGGCTGGCAGGAGCGTCTGCGCCAGACCGCCATCCTGTGGGATGGCGAGATTCGCATGGCCAACCTGTCCGTGATCTGCAGCCACAGCGTCAACGGCGTGGCCAAGATCCACTCCGACATCATCAAGAACATCGTGCTCAAGGACTTCTATGCCCTGACGCCCGAGAAGTTCAACAACAAGACCAACGGCATCTCGCACCGTCGCTTCTTTGCCGAGGCCAACCCCACCTATGCCAAGCTCGTGACCGAGGCCATTGGCGACGGCTGGCTTAAGGACGCCTTTGAGCTGGAGAAGCTCAAAGAGTTCCAGAACGACTCCGAGTTCCTAAAGGCCGTGGGTGCCTCCAAGCGCGCCAACAAGGAGCGTCTGGCCGCTTACGTCAAGGCCGAGACCGGTCTGGTCATTGACCCCAACACCGTCTTCGATGTTCAGGTGAAGCGTTTCCACGCCTACAAGCGCCAGCTCATGAACATCATGAAGGTGATGGACATCTACAACCGTCGCATTGCCGATCCCAACTTCCACGTGACGCCGACGACCTTCATCTTTAGCGGCAAGGCTGCCTCGAGCTATACCTTTGCCAAGGAGACCATCCGCCTCATTAACTCCGTGGCCGAGGTCATCAACAACGACGCCCGCGTCAACGAGGTCATGAAGGTATGCTTTATCCCCAACTTCCGCGTGAGCAACGCCCAGCTCATCTACCCCGCCGCCGAGATCTCGGAGCAGATCTCCACGGCCGGCAAGGAGGCCTCGGGCACGTCCAACATGAAGCTCATGATGAACGGCGCCATTACGCTGGGAACCCTCGACGGCGCCAACATCGAGATCGCCGACCTGGCCGGCCGCGAGAACGAGGCCATCTTTGGCCTGACCGCACCCGAGGTCGAGCAGCTCTGGGCGTCGAACAGCTACTTTGCGTGGGATACGCTCAACAACGATCGCGAGCGTCTGGGCCGCGTGATGGACGAGCTCAAGGACAACACCTTTGCGGGTCTTTCGGGCAACTTCGAGAGCATCTACAACGAGCTCATGAACAACAACGACCCCGACCTGGTCATGGCAGACTTCCGCAGCTATGTGGATGCATGGGAAAAGCTCACCGGCAGCTATGGCGACCAGGAGACCTGGAACCGCAAGGCCCTGCTCAACACCGCCTCCTCCGGCTGGTTCTCGAGCGACCGCACCATTCGCGAGTACCGCGACGAGATCTGGCACGCGTAAAGGCGCGCGAGCTCCCTTTGCCGCACGGCATTACTCGACGGGCGCGACCGAGCGCCGCGCCCGTCGCTAATGGGTTTAGGAACATCGATGACAGAAGGAGAAATCGATGAGTAAGAAAGAATGCATCGCGATGCTCCTCGCAGGAGGACAGGGCAGCCGATTGGGGGCACTCACCCAAAAGATCGCAAAGCCGGCGGTTAGCTTTGGTGGCAAGTTCCGCATTATCGACTTTTCGCTGTCCAACTGCTCCAACTCGGGCATCGACACGGTGGGCGTTCTGACGCAGTACCGTCCCTACCTGCTGCATGCCTACGTGGGCTCCGGCGAGGCGTGGGATCTGGACAGCCGCGACGGCGGCGTGTCGATCCTGCCGCCGTACGAGACGCAGACCGGTGGCGCCTGGTATGCGGGCACGGCCGACGCCATTACGCAGAACCTCGACTATATCAAGGCCAACGACCCCAAGTACGTCCTGATTCTTTCGGGCGACCATCTGTATCGCATGGACTACCGCAAGATGCTCAAGACGCACATTGAGAACAACGCCGACCTCACGGTGAGCGTTATGCCCGTGCCGTGGGAGGAGGCCAGCCGCTTTGGCATCCTGACCACCGATCCCGAGGACGGCCGCATCACCAAGTTTACCGAGAAGCCCGAGAAGCCCGATTCGAACCTCGCTTCCATGGGCATCTACATCTTCTCGGCCGACGTGCTGATCGAGGCGCTCGAGGAGGACGCTCTGGACCAGCGCTCGAGCCACGACTTTGGCAAGGACATCATCCCCAAGCTGCTCGGGGAGAACAAGCGCCTGTACAGCTACGAGTTCCACGGCTTTTGGAAGGACGTCGGCACCATCGCCAGCTTCCACGAGACCTCGATGGACCTGCTGGGCAACAACCCCGAGTTCGATCTGTTTGACAAGAACTTCCCCATCATGTCCAACATCACCACGCGTCCGCCGCACTACATTGGACCGGACGGCCGCCTGGACGACTGCCTGGTCTCCAACGGCTGCAAGATCTACGGCACCGCTCGCCACTCGATCCTTTCGACCGATGTCATCATCGAGGAGCGCGCCGTGGTCGAGGACTCCGTGCTGCTGCCGGGTGCGCACGTTAAGAGCGGCGCGCACATCTGCCGCGCTATTTTGGGCGAGAACTCCACGGTCGAAGAGGGCGTGAAGCTCGGCTCTGTCGATACCACCAAGGATACGGCCGTCGTTGGAAATGACGTCGTTATCGGGAAGGGGGAATGATCCGATGATCAATCGCAAGGCCATCGGTTACATCACCGCTAACTACTCTTCGACCTACGGCAGCGTCCTGCTCAAGAACCGCCCCATCGCGTCCGTTCCGTTTTTGGGCCGCTACCGCCTGATCGACTTTCCGCTGTCCAACATGATGAATGCCGGCATCAAGACCGTCGGTGTCGTCATGCCGGGCAACTACCGCTCGCTGATCGACCACGTGGGCTCGGGCAAGGACTGGGGCCTGGACCGCAAGAAGGGCGGCCTGTTCATGGTGCCCGGCAACGCATATGGCACCACCAAGGGCGGCATGCGCTTCCTGCTGCGCGACATCATCTCCAACAAGACGCTGTTCCAGCGCTCGGAGAATCCCTATGTCGTGATGATGGGCACCAACATCATCTTTAACATGGACCTCAACACCATCATCGAGGCGCACGAGAACTCCGGTGCCCAGATGACCGTGGTGTACTGCAAGGCCACGCGCAATGTCGATGACGAGACCAAACTCGAGATTAATGAGAACGGCCGCCTGACGGGCGTGAGCGCCGGCGTCGCGTACGGCGACAACGCCTCCATGGACTGCTGCATCGTCAACCGCGAGACGCTGCTCGAGATCATCGACCACTACCAGGCCGCCGACTATCTGGACCTGCTCGAGGCACTCCAGGGCGACTTTGGCAACATCGACGTGTGCAGCTACGAGTACAAGGGCGAGTTCGTGGGCGTGTTTAGCGAAAAGTCGCTGTATCGCCGCAGCATGGACCTGCTCGACCAGACCGTGGCCGACCAGCTCTTTGACCCCGAGCGCCCGATCCTGACCAAGGCTCACGACGTGCCGCCTTCGCGCTATGCGACCGGCAGCCACGCGTGCAACTCGATCATCTCGGCCGGCTGCATCATCAAGGGCACCGTGCGCAACTCGATCCTGTCGCGCGGCGTCGTGGTCGAGGAAGGCGCTTCGGTGACCAACTCGATCATCAACCAGAGCTGCATCATCAAGAGCGGCGCCCGCGTCGAGAACGCCATTCTGGACAAGAACAACGTGGTCCCCACCAACACCGAGCTTCGCGGCACACCCGAGAACATCCTGGTGCTGGGCAAGGCTCCGTTAACTTCCGACACCACCATCGTACGTTAACGTTGGCACCGCAACATCGCTCGTAACATGTAGAATAGCCGCCCGGTTTGTGCCAGGCGGCTATTCTCGAATTGCAACATGGGAGACAATATGGCAGATTCCAGCAAAAAGATGCAGATCGTGTTTGCCTCGGCCGAGTGCGCACCGTTTGTAAAGACCGGTGGCCTGGGTGACGTGGCGGGCTCGCTGCCTGCGGCGCTTGTGCGCGCCGGCGCAGAGGTTATCGTGATGGTGCCCAAGTACGCCACCATCAAGGACGAGTACAAGGCGCAGATGGAGCACTTCTCCGACTTTTACGTGAGCCTGGGCTGGCGCAATGAGTACTGCGGGCTCGAGAAGCTCGAGCACGACGGCGTCACCTATATGTTCATCGACAACGAGCGCTACTTTGCACGCGACTATCCGTACGGCTTCTTTGATGACGGCGAGCGCTTTGCGTTTTTCTCCAAGGCCATCACCGAGAGCCTGCAGCACCTGCCAGCCGGCTTTGAGTGTGACATCCTGCACTGCAATGACTGGCAGACGGCACTGGCGCCCGTGTTCTTGCGCGAGTTCTACCAGGGCCTGCCGCTGTACGACCGCGTCAAGACCGTGTTCTCGATCCACAACGTGGCGTTCCAGGGCCAGTTTAGCGACACCGTGATGGAGGACATCCTGGGCGTGGCGCACATTCCGGCGGCCGCCTCGCAGCTGCGTTGCGACGCCTGCAGCATCAACTACATGCTGGGCGCGCTGCGCTATGCCGATGCCATCACCACGGTGAGCCCCACCTATGCCAACGAGATCCAGACGCCCGAGTTTGGCGAGGGCCTGGACGGCGTGCTGCGCGAGCGTTCGTATGCGCTGCAGGGCATTTTGAATGGCATCGACGTCGCGGGCTTTGACCCGGCGACCGACAAGCGCATTGCCGCCAACTACACGGTCGACGACCGCGCGGGCAAGGCCGTGTGCAAGGCCAGGCTGCAGGAGGAGCTGGGGCTCGAGGTTCGTGACGATCGTCCGCTCATGGTAATGGTCACGCGCCTGACGCGCCAGAAGGGCATGGACCTGGTCATGTACGCGCTCGACCGCATTCTGGCCGGCGGCGTGCAGGTGGCTGTGCTGGGCACCGGCGACCGCGACTACGAAGACGGCCTGCGCTACTTCCAGGACAAGTACCCCGGCACCATGGCCGCGCGCATCGAGTTCGATCCCGCGCTGTCGCAGCGTATGTATGCCGCCGCCGATATGTTCCTGATGCCTTCGAAGTTTGAGCCCTGCGGCCTGTCGCAGATCATCGCCATGCGCTACGGCACCCTGCCCATCGTGCGCGAGACCGGTGGCCTGAAGGACACGGTGATTCCGTATAACGAGTTTACCGGCGAAGGCACGGGCTTCTCGTTTACCAACTTTAACGGCGACGAGATGGGCGACGCCGTGTTCCGTGCGGCACGCCTGTTCTGGGACAACCGCGATGCCTGGAACCAGCTGGTCACGCAGGCCATGAGCCAGGACTTTAGCTGGACGCGCTCGGCCGACAAGTATCTGGACCTGTACTTCTTTATGCATCCGGAGATTGAGAGGCCAGCGGCTGTTGTCGACGAGCCTGAGGCTGTTGCTGAGCCGGTGGCCGCCGAGGAGCCCAAGGCCGAGGAGAAGTCTGTTGAGGCTGAGCCCGCAAAGGCCGAGCCTGAGGTGAAGGCTGAGGTTGCTCCCAAGGCAGAGGTCGAGGTCAAGCCTGCTGTAAAGCCCGCAGCTAAGAAGACCGCGACTCGTAAGACGACGGCGAAGAAGGCCACGACCACGAAGGCCGCTGCGAGCAAGACCACCGCTGCCAAGACAACGACCGCGCGCAAGCGCACGACCGCCGCTGCCAAGAAGGCCGCCGAACCCGAGGTCGCTCCTGAGGTAAAGGCCGAGATCGCTGAGGCCAAGCCGGCCGCCAAGGCTCCGGCAAAGACCGCTGCCAAGAAGGCGACCACGACCGCCAAGAAGGTAACAGCTGCCAAGAAGACCACGGCAACGAAGTCGACGGCCGCCAAGGCTACTGCGACCAAGGCCGCTCCGAAGGCTGCCACAAAGCCCGCCGTCAAGGTTAAGGAGGCAGCCGCCGAGCCTAAGGCCAAGGCAGCTGTCGAGGCCAAGCCGACCGCCAAGACCACCACGCGCAAGCGCGCAACGACGACGGCCAAGAAGTCCACGACCAAGGCCGCAGCTGCCAAGGTAGAGGCTAAGCCCGCCGCCGTCAAAGAGGAGCCCAAGCCCGAGGCAAAGCCCAAGCCGGCACCGAAGACCGCTCCGAAGGCTACGGCAAAGGCCGAGCCTAAGGTCGAACCCGCCAAGGAGCCCCCGGTCTCCCCCGCCGCCGCGACCGAGAAAAAAGCGCCGTCCAAGAAGACGTCCGTCCGCAAGGCAACGGCCACCCGCAAGCGCCGCTAGCCCACAGACGATCCAAAACCTCATCAAACCATAAGTAAGGGGCGCTCCAACCGGGCGCCCCTTCTCTGTGGATAGTTGGTAAAACGATTTTCTAGGACAACCGTTCGCCGATGGTAAACGGATGTTGTTTATACAGCCTGTGTACAACAGATATACTTACATCCTGTGCGTAAAGCCCATGGCCAGCAGGCCATGATTCTATTGAACTGGACCGTACTATGAGATTGATACACAACAGCCGCCTGCCGCAGTTTCGCACTCCGTTTGGCGCTGTGACCACTGGCACTTCCGTTTCGCTCTCGGTGATCTTGGAGGATGCCGACCCCAACCAGGCAACGCTCACCCTGCGCACTTGGGTCGATGAGATCGGCGAGTCTCGGTATCCCATGACGCATGAAGGCGACGGCATATTTTCCGTAGAGCTTGAGTGTACCGAGCCCTGTCTTATCTGGTACAGCTTTATCTGCAATATCGAGGGCCAGCCCGAGGTTCGCCTAGGCGCGCCGCAAGGTCGCACCGGCGGCGAGGGCGTAACCTACGACTACGCCGAAGTGCCGTCGTTCCAGGTCACCGTCTACAAGCACCGCGAGAACCGTCCCACCTGGTACGAGTGCGGTATGGTCTACCAGATCTTCCCCGATCGCTATGCTCGCGACGAAAACTGGCGCGAGCGCACGCTGGCCGAAGTCGAAAAGCCACGCAACGGAATCCAGCGCCGCATGGTCGAGGACTGGAACGAGCCGCCCGTGTACGAGCGTGCCGAGGACGGATCCATCAAGACCTGGGACTTTTACGGCGGCTCGCTCAAGGGTATCCAAAATGACCTGCCCCGCATCGCCGAGCTGGGCTTTACGGCCATCTACCTCAACCCCATCTTTGAGGCCGCGAGCAACCACCGCTACGACACGGCCGACTACACCAAGATCGACCCAATCCTGGGCACCGAGCAGGATTTTACCGAGCTGTGCCAGGCAGCCGAGAAGCTGGGCATCTCCATCATCCTGGACGGCGTCTTTAACCATACGGGTGACGACTCCATCTATTTCAACCGCTACGGCAACTACCCCGGCGTGGGCGCGTGGCAGAGCGAGGACTCGCCGTGGCGCGATGCGTTTTATTTCCACGAGGACGGCTCGTACGACTGCTGGTGGGGCGTGGGCAACATGCCCGCCATCAATGAGAGCTCCGAGCTGGTACGCGAGCGGCTTCTGGGCAAGGACGGCGTGATCCGTAAATGGCTACGTGCCGGCGCTCATGGCTGGCGCCTGGACGTCGCTGACGAGCTTTCCGACGACTTCCTGGCCGAGATCAAGAAGGCCGTACTTGCCGAGAAGCCTGATGCACTGTTGCTCGGCGAAGTCTGGGAAGACGCCTCCAACAAGATCAGCTACGGCCATCTGCGTCGCTACCTACAGGGCTCCGAGTTGGACTCTGCTATGGATTACCCCTTCCGCGACATGGTCATCGGCTTTTTGATGGGCTACAAGAACGCCTACCAGGCAGCCGAGGAAATCGAAACCCTGCGCGAGAACTATCCCCGTGAGGCCCTGTCCTGCGCACTTAATCTGCTTTCGAGCCACGACCGTCCGCGCATTATCTCGGTGCTCGGCGGCGGCCCCGACGAGTCGCAGCTGCCCGAGTGCGAGCGCAGCAAATGGCGCCTGGACGAGAACTCGATGGGCCTGGCCAAGAGCCGTTTTTGGCTCGCCACGCTCATGCAGATGACCTTCCCCGGCGTGCCTTCGATCTACTACGGCGACGAATACGGCCTGGAGGGTCTAACCGATCCGGGCAACCGCCGCACCCTGCCGACCAAGGACCAACTGCACGACTTCGACACGCTGGCTATTGTCAAAAACGCCTCCGCCGTACGCCGCGCACTGCCGTTTATGATCGACGGCGAGATCAAGGCCTTCGCGCTCAACGACGAGGTGCTGGCATACAACCGCACGGGCAGGGATGGCGAGTCCGCGACGGTTATCATTAACCGTAGTCTGCGCAATTCGCACCGCGTGACGATTCCGGCGCTCGACGAATGCGCGAGCGATGTGATTAGCGGTCACGAGCGCGAGATCCACAACGGTACGGTCACGCTCGATCTGTATCCGCTGGGCTCGTCGATTATCTATCACCATGCAGAGCAGCGCCTGCAGGAGCCGCTCGATCACGGCGCGGGTGTTGTGTGCCATATCACCTCGGTGCCCACCGACGACGGCAAGCCCGGTACAATCGGCGCGCCCACGCGTCGCTTTATCGACCATCTGGCCGCCATGGGCATGCGCTACTGGCAGGTTCTCCCCGTCAACCCCACGGACTTCTTCCGCTCTCCTTACGCCGGTCCTTCGGCCTTTGCAGGCAATATCGACCTACTGCCCGAGAGCCACGAGGAGCTTGCCGCCGACTTTGAGACTTGGAAGGCCCGCGGCGGCGAGGATGCCGATCCGCTGTACACCGCGTTTAAACATCGAAATGCCGATTGGCTCGAGAAATACTGCGTCTACATGGCCGTTAAGAAGTACTTTGAGGGCGAGTCGCGCCACGATTGGCCGGCAGATGTCGCGCGCTACAACGAGCATCTGATCGACGACAAGCGCTTCCACGACGAGGCCGAGCTTCAGGCGTACATGCAGTACCGCTTTGACCTGGCTTGGTGCGAGCTCATGAACTATGCACACAAGAAGGGCATCGAGGTCATCGGCGATATTCCTATGTACGTGTCCGACGATTCGGCAGATGCGTGGAGCGAACCCGAGAACTTCTGGCTGTCCGATACCGGCAAGGCAATCGAGATCTCCGGTGCGCCACCCGACAACTTTGCACCCGAGGGTCAGGTGTGGGGCAACCCGACGTTCCGCTGGGACCACATGAAGCAGAACGGCTATAGCTGGTGGATGGATCGCCTACGTCGTGCGTTTTCGCTCTACGACCGCGTGCGCTTGGATCACTTCCTGGGCTTCCACAGCTACTTTAGCATTCCCACGGGTAAGGCCTGCGCCGACGGGCGTTGGCTGGCAGGCCCGGGCAAGGACCTGTTCCAGACCGCCTATGACGAGCTGGGGCCGCTCAACTTTATCGCCGAGGACCTGGGCTACCTGACGCCCGGCGTTCGCGCCATGGCCTCGACCTGCGGCTTCCCCGGCATGGACGTGCTGGAGTTTAGCGACTACGATGTCCGTAGCGGCGTGCACCCTACGCCAGGAAAGATCCTGTACACCTCGACGCACGACACGTCGACGCTCGCGGGTTGGTGCACGCGCTCCTTTGCGGGCGGCGACGAGCCGAGCGGTGTTGAGGTGGCAGCCAAGCTGATGAGCGACGCGCTGGCAAGCGACGCTCCCCTGGTGATGATGCCGCTGCAGGATGTCCTGGGGCTGAGCGACGACGCGCGCATGAACGTACCGGGCGTGGCCACGGGCAACTGGACCTGGCAGGCTGACGAGGCCGACGTTGCGGCCGCTGAGGGCAAAACCGCACAGCTCCTGCGCAACACGCATAGATTCTGGGGCGAAGCGTGATAAAACGCCCGATATAGGGTACAGTTACAGACGTTTGAATTTTTGCGGGCAGAGTAATCTGCCCGCTTTGTGCTGAAAAGGAAGTATTATGGCGCGCTACGATTACAAGTGCTCGAGCTGCGGCAACGTGTTTGAGGTTGAGCATCCCATGTCCGAGAGTCCCGAGGTCGTGTGCCCCAGCTGCGGCGCTCCGGCATCCAAGACGTTCTCGGCCAGCGGCATCAAGTTCGACGGCAGCGGTTTCTACAACACCGACCAGCGCAGCGGCGGCTCCAGCACCAGCGCCACAAGCGGCTGCTGCGCCAACTGCCCGCATAACCACTAGAAACCAATCAGCCCCGCGACCGACACCAATCGCGGGGCTGTTTCTTAGCGCTATAGGTAGCTAATTAATTTTTAATAATTAGCATAATTTAAAATCCGCCCATACCGGCAGAATAGGGATCATCACAGGTACCATCGCTATACCAATGAGTCGATCCAACATAGTTACCATTTTCGTCATAAACGTCCATGGTTTTAATGACTATTTTGCCGCCGCCGTTAGAGGAGCCGCCAGAATAACCACTATTAGAGGAGCCATCAGAATAGCCGCTACCGCCAGAATAATTACTACCAGAATTACTGGAATAATTGTTTTGCTGAGAAGCCTGCAGCTGAGCCTTAGTTGCTCCTTCTTGAGCCTTAGCCTCATCTTCAGCCTTGGCCTTATTTACATCATCAATACGAGTTTGATAACGACTGATCTGTTCATTGATTTGATCAATGAACTTCTTAGAATCCTTTTTGGCATCTTCAAAAATAAGCTTCTGGTTGTCTTTATTAGAAATATCATTAAGAAGGCCATTAAGGCTATTTATATGCTGTTGGAGAGAGTCGGTATCTTCAGTAGAATTTACATCAAAATTAACATGGTCAGCTAGAGAAGTATTCCACTCATTATTTTGAGCATTACGGCAGTCTTTAATGATGGAATCGTATTTATTAAGCAACTTCGTCCAATCAGGGGAAGTACCATCAGCATACTTAAATTTGTCATCAGAGATCTCTTTATTCAACATCTCTTTATTGTTTTGAGCATTTCTAATGGTATCAAGACGTTGCTCAAATGTTAGTAGCCTAGGATCAACTTTAAAGGCAACAACACTATCGCTAGCCTTTGTATACAAAACTTCAACCTGCTGATTATGTTCACTACATGCTTGTTTGTAATTGTAACCAGCATAAACAACGACACAACCAGCAATAAGCAGAGCAACAATACCGGCACCAATAATTACCCGCTTTTTAATCGAAGAATTTTTAACTTCTTCATTTCCCTGAGTTTTATCTTCAGGATTGTCAATCTTGTCATAGTTAAGATCGGTCATTTTAACCTCTCAATATTAAATCCGCGAGCGGTTCATGCAACTAGAAACCTACCGAACCCAACCGCTTACTTTCATAGCCGATTTATTAATCCCCGTCCCAGAAAAATCCTGAGTTGCGGTGAAATAAGGACTGTTTGGCAGGTAAAAGCCGCTATTCAATCCCTATTTCACCGCAACTTAGTAGTTACTTACGGACCAGGCGGGCGCAGAAGTGGCCGTCGTAGGAGTCGGCGTTTACCGGTACGCTTTGGAAGAGGCCTCGGTAGTTCTGACGTACGGAAACGAGCTTCTTGGCCTGATCGAACTCGGGGAGCTGCAGGATCTGCGCCTCGGAGAGCGGCGCCACGGTATAACCGGCGCCCTCGGGAGAGTTCAGGAACGCTTCCACGACCTGCGTGTTCTCCTCGTCGAAGACCGAGCAGGTGGCGTAGATAAGTTCACCACCGGCAGCCACGCGCGCGGCAGCCTCTTTGAGCATCGTCAGCTGCAGTTTGGGCAACTCGGTGGTAACGTCGTTCTCGGTCAGGCGCCACGGGATCTCGGGATGACGGCGCATGGTGCCGGTACCAGAGCACGGAGCATCGATAAAGACCGTGTCGAACAGGGCGGGCTCCCCAAGCATGGCATCGAACGATGTAAGAACTGCATCGAGTTCGCATGCGTCGCCCGAAACGGTACGAACGCCCTGGATACCAGCCTTGTGCAGGCGCGCGAGATTGAGGTCGCACTTGCGGTCGTGCAAATCGAGCGACGTGTGCTGACGGTCGTACCCTGCGCGTTTTGCCTGGCACATCATCACATAGGTCTTGGTGCCACGACCGGCACCAATCTCAAGGCAGCTTCCAGGGCGCGTGGCAGCTGTGGCGATAAGCTGCGCGTTGAGATCAGACGCCACGGCCGCAGCGTGCTCAAACACGCCCGACGCAACCGTGGTCTGCGCATCGACCGGGGCATGGCATCCCGGGAACACAGGCGCAACAAGCTGCGAAATATATGGATCGGGCTGAGTCGCAAAGGCGTTCTCGTGCAAAGCGAGCGGCGCGGGCGCCAGATTGCCGGCGAAGCCGAGCGCACCCTCTGGAGTGTCAAACGACGCCATAATGCGAGCGCATAGCCAGCGCGGAAGACCCATCAGGCGCGACAGACGAACCAAGCGTCGCTCAGACTCATCCACATCGGACGCAGTAGCAAAGTCCTCAACATTGTCCGCAACCTTATGCAGCACCGCGTTAGCCAGGCCCGCGGCAGACTTAGCACCGCAGCGAACCAACTCAACACCCTGACTTACGGCAACGCGGCCAGGCGTATGCAGATAGAGCATCTCGAAGGCCGAGATGCGAAGCGCCATGCGAACGCGCGGCGCAACCTTTTTGGGCTTATCGAGAAACTGATCGAGCAGCTCGTCCAAAATACCCTGCGTGGCGGCAACACCCAGCGCCAAGCGGGCGGCAAAAGCGGAATCGCGCTGGTCAATAGCCTTGGCCGATGCGCGAGAGGACAGCACGTCGCGCGCATACATGCCGCGGCGATCAGCCTCCATCAGCACATCGAGCGCAAGCTTGCGCGCGGGAGACAGCTTGCTCATGACAATACACCCCAGATAAGATCGGCACCCTGCAAGCCAGCAGCCCAAGCAGAAGCGGCCATAGCACGCTTGCCATCAGGCTTAACCTCGAGCAACTCAACCGAGCCATCGGAAAGGCCAAGGTAAACACGCTTGGTCTTAACAAGAACCTGACCCTCGTCAAGTGACACATCAGCCGGCGCAGCATCGAGCACACGCACAGTCTTGCCGGCAATCACGCAACGGGCAGGCGCGGTATCGGACGAAGCAAGCACATGGCGCACGCAATCAAGCACCGCCATCTGCGGATCCAGACGCATCTCCTGCTTGGAGATCTTGGCAGCATGAGTGACGACCGACTCATCCTGCTCAGTCCAAACAGCCGAGCCATCGGAAAGCGAGGGAAGCATATCGGCAAGCAATTTGCCGCCAAGTTCAGCAAGCTCCATGGTCAGCGCCTCAGCATGCTTACTGGCAACCGACGTGGAAGCCTGAGCACAATAAGCACCAGTATCCACGCCATGTCCAATGCGCATAATGGAAACGCCGGCAACCTCATCACCAGCGAGAATCGCACGCTGAATGGGAGCAGCGCCACGCCAACGAGGCAGTAGCGAAGCATGAACATTCACAATACCAAGCGGCGCTATATGCAGCACCTCATCAGGCAAAATACAGCCATAAGCAGCCACACAGAAAATATCAGCCTGGGCAGCCTGGAGCACCTCAACAACCTCAGGCGTCATACGATTAGCCTCAACAACAGGCAGACCAAGCTCGAGCGCCTTAGCCTTAGCAGGAGACGGCTCCAGCTTCTTACCACGCCCACGAACAGCATCAGGACGAGTAACAACAAGCGCAATCTCGTTCCCAGCCTCAACAAGCGAAGTCAACGAAGGCACAGCAAAATCAGGCGTACCCATAAACACAATACGCATAAAGAACGTCTCCTCTCAACCAAAGCCGAGACGGCTACAAAGAACAGCGGAAAGCCAAGTCACCAGCCCATCCGCAATAACATTTCAACAAGAACAAATATACCCAAAACCAAAGAAAGAGCCGCAATAAAAGCAGCTCTTTCAGCAAAGCACCTATCAGCGAAGACGCCCATCCCTGGCCCGACGGCACCCGGGCGAGACAGGCAGCGTCAACGTAGTCCCCGGGGCGCCCCCCCCTATC
>NZ_QRWD01000001.1:76745-296164 GCF_003459505.1 Collinsella sp. AF20-14LB
TTAGGCGGGCGCCCCGGGGACGGACAAACCTACTCCGTCTCGCCCGGTCGAGCGCCGCGGGCCAGGGCGTCCTGGTACTCCTTGACGGCCTTGATCCTCTGCATAGGCTTAAGGCGCTCGAACATGGTGTTGCCATGCAGGTGATCGATCTCGTGCTGTAGGCACACGCAGAACAGGTCGCCCGTAGCCTCGTAGCGAATCAGGTTTGCGTCCAAGTCGTACGCCTCGACGACGACATGGTCGGGACGCTCGATCTCGCAGCTAATGCCAGGGATGGACAGGCAGCCCTCGCCAAACGGCACCATATGGTCGCTCTGCTCCACAATCACGGGGTTGATGAGCACGTACGGGTCGTAGTCGTTCTTGTCGCTGTAGTCGCAGTCGATGGTGACGAGCTGAATAAGCTCGCCGATCTGCGGGGCAGCCAGGCCGCAGCCGCCGTTCTCGAACATCATCTTCTTCATCTTCTCGGCAAGCGCCTCGATCGCCGGGGTGATCTCCTCGATGACGGCGCACTCCTGGCGCAGACGAGGGTCGGGCGACAGTACGATTCCGTTGGCTTCCATGGCCATCCTTTCGGGTTGTTACATCAAATCATAGGCATCGACGTCAACGCTCACGCTCACGCCGCGCACAGAGCCCACCTCTTTGAGGCAGGCGTCGATATCATCAGAGACATGGTACCCCACGGGCGACTTCACAAGCAGATGGAAGCGGTAACGGTCCTTGGCTCTCTCGATTACACACGAAGCCGGGCCCAGAACCTGCGGCACGGAACTCCCCGCCCGCAAAAAGTCGGACGCGGCGGCATGCCAGCGGCGCTTAAGAAGCTTTGCGATACGCCCGACGTAGTCCTGCGCGTCGTCTCGGTTCGCCGACCACACCAAGATGTTGACCAGGCGAACAAACGGCGGGTACAGCGCGTCGCGGCGCTGGTCCAGGTCATAGTCGGTAAAGATCGAACGGTCGTGCTCAGCGACGGCGCGAATGACCGGATCCTCGGGCAGGTAGGTCTGGATGATGACCTCGCCGGGACGATCGCCGCGACCGGCACGGCCCGCGACCTGCTCCAGCAGATCGTAGGCGCGCTCCCCTGCTCTAAAATCGGGCATCTTGAGGGCAAAGTCGGCATTGACCACGCCCACGAGCGTGACTTCGGGAAAGTCGAGGCCCTTGGCGATCATCTGGGTACCCAACAGCACCGCGCAATCGGCGGCATCGAACTGCTCGAGCAGCTTTTTGTGCGCATCCTTGCCGCGCGTGGAATCGGCATCCATGCGAATAATGGCGACGTCCTCGGGCAGCATCTGGTGCAATGCGTCCTCGATCTGCTGCGTGCCCAGCCCCATTTTTGCAAGATAGCGACTGCCACATTTGGGGCAACGGCTCGTGGGCGCGGGATACGGCTGCACGCGCCAAGACGAACCGCATGTGTGACACTGCAGCGTGTGTGTGCGCTCGTGATACGTAAGCGCTGTGGAGCAGTGGTTGCAGGTGGGGACGCAGCCGCACTCGCGGCACATCAGGAATGGCGCAAAGCCACGGCGGTTATGCAGCAACACGGCCTTCTCGCGGCGCTCGACCACACGCTCCAATCCCTCCATCAAGGGTTTTGAGAACATGGAGCGGCTGCCGTGTGCGAACTCGCGACGCAGGTCGGCAATGCGGACCTCGGGCAGCACGGCGTGTCCCGGGCGCTCGGGCATCTCGACGCGCGTCCAAGTGGTGCCGTTATACGTTCCATGGCGGCAGTGGTCGAGGGCCTCGGCAGAAGGCGTGGCCGAGCCCAGCACAAGTGGGCAGCGATAGCGGCGCGCCATCTCGGCCGCAACCTCGCGCGCATGGTAGCGCGGGCTGGAGCCCTGCTTGTAACTGGTCTCGTGTTCCTCGTCGATGATGATGAGGCCCAGGTCGTCAAGCGGGCAAAAGAGCGCTGAGCGGGCGCCGACGACCACGCGGGCCGCACCGCTGGCGACCATATCCCACTGGTCCAGGCGCTCGCCAGCAGATAGACGCGAATGGAACACGGCGACCGTCTCGCCAAAGCGCGAGCGGAAGCGGCCGACGGTCTGGGCCGTCAGCGAGATCTCGGGCACGAGCACGCAGGCAGAGCGGCCTGCCGCGAGCACGCGCTCGATAGCGGAGAGGTAAACCTCGGTTTTGCCGGAGCCGGTGACGCCGTCAACCAGCACCACGTCGCCATGAGCGTCAAGGCGGGCGCGCTCAATCTGCGCGAGTGCCTGTTGCTGGCCGTTGGTAAGGGAGACCGGCGCCTTGCCGCTTGCCGAGGACAGCGTAGTCTGCTCGCTGCAACCGCGCCAGGCACGGCGCTCCTCCACCACCACGATGCCGCGTTTTTCGAGCGCCTTGATGGTCGCCGACATACTGTTATAGAGAAGGTTGAGGTCGCGCGTCGTGACAGGACCACACTGGAGCGCCTCGATGAGTTGGCGCTGGCGGACCGCGGTCTTGGGTGGCGTGTAGTCAAAGCCTTCGGGCGTAAGCATCACCCAGCGGTTTTGGATGGGTTTGACGGCTGGACGCTCAACCGTCCACACACCGTCGTCGCCCTTGACCACACGCGGGCTGCCACCCGGAGGCAAGAACAGGCGCAGACACTCGGAAAGCGTCGCGACATACTCGCGGCTCATCCAACGTGCGATGCGGGCGGCTTCGGCGGTAAAGAGCGGTTTGCTGAGGATGGCCTCGATGGGCTTGATGCGCACCGGGTCGAGGGAGTTGTTGCCCGGCAGATCGCCCAGATCAGGCGCAATGTCGACGACATAGCCCGCGGCGGCACGGTTACCAAAGTGGACCAGGACCGTGGATCCGATCTGGACCTCGTTGGCAAGGGACTCGGGGATGCCGTAAGCAAACGGTTCCGACAGCGCACGGGTGGGGATGTCGAGGACCACGCTCGCGTAGGCGGCAGGGGGCTCGGGCGAAGGCTTAGACTGAGCCGAGGCAGCGGCAGGCTTGGGCTTCACCGGAGCTTCCTCCGGTTCCGGCAAACCAAACAGCGACAGTTGTTGAGCCATACACCACCTCTAACGAACGGACCTGAAAGGGGTGGGACAAAACAATCAGTAGAGTTTGTCCCATGGCCGATACGAGTGTCGAGCTCGTTGCGTCACTCGAACATGGGACAAACACTACTGATTATTTTGTCCCAGCAACCCACTCATCGGTACAGAAACAAGAGCCCCGCTCGGGTGAACGGGGCTCGGATACATGCATTTGCGCGTCTACTACAGCGCCATCGTGCGAGCGCGGTCGATACGCGCCAGGCAGTCGTCGCGGCCGACGAGCGCCATGGTCTCGCCCAGCGGAGGGCTCACCATGTTGCCGCAGACGGCGACGCGCACGGCCTGGAACACCACGCGCTTCTTGAGGTCCATCTGCTCGGGCAGCGGCTCAAGCGCGGCGTCGATGGCCTCGGCAGTCCACTTGTCCACGCCCTCGAGCGCGGCCTTGGCGGCATCCAGAATGGCGCCAAGGCCTTCCTTAGCCAGGCCCTTGTTAACGGATTTCTCGTCATACTCGAGCGTCTCGGCCGTAGCAAAGATGGGAGCGGCGACGGTCACGGCGTCGGCCGGCATCTTGGTGCGCGGCTTGACGATGGCGGCAAGCGCATCAATCCAGTCCTCGCCGTACTCGACGTTGCCCTCGATGAGACCTGCCTCGTGCAGTTCGGGGACCATGATTTCATCGGCAAACTGCGCGTCGGACATGCCGTTGATGTACTCGGCATTGACCCAATCGAGCTTCTTGGGATCGAAGGTCGCCGGGTTCTTGGAGATGCGGTCGAGCGAGAACTTGCTGGCTAGGACATCGCGCGGGATGATCGTGGTCTCGCCGTCGAGCGACCAGCCGAGCAGCGCCAGGTAGTTGACGAAGGCGTCGGAAAGGTAACCGGCGTCGCGGTACTCCTCCACCGAAGTTGCGCCGTGGCGCTTGGAGAGCTTCTTACCGTCGGCGCCCAGGATCATGGAGATGTGGGCGAACGTGGGCACGGGCGCGCCGAGGGCCTCGTAGACCATGACCTGGCGCGGGGTGTTGGACAGGTGGTCGTCGCCGCGGATGACATGGGTGATCTTCATCATGGCGTCGTCGACGACGGTCGCGAAGTTGTACGTGGGCGTGCCATCGGAGCGGAAGATGACAAAGTCGTCGAGCTCCTTGGCGTCGAAGGTCACTTCGCCGTGGACGGCGTCGTGGATACGGACGTCGCCGCGGTCCTCGGGCACCTTGATGCGCAGGACGTAGGACTCGCCGGCCTCGATGCGGCGGCGGGCCTCCTCGGGATCAAGATCGCGGCAGCGGCGCTGATAGCCCTGGAAGGGGTCCTTGCGCTCCTGCGCGGCCTTACGATCGGCATCGAGCTGTTCCTTGGTGCAGAAGCAGGGATAGGCCTTGCCCTCATCCCAAAGCTTCTGGGCGGCCTGCTTATACAGGTCCAGGCGCTCGGTCTGGGCGTAGGGGCCATAGTCGCCGCCCACCTCGGGACCCTCGTCCCAGTCCAGGCCAAGCCAACGCATGGCGCGCAGGATGATCTGCGTGTTTTCGTCGGTGGAGCGGGTGGGGTCGGTGTCGTCGATGCGCAGGATGAACGTGCCGCCGTTAGCGCGGGCGAAAGCCCAGTTATAGATAGCGGTGCGGGCGCCGCCGATGTGCAGCTTGCCCGTCGGTGAGGGTGCAAAGCGGACGCGAACGTCTGATGCCATGGAAATCTCCTCGATTACAGGATGGATGTCTAACCGCACCAGTATAAAGCATCAAAGCAACCTCCGCACAAAGGGCACCGACCTACTCATTGGGGACAGGCTTAAATGACCAGTCTTTGGGCAACCTGTCGGCACTTAGCCAAGGATGGTCATTTAAGTGTGTCCCCAATGAGTAGGTGCGGAAAGGGTGTGAATGTTTGATTTACGCGCTATGATGTGCCCTTGCATAGAGAGCCCAGCGGAATGGTAACGGTCGCCGGGACACGTTTTTGAAAGGACAATCATGTCAGAAGAACTTCGTTCCATCCCACCCCAACACGGGTCCTTTGTTTTTACGTCGGAGTCGGTGACCGAAGGTCATCCCGATAAGATCGCTGACCAGATCAGCGACGCCGTCCTCGACGCAATCCTCGCCAAAGAAATAGAGCTCCAGGAGCAGGGCTACATCGCCCCCAACGGCGTGCCTGCCAACGTGGAGAACGTCCGCTGCGCCTGCGAGACCCTCGTGACCACCGGCACCGTCATCGTCGCCGGCGAGATTCGCACCCAGGCCTACGTCGACGTACAGGAAATCGCCCGCGGCGTTATCCGTCGCATTGGCTACAACCGTGCCAAGTTCGGTTTTGACTGCGACACTTGCGGCGTTATGAGCCTCATCCACGAGCAGTCGCCCGATATCGCCCAGGGCGTTGACGAGTCCTTCGAGACCCAGACCGGCGCTACCACCGACCCGATCGAGCTGATCGGTGCCGGCGACCAGGGCATGATGTTCGGTTATGCCTCCAACGAGACCAAGACCCTCATGCCCATGCCGCACTACCTGGCAAGCCGCCTGGCCGAGCGCCTGGCAGCCGTGCGTCACGACGGCACCCTCGCCTATCTGCGTCCCGACGGCAAGACCCAGGTCACCGTGCGCTACGAGGACGGCAAGCCCGTCGAGGTCACGACGATCGTCATCTCCACGCAACACGCCGCCGAGATCGAGGACATGGGCAAGATCAAGGCCGACCTCATCGAGCACGTTATCACCCCGGTCATGGCCGCCGAGAACATGCCGTGGGACAACGCGGACATCTACGTGAACCCCACCGGTCGCTTTGTCGTGGGCGGCCCCATGGGCGACACGGGCCTCACCGGCCGCAAGATCATCGTCGACACCTACGGCGGCTACGGCCGTCACGGCGGTGGCGCCTTTAGCGGTAAGGACTGCACCAAGGTCGACCGCTCCGCCGCGTATGCCGCGCGCTGGGTCGCCAAGAACGTGGTCGCCGCCGGCCTGGCCGACCGCTGCGAAGTCGAGCTTGCCTACGCCATCGGCGTTTCCAAGCCCCTCTCAATCATGGTCGACACCTTCGGTACCGCGCATGTTGCCGAGGACAAGATCGTCGAGGCCGTCGAGAAGACCTTCGACCTGCGCCCGGGCGCAATCATCCGCGACCTAGACCTGCGTCGCCCCATCTACGAAAAGACGGCAGCCTACGGTCACTTCGGCCGCGAAGACGCCGACTTCACCTGGGAGAATACCGACCGAGTCGAAGAACTCAAAGCAGCCTGCGGCCTGTAAGCTAGCGGCAAAAGCTACAGCCAAATCGAAACGCACCAAAAGAGGTACCGGACCAACCGGTACCTCTTTTTTATTAACCGGTGGTGAAGATGAGCCGACCTGGGACGCAGAATAGGTCACCAGCTCATGAATTTTGCAGCACGAGCGCCTCTACCATGTATCCTTAGTCCCGAGGGGCGGGGCATAAGGTCGATCGCGAGTTCCGCACGAGCCGGAGAGCACTTAATGTGCTCTCCGTGCGAGTCAGGACTGTCCGAGCAGGCGACCTTATGCCCCGCCCCTCGGGACGACGGGATAGAACAGGAGCGCATATGGCAGGCAAGCCACAAACACTAGCTACGACCTCGGCATTCGAGATCTTGGGCCCCGTCATGGTCGGCCCCAGCTCATCGCACACCGCCGGCGCCCTGCGCTGCGCACAAGTTGCCGCCAGCCTGCTGGAAGGCCGCATCACCAAAGTCACCTTTGGCCTGTGGAACTCCTTCGCCCACACCTACCGCGGCCACGGCACCGACCGCGCTCTCGTCGCGGGCATTCTGGGCCTCGACACCGATGACGAGAACATCAAGCAGGCCTTTGACCTCGCACGTGAGCAGGGCCTCGAATATCACTTTGACATCAAGGGCGACGACGCCTCCATCCACCCCAACACCGTCGACATCGATATGGTCGACGCCACGGGCGCCACGGCGCAGGTCCGCGGCGAGAGCTTGGGCGGCGGCAAGATGCGCATCAGCCGCATTAACGGCGTCGGCGTCGACATCTCGGGCATGTATTCCACGCTCTTCGTGGCGCACCAGGACGTCCCCGGCGTGCTCGCAGCGCTCACCAACCTGCTCGCCTACGCCCATGTGAACATCGCCTTCTGCCGCACCTACCGCACCGAAGTGGGCGGCCAGGCCTACTCCGTCTTTGAGACCGACGGCGCCCCCGACGACACCGTCGTCCCCATGCTCCGCAAGCTCGACAATGTCGATTACGCGACCTTTATCGAGCTCCCCGGTTCTGCCTCGTCGCTCTCCCCCGGCGTCTCGGCAAAGGAAATCTTCGACGACGGCGAGCAGCTGCTCGATGCGTGCGAGGAACTGGGGCTCAACATCGGCGCCGTCATGGCCGTGCGTGAGGCACGTCTGACCGGCGAGGCACACGCTATCGCCGCCATGCGCCGCGTACTCGACGTCATGCGCGAAGAGACCACAGCCCCCATTTCCAATCCACAGCGCTCGCTCGGCGGCCTCATCGGCGGCGAGGCAAAGCTTGTCGATGCCACCAGCCGAAACGATCTGAGCATAAGCCTGATGGGCGCCGTCCAGACTGACGCCGTGGCCCGCGCCATGGCCGTGCTCGAGCGCTCGGCCACGATGGGCGTAATCGTCGCAGCTCCGACGGCAGGATCAGCGGGCGTCGTCCCCGGCTGTGTGCTGGCACTCGCAGACCATTTGCAGCTGGACGACGAGCAGGTCATGGATGCCCTTTATTGCGCCGCCGCCATCGGCCTCAACCTCACCACGAGCGCCTGCGTTGCCGGCGCCGAGGGCGGCTGCCAGGCTGAGGTAGGAAGTGCGGCCGCCATGGCTGCCGCCGCGCTGGTGCAGATGCTCGGCGGCACACCCGAGCAGGCGCTCGATGCCAGTTCCATCGCGCTGAGTAATCTGCTGGGCCTCGTTTGTGACCCCGTCGGTGGCCTCGTGGAGGTGCCCTGCCAAAACCGCAACGCCATCGGTGTGGCAGCCGCCTTTAGCTCCGCACAGCTTGCCCTCGCCGGCATTAAGAGCCTGGTGCCGTTTGACCAGATGGCGCACGTCGTGCTCTCGGTGGGCCACGCGTTGCCGGCCACGCTGCGCGAGACGGCAAAGGGCGGCATCGCGCAGGCTCCGGCCGCACTTTCGGCCTGTGCAAAATGCGGTGTGTGCGGATAGCGACAAAGAACGACTCGAAGGTGGGACAAATGTCCCACCTCTTTTGAATGCTACCGTTTCCATACCACAATCAACTAGGTAATCGCTATAATGCAAGCCCAGTAAAAACACGATGAGCCGCAAGGCAAAATCCGAAGGATATGCATACGATGTCGCAAAACGATCGAACTCAACTGATTCCCGATCCGCAGCAGCCGAGCAGGCACACCGGCGGCGTTCAGTCGCCGCGTCCTATCGCGCCGAGCCACGGTCAGCAGCGTGGTGCGGCAAACGCTTCGCAACGCCCGAACCAGCAGCGCCAGCAACGTCAGCAGCGCCAGGCAAACGGCAATACGCCCAAGCAGCCCCCCACGCACGGTCGAGGCGATCGCGGCCCCGCGCGCAAACCCACCGGGAACAATAAGTCGGGCAAAAAGACGACGCTCTTTGTCCTCCTGGGTCTTATCGTCATTGTCTATATCGTAGGCGCCGTAGCATTTTCGCAGGTAGCCTACCCCAACACCACCATCGCCGGCGTCGACGTCTCGTTCTCAAACGCATCGTCTGCCGCCACCAAGGTCAACTCGGCGTGGAAGCACTATAAGCTCACCGTGACAGGCGATGACTTTAGCTGGACCTATCAGCCCGAGTCCGATGAGCCCATTGTCGACGGCGAAGCTGCCGCAAAAGAGATTATCAGCCGCAACGAAGCCATTGTATGGCCGGTTCGCCTTGTAGAATCCTTAAGCGGCAAGACCAAAACAACCGCTAGCTCCAACGAAGTCGATCTTGATCAAGACGTCGACCTGTCCATGCTCTCCGACACCTTTGACCAAAAGCAGTTTGAGAAGGATCTGGGCGCCGCCGTCGACGAGTTTAACGAGGGGCGTTCGGGCGCGTTCGAGGCCAATAGCTCCTATGACGAGCAGGCCGGCAAGTTTACCGTCGAGAAGGCGCGCTCCAACGAAAAACTCAACCGCGAGCATGTCATTAAGTATGCCGAGCTCGAGCTTGCCTCGCTGGCCGAGACCGTAGATCTTTCCAAGCTCGGCAACGATGCCTATGAGCCGCTCAATGGAACGCTGACTGATGATCAGATTCAGTCTGCATGCGATGCCGCCAACAACTTCTTGGGCGTCAACGTGACCCTCAAGCTCAACGGCGAGGATGCCGGCAAGGTTGATGGCAGCTCCGTGTTGCAGTGGATCAGCTTTGCCGATCCGGCCAACCCCACGCTCGATACGTCGCAGATCAGCAGCTGGGCAGCCGAGCTCGCCAACGGCTTCAATACCGTGGGCTCCACTCGCTGGTGGACGCGCGCCGATGGCAAGCAATGCGCCGTCGAAGGCGGCGACTTTGGTTGGTCCATCGACAGCAGCTCGCTCGCCAAGCAGGTCGAGGACGCCATTAACAACAAGCAGACCGGCGAAATCGAGATCAAGTACTCCCAGAAGGCCGACACCTTTACTGCAAAGGGAGAGCCCGACTGGAAGGCATACGTCGATGTCGATCTGTCCGAGCAGCACGCGCGCTACTACGACGAGAGCGGCAATATCGTGTGGGAGGCCAACTTTATCTCCGGCAAGCCGGGAGAGGACGCCACGCCCGAAGGCGTTTGGCAGATCAACAGCAACAATGGCGCCAGCAAGCTCATCGGTGCCAAGGACCCCGAGACCGGCAAGCCCAAATACGAGAGCCCGGTCAGCTATTGGATGCCGTTTGAGGGAAACATGGTCGGTTTCCACGATGCAACGTGGCAAAACGACAAGAGTTTCGACGATCCCAACTCCTACAAGTGGTGCGGCAGCCACGGATGCATCAACCTTCGCCTGGCCGACGCCAAGGCGCTGCACGATTGCATCAAAGTCGGCCTGTGCGTGGTTGTCCACTCGTAGTGCAACGCGCGCATTCATACAACATGCAACTGCTGCGACCAATCTAACAATTCCGAAAAATACCGTCCTATGCGCCTGCCCCAACCGGCGGGCGCATATACTTATCAAGGTTCTTTCTATAAAGGAGACGCTATGCCGAATGTCCCCAACATCACCCCGGGCCCGGATGATACCGAGCACACGCCCGAAGGTGCCACCGAAACGCTTCCTCTGATCACAGACGTACATGCCGACAAGGAGAGCGGACGCACGAACGATACGGCCGAGATTTCCGATGAAGAGGCATATGCCAAGCTCAAGGCAAAACGTGCCGAACGTCGACGCAAAAAGCTGATTCGACGCGGCATTGCCGCCGGCATCGTGGGTGTCATCGCGCTCATTGCTATTGTTGCAACCCTGGTTATCAATGCGCAGCCACAGGGCGCTAGCGGGCCTGCGACCGACATGGTGACTGAGGGCACGTTTAGCACAACGGTCGAGGCAAAAGGCCAGCTCAAACCCATTTCGTCCTCAGTGGTCTCCCCTTCTGTCGACGGCACGGTCGATACGATCAACGTGCAGGCAGGCCAATCCGTCAACGAGGGCGACGTGCTTATGACCATTAAAAACGAAGAGCTCGATCGCAACGTTGCCGAGGCGCAGCGTGCAGTTGCAGCCGCTCAAGAAGACCTCGCCAACGCGAAGAAAGCCGCAGCTGCCGCGCAGGCCAACCCAACGACGGACGTCGACGGAGGTTCCGCAGCGGCTGGCATCTCCGCCGCATCAGCGGACACGAACGCCGTATCGGCCGCGCAGCGCAGCCTCACATCGGCCCAGGCAAACCTCGATCAGGCGAACGCCAAGGCCGCCAGCCGTACGGTCACGGCCCCGAGCTCGGGCAGCATCGTGGCGCTCAACGCCAAGGTGGGCGCCACGGTAACAGGCGGCATGATCATGGGCGAAGGCGACACGAGCGGCGGCAAGCAGTGCATGCAAATCGCCGACCTGTCCAAGATGAAGGTGACGGTTCAGGTGGGCGAAAAGGATATCGCCAAAATTGCCGTGGGCCAAAGCGCCAACGTGACCTATCCCGCGTTTCCCGATATCGTGAGCCAGGGCACCGTCACGGCTATCGCCTCGGTGGCAAACTCTGACTCCGGCTCCGGTAGCGGCGGCAGCGTGACCTTTAACGTCGACATCCTCATCGAAGCACCCGACAGTCGCCTTAAGCCGGGTATGACTGCCGAGGTCTCGGTAGTGACCGAGAAGCTCGACGACGTGGTTATGGTGCCGACCATGGCGCTGATGACCGAAGATGGCGAGCACTATTACGTCAATCTGGCCACCGATTCGGAAGGCAAGAAGACGCGCCGCGTGAAGGTGACCGTCGTGACGCAAAACGACAACGAGGCTGTAGTCGGTAAGACGCAGGTCAAGCGCGACGACCAGGGCAACGAGATCAACCCAGACGTCCCGGTTACCAAGTTACGCGACGGCGACACCATCGTGACGGATACCGGCGCAGGCATGACGGCAGACGGCGGCGACAATATGTCTGCCGACGAGGGCAAGTAATGCGTCCCGTCATCGACATCCGCAACGTGCACCGCATCTTTGAGAGCGAGGCCGGTTGCGCCCACATCCTGCACAACGTGAGCCTGGCGGTGAACCCCGGTGAGTTCGTCGCCATCACCGGCCCCTCGGGCTCGGGCAAGTCGACGCTCATGAACATCCTGGGCTGCCTGGACAAGCCGACGGCGGGTGATTATTTCCTGCAAGGGCTCAACGTCGCCGAGCTCGACGATGATGAGCTCACCGAGGTGCGCGCGCTGAGCATCGGCTTTGTCTTTCAGAGTTTTAACTTGCTGCCGCGTCTGACGGTGATCGAAAACGTCATGCTGCCGCTGTCCTACACCAATGTGCCGCGTAGCCAGCGCGAGATGCGCGCCGTGCACGCGCTGCAAGCCGTCACACTGCCGGTCGACCATTGGGACCACCGCATATCGGAACTCTCGGGCGGACAGATGCAGCGCGTCGCCATCGCGCGCGCCCTCGTCAACGACCCGCCCATCATTTTGGCCGACGAGCCAACGGGAAATCTAGACTCGACAACCGGGGCGCTCGTCATGGAAACCTTCCACAAGCTCCAGAAACGCGGCAAGACCATCGTACTCATTACGCATGACCCCGGCATCGCCGCCGAGGCCGATCGAGCCGTAACCATCCGTGACGGGCGAATCCATGACGGCGCATATGTCGCGCATACACCGAATACGTTACGCGGGGCCGTCAAAAACCTGCCCGCGATTTCTGCAACCACCAATCAGCCGAAAGGAGCGAAGGCATGAGCACCCGCGATCTTGTCCAAGAAGCCCTTCACTCGCTCGAGGCCAACAAGGGACGCAGCCTGCTCACCATCCTTGGCATCGTCATTGGCATCGCCTCGGTCATCGCCATGACTTCGCTCATCGGCGGCATCCAAAACAGCTTGGTCAACAGCTTGGGCCTCAACGCAGCTCGCATGGTTCAGATCTATTCGTCCCAAGAACTCTCTGATTCTGACGTCCAGAAGCTTAAAAAACTGGTACCGCAGATAGAACAGATCGGCATTGTCAACAGCGCGTATACCGAGTACAAGATCGGCGATAAAAGCTATACCGTCATGGCACAGGGTGTCGATAGCGACATGCTCGACGCCGTGGGTGCCAGTAAGCTCGTTGTGGGGCGCACCTACACCGATGTCGAGTCAAAGGCAGGCTCGCGCGTGGCGCTCATCAGCCGCGGCGGCGCCGATCAGCTTTACGGCAACGAACAGGATGCGCTGGGAAAAACCATCAAAGTGTCCAACGGCGAGGTGCAGATTGTAGGCGTGATTGATGGCGGCAGCGACTCCATGGGCTCGCTCACGCTGTATATGCCACGCGAAACCATCTCCGGCCTGTTTGGCGACGAGAATCCTTCATTCCCCAGCGTGACGGCACTTGCCGCCGAGGGCACGGACATGGATGAGCTCTGCAAAAACATCGAGTCCAAGGTGCGCGCGATGAAGGGCATCTCGGAGGACGATGAGTACGACAGTGTATCGGCGACCTCCATGAAAAGCGCCATCGATGCACTCAACTCCTTTATGGGCGCATTCTCGCTCATCATGGGTGCTGTCGCCAGTATCTCGCTGCTTGTCGGCGGGATCGGCATTATGAATATGATGCTCACCAACGTGACCGAGCGAATCCGCGAGATCGGTATTCGCCGTGCCCTGGGCGCCAGTCGTCGCGATATCACCGCGCAGTTTTTGGCCGAGTCCTCGGCGCTGTGCGTCACCGGTGGCCTGCTGGGTGTCCTGATTGGCTATCTGCTGGCCTGGGGCCTCGCGATGTTTGCCGCAGGATCAGGGGTTCTCAACGAGCTCGGTGCCAGTGGGGAGATCACACCGAGCTTTTCAATCGCCACGGTGCTGCTGGCCTTCGGCGTCTCCGTCGGCATCGGCGTAATCTTTGGCTTCTACCCCGCTCGCCGCGCGGCAAAGCTCAACCCGGTGGAGTGCCTACGCTACCAGTAAGCCACCACCAGCTACCAGTAAGCCACCACCAACAAGTTGCGGTGAATTAGGGACTGAATATGCTATCTAGCAGCAAAAACAGACACTATTTCACCGCAACTTATTGAAGGGCTGTTTGCGCCAGTTCTGGGCGTCGTCCTCGAGCTATTGATGGATGACGGGCTTGTACGGGTCGAGCTTGCTCGGGGCGCTCCTCCTAGCGCGCGAACTCCCGTAAGAGAGCGTCTTCCACTTCCCGAAGCGAAAGGGCCCCGCCTCCCTCGGCGGGACGGGTGACCACGATGCAGCGCGCTCCCACAGCGCGCGCTGCGGCGAGCTTCTCAGCCGTGCCGCCTACGGTTCCCGAGTCCTTGGTCACAAGCCACTGGGCGCCCACCTGCCGAAGCATCGCCTCGTTGAGCTCGCGGGTGAAGGGCCCCTGCATGCCGATGACGTGCGACGGCGAAAACCCCGCGTCGATGCACTTCGTTATAGCACCGGGCAGCGGGAGCACACGCACAAAGAAGCGTTCCGCGAAATCGGGGACGCGCGTGTAGGGAGCAAGCTCCTTGCTCCCCGTCGTGAGAAGAACACGACCCGGGTTCTCGGAGAGAAAGCGCGCCGCGCAGGCGATCGACGCGACCGACACGACGCCTTTGGGCAGCGCCTCGACCGGGCGCGCAAGGCGCAGGCATTGTGCACCCACGGCGAGCGAAGCGGCCCGGATGTTGCCGCTTGCGAGCGTAGCGAAGGGGTGCGTGGCGTCGACGACGATGCGCGCGCCGGAAAGCTCGCGATCCATGTCGGCCTCGTCGAGCCTGCCCGCATGCACCTCGATGCCCGGAAGCTCGCCCAAAAGCTCGCCTCCGTACTCGGTTGCCGCGTAGGCACGAGCGGGGATGCCCACCCCGCTCGCCCATTCGCACAGAAGGCGGCCCTCGGTGGTCCCGGCGAAGATGCGCAGCGCCGTCACTTCGGGCCGCCTGTGCGCGTGATCTGGTAGAGTAGCGCGTTCATAATGGCGGCCGCCACGGTCGAGCCGCCCTTGCGACCCCTCGCGACGATGGCCGGCACGCGTCGCGCGAGTAGCTCCTCTTTCGCCTCGACCACGTTCACAAACCCGACCGGCACCCCAACGACGAGAGCGGGCGCGATCTTCCCCGCGTCCATGAGCTCGGCGAGGCGCAGAAGTGCTGTGGGAGCGTTGCCGACGGCCACGATGAGCGGACCCTCGATGCCGCAAGCTTTGTCCATGCTCGCAACGGCGCGAGTCGTGCCCGCGGCGCGCGCAGCCGCGGCGACATCAGGGTCGGCCATGAAGCACACGGCCTTGCAGCCGAGCTTCGCGAGCGCGGGCTTGCTTATGCCTGCGAGCGCCATGTTCGTGTCGGTGAGCACCGTGGCCCCTGCGCGCAGTGCGTCGAGCGCACAGTGCACGGCGTCATGGGTGAACACGAGGGAATCGGCGTACGAGAAGTCGGCAGTGGTGTGGATGACGCGCTTCACGACGGGCTCTTCGAGCGGCGGGAACGTGCGGCCGCCGAGCTCTTCGGTGATGATCTCGAAGCTGCGCCGCTCGATGTCGCCAGGCGCCATCTCCTTGGAATCCATCTAGTACTCCACTCCTTCTCTTGCACATATCCCCTGAGCGTAGGGGTGTTTCTCGCACCGCATCTCGGTTATGTAATCGGCCTTCTCCACGATCTTGCGGGAAGGCGCGCGCCCGGTGAGCGCTACTTCGACGCCGCGCGCGGACATATCGAGCGCGCGGTCCACGAGCGCCTCGTCGACAAGCCCCTTCGAAAGCGCGTCGAGCGCCTCGTCGAGCACGAGCAGCCCCTCCTGCGCGCCCTCGAGCTCGGCGAGCGCGGAAGCGAGGTTCCCATCGTGCAGCTCGCACGTCGCGGCAAGTTCTACCGACGTCATCGACCAGGTAAACTTGTCCGACACCTTCCCCGCGAACACGGGCACGCCGAAATGCTCAGCGAGCAGGCGCACCTCCCCGCTTTCGCCGTCTTTCAGGAACTGCACGACGACGACGCGGCGGCCTGCAGCGAGCATGCGAAGGGCGAGGCCCATCGCCGCCGTGGTCTTGCCTTTGCCGTCGCCATGATACACGTGGATCATACGCCCTCCTCGATAATGCGGTAGACATACTCCATGTCGAGCACCCCGCGCACGACGTCGGCCAGGCGGTCGAACTCGCGCGCACGGTGATCGGCCGCGGACGCCGCGCCCGCAGCACCCACGACGCTCTCGGGCAGGCCGCGCATGCGCGCGAGCGAGCGCGCGAGGGCGAGCGCAACCCCCGGTTCGTCGAACAGGCCGTGGAGATAGGTTCCGAACACGTTTCCGCAGGCCGCGCCTTCCGGTTTGCCGCCAATCGTGCCCGCAGGAGCGCAGGAGACGGTCGTTTCGCCGTCGTGAATCTCGTACCCGCGCGCCGTCATGCCGTTCCACACCGAAAACGCGCCTTGGGCGCCCGTGATGCGCAGTGTCGACTGGGCGAGGCGCTTTTCCTCCTTGAACACCGTACTTGCAGGGATGAGCCCGAGCCCGCGCGCGGTGCCAGCGCCTTCCCTGCCGTGCGGGTCGGAAAGCTCGTCTCCCAAAAGCTGGTAGCCTCCGCATATGCCGAGCACCGGCGTGCCCGCGCCCGAAAGCGCGCGTACACAGGCTCCGATGCCGCTAGCCGCAAGCCAGCGCGCGTCGTCGAGCGTAGTCTTCGAGCCGGGAAGCACCACCAGGTCGGGTCGGCCCAGATCGGTCGTCGAGGAAACGTAGCGCACGCCCACGCCGGGCACGCGCGAAAGCGGGTCGAAGTCGGTGAAGTTCGACAGATGCGGAAGACGCACGACGGCGACGTCGATGACGCCGCGCGCCTCGCGGGCAGATAGGCGCGGCGCGAGCGAGTCCTCGTCGTCCAGGTCGAGCGTAAGATACGGCACGACACCCACGACGGGAACCCCGCACATCTTCTCGAGCGGGGCCAAACCCGGGCGCAGGATTTCCACATCGCCGCGGAACTTGTTCACCACAAGCCCCCGCAAAAGCGCGCGGTCCTCGGGCGCAAGGAGCGCGACCGTGCCGTAGAGCTGGGCAAATACCCCGCCCGGGTCGATGTCGCCCGCAAGCAGCACGGGGGAGGACACGGCGCGCGCGAGCCCCATGTTGACGATGTCATTTTCGGCAAGGTTGATTTCGGCGGGGCTGCCGGCGCCCTCGATGACGATGACGTCGTTTTCCTCCGCGAGCGAATCGAACGCCTCCAAAATCTGCGGCATGAGCGCCTTCTTTCGCGCGAAGTAGTCCCTCGCAGCGAAGGCTCCCTGCGCCTTGCCGGCCACGATGAGCTGGCTTCGGTGGCCGCTTTCGGGCTTGAGCAGGATGGGGTTCATGCGCACGTCGGGCGCGATGCCGCACGCCTCGGCCTGCATGATCTGGGCGCGCCCCATCTCGAGCCCGTCGGCCGTGACACCGCTGTTGAGTGCCATGTTCTGGCTCTTGAAGGGAGCCACGC
Source organism: Collinsella sp. AF20-14LB (assembly GCF_003459505.1). Lineage (GTDB taxonomy): Bacteria > Actinomycetota > Coriobacteriia > Coriobacteriales > Coriobacteriaceae > Collinsella. The sequence continues at coordinate 93,864 of NZ_QRWD01000001.1, forward strand.
GCAGGCCGTCCTGCGAAAGCACGCGGCACAGCCCAGCCGCAAGCAGGCTCTTCCCCGCGTTCGACATGGTGCCCTGGATCATGATGGGCTTCGCCCTACCCACGGGTATCGACCTCCTTCGCCGAGCCTCGGCCATCCGCGCCCGCCATAGCGCCGCTGAAAGAAGCGCCGCCCCGTTCGTCGGGTTCGCCTTCGCCCGATGCGCCTTCCGCCCGAAGCGCACGGCCGAACGCCATCGCAAGCCGGGCATTCTCCTTGCGCGTGCGCACCGCGACGCGGCACCAGAAACGGGACAGTACCGAAAACGAGTCGCACGTGCGGACCAAAACCCCCTGTTTATACAGGCGCTCGGGGATGTCTTTCGCCGGCGTGCGGACTAAAAGGAAGTTCGCATCCGACGGCACGACGGAAAGCCCGAGCGAGGAGAGCTCGTGGGAAAGCCACGCTCGCTCGCCCGCCAATACATCGCGCGTGCGCGAGACGTATTCAACGTCCTCCAGGGCGGCGATGCCCGCGGCCTCGGCGACCGAGGAGACGGGCCACGCCTGCCCCGCCCGGCGAATCCCCTCGATGAGTTGGGTGTTTCCGCTGATCAGATATCCCAACCGCAACCCCGCCATTCCGTAGAGCTTGGTGAACGCGGAGAGCACGGCCACATGGCGCGAACACGCGGCGCGTGCGGCCACGCTCCTTTCGCGGGCGTCGGGCGCAAATCCGAGAAAGCACTCGTCCACGACGAGCAGCGCGCCCACCTGCTCGCAGCGACAAGCCGCGGCATCGATCACACGGGGGTCGACGAGGCGCCCCGTCGGGTTGTTCGGATTGCAGAGGTACGCCACGTCTCTCGGCCCCTCGATCGCGCGGGCGAAGGAGGCAGGCACGTCGAAGTCGTCCGCTTCGGAGAGCGGGAACTCCTGCACGCATGCGCCGTAGTACGATGCCGCCTCCGCATATTCAGAGAACGTCGGCGCGCACACGACGAGGCGTTTCGGGCGCACCGCCGCGGCGAGCCGCCAGATGATGTCGGACGCGCCCGCGCCGCAGACGATAGTATCTTCGGGAATGCCCTGGGCGCGCGCTAGGGCGCGAACGAGCGCGAGGCTTTCCCTATCGGGGTAGGCGTCGATTCGAGAAAGCGCCTTGCAAGCTGCGGCGACGGCGCGCGGCGAGGGGCCTGCCGGATTCACGTTCACCGAGAAGTCAATGAGGTCGGAGGCGTCCCCTTCGCAAGCGATGCCAAGCGATTGCGTGCTACCCCCATGCGCACGGGCGCGCAGGATTCCCCCGGCAGCCCGGGGCGCGGCGTGGTCTTCCCTCATGCCATCGCCCCCACGGCGAGCACGACCGCCGCGCGCGCGGCACCGAAGACGACGAGCGCGCATACGGACGCGGCGAGCATAAGCCTTGTCGCCCGGGCGATGTCGCCCCACTCGATTTCGCGAGACGCGTCGCCTATCGTCGGTTTCTCAACGAGCTTGCCGAAATACACCGCGGGTCCTGCCAGGCGCAGCCCGAGCGCGCCCGCGCACGCTGACTCGGTCTGTGCCGCATTCGGGCTCGCATGGCGACGCCTGTCGCGGCGCCAGATGTGCGCCGCCCCGCGCGCGTCGAGCCCGACGATCGGGCATACGGCGATCATGAGCAGGGCCGATAAGCGCGAGGGAATCCAGTTCGCCGCATCGTCGAGGCGCGCCGAGGCGCAGCCGAAGTCGATGTAGCGATCGTTTTTGTAGCCCACCATGCTGTCGAGCGTATTCACCGCCTTGTACGCCATGCCCAAGGGCGCACCCCCGATCATAAGGTAGAAAAGCGGCGCGATGACGCCGTCGCTCGCGTTCTCCGCCACCGTTTCCACGGCGGCGCGCGCGACGCCCTGCTCGTCGAGAACAGACGTGTCGCGTCCCACGATGAGCCCGACAGCTTCACGCGCCGCGACAAGGCCGCCCCTCGAGAACGCACGGGCCACGGCCAGGCTCTGGCGGCGCAGCTCGCATGCCGCGAGAATCTGATAGCTCGCCCATGCCTCGGCCACGAAGCGCAGGCCGGAGTGAACCATGCCGCAAAGATGCAGGATTCCCCAGGTCAAAAGCCCACACGCAAGCGGAAGCGCCACGGCGAGCACAAGTCCTGCGGCGCGCGTGCCCGCGGACGTTTGCGGGAATGCGCGCCGCAGGCGGCCTTCGGCCCACGTGATCGCGCGCCCCATGGCGACGACGGGATGGGGAAGCCAGCGCGGGTCGCCGAAGGCAAGGTCGGTCGCGAACCCGGCGGCGACGGCAAGAATCGTCATCACCGGGCATCGCCCCCCGAAGCGGGGCGAACGTCGCGAAGGCAGCGCCCATCCCAGGTGGCGGCCCATGCGCCGCCCGGCTCGGTATGCACGTCGAAGTATCCAATTTTCGGGACAGCTAGCTCGGAGAGCAATGCTTTCACGGTACCCGCGTGAACGACGAAGACGGCGCGCCCACTCCCCTGGACGCGCTCCGATTCGCACGCCTCCCGAAACGCCGCGACGACGCGGCGGGTGAAATCGCTCTTGCCCTCGCCATGCGGGCAGCGCGTCTCGCACCAGGAGTCTACCCAAGCGCGGTAGCGCGCATCCTCTTTAAGCTCGGCGGCGCTTCGCCCCTCGAAGTCGCCGAAATCCATCTCGCGCAGACCGGGGCACGCAATAAACTCCGCGTTCGGGAAGAGGATGCGCGCCGTCTGGTCGGTGCGGGCCATGCCGCTCGTGATAACACGGAACACGTCACGATAGCACGCGAGGTCGCGCAAAGCGCGCTCACCCGCGCTCGACAGGGGCTCGTCGGTGCCCGCCCCGCTGTAGCGATGGTCTTCCGTGCCCGCCGTGGCACCATGGCGCACGAAGACGACTTCCAAAGGCGCGCCCGCACCCTGCGCCCCTCGAGGCGCATCGACAAGGTTTCCTTTGATGACCTGGGGTATCCCGCACGTCATGCGCACGACGACATCGGCGCGCGCAGCGAGCGCGCATCCCAGGCGCCCCGCGCGCTCGCGCCATTGGGCGTCTTCCGCACGCATGGGGATGACCCCCGAGCCGACCAAGGACAGAATCACTACGTCGAAGCCGATCAGCCGCTCGAGCGCCCGGTCAGCGTCGAGCGCGCGTACGAGTTCCTCAGCACGGTAAGCGACACGGCCGGCAAAAGCCGCGGGCACGCCGCCCTCCGCAAACTGCGCCGCGTCGACGAAATCGTCCGCCGCGAACCCGAGCTTTTCGCGCACGAAGGTCCTCTTCCCCGAATGCGCGCCACCTACCACGATCATCATAGGAGCATGCCCCCCGCCACCAGCATGGCAAGCATCGCGAGCTCGGCCCATTGCAGAAACCATCCGGCCAAATCCCCCGTCACCCCGCCGAAGCGGGACAGGGCAACATGGCGGTACCACGCGAGCGCCAAAAGCCCCGCCACAGCCATAAGGGCGCCGACGGCCTGAGCGCACGCGACCATCCCTGCAGCCGAAGCCGCAGCGAAAGCGCAAAGCGGCACGACGATCGCCGCGCGCTTCTTCGCAGGCGAGAGCCCCGCGGCCATGCCGTCCGCCCGCGCGGCAGGCCAGCATTCAACGGCGAGCCCCGAAAGCGAGCGGGAGAACACGAGAGAGCACAGAAGCGCGAGGAACGCCCCCGCCGTAAGCGACAGCGCGGTGAAAAGGGAAAACTGCAGAATAAGGTACACAACAACACCGATGACCCCGAAGGCGCCCGCTCGCGGGTCGTGCATGATCTCGAGCTTTCGCTCGCGCGGGGCCCAACTTGCAAGCGCATCGGAGGTGTCGCAGAGCCCGTCTAGGTGGATGCCTCCCGTCACCGCCACAGGCAGCGCCACGAGCACGGCCGCGACGATGGTCGCGGGCACGCCGAGCAAGTTCGCCACGTACCCCCACGCCGTCATGAGGAAGCCTTCCGCAAGGCCCACCAGGGGAAACGCGGCAAGCGCATGGGTTGACCCGAAATCGGTCCAGGCCGATTTCGGGACGGGGATGCGCGAGAACGTTCCGAACGCCGCGCCGATTGCCTCTACTATCTTCACCTTGTAGGTCCTTCGCCTTTCATCCACACGGGAATCCCGCATACCACTTCGACTGCGCGGTCGGCCAGCGCCGCCACACCCGCGTTCACGCGCGCGAGCGCGCGCCTCCATGCCTCGGTCCCTTCATCGTAGCGCATCCCATCGGCGAACACGTCGACGGTGACCACCACCGTATACGCAGCGGCCTGAGCGAGCCGTTCAATGCCTCCGAGCACCTCGCGCGCCGCAGCGTCGGGGTCACGCGGGGACAAGCCGCCTTCCGCGAAGAGCTCGTTCGCGACCAGGTTGCCCACGTCCTCCAAAAGAAGCGTGCAGCCGCGCGGAAGCCCGGGCACTGCGGCGCCCACGTCACGCGTGCACTTGAGGGTAGAAAACCCCTTGCCCTCGCGCAGCCCCCGATGGCGCGCGATGCGGCGGGCGCCCTCTTCCCCGAAGGGCTCCATCGTTGCCAGGTACACGCGGGGGCCGTCGTGCCCGAGGCACAGGGACTCGGCGTAGGCGCTCTTGCCGCTCGCGGCGGCGCCGATGACGAGTGTCACCGTCATTTCCCGGCCTCGAAATGCTCGTAAGCAGCCATGCCAGTCGCCGTGAACGTCTTCCCATCCCGGTACACGCGCAACGCCGAATCCAGAAGGGGCAGATACGCCATGGCGCCCGCGCCCTCGCCCAAGTGCATGCCTGCATCGAGTGGTGCCTTTATGCCGAGCTCGCGAAGGAGCTCCTGGCTTGCGGGTTCGCTTGATGCGTGGGTGCCCACGAGGTAGCCCAAGGCGTTGGGGCACAGGCGCGCCGCGCACAGGGCCGCCGTGCAGGATATGACCCCGTCGAGGAGCGCCGGCGCCTTCGAGGCCGCGGCCCCCAGGTAGAAGCCACACATCGCCGCGATGTCGAAGCCGCCCACCTTCGAGAGCACGTCGATCGGGTCGGCGGGATCGGGCGAGTTCGCGTCGATAGCGCGCTCGACCACGTCGCGCTTGCGCGCGAGCGATGCGTCCGAGAGCCCCGCGCCGCGCCCGACGAGGCTCCGCGCGTCCGCCCGGATGAGCACCGCGGCCACCGCCGCCGAGGTGGTCGTGTTGCCGATGCCCATCTCGCCCGAGGCCAGAAGGCGCACGCCGGCGCGGGCAAGCCCGCACGCGACGGCGATACCGACCTCGATCGCGCGCACGGCCCCATCGCGAGACATAGCGGGGCCGTGCGCGATGTTGCCGCTCCCCCGCCGCACGTTCGCGCGCACCATGCGCGCGTCTTCTATACCCCGGGCCATACCCACGTCGACGGGCACGACCTCGGCACCCGCGAACGCCGCCATGCGGCAGGCGCTCGTGGCCCCCTCGCACATGTTGCGCGCGACGGCTCGCGTCACGTCTTGCCCGCTTTGCGACACGCCTTCGGCAACGACCCCGTTGTCGGAGAAGAATACCGCGAGCGCACGGGGAAACTCGGCCACCTCGGCGCTCCCCTGAGCTGCGGCGATACACGCGACGGCGTCTTCAAAGTCGCCCAATCCCCCCAAGGGGTGCGCGATGGAATCCCACGCGGCGTACGCGGCGGCGCGGGCACACTCGTCTGCGGGCGCGATCCGGGAGAGCGTGGCTTCGAGCACGGCGCCCGGCGCCGACGAGAACGCACGCTCGACTTCCTCGCGGATGCAGGCAAGCGCGGTTTCGGTTGCTTCAGCCATGCAGTCTCCTCTCTACGAACGACGCTGCGGCAGACGCGAACGCGCGCGCAACGTCGGGGTTCGCAGGATAGTACACATGCGGGAAGCCCGCCACCAGGGACGGGGTAGTCGTCATGCACGGCCAGCCCTTGTCGCGCCGGGGCTTCTGCGCCCAGAAGTCGCCGCCCGGGCAGGCGGACTGCCAGTAGTGGAACTCGTGCGCGCGGATGCGTGTGCCGCGCGGCCCGTAGAGCCCGTCGCGTTGGGAAGTGAGCTCCACGTACCCGAAATGGGACAGCCTTCCCCCGTTCTCGCTTGCGCCCTCAAGGGCGCCCGCAACAGGCCAGCGCCGCCCCTCGCTATCGGCGATTTCGCGCTGCAGGTACAGAAACCCACCGCATTCGGCGACCGTCGGCATGCCGGATTCCACCGCGCGCCGCACCGCCTCGCGCATCGGCGCGTTCTCGGAGAGCTGCCGCGCATGGAGTTCCGGGTAGCCGCCCCCCAGATAGAGGGCGCTTGTCCCCCGGGGCAACTCGCTATCACACAAGGGGCTGAAAAAGGCCAGCTCGCAACCCAGGTCCTCGAGCGCGCGCAGGTTCTCCTCGTAGTAGAACGAGAACGCCTCGTCACGCGCGACGGCGACGATGGGCCGCGCTCCCGCGATCGGCTCCAACCGGTAAGGTTCCTCGCGGATATCGGGTGCCGTCACCGCTATTTCGAGCAAGCGGTCGACGTCGACGCTCTTTTCCACCAGCTCGGCCATCTTGTCGATGCGCGCGGAGAGCTGCTCGACCTCGTCGGCGGTCACAAGCCCCAGATGCCGGCTTTCGAGCGAGAACGCCTCGTCGGCGGGGATATTCCCCAAAACCGCGACGCCCGTGTGCTTCTCGATCGCAGGCGCCGCGTAGGCGCAGGCAGCGGCGCTCGTCTTGTTCAGCACGACGCCGCGCACGTTCGCACAAGGCAGGAACTCGGCAATGCCGCGGATTACGGCGGCGAGCGATAAAGACGCCCCGCGCCCGTTCACCACTAAAACGACCGGCGTTTCCGTGTCGCGCGCAACCTGGTAGCTGCTCGCGTCGGCCACGCCGGGCGCCATGCCGTCGTAGAAGCCCATAACCCCCTCGAGCACCGCGACATCCGCGCCCGCGGCGCCGCGTGCGAGCAGGGCGCGCAGCGTCGGGGCGTCGGTGAAGAAGCCGTCTAAATTGCCCGAGCGCGCACCCACGACGCGGCGATGAAAGAGCGGGTCAATGTAGTCGGGTCCGCATTTGAAGGCCGCGCATGCAAGGCCGCGACGCGCGAGCGCGCGCAGGAGCGCGCACGTGACGACCGTCTTGCCGCTCCCGCTCGAGGGCGCAGCGACCATGAAGCGCGGGATGGACGTGCTCACCGGGCGCCGCCTTCCCCACCTGCGGCGTTGCAGTTAGCAAGCGAGACCACCTCAACGGATGGTTTCCCCTCGGCAGAGGGGTCCTCCCCGACAGGTGACTCAACAAGCGCCCCGACATCGGCAAGCTCCTCGGCATCCGCGCCCGCACCACGCGCGCTGACGAGGAACACGGGGTTTTGCGCCTTCATAAGATGGTGCGAGCCTACAGCCTCGGCGCGGGCGGCCGACACCTGGCACGCCTCGAACTCCTTAAAGCGCGAACCCGAGAGGAGCGCGCACGCCTCGGTGAGCGTCTCAACGGTGACGCATGGCACGCACAGGCGAACCTGCGAGTTCTTCTCGAGCGCCGCCTCCACGATGGAGGGAAGCTCGCCCGCGCTCCCGCCGACGAACACGGCGTCGGGGTCGGGCAGTTTCGCGAGCGCTTCGGGGGCGACACCGGGGACCGCATGCACGTTGCCGCACCCGAATGCATCCGCGTTCTCTCGGATGAGCCGCACGCCGGCCGCGTTGCGCTCGACCGCCCATACCGACCCCGCTCGCGCGACGAGCGCCGCCTCGATCGACACGCTCCCCGTGCCGGCGCCGACATCCCACACGGTGTCGGTCGCGGTAAGGCGCAGCTTCGCGAGCGCGACGGCGCGCACCTCCTGCTTGGTCATGGGAACGTCGCCGCGGATGAAGAGCTCGTCGGGAATGCCCGAGGAAGCGTACGGCCAGCGGGGGCTCGCGGCGTGGAATGCGACCGCAGAGTCCGCCACGAAAGAAGCCGCCGCGGGCGCAGAGGCGCCAGCCGGCGCCTCGGAGGCTGCACTAGAGTTCGCAGGCGACCCGGCGCAGCCTGCGAACTCGATAAGCATCACGTTCAAGTCGTCGAACGTCTGACCTGCGATTTCACTTGCGGTCGCGCAGGTGATGCGCTCGTCGGGGTACGACAGGCGCTCGGCCACCGTCACGCGCGCGTCCTCGAAGCCCGCCTGCACAAGCTCGCCCGAAAGCCGCGAGGGGTCTTCCCCGCCCGACGTGGCGAGGAAGAGCTCACCTGCGCGCTCGGCCTCGGCCACGATGTCGCACGCCACGCCGTGAGCGCTCACGAAGCGCCAATCCTGCCATGGACGCGCGAGGCGCGCGGCGAGATACGACGCTGAGCTTATGCCGGGAATGACGCGCACGTCCACCTGCGCGTCGCCGGAGAGCGCCTCCACCAGGCGGCGCGCGCCGCTGAACAGCCCCACATCGCCCGTCATCACGACCACGGCGCGCTGCCACGACGCCGCATCGGTGAGCGCGGCGACGATGTCCGCCGTCTTAACGAGCTCGCATCTCACCACGTCGGGCGGCACGTCGATGCCGACAAGTGCGCGATGAGCGCCGATGACCACGTCGGCGATGTCGATCGCGTCGAGCGCCGCGCGCGAGAGCAAGTCGGGGTTTCCGGGCCCCGCCCCGATGATCGTTACCTTTCGCATGGAATCTCCCGATACCCGCGCGGCGTGACCATACGGCCGCCTACGCGCTTCGTGTCCGCGTTGCCGACGAACACGGTGGTGAACATGTCTGCATCGAACTCCCCCAGCTCGGAGAGCCTGCACATACCCGACTGCTGCCCCTCGCGCCCGATGTTGCGCACCCAGCCGCAGAGCGTGTCGGGGGCCTTCCATTCGAGCATAATCTTCGCCGCGCGCGAGAGCCTGTCGGCGCGCTTTCTGCTGCGCGGGTTGTACAAACAGATGCAGAAGTCGGCGCTCGCCACGGCGGCGAGCCTGCGCTCGATGACCTCCCACGGCGTGAGCAGGTCAGAGAGCGACACGACCGCGAAATCGTGGGCAAGCGGGGCGCCGAGCACCGCCGACCCGCTCTGAGCCGCGGTGGCCCCGGCGATAACTTCCACGTCTACATCGGGGTAGTCCTCCGCAAGCTCCAGCACGGGGCTCGCCATGCCGTACACGCCCGCGTCACCGCTGCACACGAGCGCCACGGCTTCTCCGCTCTGCGCGCGCGAAAGCGCCAGGCGGCACCGTTCGACCTCGTGCATCATCGGCGTCGCGAGATGCGCCGCGTCGGGCACGGCGGCGAGCGCGAGCTCCACGTATTTCGTGTACCCCACAACGATGTCGGCCGCCTCGAGCGCGCGCCGAGCCGCAATCGTCATGCCGTCGGGGCCGCCCGGGCCAATCCCCACCACGAAGAGCTTTCCCATCACCGCTCCTTAAACGAAAGTTCGATAGTTACCTTGGAAAACGCGACGGTCACGCCGCCGTGAGCGAGCTTCGGGAAGAAAAGTTTGCCCCCGCCCGCGAGCGCCGCGCGCTCGCACACGTTGTCGACCCCCACCGTCGCGCGCACGAAATCAGATGGCGAAACGCTGCCTTCGACCTGCGACAACTCCTCTGCGGAATACGTCGCGAGCGGGATACTGCGCGCGTGGCAGAAGGCGAGCAGACCCTCCTCGCGCGCCTTCACGTCGATCGTCGCCGCCTCGCGCACGGCCGAAGGCGAGATGCCCGCCTGCCCGCACGCGAGAAGAAACGCCTCCCCGATCGCTTCGGTGCACGCACCGCGACGGCACCCTATGCCCGCAACGATGCAGGGTAAGACAAGGTGAAGCGGCTCGGGCGCAGGCGCCTGCGCCCGCACGCCCGCCGGCTTCCCCGTCACACCGGCGGGCACGACCTCGCCCGTTGTCTCCGCCGCGCGAACGGACGCACCTGCATTCGCGCCAGCGAACGGCGACACGACGATATCGGCCCGAGCGCGGTCGGACGCAATGTCAACCCCCTCAGGCGGCTGTCCCGAAATCGGCATGTCGGAATAGAGCGCCACGCGCCCGCCCGAAAGCAGCCGCGCCGACACTCGCTTGATAGCCTCGGGATTCGAAACGGCGAGCCCAGCACAGCGCGCCCACGTATCCACCGCCCACACGCCGCGGACGTCGGTCGCCGTGGTGATGACGGGGATGGCCCCTGCCGCGCGTGCCACAGTTTGCGCAAGCTCGTTCGCACCGCCCAAATGCCCCGACAAAAGCGAGACGGCAAAGCGCCCCGCCTCGTCGATCACCACAACCGCGGAATCGTTTGCCTTCGAGGCGACATGCGGCGCGATCGCCCGCACGGCGATGCCCGCCGCGCCCACGAACAGAAGCGCGTCCGACGCTTCCCACGCGAGCGCCGTCCATGCGCGCAGGTCGGCCTTCCCCTCGCCGAACCCGCGCGAAACGGAAACGTTCCAGCCAGAGTCATCTTCACCTGTCTGCGCGCAATCGGAAAGCGCGCGTGCGGTGCGCTCCGCCAACGCATACCCCCTCTCAGTGAACGCTATGCAGGAAACCCTCATCTAGCGCACCACCATCGTCGAGAAGTAGCTGCCCCGATCGGGCACATCGTCGAGCGAGCGGTACACGCGCTCGCCCGGAAGCCCACAGTCCTCTACGAGCTCGGCACCGTCGAAGGCGCCCTCCTCGCGAAGGATGCGCTTCGTGTCCGCAAGCGAGCGGCGCGACTTCATGACCACCTTCGTCCCCGGCCAGCCGATTGCGCGGCGCACGTCATCGTAGCCGCCGGGCACGATGTGCAGAGGCGACGACATCTCGGGCGTGAGGTCGCGCTCGAGCGCCGCGGCGACCGCGCAGAAGCTCGGCACGCCGGGAATGGCGCGCGCCTCGAACCCGCGGGCGCGCACGTCGGGCGCTATGCGCTGGAAGGTGGCGTAGATGCTTGGGTCCCCCAGGTTCAGCAGCGCGACGTCGCGGGCCGCATCCAGGTGCGCGACAAGCTCGCGAACAAGCGAGGCATGCTCGGCCGCGCGGCGCTCGGCGTCGCGCGTCATCGAGAATCGCACGGGGATCACCGTCTTGCCTGTAAGGTCGACGGCGCCGCGCACAATGTCAAGCGCGACCATGACCCCGTCCGCCGTTTGCGGTGCGGCGATGACCGGACACGATTCGATTGTGCGGACGGCCTTGATCGTGAGCAGCTCGGGGTCGCCAGGCCCCGTGCCCACCCCGTACAGCACGCCTTTACTCATACGTCGCCCCCAATTCCCCGATAACAGCATCGGCGCCCGACGTGCGGAAAAGCTCGCGGCGCCCGGCGTCGAACACGACCGCGGCGATGTCGCATGCGCCCGCCGCGCGGCGGCGCAACCTGTCCTCGATTGCCGCAGCGAGCGAGGCGCGCACAGCGTCCCCCACGCCGGCGGCCTCGATTACCTCAAGCGCCGTCGTGGTCGTGACCGACGACATGATCTCGTGCACGGTCTTCGCGCCCGCGCCGGCCAAGGCCGCGTGGGCGGCCAGAATCTCCGCGCGGCAGTCGGCGGTACGCGAATGGGTGTCCATGATGCCGCCCGCGACCTTCACTAGCTTGCCGATGTGTCCCACAAGAAGGACATTGGTAAATCCCTCGCGAACGCAGCAATCAATCGCATCGCCCACAAAGTTGGAGATGAAGACCACCGGCGCACCGTTTAGGTGGAAATGCCCCGAGATGAACTGCCCGCCGTAGTTGCCGGGCGTGAGCACGACTCCGCGCCGCCCCATAGCCGCATGCTGCCGGATCTCGAGCTCGATGCTGTCGCGCAAGGCAGCGAGGCTGCGCGGCTCGACGATGCCCGTCGTACCCAGGATGGAGATGCCGTCCTCTATCCCCAGGTGCGGGTTGAAGGTCTTTTCGGCAAGGGCAACACCCTCGGGTACCGAAATCGTCACAGCAATATTTCCAGAAAAGCCGTGCGCGGCGCACACCTCGCGCACCGCCGAAGTGATCATCGCGCGCGGCGTCGCGTTGATGGCGGCCGCCCCCACCGGCTGCTCAAGCCCGGGCAACGTCACGCGCCCCACGCCCACGCCGCCATCGACGGAAACTTCCGATTCGCGCGCGGGCACGCCCTTGCTGCCCGCAGCGCCCGTGCCCGGCCCCGCATGTTCCACGAGCGCGTACACGAGCACGCCGTCGGTCACATCGGCATCGTCGCCTGCGTCCTTTCGCACGGCGCACTGGGCGCACCCCTCGCCGATGCATACGTCGACCACGTCCGTCTCGACGGGCAGCCCGCCGGGGGTGACGATCGACACGCGGCCCACGGGCTTTCGTGACAAGAGCATCTCGCAGGCCGCCTTCGCCGCGAGCGCGGCGCAGCTCCCCGTGGTGTAGCCGCAGCGCAGGCGGGTCGTCCCGGTATATATATAGTGCTCGAAGGCCATGCTAGCTGCTCGCCTTCCGATACCCTGTGGCAAACGAAGGGTCGTAAAGCTTGCTGCGCTCGTACGACTCCGCTTGCGCGCCGTTGTGCGCAAGCCCGCCGCGAGCTCCGAGCACGCGGCCCACCACCACGAGCGCCGTGCGGTCGATGCCCTCTCGCGCGCCCGCATCGGCGAGCGTGCCCACTGTGCATCGAACCACGCGCTCCTCAGGCCAGGTCGCCTTGTACACGAGCGCCGCCGGCTCGTCGGAGCTGCGGCCCGCGGCCAAAAGCTCGGCGGAAAGCTCGGCGAGCATACCCGAGCTCAGGAAGATGACCATAGTCGAGCCGCTTTCCGCCATGGTGCGCATGCCCTCGCCCGCGGGCATGGGGGTACGTCCGGAAAGCCGCGTGATCACGACCGACTGGCTGATTCCCGGCAGCGTGTATTCCTGGCGAAGCGCCGCCGCGGCACCGCAAAAGCTCGACACGCCGGGCACCACCTCGTAGTCCACGCCGCGCGCGTCGAGCGCGTCCATCTGCTCCTGGATGGCGCCGTACAGGCACGGGTCGCCCGTGTGCAGGCGCACCACTTCCTCGCCCCGCGCATCTGCCGCGCACATCACGTCGAGCACTTCCTCCAAGGTCATGTGCGCGCTGTCGTAGACGACGCAGGATTCCTTGCACTCGGCGAGCAGCTCGGGATTCACAAGGCTTCCCGCCCAAACGACTACGTCGGCCGCGCGCAGAAGGCGCGCCCCGCGCAGCGTGATAAGGTCGGCGGCGCCCGAGCCTGCGCCAACGATATGAATCATCCGAGCCTTCCCTTCCCGTTTCTCATCGCAACCGTTTACGCCGCCATTCGCGCAGCGGGCAAAACACGGCGCCTGCGGCAGCAATCGGCGCAAATACGCAGGCAGGAGGCGCAATGCCGCCCGCGCTGGCTTTGACACGTTCACAAGTGCCCACTATCATAGTAAAAGTTTCGGCAACGAGCATATGACAATCGGATAAAAGGAAATGACCGGCGCGGCGCCTGCACAGCCCGCGCTGGCTTGCGGAGGGAACCAGGTGGGAATCCTGGGCAAGGGACATTACTGTATAGGACGCGCGGGCGAACCGCCTCGCGCCCCAAGCCAGACTGCTTCGCCTTTTCCTCACGGCATCGCCGTGGCGTTAGCTCCTTGTGAACCCCGAGGGGTGCGCTTTTCTTTCGCTTGTGCCGACAAGCAACTGTCGCCGGGGGACCGGCAAACCGAGGAAAGGAAAAACCATGTCCGACCAGATGTCACGCCGCGGCTTCATGGGCGCCGCAGCAACCGGAGCCTTCGCGCTCGCCGGAGTCGCGCTCGCGGGCTGCTCCAACACCTCCGCGAGTTCCGAGAAATCTAGTGAAAAGGAGAAGACCGCGAAGCCGGTCATCCTCGTCACGAGCTTCGGCACGAGCTACAACGACTCGCGCCACATCACCATCGGCGCCATCGAAGACGCTATCCGCGAGAAGTACTGGCAGGACTACGACATCCGCCGCGCCTTCACCGCGCAGATCATCATCGACAAACTGAAGAAGCGCGACGGCATCACGATCGACAACATGACCGAGGCGCTCGACCGCTGCGTGGAAGACGGCGTGAAGGAAATCGTCGTGCAGCCGACGCATCTCATGGCTGGCCTGGAATACGCCGACGTGAAAGACGAGCTCGACAAGTACGCCGACAAGTTCGACAAGATCTCGCTCGGCGACCCGCTGCTCACCTCCGACGACGACTACAAAAAGGTGGCCGCAGCCATTAAGGAGAACATGGCGTCCTTCGACGACGGCGAGACGGCGCTGTGCCTCATGGGCCACGGCACCGAAGCCGATTCCAACGCCGACTATGCCAAGATGCAGGAAGTGTTCAAGAACGAGGGTTTGACGCAGTTCTTCGTCGGCACCGTCGAGGCTGAACCGACCTGCGAGGATGTTATCGCCGCCGCGAGCGCCGCAGGCTACAAGAAGGCCGTGCTCGCGCCGTTCATGGTGGTCGCGGGCGACCACGCGAACAACGACATGGCAGACGAGACCGACCCCGACAGCTGGGCTGCGAAGTTCGTGGCCGCCGGCTTCGAAGTGACGTGCCTGCTCCAGGGTCTGGGACAGAACGTCGCGGTCGACGACATCTACGTCTCGCACGTGGACGACGCCATCGCCAAGCTGTAAACTCGCCGCGCACGGGGGCGCCGGTCGCGTCCCCGTGCAACGGGCATGCGCCTTTCCCCGACTGACGACGCATGCCCGTTGCATTCGCATCCCGACTGCCCACCGCACGGCACAGGCGGTCGAAGCGATTGAAAGGAACCCCCTCCATGTTGAAGAAAACCCTCGTCTTCGCCCTGTCGGCGGCGCTTTGCGCGTTCTCGCTCGCCGGCTGCGCCGGAAATTCAATCGACAGCGCAAAGGCAAGCGATGCCGATTCCCAGGAAAAGACCGAACAGGCGGCCGATGCCCCCGCGGGCGCAAGCGCTGCCCCCATCACCGCCGACAAGGTGGCCGACGGCACCTATCCAATCACCGTAGATTCCAGCTCGAACATGTTCAGGATCGTGGACGCCCAGCTCATCGTGGAAAACGGCTCCATGCACTGCGTGATGACGCTTTCCGGCACGGGCTACGGCAAGCTCTTCATGGGCACGGGCGACGAGGCTGCCGCCGCAAGCGAGGCCGACTTCATCCCCTATGTGGAAAACGCGGAAGGCAAGTACACCTACGACGTGCCCGTTGATGCGCTCGACGAGGACACCGCCTGTGCCGCGTGGAGTATTAGAAAAGAGCAGTGGTACGACCGCACACTTGTGTTCGAATCCGCCGGCGTCGATCTGCGCGCCGACGCACTGAAGTAACGCCATGCGGTCGATTCTTCCCAAGGGGGAAAACAGGAAGCTCCACAGCATCGCGGCGCGCGCGATCGCCTGCGTTCTCGTCGCCCTGCTCGCGCTTCCCTTCGCGGGGTGCAGTGCGAGCCCGAACGCGACCGGTGGCACGGCGGGCTCTCAGGAATACACGGTGAGCGTCTCGCTTTCCGGCGGGTCAGGGCGCGCAAGCATCGCCTCACCCACCACAATTGTGAAGGATGGCGACACCTACACCGCGACCATCACCTGGTCGAGTTCGAACTACGACAAGATGACCGTCGACGGCGTGGACTACGCGCCCGTAAACGACGGCGGCAACTCCACGTTCGAGATACCCGTCACGCTCGACGAGGACATCGCCGTGTCGGCCGAGACCGTCGCCATGTCGACGCCGCACACCATCGACTACACGCTCCACTTCGACTCATCCACCATGAAGGAGAAATCGGGCGACGATGCAAGCGGCGGCTCCCCTGCGGGAACGGCTTCAAGCGCCGCGGCCGACTTCCACAACGCCGATTTGGGCTGCGGCTGGGAGCCGACGGGAGCGCTTCAGCTTGAATACGCCGAGCACTTCACTGTCGACGAGTTCGAAGGCGGCCTGCGGCTTATCTGCGTTTCGAACGGGGAGCGCTTCCTCGTGGTGCCGCAAGATGCGAAGGTACCTGATGGGTTAAGCTCCGACATCGCGGTCATAAGGCGCCCCGCCAACAAGGTGTACCTCGTGTCGTCGGCGACGATGTGCCTAGTCGACGCGCTCGATGCGAACGACAATATCATCATGTCGGGCACGAAGGCCGACGACTGCTCGGTCGTGGGCTTCAAAAGCGCACTCGAAAGTGGGGCGATCGCCTACGGCGGCAAGTACAGCGCGCCCGACTACGAGCGAATATCGGCCTCGGGCTGTACGCTCGCCATCGAGAACACCATGATCAACCACACGCCCGATGTGAAGGAAAAGCTGCAGAAGCTCGGGCTCGTCGTGCTCACCGAACAGTCGTCGAGCGAGCCCGAAGCACTCGGGCGCGTCGAGTGGATTAAGCTTTTCGGCGTCCTGTTCGACAAGGAAGACGAGGCCGCGCACCTGTTCAACGAGCAGAAGGCCCGCGTCGAGCAAACGTCGGGGCTCGCGTCGTCAGGTAAAACCGTGGCGTATTTCTACATTAACTCGAACGGGGCCGCCGTCACGCGGCGGGCGGGCGACTACGTGGCGCAGATGATCGAGCTTGCAGGCGGCAGCTATGCGCTCGATGACGCGCAGACGGCGTCGACGTCAGGTTCGTCAGTAACGCTCGAAATGGAGCGCTTCTACGCGACGGCGAAGGATGCCGACATCATCGTCTACAACGGCACCATCGACGAATCGGTTGCCACCTTGAACGACTTCGTAGGCAAAAACGCGCTATTGTCGCAGTTCAAAGCCGTGAAGAACGGCAACGTCTGGGTCACAAGCGCCGACATGTACCAGCAGATGACTTCTACCGCCGACATTATCGACGAGCTGCACGGGGCGTTCACCGGCGATGACGCGAGCGACTTCCATTATCTGAGGAAGCTCGGTTAGCGCCATGAGAAGCCGGCTTTCCATGGCATACGACGAATCGGGGCGCGCCGCGCGGTGTCGCGTCGTGACGGCGCTGCTCGCTGTTGCCCTCATCGTGCTCGTCGGGGCCAACCTGTGCATCGGGAGCGTGCTCGTGCCCGCAGACCACATCCCCGGCATCCTTTCGGGCGGCGCGGCCAATTCCATGGAAAGCCAGGTCATCTGGGAGATTCGCCTGCCGCGCGTGCTTTCAGCCGTGCTTCTCGGCGGGGCACTTTCGCTTTCCGGGTTCCTGCTGCAGACGTTTTTCAACAACCCCATCGCCGACCCGTTCATCTTGGGCGTCTCCTCGGGCGCAAAGTTCGTCGTCGCGCTTACGATGATCGTACTTCTAGGCGCGAACATGGCCATGTCTTCGCCGGCCATGGTGGCCGCAGCGTTTCTGGGCTCGCTTATCACCATCGGCTTCGTGCTCCTCATCGCACGGCGCATAAGTTCCATGGCCATGCTCATCGTGGCGGGCGTCATGGTGGGATACATCTGCTCGGCGGCGACGAACTTCCTCATCGCCTTCGCCGACGACCAGTCCATCGTGAACCTGCACAACTGGTCTTTGGGTAGCTTCTCGGGTTCGAGCTGGGACGACATCGCGGTCATCGCGGTCGTGGTGATCACCGTGAGCGCATGCGTATTCGCGATATCGAAGCCCCTTTCCGCCTTCCAGCTGGGAGAAGCCTACGCGAAAAGCGTCGGCGTGAACGTCGCACGCTTCCGCTTGGTGCTCGTCCTTCTAGCGAGCATGCTCTCCGCCTGCGTGACCGCGTTCGCTGGTCCGGTGTCGTTCGTAGGAATCGCGGTTCCGCATCTCGTGAAGTCAGCGCTAAAGTCGTCGAAGCCCATCCGCGTGATTCCTGCGTGCTTCTTGGGAGGCGCCATCTTCTGCGCGGGCTGCGATTTGATCGCACGCACGCTGTTCTCTCCCGTCGAGCTTTCCATCAGCGCCGTCACCGCCATCTTCGGCGCGCCGGTGGTTATCGCGCTCATGTTGAAGAAGCGGGTGAGGTAGATGGGAGAATTCGTGCCGCGGCCCAAAACGCAGGCTGACGGAGCGCCGCTTTTCCGCATAAGCAACCTGTCTGCGGGCTACGACAAGAAGGTTGTAGTCAAAGGCGTCGATCTGGAGGTTCGCGCGGGCGACGTCGTGGCGCTCATCGGGCCGAACGGCTCGGGCAAGTCGACCATCTTGAAAACCATCACACGCCATCTGGCACCACTTGCCGGTGCGGTCGAGCTCGACGGACGGGAGATTTCCCGATGGAAGACGGCGGAGTTCGCAAGGAACCTTGCCGTTATGCTGACGGATCGCCCCCGGACCGAGCTCCTCACCTGCCGCGATGTCGTAGAGGCGGGAAGGCACCCCTACACCGGGCGAATGGGCACACTCTCGCCCGACGACCATAGTCGGGTCGACGAGGCCATGAAAACCGCACATGTGGAAGAGCTCGCCGAGCGCGACTTCATGCAGATAAGCGACGGGCAACGCCAGCGCGTCATGCTCGCACGCGCCATCGCGCAGGATCCGCGTGTGCTCGTGCTCGACGAGCCCACGTCATATCTCGATATCCGCTACCAGATCGACCTGCTGCGAATACTTCGCCACCTTGCGAAATCGCGGAATGTGGCTGTCATCATGTCCATCCACGAACTCGAGCTCGCGCAGAAAAGCGCCGACAAGGTGATTTGCGTGAAGGACGGCCGGGTCTTCCGCGCCGGCGCACCCGAGGACATATTCACGCGCGAGACGATTGGCGAGCTCTACGGCCTTCAACATGGCACCTTCAACGAGCGCTTCGGCAGCGTGGAAATTGGACGCCCGCACGGCGATGCGCACACGTTCGTCATCGCCGGCGCAGGTACGGGGTCGGCTGTGTTTCGCCAGCTCATCCGGCAGGGCAAGGCGTTCTACACGGGCGTTCTGCACGAAGGGGACATCGACTGCGAGCTAGCGCGCGACCTGGCGGCGGAATGCGTGGCCGAGCGCGCCTTCGAGCCGATCGGGGATAAAACCATAGCCCGCGCCAAAGAGCTCCTCGTCCACTGCGCGCGCCTTATCGTGTGCCCCGCCGCCTTCGGCACCATTAACGCCCGCAACGCAGAGCTCGTCGAGTTCGCACGCTCGCACGGTATCGAGGTCATGCGAGCGTGCGAAGGCGCATCGGAGGATTCCCAATTGGGGTGGAAAGGATAAACTGGACTTTCTTTTAAGGATCCTCAGGCTACAGCTCCTACGCCGGCGAGGTCTACAAGGCGCCGGAGAACCTCGTAAACAGGAATTTCCACGCCGACGAGCCCAACCTGCTGTGGCTCACCGACATCACCGAGTTCAGGCTCCCGGGCGGCGAGAAGGTCTACCTGAGCCCGGTCATCGACTGCTTCGGCGGGATGCTCGTCGCCTGGTCGATCGGGCTGCACCCCGACAAGCGCCTCGCGAACTCGAGCCTGCGCCTAATCCAAGCGAGATTCCAGACTCGACAGGCCATTGAGAGTCAGGTCGTTGGCGACCTCCGAGACGCGCTCGATAGGAACCGAGCCGTCAGACAGCGCCCGTGTGCGATAGATTCCGATAATACCCGACAGCAAAAACGCCAGATAGTAGTCGAACATCTCGTCCTTGAGACCGTGGGGCAGCAGATCGCGCTCGGCAATCTCGTGCTCGAGCGGCGCACGAAGACGAGCCATAAAATCATCGAGCGGAATGTTCTCGATCAGCTGACGATTGAGCACCAGGTTGTTGCACAGCGCCTCGTTAACGGTTTTAAAGAAGGTCGCCGCCGCGCCCAGGGCGCGCTCGTTGGTGTCACCGTCCATGGAAGCAAGCGTTTTCTCGACCGAGTCGACAATCATCTCCACCACATCGACGGCAATGGCATCGAGCAAGCCATCAACCGTACCAAAGTGCACGTAGAAGGTTTTACGGTCGACATTGGCCTCGCGCGCGATGGCACTCACCGTAATGTCTGCCAGCGGCTTTTCCATGAGCAAGCGCTCAAAAGCGGAAAGGATGGCATTGCGGCTGCGAACGATACGGCGATCAATACGCGGTTTGCTGGTGGCCATGGGCGTGTCCCTTCGATATGCGGGCATTCATCAACAGATGAGAGATAATCTACGTAAGAGGATTATCCCCCATACAGCACAAATATGCCCCGCATCATGAAGAACGCACGACTGCCCTACTGCGACTTAGGGTGCTTCTTCTTATTGAGTGCCGACGGAGATACGCGAATACCGTCGCCTGTCTGGCGCACATAGGCTTTATGAGCCGGCTTAGCGGTCCCAGAAGCCTTCTGAGCGTGCTTCTTGGGATCAACGGTAACCGCATTCGTGGGGTGCGGCTTAGTGGGCGCAGAGGGCGTCTGAGACGTGCGGCCGAGTTTGCGCATCACGCGATCCCAGCGCGCATGGATGCTCTCGTTGTGGGCGCTCTTAAGTCCCAGCAGGGGCGCAGCCAAAATGGTCGGCGCAATAAACGTAATGAGGCGCCACAGCAGATAGCCGGCGGTCGAAGCCGACCCAAAGAAATGACCCAAGAACAATGCAAAGCCGCCCTCAGCGCCACCAGTTCCACCGGGCAAGGGAACCGCAGAGCTCAGCAGCTGGACAAAGGCGCTCGCGGCCATGACCGAGAAAAAGTCGACCTCGTGGTGGCCAAAGGCAAGCATCAGGAAATACGGAACCAGATAGAAAAACGCGAGCTGCAGCATGGTGATAAACACGGTGAGCAGCATGGAAGAAAAATGTCCGGCCGAAAGCTTGAACTTCTCGGAGAAGGAGTAGATCTCGCCGTCGACAAACGTGCGCCATCCCTCGATCTTAGTGGCCGAGACACCTATGCGCTCGAGCCAATTGATGATGCAATGGGCAACGCGCGTGACGGTCTTAGGCATGAGCGCGACGGCGAAGATGCCCAGCAAGATGCAGCAGTGCCCACCAAAGCTAAAGACGCACAGCAGCGTCATGTCGCCATAGCGCTCGGCAAAAAACGGCATGCGAGCAAGCAGTAGGATAGCCCCCCAGGCAACGAGGCCAAACTGGTACACAATAAAGCGCGTGAACTGCGTGGCTCCGGCCTCGCCGACATTTTGGCCCGCCTTGGTCAGGCGGTAGATCTGGGCGGGAGTCGAGCCCATCATCATAGGCGTGAGGTTGCCAAAGAAGATGCCACTCGCCTCGACCGAGATCAGGTCGCGAATGCCGACGGGTGAATTGGGGTCAAGCCATACGGCGATCGCATAGGCCACAATGCCAAAGAACAGATACATGAACATGCAAAGACACGCGACAAAGAGCCATGACGCCTGCACGCTCGACATAGCAGCCCAGAACTGCCCCATCTGCCCGGTTACCACCAGATAGACGATATAACCCACCAGCACGACGCCGATAAAGATGGCGCCGCGGCGTGCGCTCTTATTGTCATCTCCGCCCGAGGCCTCAACCTCGACCTGGGGCTTAGACGTATGCTGAGAGGACTCCGTCATGAGACTCCTTCTAACAGTCAAAATATCTTGGTTATTGTACCCGTAAGGCCCATAGGCAGAACGCAAAGCTCTGGTTCAAACGGGAATTGCAGACGGTTGATTGAAAATAAAAAACCCGGGCTTCCATGAGAAGACCGGGTATCAGATGCGTGGTAGCCCGTACCAGATTCGAACTGGTGATCTCCGCCTTGAGAGGGCGGCGTCCTAAACCGCTAGACGAACGGGCCATAAGCCTCAGCAGAAAAGAAGTGGTAGCCCGTACCAGATTCGAACTGGTGATCTCCGCCTTGAGAGGGCGGCGTCCTAAACCGCTAGACGAACGGGCCACATGACATCTGCACTGCCGTGCTGCGAGGAAATATATTACGGGACAAAAAACATCAGCGCAAGAAGAAATTCCAAATTGCCGAAAAAATTGTCGGCAGGTTATGGAACGCGCAGGTCAACTGGTTAGCTAGTTCAAGTTGAGATGAGCCAGGAGGGCTTCGCGGTTGTTGGGGATGTTGTCCTCGATCACGGCGTCGAGGGCGGCGTTGAGAAGCTGTCCCAGCTCCGACCCCGGCTTGACGCCGGCGCGGATCAGGTCGCCACCATTAATGGCAAGCATCTTGAGTGTATAGGGCTCCCCCGCCTGCAGCAGATCGTGGGCGAGCGTACGCATCTCCTCGATCGTCTCGACGTAATAGAAGCACGACGGGGCCTTGCCAAGTGTGTCAGCACGCTTAAGATCCATGAGCTCGTCCATCAGACGCGGCGTGTCGACACCCTCGCCCGAAAGCGCGCGCATCATATTGAGCAGACAAGTACGCTCGGGGCGCAGCGGCTTGTCATGGTATTTGATCAGCAGGCACACATCGCGCACCAAATCGTGCGAGAGCGCCAGGCGATCCATGATGACACGCGCCTTCTTGGCGCCGAGCTCGGGATGACCGTAGAAGTGGCCGCTGCCGTCGTGATCGACCGTAAAGCACTCGGGTTTGGAAACGTCGTGCAAAAACGCCGCCCACATAAGGCTCGACGAGGGCGCGACGCCGTCGCACAGCGCCAGCTCCCCTGCCACCGTCAGCACGCGGGCGATATGCTCGTAGACGTTAAACGCATGATAGACGCTGCGTTGATCAAACCCGCGAGCGGACGCGAGCTCGGGCACGGCGGCACAGATGAGCTCGGGATAGCGAAGCATCGCGTCTCCCCCATGACCGGTCGAAAGAATGCCCTCGAGCTCAATACCCACACGCTCGCGCGCCACGGCATCGAGCAGCGGTGCACACTCTGCAAGCGCGCGCTTGGTCTCGGGCTCAATCATAAAGTCAAGGCGGCAGGCAAAGCGTACCGCACGCAGCATGCGCAGGGCGTCCTCGTTAAAGCGGCGCTTGGGATCGCCGACAGCGCGAATCAGCTTGCGCTCCAGATCACCCTGGCCGTCATAGCGGTCGACAAGCCCGCGCTCGGGATGCCAGGCCATGGCGTTGACGGTAAAGTCGCGGCGCGCCAGATCGTCCTCGAGCGAGGCGGCACGCTCCACACTCTGGGGATGGCGACCATCGGTGTAAAAGCCATCCAGACGGTACGTGGTGACCTCGATACGCTCGCCATCGGAAATAGCCGTGATTCCGCCAAATTTAATGCCGGACTCCACAACCGCGATGCCGGCGGCCTCGAGCGCCGCTTTGGACTCCTGCCACAGGCCGCTACAGCACATATCAACATCGTGGCTGGGGCACCCCATCAGGGCGTCGCGCACCCAACCGCCCACGTACCAAGCCTCAAGACCAGCCGCCTCAAGCGCGCGCAGGACGCACAGGGACGCATCGGACGGTTGAGTACCGTTGAGCGAAACATTGCACATGCCTATGGCCTCCTGCACTTGTGAGCGTGAATCGATGGTTCTCAAGAAGTCTAACAAGAAACGAGAAAACACGCACACGCAATCGCGTCGTCGATTAGATAAATCGAGACAGCAGACGCCACATACGTTCAGCGCGCAAAAAACACCCGCCTTGGTAATCCAAAGCGGGTGTTCGGCAACGACATATCGATGCTGCTAGCAGACCTGGCGAACCACAATGTGCTTCATATATTCGTCCACCTTGGCAAAATCGCCCAGACCCGGGCACTCGACCACGTTGGCGCCGGTGGCCATCGAGAGGCGCAGGGCATCCTCGACGCGCTCGGGGGCGTCGTGCCACACGGACAGGAAGGCAGCGAGCGAGGAATCGCCGGCGCACACCGTCGACAGCAGCTTGACGTCGAAGGTGCGATTGGCAAACCAGATATGCTCGCCGTTGGAGAAGTACGCGCCGTCGCCACCGAGGGTCAGCAGCACGTTCTTGGCGCCCTTGGCGTGCAGCTCGGCCATGGCGCCCTTGACGGACTCGTCGTCGCCACCGCTCACCTTGATGCCAAAGATGTCGAGCAGCTCGTCGTCATTGGGCTTGATCAGCAGCGGCTCCATGGCAATGAGGTCTGCCAGCTGATGGCTCGAGATGTCGAGGACGAACTCGGCCCCCTTGGCCTTGACGCGGCGCAGGACCTCGGCCAGGAAGCCCTCGGAAGTGTTGGGAGGCAGCGAGCCGCTGATGACCAGGCAGGTCATGTCATCGAGCGAATCGATGAGCTCAAACATCTCCTGCTCGTTGGCCTCGTTGATGGCAGCACCGGCGTTGACCATGTTGTACTCGGTGTCAGGGCCGGCGTTGAGGAACACATTGACGCGCGTGATGCCGTCGGTCCACACGGGCTTGACGGGCACGCCCAAGGCCTCGGCGCCCTTAACGATAAACTCGCCCGAGAAACCGGCGAAAAAGCCCAAGATCGTCGTGTCGACACCGTAGTGATCAAGGGTGAACGAGACGTTGAGGCCCTTGCCGTTGGGCGTATAGACCGCGTCACGCGTGCGGGTGACGGTGTTGGCGGAAAGACCGTCGCAGGCGATGTTGTAGTCAATAGCGGGATTTGCAGTGAGCGTATAAATCATGAATGTTCCTTTCACGAAGCAACGTGTTAATGAAAGTATATTCCACGCATCGGTAAAAGGCTAGGACAACTCGGTGAACGGTGTGGAAGCGATGAAGTACGGCGGGACACCTCTCCCCCGTGGCGGAACAAAAAGGCGCCCCAGCCGAAACCGGGGCGCCACATGCGCACGAATATGTCGCGTTTCGATTACTGACGATCGAGCTTGCGGACAGCAACGCGCTTGCTATACTCATCGACGTGACCGAAGTCGCCGATGCCGACGGACTCGGCGACGTTGGCGCCGGTGGCCATAGCGAGCTTCATGGCCTCCTCGACGTTGTCGCGATCCCTGTACCACTTGTGCAGGAACGCAGCGAGGGTGCAGTCGCCGGCGCAGACGGAAGAAACCAGCTTGATGTTGAACTCACGCTTGGCGTACCAGATGTCCTCGCCGTTGGAGAAGTAAGCGTCGCCGCGGCTACCACGGGTAAGCAGCACGTTCTGAACGCCAGCGTCGTGAGCCATCTTCATGGCAACGCGGACCTCGTCGTCAGTGTCAACCGGCACGCCGAAGATAGCCTTCATCTCGTGATGGTTCGGCTTGATGAGCAGCGGCTTCTTGTGAGCGAGCTCCTTGAGCTTGTCGGAGGAAAGGTCCAGGACGACGTCGGCGCCACGAGCCTGAGCGTGCTCCATGACCTGAGCCAGGAAGTCGGGCGTAGCTTTGGGAGGCACGGAGCCGGAGACGATCAGGCACTCAAGATCGCCCGCGGTGTCCAGGATGTTGTAGAGCTCCTCCTGGTGCTGCGGCGTAATAGGAGCGCCAGGGTTCAGGATGCCGTACTCGTGCTGGCCATCGTTGACGTAGGTGTTAATGCGCGTGATACCGTCGGTCCAGACCGGGCGGCAGAGGCAACCCAGGTTCATGACCTCCTCGACGATGAACTTGCCCGTAAAGCCAGCGAAGAAGCCGAGCGCGACGGTGTCGACGCCCATCTTCTTAAAGGCGAAGGACACGTCGAGGCCCTTGCCGTTAGCCGTGTAGCTGGCCGAGCCGGTGCGGACGTTCTCGTCGGGCTCGAGCGGAGAGCTCGAAACCGTCATGTCGACAGCCGGGTTAGCGGTTAGCGTGTAGAACATTTACAGTACCCCCTGTATATGTGAGGGCCGCGTGGCAGGCCCATTCCAACCACGCGGTTACCTCTGATACCAAATTAGCGAGCTGCGGACTCGAGCAGTGCCTTGACCTCGGCGGCGGTGTTGCAGGCGAGCGCCTTCTCGGCGAGCTCATCGCACTCGGCCTTGGTCCACTGGCTGATGGTCTTGCGGGCGCGCAGGATGGACGGAGCGCTCATCGAGAACTCCTCCAGGCCCCAGCTGATCAGCAGCGGCTCGAGCAGCGGATCGGCAGCGGCCTCGCCGCACATACCGACCATGATGCCGGCCTTAACGCCGCTCTCGATGATGTTCTTGAGCGAGCGGAGCACGGCGGGATAGTACACCTGGTACAGGTTGGAGATGGTGTCGTTGCCACGGTCGGCGCACATGGTGTAGCCGATCAGGTCGTTGGTGCCGATAGAGAAGAAGTCGGCGACCTCGGCCAGACGGTCTGCGAGCAGCGAAGCGGCGGGCGTCTCGACCATAATGCCGACCTCGATGTTCTCGTTGAACTTGCGACCCTCTTCGGTCAGCTCGGCCTTGCACTGCTCGACGAGCTCCTTGACAGCCAAGACCTCCTCGACGCAGGTGACGAGCGGGATCATGATCTTGACGTCACCAAAGGCGCTGGCGCGCAGCAGGGCGCGGAGCTGGACCTTGTACTGGTCGGGGTTGGCCAGGCAGTAACGCACGGCGCGGAAGCCCATGAAGGGGTTCTCTTCCTTGACCATGTGCAGGTACGGAATTTCCTTGTCGCCACCCACATCGAGCGTGCGGATGATGACCGGAGCGCCCTTAAGCGCACTGGCGACCTTGCGGTAGGCGTTGAACTGCTCCTCCTCGGAAGGAAGCTCAGCAGAGTCCATGAACAGGAACTCGGAGCGGAACAGACCGATAGCCTCGGCGTCGTGATCGAGCGCGTTGGGCACGTCATCGGGGTTACCGATGTTGCAAGCGATGATCTTCTTGATGCCGTCGGCAGTCACGGACGGCTTGCCACGGAAGGCCTCGAGGGCTGCCTTCTCGGCAGCGAAGGCCTCGGCCTTGGCGGTGTAGGCAGCGAGCGTCTCCTCGTCGGGATCGGCCTCAACGATACCCTTGCCACCGTCGACGACAACGGTCATACCGTTGCGCAGCGCGGTGCAGCTGTTGGAAACCGAAAGGACAGCCGGGATCTCGAGGGCACGCGCGATGATCGCGGAGTGCGACGTGCGGCCACCGGTCTCGGTGACGATACCGGCAACGTGGGCCTTATCGATCGTGGCGGTCATGGACGGCGTAAGGTCGTGCACGACAACGACGGTGTTCTCGGGCAGGACGGAGAGGTCGACGACCTCCTTGCCCAGCAGCTCGGCCAGAATACCGGTGCGGATGTCGGCGATGTCGGCCGCGCGCAGACGGAACATCTCGTCGTCCATGGACAGGAACATGTTCTCGAACATGGTCGAGGTGTCCATGAGCGCCTGCTCAGCGCAGGTGCCACCGTCAATGGCGGCGTTGATGGCGTCAGTCATGCCCGGGTCCTGAGCCAGGACAATGTGTCCGCTCATGATCTCGGCCTCGGCCTCGCCCACCGTCTCCTTCATGTGGTCGGCCTGAGCCTGGGTCTTCTCGCAGAAGACCGAAAGAGCGGACTGATAGCGCTCCTTCTCTGCTGCCGAATCAGCAACCTCGTGCGGCTCAAACGTCAAGTCGGGATCGACGGCGACCATGACGGTGCCGATACCGATGCCCTCGGAAGCGTTGACTCCCTGATACATTCCCATTCCTCTCTCCGTGTCATGTGATAAAGCGTTTTGCCATATCCATGACAAAAGAGCGCAGCTACCTTACAACAGGTCACTGCGCCCCCAAATATGAACTTAGTTGTTCAACATGCGACCCGTTTGAGTTCTACTCGCCAAGACCGCTCTTGATGAGCTCGATGGCAGCAGCCAGAGCCTCGGCCTCGTCAGCGCCGTCGCACTTGACCTCGACCTCGGTACCGCAGGGGATACCAGCAGCCATGAGGGCCATCGGGGACTTGCCGTTGACCTCCTTCTCGGGGGTGACGACCGTCACGTCACAGGCATACTTGCCCATGGTGGAGGCGAACAGACCAGCCGGACGCATGTGAAGACCCTGCGGATTGACGAGGGTAGCCTTCTCAGAAACCATAATTGACTCCTTTTTGTGTTTAACCCCTGTCGTGTATGCGGCAGGAGTCAGATTCACGACGTTGTTTATATTAACTCACATCAAACGGTTTTTCATTGTGTTTCGCACGAATTGTTGGACAGATGTGTTTGTCGTCCGCTTGCTCGCCCACAGGGGGCCGGGCGCGGGCTGTGAGATTTCCTGCTCTACAGTCCTGCTCGCACGAAGAGCACATTAAGTGCTCTTCGGCTCGTGCGGAACTCGCGATAAATCTCACAGCCCGCGCCCGGCCCCCTGTGGGCGAGCAAGCTGCGGAAACTCGGTCGGTCCAGAGCAATATCGTGCGAACGGAATTCTAGCTATTTTTTTGTTCGCCTGGTTGATCTAGTTGATGGAGCCTATCTATACCCTCTTGTGGACTGAGGACTGTCCCAAACTGCCGGCAGAAAAGGAACGTCCCTAAGTGCCGAGTAGGGATGAAAAAGGCGGAGGCCCTGGTGAGGGTCTCCGCCTTTTTACAGGGGGCGATATTAATCGCTGACTGCTGGATTAGACCAGGCGGGCGTTGATCGTCTTAGCGATCTCGGCGGCGTCGGTGGAACCCTTGACGGTGGCACGGAAGTCCTCGTCCATGAGCGCCTCGGCGACCTTGGACAGGATCTTGAGGTGCGTAGTGCCGGCCTGGGCACCAGGGATGAGCAGGGCGATAGCCACGTTGACGGGAGCGCCGTCCATGGTGTCCCAACCGGTCACGCCGGATTCGTCCTTGACGACGATGACGGCAGCCTCGGTAATGGCGTCGGACTTGGCATGCGGAATGGCGAAGCCCTCCATCATGCCCGTGGTGCCCTCGGCCTCGCGGGCCAGGAAGGCGTTCATCACAGCGTCGGCGTCGCTGGCGATACCGGCCTTGACAGCCTGGTTGGAAACGAAGCTCAGAGCCTCGTCACGAGAAGCGAAGTCCTCGGCGACAAAGACATTCTCAACCTTCACGAAGTCGGCAGCCTCGGCCTTAGGGGCCTCAACGGCAGCGGCCTTGGAAGCCTCAACCGGCTTGGCTATAGGAGCGGCCTTCTGATTCTTCTCGAAGTCGTACTTCTTGAAGGCCACGAACAGGATGCCACCGACCACAGCGCCGATGAGGATCGCGAGGACCCACAGCGGACCGTTCTCGACAACGGGCAGGACCAGGAAGCCACCGTGGGGCGCCGGATCGTGGACGTTGAACATAATGGTCAGGATCGAGGCGATGGAGGAACCGAGCATCATGATGGGCATGACCGGCCAGATGTTCTTGGTCATGAACGGAATGGCGCCCTCGGTGATGTGGGTGCAACCAAGAATGAGGTTGACGATACCGGCGTCGTGATCCTCCTGGCTGAAGTACTTCTTGCCGACAACGACAGCGAAGGTAGTGATCAGCGGCGGAACGATGCAGGCGGCAGAGACGGCAGCCATGAAGTTGGTGCCGAAGTTGTAGGTATCGGTGCCAACGCCGGCAGCCAGTGCCTCGGTGAGCATAGCAGTACCGGTGACGTAAGCAGCCTTGTTGACCGGGCCACCCATGTCAAAGGCGCACATGCAGCCGATGGCAAGACCCAGGACAACGGCGCCAGAGGCGGACAGGCCCTTGAGGAAGTCCATCATGGCGGTGTTGATGGCAGCCATGGGGCCCGAAATGCCGAGCATGACCAGGCCGACGATAGCCGTCGAGAACAGCGGGTACAGGAAGATGGCCTTGAGGCCGTCTAGGTTCTTGGGCAGACCGGCAAAGACCTTCTCGAGCAGCAGGATGACATAGCCGGCGAGGAAGCCGCCGACGATGCCGCCCAGGAAGCCGAAGCCCACGCCGGCGCCACCGGCGTCGATCATGCCGGTCTCGGCGTTAACAGGCAGGCCCTGGATGGCGATCATACCGGCAACAAAACCGGGGACGAGCGCCGGGCGCTTGCCGATGGATTCGGCGATGTAGGCGGAAAGCACCGGAACCATGAGGTTCATGGCGATGCCGCCGATGATCTTCAGCATCGCAGCAAAGCTGTTGTAGTCAGACGCCGTCGAATCGAAGGACGTAATGCCCCACAGGAACGAGACGGCGGTCAGGACACCACCGGCAACGACGAAGACCAGCATATGGCTGACACCGTTCATAAGGTGCTTGTAGATGACGTGGCCGATGGACTCCTTCTCCTCGGTCTCGTCCTCGACATCGGCAGCGACTGCAACCGTGCTGTCGCCCTTGGCGGCGAGCGCGCGGTCAATCAGCTTACCGGCGGCCTCAACGGACAGGGCCTTGGAAACACCGACGGAAACCATGGGCTTGCCGGCGAAACGCTCAGCCTGGACATCCTTATCGGCTGCGACGACGACGGCCTTGGCACCGGCGATCTCGCTCTTGGTGAGCTCGTTCTCGACACCGACCTGGCCATGGGTCTCGACCTTAATGGTCAGACCTCGCTCGGCAGCTGCCTTCTCCAGCGCCTCCTTCGCCATGAAGGTGTGCGCGATGCCGGTCGGGCAACCGGTGGCGGCGATGATGTCAAACTTAGCCATGTGTCCCTCCTTTTTAAGTTTTGCGCCCGCAGGCGCTCCCCTACACGCGCGTCCTTGCGCGCTTTTCCACAACTGAAAGATACCAACCTACCGTCCGCGTGAGAAGAGACAAGGCGCAATTCTCCGGTGAAAGGTTCTTTCATAACCGTAAACGGTAGGTGAAAGTTTACCATCAACACTTGAAACGGCAAGGTGTATCTTGTTATTGAAAATCCCCCTATACTATGAGAATACAAACGAGTCCGATTTTCATGCCAACCAGGAGCCATCCATGACCGATAGTAGCAAGAGCGCACTTTCCCTCATTAGTACCCACCAGGGATACAGCGAGTCCGAGCAGCGCATTGTCGACTATATATTGGAGCACCAGTCCGAGGCGCCACGCCTCACGGCGGCTCAGCTCTCGCGCGCCGCTGCCACGTCCGAAGCGACCGTTTCGCGCTTCTGCCGCAAGCTGGGCTTTGGTAGCTTCCGCAGCTTTCAGTTTTCTCTGGCGAGGGATTTGGAAAGCCAGCGCAACGAGGGCCTGACTGACGAGGTCTCGCTCGACAATATGGAGCAGAGCCTCAAGAACATCCTGGCCGCCAAGGTGAGCGAGCTTAATGCGACCATCGACGGAATCGACCACGATACGCTGGCGGCTGTTGTGCATGCCCTTAAGCATGCAGGGGTTATTGAGTTTGCAGCTGTGGGCAATACGAACGCGGTCGCGCTCGATGCGACGTTTAAGTTTTCGCAGCTGGGCCTGCGCTGCATGGCGAGCACCATTAGCGAGACCTCGATTGGTTTTGCGCTCACGTTACGCCCGGGTGACGTTATCGTACTGATTTCAAACTCGGGCAAGTCGCGCCGTTTGAATCGCATGGCAAAAGCGGCTCGCGACTGCGGCGCAACCGTAGTCGTCATCAGCAGCGACAGCAAATCCCCGCTCGCGCGCCTGGCAGACTACACTTTTAATACCGTCAACCACGAAGCGCTGCTGACGACGGGCGACTTTGCGTTCTCTAAGATCAGCGCCACGATGATCATCGAAGTCATCTACAACTTCCTGCTGCCCGAGATTGAAGACGCTCGCGAACATATCAGCTACTACGAGGAGCTCATCCAGCCGGATAAGGTCGTTGAGTAAAACGCGTAGTGGGACAAAAATTTCAGTCTAGTTTGTCCCACCAACACCGCTGATACGACCTAACCTCGAGCTTCTTCGAGCATCTGCTTGGCGTGCGCTAAGCTCGCCTCCGATTGATCGCCGCTCAACATGCGGGCGATCTCGGCGGTACGCGCTTCGCCGGTTACCTCGTCCAAATGCGTCTGGGGAACATCGCCCGGCTCCTTGCTGACAACATAATGCTTGTCGGCCATGACGGCGACTTGCGCCAAGTGGGTTACGACAATCACTTGATGCGTGGCGGCAAGATCGGCCAGCACACCAGCAAGAGCACGAGCCGTGGAACCACCGACACCGGCATCGACCTCGTCAAATACCAGTGTGTCGACGCCGTCAGCATTACCCAAGACCACCTTGCTCGCCAGCATAACGCGACTGAGCTCGCCGCCCGAGGCAATGCGGCGCAGAGGGCGCGGCGTCAATCCGGCACCGCTGCGATACAGAAGCTCGTAGCTCGAAGGGCCCGCGGGTGTCCACTCAGCGCGAGGGAGATCGCGGGACTCCCAGACCAGCTCAGCGCCGCCCATTTCTAGGCGTGCCATCTGACGACCCACCTCGTGACAAAAACGCGGGGCTGCCGTATTGCGTGCGCGCTTAAGCGCCTTGGCAGCGGCGAACAGTTCGTGCTCCGCCGCGCCGAGTGCCTCGCGTGCCTTCCTAATCTGCTCGTCACCATCGTCCACCAGCGATAACAACTCCCGCGAGCGGTCACGCATGGCAAATACATCGTCCATGGTGGGACCCCACTGCCGCAGAAGTCCCTTAAGGTCGGAATACCGCTCGCGCATGCGAGCGAGGTCGCGAGGATCGAACGCAACGCCATCGCGATAAGCACGCAGCTCGTTGGCGCAATCCTCGAGTGAGATGCAGGCATCCGAAAGTGCGTCGGCGATGTCACCCAGTTTGCGATCGACGGTCGCCATGCGCGACAGTTCTGCCACGGCGCCGTTCACGGCATCGAGCGCTCCCCCTTCGGCAGTAAGCGATGCATGGGCATCGTTGGCCGTCGCCACCAGCACCTCGGCATGCTCGGAGCGCGGCAGCAGCTCATCGAGCTCCTCATACTCGCCCGGCTTGGGGTCGACCTCGCCGATGCGCTCGAGGGCAAAGCGCGCCTCCTCGACGCGGCTCCCCTGCGCACGTGAGGCCTCTTCGACGCGTCGAACCTCCTTGGCGGCAGCGCGCGATGCCTTAAAGCAGGCGCGATACGCATCCAGCGCCTCGAGCGCAGAGCGCCCTGCCCACGCATCGACCATCGCAACGTGATGCGCCGGGTCGAGCAAACGCTGGTGCTCGTGCTGGCCGCACAGATCCATCATCACGCCAACGCGCTCCGAAAGCTCGCGCACACTGGCGATGCGGCCGTCAATCTTCACGCGGCTGCGGCCCTCGGCAGAAAGGCTGCGCTGGACCGTGAAGCCTTCCGTGTCGTGCGGGCCGTCGAACAAGCGCGCCTCGACACTCGCCAGCGCCTCGCCCTCGCGCACCGTCGACGAATCCGCGCGCTCACCCATAATAAGCTTGAGGGCCGAGAGCAGCGCGGTCTTGCCGGCACCGGTCTCGCCGGTCAGGACAGTCAGGCCGGTACTCGGCACCAGCGTCGCCTCGCGAATGAGTGCAATGTTAGAAACCTGCAGCTCATCGATCATGACGGACTCCGTAGAATACGCGGCTCACCGAGTTGTAAAAACTCTCGGGGCCGTAGTCGAGCAGCAGCACATCGCCGGGCCCGCGGCGCACCGCCACGCTCTCAACGGTGCCATCGCAGGTAATAAACTGTCCATCGATAGCGATCGCCGGAACGCTCGGACGGTCATCAGACATAAAGATTTCGACGACATCACTCGGCGAGGTCAAAAAGGCACGAGCCTGAATGGTGTGCGGCGCAATGGGTACGCAGACCATGCCCGTATAGTCGGGGCTCACGATGGGGCCGCCTGCGGATAGTGCATAGCCAGTGGAGCCGGTCGCCGTCGAAACGACGACACCGTCACCGCGCAGTCGATCGATATGGTGGCCCGACACCGTGATGTCGAACTCGACCATATCGGACAGCGGACCGCGGGTAAGCGCCATGTCGTTGAGGGCGAAGGTGCGAACGACATCCTTCGTACCGTCTTCGCGCACGGACACGATATCCGCGGCGATGGTGGCGCGACGGCTCACGTGCAGCTCACCGGACAGGGCATCACTCACAACCTGCAAAATGTCACGCTCCTCGGGGCTAGCGGCCGTCAAAAAGCCCAGGTGACCATAGGAAAGACCGAGGATAGGAATCTCGCGATGGTTGAGGATGCGGGCAGCGCGCAGCAGCGTGCCGTCGCCGCCGAGCGTAATGACCAGATCGGAGCCGTCAATATCAGGCGTGCTCTGAATCTTGGATCGCTGGTCGGCAGCCCATGCGACCTCATAGCCCTGGCGCGTCAGCCAAAGCTCGAGCATCAGGCCGCTCTCGACCGCCTCTTGCTTGTAGTAATTGGGAACCAGAAAGACCTTCATAGCGTTGCAGCTTTCTCGCTCAAAACCGATACCTGGAATTGCAGCTCGTCTTGCGTTCGGTCGCCGGGGTCAAATCTCGTGCCGTACAGGAAAAACTCAACGTTTCCCTTGGCACCATGAATGGGCGACACGCACACATCGACCGGGAACAGCCCCTTGGCAGCAAAGAGTTCAACTGCCGCAACGAGTGTATCGCGGCGCACGGCGGGGTCGGTCACAATTCCGCCCTCGCCCACCAGCGCCGCCGGAGCCTCAAACTGCGGCTTTACGAGCGTGCAGAATGCACCCGTAGGCGCCAGGCACGCCAGCACCGCATCGATAATGTTCGCGATGCTGGTAAACGAGACGTCACACACAGCCAGGTCGATAGCGCCGGCATAGCCAAGCTCAGGCAGCTGCGTCACGTTTGTGCGCTCATGCAGCGTCACGCGATCGTCCTGACGCAACGACCAATCGAACTGGGCGCGACCCACGTCCACCGAGACAACTGTCGCAGCTCCGCGCTTAAGCAGGCAATCGGTAAAGCCGCCGGTAGAGCAGCCCACATCCAGACAGGCAAGGCCCGTCGGATTGATACCAAACGCATCAAGCGCGCCTTCGAGCTTAAGACCGCCACGGCCAACATAGGGAATGCGTCCCTTCACGTGCAGCGGCAGGCCCGGGATCACCTTAAGGCCCGGCGAAGTCAAACGCTCGCCGCCACTCGAGACCAAGCCGGCCATAAGAGTGCGAAGGGCATCCGCGCGATCGGCGCAGATGCCCTGTGAAATCAGTTCGTCATCAAGACGCACGCGTTTCATGAATGCCATCAACCATTCGTATCCGGAGATGCGGCCTAGCTATCCTGGGATTCGTTTGCCGCATCCTCATCGTATTCCTGCTCGAGCTTGTCGGCCTCACGCGGCGTCAGCTCAAACTTATCGACCATGTCGACCGCGCGGGAGCCCAGCTCAATCGCCTCGTCAAACAGATCGAGCGAACGCTCCAAGGAGGTATCCTTGGAGCGAACGGTGGCGATGATCTGGTCCAGGCGATCCGAGATCTCATCGAAGTTGCGGACGGAACCCTCTGGCATGGCTACTCCTCGACGGAGTCGGCCTCGACGGCCTCAGCAGCGTCCGCATCCTCGGCAAGTACACCGGCGGCAGCCTGAGCGGCAGCGACCTTTGCGGCCGCCTCGGCAGCCTGCGCCTCCTCGCGAGCGCGATCCTCGGCCAGCAGTTCCTGGTACAGGTCCTCGCCCGGCAACTCCTCGCTGCGCGCGATCTTGCCCAGCACGCCGTTGACGAACGACGCGGACTGGTCGGTGCCATAGGCCTTGGCAAGTTCGACGGCCTCGTTGATGACGATAGCGTCCGAGACCTCCTCGTCGGTGAGGAAGCGCATCTCGTAGACGGCGATACGCAGCAGGTTGCGGTCGGCGCCGGGCATGCGCATAAGATCCCAGTTCTTGGCGACGGCGCGCAGAGCGCAGTCGATGCGGTCGATATGCTCGTAAGCACCGCGGCACAGCTCCAGCGCATAGGGGTCGAGGGGACCCTTCGAGATCAGGAAATCGCCCTCGAGGACGCGCTCGAGCGGGCTGTCCGTGGCCTCGGCCTGGAACAGCAGCTGCAGCGCCTGACTGCGGGCAAGCGTGCGCCCGCGATAAACCTTAAGGCTCAAAGGTTACTCCTTGGGGAAAACGAGGCCGTCGATGCAAACGTCAACGCGCTCGACCTCAACGCCCACCTGGGCATCGATGGCGGTGACCACGGCGACGCGAACGGCCTCGGCGAGTTTCTTGAACGGATAGCCAAAGAACACCACGACACGCACGGTGAGTGCGAGCTTGTCGCCGACGACCTCGGCCTCGACCGCCGGCTCGGAAGCCGGGGCCTTGGACGAGAGCATCATGGAGACAAGGTTGGTGGCAAGGTCCTTGACGCCAACGGAGGCGATGCCCTCGACATCCGACACGGCGCGCGAGACGATGGCGGTCAGAACATCGGGTGAAATGCCGATGCCGTCAATCTTGATTTCCTGGGGCATGAGTCCTCCTAGAAGAGTTGGTTGCTAGACGCGGGAGACGAACTTGCCATCGCGGGTGTCAACCTTAATGACCTCGCCCTCGTTGAGGTACATGGGGACCTGGATGACAGCGCCGGTGTCGATCGTGGCCGGCTTGGTGGAACCCTGGACGGTGTCGCCCTTAAAGCCCGGGTCGGTCTGGACGATGGTGGTCTCGATGAACATCGGCGGGGTCACGCCCATGAGCTCGTCGTCGGCGAAGAGCAGCTGGCAGATGTCGTTCTCACGCAGCCACTTGGAGTTCTCGCCCACCATGTCCTCGGGAACGGGAACCTGCTCGTAGGACTCGTTGTCCATGAAGATGTAGTCGGTGCCGTCGTTGTAGAGGTACTGGAACTCACGGGTGGTGAGCATGACGCTCTCGAACTTGGTGCCGGCGTTGCAGGTGTTCTCAACGACACGACCGCTCTTGATATCGCGAGTCTTGTAGCGCACAAAAGCACCACCCTTGCCCGGCTTGACGTGCTGGAACTCGACGATGGTATAAACCTTGTCCTTAATACGGAGACCGAGGCCGTTCTTGAAGTCGGCGGTAGAAATGGTAGGCATAGCGACCTTTCTTCTTATGGGCAGAACGCACAGGCGTCCAAATTACATACGACCGAAATTATACACTTGCAGACGGCGCCTGCAGCGAGCGCATAAAAAGAGAACGCGGGGCGTCCGAATCGATCCGGACGTCCCGCCCCAAAAATCTATCGAAATGAGCTAGCAATCGATGACGTGAAGGTCATGCGGCGTCTTGGTGAAGGGCTCGTAGCCGTTCTCGGTGACCACGCCGTAGTCCTCCAGACGCACGCCGCCCACGCCGGGCAGGTAGACGCCGGGCTCCATGGTGATAACCGAGCCGACCTCGATGATATTCTTGCTGCGGTTGAAGTTGGGCAGCTCGTGGATGTCAATGCCCACGCCGTGGCCCAGACCATGGTTGTAGTAATCACCATAGCCGGCATCGCCGATGATCTTCTTGGAAAGCTTGAAAATGTCGTTGCCCTCGACGCCCGGATGGATTGCGGCGACGCATTCCTCGTGCGTACGGCGCACGAGCGCGTACAGGTCGAGCTGTTCGGACGTGGGCTCGCCCATCACGACGGTACGAGTCATGTCGGAGCGGTAGTCGCAGTAACCCGCGCCATAATCCATGAGAACGAAGTCGCCCTTCTCGATCACGCGGTCGCTCGGGACGGCATGCGGGTTGGCGGTGTTGGGACCGCTCGCGACGATGGAGCCAAAGGCCAGGCTATCGGCACCGTTAGCGAACATAAAGTTCTCGAGCTCGTTGCGGACCTGTTTCTCAGTCATACCGGGCTTAATATAGCCGAGCATGTGCTGGAAGGCGGCGTCGGTGATCGACTGCGCGTGGCGCATGAGCTCGATCTCCTCGGCGTCCTTGATGGCGCGCATCTTACGGATGTCGTCATGCATCAGCGGCAGCATGCAGGCAACGGAGCGGTCCTCCAGGCCACGCTGAATACCCTGGTAGAAATTGATCTGCATGTCGTCCTCGACAGCGCAGACGCGGCACTTGTTGGCCGCGATCTTGCCGGCGACCCAGCCGGGGATGGTGCCCTCGTCCATGTCGTAGACCCAGGGGCTGCCGGCGGGCGTGTTCTCCTCAAAGCTGTTGAGATAGCGCGAGTCGGTATGGAACAGGCACTGGTCAGCCGTAATAAACGCAGCATGCGGGAACTCGAAGGTGTAATCGAAGACGCCCTTGACGCCCGTAAGCCAACGAAGGTTGGCCTCGTCGCGCACCACGATAGCGTCGTAGCCACGCTCAACCATCAGGGCACGGACACGCTCGATACGACCGGCAGGACCGGCAGCAAACTCAGACATGCAGATTCCTTTCTTGTTGTCTTCATAAAGACGGGACGGGCTCAATCAGCGTACGGAATCGCGCGCGATTCGCAACCGATTGGAAACTCGCCCCTCAACATGATACGAAAGACGATGTATGTCAATAAATCCTAGAGAAGTTCTTTACGAGAAGCCAAGTATGCGTGAGCATGGCGGTCGAGAACCTCGTCCTCAACGCTCGTTAGACGAATGGCGCCGAGCGCCGCGGGCAGCGGCAACATGCTGCGGTTCGAGCGAACAAACTGCTGCCTGCGGAACTCCTCGATATATGCGGCAGGCTCCAGATCGAAGGCAAGCTCCTCGATACCAAAGTCCTCCAGGCAGTCATCGACCTCAAAGACGTAATCGATATCGAAGTCGCAGGCATCGTGAGCAAGGCGTGCCTCAAAGCGCATGCCCTCGGACAACAGCTGGTAGGCAGGGACCTGCGAAGCGGCATCGCCCAAGCAGGCGCGCAGGGTACGCTCCCCCGTCTTACCAAAATCGAGCGCATGGCGGGCGCTCGGGTTCGTGGCCATCAGTACGTCCTTGCGGGCAGTCTGAGACCACTGAACGGCATTGACGAGCGCGACCTCCTCGCCCGCGAGAATCTCGGGGACGGTCTCGGTAAACTGATTCCAGCGGGACTTGCTGCTCGAAAGCATGGTGCCAACAAGTACCGCATAGCCGAGCTTGAGATCCTCGGGGTCCGCCTCGCGTACAAGGTCGAGGTCACACACGACCAAGCCCGGCTCGGGACGGAACGCGATAGCGGGAAGCGCATGCGCCGACGAGGCGACGAGCGGCTTCATGGTCGTCGCGACCGTGAGCATGGCGTCGAACGTCGTCGGCAGCAAGGCGCACTCGGTGCGACCGCACCACTGATTGGCACACCAGCAAACGACCGAGCAGGTCGCCGTATCGCCGACGGCGACAACGAGATC
The DNA here is from genome assembly GCF_003459505.1 of Collinsella sp. AF20-14LB. Classification (GTDB taxonomy): domain Bacteria; phylum Actinomycetota; class Coriobacteriia; order Coriobacteriales; family Coriobacteriaceae; genus Collinsella. The sequence continues at coordinate 132,457 of NZ_QRWD01000001.1, forward strand.
GTCGCAGGTAATGCCGTTAGCCGATAGGGCGCCAAAGACGGTATCGGCATCGGCAAGCGTAGCACCGGCAGGCGAAACCTCGAGGACGAGCAGCGACACGGCAAAACCGGCGTCAACCAGTGCATGCTCGACAACCTCGCCAAAACGCTCGGATGTAGCGTCGTTCCAAACCACCATCGCGCGCTTGGGCTTGCCCACAGCCGAGGCAAACATGCGCGGCAGCTCCTCGAACGCGCCCAATCCGACGCGGACATCGACGCTGCGGTTTTGGAAATTGATAAGTTGACGGCGAATCATAGCAGTCCACGCTCCAAAAGCATCTCGGCACAAAGGTAGGAAACGTCCTCGAAGGACTTGTTGCGAATATCAAGGGTAATATCGGCGGCCCGGCGATACAGCGGACGGCGATGCTCAAACAGGCGCGCAGCGTGCTCGGGCGAGCGGAAATCGGGCCGGGTATCGGAGCGGCGAATCTGGCGCAACGAGTCCTCAAAGTCGCCTTCGAGGTACACACAGGTACCCATCTCGTGCATCAGCTCAATGTTCACCGGCGTCTCGACGATGCCACCCCCGCACGACACCAGCAGGCTGCGCTCGCTTTGAAGCGAACGGAGTGCCGAGGTCTCAAGCTCGCGAAAACGATCCTCGCCCTCGGTCTCAAATATCTCGGTCACCGACTTGCCACATCGACGCACAACCAAACGATCGGTATCGATAAAACGCCGCTTGAACATAGTGCCGACGTTGCGCGCGAGCGTCGATTTGCCCGCGCCCAAAAAGCCGATAAAGAAGATATGGTCGCAGCCGTGTTTGATGTGCTGAGACATGGCGAAACCTATTCCTCGCAGGGAAGGTCGCGCAGGGCCCGGCGCTCAAAGATACGGAAGATCTGCGTGTACCACAGGTCCTGGGTTGCCTGCGGCTTGACCAGAATAGTGTCAACGCCGGCAAAGTTACCGCTCCACACGTCCGTGTACAGCTGATCGCCGATCAGCACCGCCTCGTCTGCCGTGGCGCCAAGGCGCTTAAGACCCGCCTTCAAGGCAAACGGGGCGGGCTTCATGGCGTGGCTGATGGCCTCGAGTCCCAGCTCGCGTGCAGAGCTCATGACCTGATCGCGATGCCAGTTGTTGGACACCATGCACAGCTTAAAGCCTTTGGCGCGGGCGGTATCGAGCCAAGCGGAAACCGCGGCGGGAACCTGCTCGGTGTCGCGCGGAACCAGAGTGTTATCGCGATCGAGCAGAATGGCGCGTTTGCCGTCGGCCCAGAGGGTATCAAGGTCGATGCAATCGACCGAGGCAACGTATCGTTTGGGGCTAAAAATCCTCATGCTAATTCCAAGACAGTTGATGCTCTTCGTAGGTTTGCGAGAAGTACTCCTCGTCCTGCGTAATGTAGAAATACAGGTCATCGGAGTCGGTTGGCTCAAGCGTGGCCTTGAGTGCCTCGAGCGACGGAGAGCAGATGGGCGTGGGTGGCAGGCCCTCGTGCTTATAGGTGTTATACGGGCTATCGCTCTGCAGGTCGTCGGCGGTAACCTCGCCACCGGTGACATACATCATGGTCGCATCGCTGTTGAGATAGCGCAGACCGTCGAGCTTGCCGGCAAGGCGGTTGTAGAAGACCGAGGCCACGTGTGCACGTTGATCGGCGTTGAGGCCCTCGCGCTCAACGATAGAGGCCAAGTTGACGATGTCGTAGTCGGACATCTCCACACCGTAGCGCTCCTTGATCTTGGCTTCGCAGCTCGCAAAGTCAAGCGACTTGTACTCGGTCTTAAACTGATCGAGCATGGCGCGAATCACGTCATCGGCCGTCGGCGAATCACCCAACGAATAGGTCTTGGGGAACAAGAAACCCTCGAGCGAGTCGTTGGCGGCTCCCTTAAGGAAGCTATAGTCGTCCACGTAGTTGGAGGCCTTGGCCTGGTTGAGGAAGTCTTCCTTAGAGATGCTGTCGTAGGCCTGGGCCACGCGGTCGGCGACTTGATCGACTGTCAGACCCTCAGGGATAGTCAGCGCATTGGAGCCCGCGTTGGGGCCTTCCATGAGCTGCTGAACAACCTTGGTCGCATCCATGAGTGTGGTGAACGAGTAGGTGCCAGGCTTAAGCGACATATCGGCGTTAAGCTTTTTCACCGCCGCGTAGTAATCCTTGGGATTTTCGACGATATGGTTCTCGGAGAGAATCGAGGCGATCGTATCGCCCGAAGCACCGTCGGGAATGGTCACCGTAACTTGCTGGCCAGCAGCGACTTTCGCATCCTCACCGGCAAAGAAGCCCTTAACGGCAGGTACGACAAAGAAAGCGATAGTAGCAAGCGCGATTACGGCCACCACAACGCCGATGATCATAGGAACCGGAGAACTCTTCTTTTGAGCACCGCGACGAGCATGCGTGTTGTAGCTCGAGCGAGTCGCCGGAGCAACGCCATGCGACCCGCGAGCGTGATGCGAATGCGATTGGGGGGCCTGCGTTCGCTGGGTAGGTGCCTGTTGCTTAAAGCGAGCACCGCCTGCAGGCTGAGCCGAACGAGCAGTGGGCTGCTGAGCCGCGTGAGAAGCCGGATACTGAACCGAACGAGCAGAAGGCTGCTGACCCGTCCGTTGAACAGGTTGGGCCGAACGAGAGGAGGACTGCACCGGGCGCGCGGCAGACTGAGCTGCGCGCTGGGTCGGCTGTGCCGGACGCTGGCCAGGCTGGGCAGGGCGCGACGCCGACTGACGTGTACAATTCGGCTGGCGCGGATCGGAAGCGCTAGGCATGCGAAACCTCCTCGTTTTTACGATCAAGCCACGTCTGCAAAAACAGGCTGGCGGCAATCATGTCAATCTTGCCCCTCATCTGCTTTTCGTTGAGGCCCTGCTCGCGCAGGATACGCTTTGCCTCTTGCGAGGACAGGCGCTCGTCCTCAAACTCCAACGGAAGATCGAGCTCGTCGGCAATCTTTTGCGCAACAGCGGCAACGCGCTCGGCCTGGGGACCGGGCTCACCGGCCATGGTCAGGGGACGCCCACTTACCAGGATATCGGGCTCATAGTCCTCAACCAGGTAGCGGAACGTCTTGGCCATACCGGTGACCTCTGCAGCCGGGAGCACCTTGACAGGCATCGCCATCTTGCCATCACGGCTCGAGACGGCGATGCCGATCCTGGTCTCCCCTATGTCCAGCGCAAGCGCGACCACAGCGACTACCTAGATTCTTAGGCGCCGAGCGCGGTCTTAGCGGCCGCGAGGGCATCGGCGATGCCGGCGGCGTTCTTGCCACCGGCCTGGGCCATGTTGGGACGGCCGCCACCGCGACCGTCGACCAGGCCCGCGATCTGCTTGATCACGTTACCGGCGTGGAAACCGGCCTTGACGGCGTCATCGGAGCCGGCGGCGAGCAGGGCCGGGGTGCCCTTCTCGGTCACGCTGGCGACGACGCAGGCGACAGGACCGGCGACCTTCTGGTGCACGGTATCCCAGACGTTGCGCAGGTCGGCAGCCTCAAGGCCCTGGAGCTCAGCGACGACGAGCTTGTAGCCGTCGAGCTCGACGGCGCCCTCGATGGCGCTGGAGATAGCGTCGGAGGAGCCACCGGTCAGTGCCTTCTTGAGCTTGTTGGAAGTCTCGCGCAGCTCGGCCTGCAGGTTCTCCACGCGGGCGGGAACCTCATCCACGCGGCACTTGAGCGCAGCAGCAGCGGCGTCGACGAGCGCCAGACGGTCGGCCATGTAGTCGAGAGCACCCTTAGAGGTCACGGCCTCAATACGGCGGACGTTGGAGCCCGTAGAGGACTCGGAAATGATCTTGAACAGGCCGATCTCGGCGGTGTTGGCGGCATGGGTGCCACCGCAGAGCTCACGGGAGAACGGCTGGTCCTCGGCGCCCACGGAGACAACGCGGACGACGTCGCCATACTTCTCGCCAAACAGGGCGACAGCACCGGCGGCCTTGGCCTCGTCGATGCCCATGACGCGGGTCACGACCGGCTTGGAGGCGAAGATCTGCTGGTTAACCAGGTCCTCGACAGCCTTGAGCTGCTCGGAGGACAGGGCCTCGAAGTGCGTGAAGTCAAAGCGCAGGTGCTCGGGCGTCACCAGCGAGCCAGCCTGGGAGACATGCTCGCCCAGGACCTGCTTAAGCGCGGCGTCGAGCAGGTGCGTGGCGGTGTGGTTGCGACGCAGGAAGCCACGGCGCTCGGCGTCGAGCGCGGCGGTCACGGTAGTACCGACGGTCAGCGTACCCTCGGTGACGTGGGCGACGTGAGCATACAGGCCGTTGTGGTTCTTGGTATCGGAAACGGTCAGCGCAACGCCCTCGGCGGAAAGCTCACCGGCGTCACCCTGCTGGCCGCCCATCTCGGCATAGAACGGAGTGTGGTCGAGCACGACCTCGACATCCTCGCCCGCGGCAGCGGACTCAACGGACTCACCGTTGCGAACGATAGCGACAACCTTGGCGCCCTCGATGACGTCGTTGTCATAGCCGTCGAACTCGGTCGCAGCGACCTTGTCCGAAAGCTCGACCCACACGTCATTGAAGCTGCCCCAGGCATCGCCCTTGGCGTTGGCGCGGGCGCGGGCCTTCTGGTCCTCCATGCAGGCGGTAAAGCCGTCCATGTCGACGTCGTGACCGGCGGCGCCGGCGATCTCGACAGTCAGATCAATGGGGAAACCAAAGGTGTCGTGAAGCTTAAAGGCAACATCGCCCGGAAGGACAGCGCCGTCGGCGAGCGCGGCCAGGGCCTCGTCCAGGTAAACGCGGCCGTTGTCGAGCGTCGTTGAGAAACGCTCCTCCTCGGAGGCGACGATGCCCTTAACGAGCGCGACGTTCTTGAGCAGCTCGGGATAGGCCTCGCCCATCTGGGCGTTGACCTCGTCGATAAACTTGGTCAGGAAGGCGCCCTCGATGCCCAGCAGGCGACCGTGGAACACGGCACGGCGGAGCAGGCGGCGAAGGACGTACTCGCGACCCTCGTTACCGGGCAGGATGCCGTCGGAGATCATAAAGTCGACGGCACGGGAGTGGTCGGCGATGATGCGCAGGGAGCGGCTGGCACCGGAGTAATCATCGGCGTCATAGGTCTTGCCGCTGATCTCCTCACCGAGCTTGATGAGGTGCTGCATCAGATCGCCGTCGTAGTTAGCGGTCTTGTGCTGCATGATGGCGGCCATGCGCTCCAGACCCATGCCCGTATCGAGGTTGCGGTGCGGCAGCTCCGGCATGGAGCCGTCCTCCTGGCGGTCGTACTGGGTAAAGACGAGATTCCAGAACTCCAAGAAGCGGTCGCAGTCGCAGCCGGGCTTGCAGTCGGGGCTGCCGCAACCGACCTCCTCGCCCATGTCAAAGTAGATCTCGGAGCACGGACCGCAGGGACCGGTGGGGCCAGCGGCCCAGAAGTTGTCGTCCTCGCCCAAGCGGGAGATGTGGTCCTCGGCAACGCCCAGGGAGCGCCATACGTCATGGGTCTCGTCGTCCTCGGTAAAGACGGTGAAGTACAGGCGATCGAGCGGCAGCTTAAACTCCTTGGTGATGAGCTCAAAGGCCCAAGCGCAGGCCTGCTGCTTTGAGACGCCGCCAAAGGAGAAGTCGCCGAGCATCTCAAAGAAGGACAGGTGACGGCCGTCCTCACCGATGCAATCGATGTCGTTGGTGCGGACGCACTTCTGGCAGGAGATTGCGCCGATCTCCTTCATGGTCTTCTTGCCCTGGTAATACTCCTTAAACTGATTCATGCCGGCGTTGGCAAGCAGCAGCGAAGGATCGTCGGGGACGAGGGACGAAGAAGGATAGAGCTTAAGACCGCGCTCCTCAAAGAAGTTGAGGAACTTAGAGCGAATCTCGGCCGTAGTCATTGACGGGTAGTCAGCACTCATAGAGGGAATCTCCTCGGTTTCACATCGAAACAGTTCAAACGTAACGATATTACCATCCCGCCGCGCCTGTGCAAAAAAGAGGGTCGCCAAACAGCGACCCTCCAGCGAAAGTGCACGTTATTTAGGACTAAGCAATCCTTTTAAAAAATGTTTTTAGTAAAATACATATAAGACTCACCCGGAAGGAGCGATCGATGAAAAGCAAACGATTTGTCCTGAATGCACTTCTGGTAGTAGCACTTTTAGCGCTCTTGGCCTTCTCCTGCTGGTACGCAAACCAACCAGCATTTGGTTACGTATTGTATGCAGTAATGTCCGGCGATAAGGCATATTTCACTCTACGCGCAATTGACGTTCTCTTTTTCTATGTAACCGGCCCCTTATCAATCGCTTTGCTCGCGTTTCTTGTCATTTATAACTTCAAGAAACGTTAATAGGACCTATTTAGAATCTGAATCGTCCATGGAGCCGTCGATGCCGGTTTTGGTGTCGTCATCCGTGTTGGAATCGTTATCCTTGGCGAAGGGGTTCTTGAAAAAACCTGTCGCGTCGGGCTGAAGACCCGAGAGCTTGATCCAGGGATTATCGAGCTCCGGCTTGGGCATGGCCTTGGCCTCGGGCGCAGTCTCGTTGCCGATGAGCTCGGACTCGTAGATGAAGGTGTCGTCGCCAAGCGCGTCGTAGGCGGCGACCGGGTTGCCATCGGCATCGCGGTACGGTGTGCCCTTAAACACGGCGCCGTCGTATGCCACAAGCTGGCGACCGGTCTCGTTCTCAAAGTAGTAGACGAAAATGCCCTTGAGGGCCGCGCACAGCGGAATGGCGATAACCATGCCGATGGGACCCATGAGTGCCGAACCGATAACGAGAGCCGTCAGGCTCATAACGGGATGCACCTGCACCGAGCTCTTCATGACCTTAGGCGAAATGACATTATCGGTGACGTTTTGAGCCACCATGGTCACGACAAGCGTCCACAACGCCAGCATGGGGCTGAACATAAAGCCGAGCACCGTGGCGATCGCCGCACTCACCCAGGGACCGACAACCGGAACCAGGTGCATAATGCCGGTAAAGATAGCCATGAGTGCTGCATACGGATGGCCGATGATCGTAAAACCAATAAAGGCAAGAAAACCGCCACAGATCGATGTGATGACCATGCCACGCATGTAGCCGCCGACCGAACGCGAAAGGATGGCCACCATAAAGCGGTACGAGGTCTCCTTTTCCTGCCCGATGATGGTGCAGACCTCGTGGTGCATGCGGGGATAATCGCAGGCAAGCCAGTAGGCAAGCACCAGACCCAGGAAGATGACGAACAGCTGCGAGGCCGTGTTGGTAATGAGCGGAAACACACCGCGGCCGAGCTCAGCAGCGATTTGCGAGACGTACTTAGACGCTACGGTAACCAACGAAGAAAGATTGTCGTCCAGATACTCCTTGAGCGGCGTGTTGTTGAGCGTCTTAGCGTGCGAGAGCATCTCGTTGAGATCGCCACCCGCAACACGAAGCTGCTCGGGCAGGCGGCTCAGGACTTCCATGATTTGACCGAGCAAAATAGGCGATAGGATGCAGACGACGCCGACGAGCACGGCAACAACCACAATGAGTGCGATGAGCGAACCGAGGCCACGTCCGACACCGTGATGCTCGAGCCAGTTGGTGATCGGAGACATCACAAAAGCGATGATGGAACCGACAGCGAGAAACTCGATGACCGGTGCCAGGATGCCCATAAGGTTAAAGATGACGGCAGCGATGACAATGCAGCCGACGACGCCCCAAATGCGCAGCGTCAGAATGCGGGTATCGCGAAGCGTGCGGTCGATTTGTTGGGGGTGCTCACTCATGAACGAACCATCACTCCGTCGGGATCAATCTTATCTTGAATCTTCTTAAGCGTGCGGCGCAGCAGGCGCGAGACCTGCACCTGCGAGATGCCAAGCTTCTTGGCAATCTCGATCTGGGTCATGCCCTTAACGAAGCGCAGCTCGATAACCTCGCGCTCGCGCGGCGAGAAATCGCGGATAGCTTCCTCGATTACCAGGCGGTCATCGGTAAAGTCGAGCTCGTTGTCGTCGTCGGCATAGCGATCGAGAATCGAAGGCGCATCATCGGAATCGGACGCACCGGGGGCCTCGATGGGCACCGAGGTGTAGGCCGAGGACGATTCCATGGCTTCGAGCACCTCGTCGACGGTTACGCCAAGGTAATCGGCGATTTCCTCAACCTTGGGCGAACGCTGAAGCTCGTTGGTGAGCTTGTCGGTGGCCTGGTTAACCTTGGCCGAGAGCTCCTGCAGTCGACGCGGCACGCGCACACTCCAGCCCTTGTCACGGAAGTGACGCTTGATCTCGCCCAAGATGGTGGGCGTGGCAAACGTGGTGAACTCGAGTCCGCGCTCAGGGTCAAAGCGGTCGATTGCCTTGAGCAGGCCCAGATAGCCGACCTGCATGAGGTCGTCGAGCGGCTCACCGCGATTCTTAAATTTGTTGGCAAGGAACCTTACCAGGTTCATATGGGACATGACGAGCTGCTCGCGGGCGTCCGGATCACCGGTCTCCTTGTAGCGACGAAACAGCTCGCGGGTTTTCTCCTTGTCCCAAGCGGTCTTGCCGCTCCGGGAACGTTCGGTCATATTAGATATCCGCCTTGAGATCGAGGGAAAGCGTCAGGGGCGCCGCAGTCTTTTCGTAGGAATCGCACACACTCGCCAAAATGAGCTCGGCATACACGGCAGCCTGGTCATCCTCATCGACAGTCGCCTGGTCGCCAAAGGTAAAGGTCATGCCCACATGCGATTCGTCGACATCGAATTTGATCGAGATATCGTCGGAATCAACAGCCGTGCAGCCAAAGATGAAGGCTTCTTCGGCAGCCATACGAATATCCTCGATGCGATCGACGGACATAGAGCACAGGGCGCCGACGTTGGCGGCCGTCATGCGCACCAAGCGCGCGAGACGCGGATCACCGGCAACGCTCAGCGTAATGGGGCAGGTTGCTTCGCTACTCATCGCAGGACTCCTCAGAGGACTCGGCGGGCGTATAGGTGTAATACTGAGCCGGCTTGGCTGCGGGCTTCTGAGCCGCATCCGCACCATCGGCGGCCTCGTCCTCGGCCTCACCGATCAGAACGCGCTCGGTAGGCTGCTCGGCCTCGGCGGCGGCAGCGGCTAGCTTACGATCGGCGTCGGCTGCAGGAGCCTTCACCTTATTGAAGAGCTTCTGCACGGCGCCAGCAGCAGAATCAGTCACGCTCGATACGGCATTGCTGGCCTCGGCCACGCTGCCCGTGACCTCGGAGATGTCGCGAACGACCGCCTCAACCTCAACGAGGTTAGACGTCAGAGCATCAACGGCAGTCTTGCTCGACTTGAGGAGCGGCTCAACCTGTGCCAGCGCGGGGGTGAGCTCATCGACAGCGCCATCGAGCTTTGCCACCACAGGCTGTGCCTCGGCGAGCGTATTGTTAAGGTCACTCACCGTCTTGTCGAGCGAGTCGACGACGGTGCGAGTCTTGCGCAGCGTGAGCGCGAGCTCGACAACAGCCCACACGCCGGCAACGGCGAGCACCAGCAGGGCGATTTGAATGGGACTCATGCAAGCCTCCCGAAGGAATCGAAATACAGACGTTTTTCATGGTACCCCAAAGAAGGGCAAAGATACCCAAAGGGAATGCGCGAGGCGCCAATGGCCTACTTGGGAGCGTTGCCGCTACGGTCGCGCTCGCTTTGCTCCACACGCCACTCTTCCCAACCGCGGCCGGCAGGCTGCCAGAACGCGCCGCGCTCCAACCCCTCGGGCAAATAGCGCTGATCGACCCAGCCTTCGGGATAATCGTGCGGATACTTATACACACCGTATTCATCGCTACCAGGGCGATGGCGATCGCGCAGATAACTCGGCACCTCGCGAAGCCCACTAGAATGAATATCGGCTAGCGCCGCATCGATCGAGGCCTCGCACGCATTGGACTTAGGCGCCAAGCACACATAGAGCGCAGCTTGTGCCAGGTTAATGCGACATTCAGGATAGCCAATAACTTCAGCAGATTTAAAGGCAGCATGCGCCACCAAAAGTGCCTGCGGATCGGCGTTGCCAACGTCCTCAGAAGCCTGAATCATAATGCGGCGGGCGATAAACTTGGGGTCCTCCCCCGCATCGATCATGCGCGCAAGCCAATAGATGGTGGCATCGGGGTCGCTGCCGCGCATGGACTTAATAAACGCACTAATGATGTCGTAGTGCATGTCACCGTTTTTGTCATAGGTAAAGCCACGACGCGGATTGGCAATCTTTACGTCATCCACGGTAATGGGATAGCGCTCCCCCGCCGTCGGTGCAGGCGTACCCTCGGTATCAGGGCGCGTCACGGCGATCTCACTTGCCAGCTCGAGCGTCGTCAGAGCCGAGCGTGCATCGCCCGCAGCCAGCGTGCAGATGGTCTTAACCGTATCCTCATCGGCCGAGAACTTGCCGCCCAAACCCTGCGGCGCCTCGAGCGCACGCTCAATGAGCGTGGCGATATCCTCGTCCTTCAGGTGATCAAGCTCTACCACGCGCCCACGCGACAACAGTGCGGAGTTGACCTCGAAGTACGGGTTCTCGGTCGTGGCGCCAATCATAATGACGGTACGGTTCTCAACCGCATGCAAAAGCGCATCCTGCTGCGACTTCGAAAAACGGTGAATCTCGTCGATGAACAAGATGGTACGGCGGTCATACGTATTCAGGCGCGTCTTTGCCTCGTCGATCACGCGACGCAGGTCCTTCACGGTGCCCGTCACGGCGCTGACCTCGACAAACTCACTCTTGGTATGGTTGGCGATAATATGGGCCAGCGTCGTCTTGCCCGTGCCAGCCGGGCCGTACAGAATCACGCTCGACAGCACGTCATGCTCAATCGCGGCGCGCAGCCACGAGCCCTTACCGACGGCCTTGTGCTGGCCCACATACTCGTCGAGCGAATTGGGGCGCATACGCACCGCAAGCGGCGCATTTTTAAAGGAGCGCTCGCGCGTCGAAGCAGAAAAAAGGTCGTCCATAGCCATCCCGTGCATTAATCAAAATCGTTGTTGACCAACAGTATACCGAAAGGATACGAACTACCGTTCGTTAATATAGGTGCGGTGCGGAAACTTTAGACCTGGGAACAATTTGCTCGTCAGCTCGCAGAAATAACCATCCGTCATGCTTGCGATGTAATCGACGACGGCCTGATCCTTGTCGTCCTGCCAGGCATAGGTGCGATCGTAGTAGGAAAGCTGCTGCTCAATGCGCGAAACATGATGCTTAAAGATGTAAGAGAACTCGTCGCCTTTATTTAGATCCTGCAGGCAACGGTCGTAGAGCTTTTCGAAGGCCTCACGCAACTCTGCCTCGGAATCGCCTTCGATACCGCCCTTGCTATAGATCTTCTCGTAGTTCTCGCGCTTCGCCCGGCGGATCTCCTCAAACAGGTCCTCGCTCATCTCGATACGCGGTTTGCCATAGCTATGCTCAACGATATCGATGGAAGCGTGCGTGAGAATCCAGCTGTTATAGGCGCCGCCCCGACCATCGTCAAAAGCGTCGGGCGACAGCAGGCCCGCCGCAATGGCGTCCTGACGATCACGACCGACGTAGGCGAGGATATCCGAGATACGCACCACACAGCCCTCGAGGGTCATGGGGCGCAGGTGCTCGATCGCGCCATAGCCCTTGGCAATGCAGTCCTCGACGGTACGGTCGAACTGGTCAAACGACGCCATGTCCGAGAGTTCAAAGACACGCTGCTCGTACTCGCCGTTATGGCACAGCACGCCGTCGAGCGTCTGGAGCGACACGTTGCGGCCGTACAGCGCGTCGAGCACGCGGACGGACTGCACGTTATGGAAAAAATAACGACCCGTACGCTCGTGATAGATATCGTTGAGGAAACGCTCGCCGGCATGGCCAAAGGGCGTGTGGCCCAAATCGTGGCCCAGGCCAATCGCCTCGATCAAATCGCAGTTGAGGCCCAGGGCACGGCCGATATCGCGGGCAATGCGCGAGACAAGCTGCACATGAAGGCCGCGCCGCGACAGGTCGTCGTTGCTGCGAAAGCTAAAGACCTGCGTTTTGCCTGCATAACGCGTGTACGCAGGAAGATGAAGAATCTTTTCGGTATCGCGCATAAACGCCGGACGCATGAGCGTGCCCTCGTCTGCGGCTCGATCAACGCGACGGATGACCTGGTCATCGTCGCAACGGTACGGGTTGACATAGCCCGAAGCACGATCTGCGGCAATGCGCTCGACAAGTTCGGGCGATAACGCCGAGGGAATACGGTCCATGCGCGCCTTAATGACGGCCGTTTCTTGATTAGATGCCATGGCATGCTCCTTAAGAAGGATGCGCAATCGGTTACAATGTGCAGCCCACGACCTCGATTATGGCAAAAATCGGCACCAAAAACGGCAGCAAAGGCAGGGAGCGCGATTTTGTGAAGAGGCAGGAGAGGGCAAGGGCCAGGAGCGCGACGGCAAATGCCACGATGCCGCCCATAGGGTCGAGCGTGCAAAGCGCGAAGAGCGCCTTGGCGTCCCCCATGCCAATGCCAGGGACGTGGCGAACACGACGCCAGAGTGACTCAGTAAGCACAAGGGCAAGGTAGACGATGACCGCAAGACCGGCGTGGTCAAACGCCGTGTTAACACCCTTGTCGAGCCAAACGCCTGCAAGCGCCGCCACCGCACACGCGCCGGCAAGCTGATTGGGAAACCGCCGCTCACGGGCATCAATCACCGCGCCGGCAAAGATACAAATCCAAAACGGGATATAGACCATCGTGCACCTCCATGAACAGCTGCTCAAAAGCAAAAACCACCACAAAGGTACAGGCACCTTTGTGGTGGTTTTGATGGTGGTTATTTGGCGCCTTGCATGACCTCGTCGAGGGTAACGTTGACGGCGTGCTGCGTCGGGACCCAGTCGACCTTTAGGAACAGCGCTGCCACCGTGATGGGGATATAGCTGAACATAAAGATCGGGAAGGTAAACAGGTTGGTCACCAGGCGCCACTTTTGCGCACAATGAATGTGCTTGTACTCAAAGATGGTCGTAAGTAGCGCCAGGATAAAGAAGGTCTGGTACATCATCGCGAAGGTCATAATGAGCGAGGCGGCACAAGCCTGCATCTCGACCTCGGTGGCCAAGAAGCCATGCGAAAGCCCGCCCACGATGAGAAAGGTAGCGTTGGCGAGCATGGAGATCAGGGACAGCAGCATGCCCGGAGCGATGGTCATAAACATGTCATATGCGGCAAAGCGATGATAGCGGAACGTCGATTTGACCAGATGCTTACCGTAGGTAAAGAACACCTGGTAGAAGCCCTTGGTCCAACGCATACGTTGCTTCCAGGACGCCTTAAACGTCACGGGCTGCTCGTCAAAAAACTCCGCCGGCGCATAGCCAATACGAATGCCGTGAATAGCGCAGAACGTGGTGAACTGAATATCCTCGGTCAGCGTATGGAACTGCCAGCCGTGCATGCCCTCAATAACGCTAGCCGAGATAAGGTAGCCCGAACCCGATACGGCGCAGGACGTCTTGCAGATGTTGCGCGCGTTGTTGAGGAAACGCGCCTCGCGCAGATACCAAGTGGCATTCGCTGCCGAGATCCACGAGCTTCCGAAGTTCTTGGAGTTACGATAGCTCGTGACCACATGGAAGCCCTGGTCAAAGGCATCATTCATCTTGGACACATAATCGCGGGCGATAACATTATCGGCATCGAAGATAAAGTAACCTTCAAAGGTGTCGGGATACTCGTTAAGGATACGGTCGAAACCAAAGTCCATGACCCAGCTCTTGCCTTTACGGGCCAGGTCGTTTCGCTCGTACACGACAGCGCCCGCCTCGCGCGCGAGCTGCGCAGTGTTATCGGTGCAGGCATCGGCGACCACGAAGACCTCGATGAGCTCGGACGGATAATCCTGGTCCTTGATGGAGCGAACGAGGTTGGCGATAACGGTCTCCTCGTTGTGTGCTGCAATAAAGAAGGCATACCGGTGGAGTTTTTTGGCCTTGGGAGGCGCGACCTCGCCGCGGAGAGCACCGATGACAAAGAAGACCACCTGGTACAAGAAGCAGACCGTGAGCAGCGTGACGACAATCTGGTTGAAGATCACGATGGGTGTGTTGGTTTGTAAAAAGGCGAGCATGCAGGCTCCCAGGAACGCGTTACGTAAACAACCGTATATCTTACCGCAGGCTAGGGGCGTTCAAGAAACCACCTAATACCGACTAGGCTTCGAGAAGACCGAGCTGAGGAACGATCTCGTCGCCGGCAGCAGTGCGACCAAGCGAACGCGGGGCTAAGTCGTCGAGGACGGCGGCGAGATCCCACGGCAGCTCGTCGCGGCACTCAATGCGCTCTCCCGTCACGGGATGATCGAACGCCACGCGCCAAGAATGGAGGAATTGCCTAGTCAGACCCTGATCGGCACGCGCATCGCACTTACCGTAGAGCGGATCGCCCACGCAAGCGTGGTTGATATGGCGCATGTGCACACGAATCTGATGCGTGCGGCCGGTAAAAAGGTGGCACTCGACGAGCGTGTAGCCGTCGTCGAAACGCGTGGAATCAAAGCGCTCGAGCACCTTGAAGGTCGTGATGGCCTGGCGCGCAAAGGGGTCATCAGAAACCGCCATCTTCACGCGGTCGCGCGTTGAGCGGGCAATACCGGTGTTGATAGTGCCCTCGTCCATGGCGATGTGTCCGTGAACGAGCGTAATGTAGCGGCGGTCGAGCGTACGCGTACGGATGAGATTTTGAAGCGCGCGCTGGGTGTCGTCGTCTTTTGCCGCGAGCATAAGGCCCGAGGTATCGCGATCCAGGCGATGCACGATGCCGGGGCGGTCCTCACCCTGCACGGTGCCCAGATGGTCGATACCGCAGTGATAGACCAGGGCATTCGCGAGCGTACCGCTCTCATGACCATGCGCAGGATGGCACACCAGGCCGCGCTGCTTGGAAAGCACGATGAGGTAATCGTCCTCGTAGCGGATATCGAGGGGAATGGCCTCGGGAATCACGTCAGTCGGATCGTGAGGCTCGGGCAGGTCAACCGAGATGCGGTCACCGGCGCGTACGGCATACTTTTTTGACAAACAGGTCTCGCCGTTCACGATTACGGCGCCGCCCTCGATCAGATGCGCGCAGGCAGAGCGCGTAGGGCAGCCGTCATTGGCGCCCAGATAGGCGTCAAGGCGCTGACCAGCGGCATCGTCGGCAACAAGGATATGGATGTCGGCCATTAGCGCTCATTCCTTTCGCGAATCTTGCGGGCACGCTCCCCACGCTGCTTGGCTTTGCGCTTGGCGCGGGCCTCGTCACGAGCGTTAAGCTCGGCGGTCGCATCGACCTCACGGGCCGCGGGGCTCAAGAACATGTAGCCAAAGAGGGCAAGCACGACGCCTACGGTGATGCCGATATCGGCCACATTGAAGACGGGGAAGTCGATGAAGGTGGTGGCAATAAAATCAGTCACGAAGCCAAAGGCCAAACGATCGATAGCGTTGCCAATGGCGCCACCCGCGACCATAGCCATGCCCACCACCTCCAAGCGAGCAAGCTGGGGCGTGCGAAGCAAGTACACGGCAATGGCGACAATGACCGCAAGCGCCAGCAAAGCGAACGCAACACCATGCCCCTCGCCCATGCTAAAGGCAGCACCGATGTTGCGCACGAAAAGGAAGTCAATCACACCGGGGATAACAGTCACATGGAGAGCATCGCCCACGGCACGAACCGCAAGCTTGGTCACCTGGTCAACAAGCAGCACGGCCAACGCCACACCGCCGGCAACACCCAACCGCCAACGCAAAGGCGGCGTCATATCCGCAGAACGACCCAAAGAAATCCCCTACCCTCAAGAACATCGAATTACGTTAAATGCAAGTAATCATCTTATAGTGACAAACGCAAAACGCACGGCATATTCGCCAACGAAAGCGAAATAACCAGCATAAAACGAAAGCGACATTCCGAAGAACGGAATGTCGCTTATTGTTAGCGAAGCAAATGAAGCAAAAGCGCCCCGATCATCCATAAAACGGAAGCGCTACTTTGCTGTAACCTACAGCGCTTCGGCACAACGTTTGCAAATATGCGCGTGGCCGTTGTACTCGCCGACGGTGGTGCGGTAGTTCCAGCAACGGTCGCAGCACTCGCCCTCGGCAGCCTCGATGGCAACGGAGAGCTCCTCGCCCTGGGTCAGTTCAACAGCGGAGACGATGTAGAACTCGGCCAGGTCGACGGCCTTGTCGCCGGTCAGCAGCGCATACATCTCGGCGGGAACGACCGCCTTGACGCGGACCTGTTGGCTCTTAGTGAAGGTGCCGGCGGAGCGGGCATCCTCAAGGGCCTTGGTCACGGCGCTACGGAGCTCGAGCGAAGCCTCAAGCACGCCCTCAAACTCATTGGCCTCGTCGACCGTAATGGGCGACTTATACCAATCGAGCAGCGCGGCGTACTTCTGGTGATCGACGCAGCCGGTGGGTGCATAGGCCATGGCCTCGTCGACCGTGTAGGACAGGATCGGCTGCAGGTCGCGCATGAGCATCGAGAAGAGCTCGGCAAGCACGGTCTGGGCGCTCCGGCGCTCGAGCGAGCCGGGCTTCTCGCAGTACAGACGGTCCTTCAGGGCGTCGAGATACACGTTGGACAGCTCGGTAACCACAAAGTCGTAAAGCGCACGGTAGGCGCGCGGGAACTCGTAGCTAGCGTAGGCGTCGTCGACCTCGGCCTGGACCTGGGTCAGGCGGGCAACCATGAGCTTGTCGAGCGGCAGCAGGTCGGCAAAGGCGACGCCGTCGGTCTCGGGCTCAAACTGACCCTCGAGCTCGGAGAGCAGGAAGCGCAGCGTGTTGCGGAAACGACGGTAGGCATCGGACGTGCGAGCAAGAATCTCGTGGTCGATGGACACGTCGGAGCTGGTATCGACGGAAGCAACCCACAGGCGGATGATGTCGGCGCCCATCTCGTCACAGACCTTGTTGGGGTCGATAACGTTGCCGAGTGACTTGGACATCTTACGGCCCTGGCCGTCGAGGGTGAAGCCCTGCGAGACGACCGCCTTGTACGGAGCGTGGCCGTTGGCGCCCACCGAGGTGAGCAGCGAGCTCTGGAACCAACCGCGGTGCTGGTCAGAGCCCTCGAGGTAGACGTCCGCCGGGTACTCCAGCTCGGGACGGTACTCGCAGACGGCCTTCCAAGACACGCCGGAGTCCCACCACACGTCAAGGATGTCCTTATCAGCCTTGAGGTGATGGCCACCGCACTTGGGGCAGACGCAGGCCTCGCCCAGATAGCTCTCAGGAGCGTCGGTGAACCAGGCGTCGGAGCCCTTCTCGTGGAAGAGCTTAATGACGGCGTCGAGCGTGGCGTCGTTCATGACCTTCTCGCCGCAGTCGGCGCATGTGTAACTGGGGATAGGCACGCCCCAGTTGCGCTGGCGGCTGATGCACCAGTCGGGACGCTGCTCGACCATGGCGCCGATGCGGTTGGCGGCGTGAGCCGGATACCACTTGACGTTCTCACGGACCTCCTTGCCAGCCTGCTCGCGCAAACCGGTCTTGTCCATCGAGACGAACCACTGGTCGGTAGCACGGAAGAGCACCGGGTGCTTGCAGCGCCAGCAGTGCGGATAGCTGTGCGTGATCTTCTTCTCGAGAACCAGGGTGCCGCGCTCGCGCAGGAACTCGATGATGTGCGGGTTGGCCTCATCGGTATCCATGCCGCTGAAGGGGCCGCCGGTGCCAAACTCCTCGCCGGTGTAGAACTTGCCGTCGTCATCGACCGGCATGCAGATGTCGGTGATGCCCTCCTTGAGGCAGGCGAAGTAGTCGTCGACGCCGTGGCCGGGCGAGTTGTGGACGATACCGGTACCGTCATCGACACCGACGTAATCGGCCAGCAGCGCCACGCCCTCAACGCCGTCAAAGATCGGCTGCTTGTAGTGGATGTGGTGGAAGGTCTCGGCGGAAACCACGTAGGGCTTGCCATCGACCATGACCGGGGTGTACTCCCAGCCAAACTCCTCACAACACTTAGGAGCCAGGTCCTCGAGCATGACCTCGGCACGGCCCTCGTGCTCAACGGCGACATAGGCGGCGCCGGGCTTAAGGGAAACGGCCTGGTCGGAGGGGATGGTCCACGGCGTGGTCGTCCAGATGATAAAGTCGACCGGGCCGTCGAAGTTCTCGAGGCCGGCGGGCTTGGAGGTCATCTCAAAGCGCACGAAAATGGACGGGCTCGTCTCGTCGGAATACTCGATCTCGGCCTCGGCGAGTGCGGTGTGGCAATGCTTGCACCAGTGAACCGGCTTGTGGCCGCGATAGATCATGCCCTTATCGAACATGGCCTTGAAGACCTCGATGTCGGCGGCATCATGCTGGTGATAGAGCGTCAGATAGGGGTTGTCCCAGTCGCCGAGCACGCCCAGACGACGGAAGCCGGCCTTCTGCAGCTCGATGTTCTCGACAGCGAACTTGTTGCAGAGCTCGCGGATCTTAGCCGTGGAGGTCTGGTTGAACTTCTCGGTGCCGAGCTTCTCCTCGACCTTGTGCTCGATCGGCTGACCATGGCAGTCCCAACCGGGGACGTAGGGAACCTCATAGCCCTGCATCATCCAGTAGCGGTTGATCATGTCCTTGGAGATCTTATTCATGGCGTGGCCGATGTGGATCGGACCGTTGGCGTACGGAGGGCCGTCGTGCAGCACGAACTTCTTGTGACCCTCGTTCTTCTTCAGAACCTGCTCGTAGACCTTGTTGTCCTGCCAGTCCTTGAGTCGCTTGGGCTCGGACTTGGAAAGACCGGCACGCATGGGAAAACCGGTCTTGGGCAGATTCATCGTCTGCTTGTACTCGTTTGCCACGGTACCCCTTTCATGTCGTGGGCGCGCACGCCCTCTGGGCACCAAAAAAGCGCCCGTCCCTACAAGCTGGGACGAAGCGCCACAAACGGGCTGCACGCCCGCAAAAGCTCTTCGCTTAACCACCCAGCTTAGATGCCCTCGCCCGCGTATTCGCGCGCTCGCATCCGTTACTCGGCTGGTCTGTATCGACGACCATCTCGGCGATGTCTACTAAGACGAACCTACGCGGCACGTCCGTTGGGACCGCAGCTCCGGGGTGATTTTCATCGGTCGCATGCACGGGTTCTCAGCGCTCCCCGCTCTCTGTAGCATGCGGACGGCCGACTACTCGTCCCCATCAACGCTTATACGGAGTATGCTAGCACGTTCCGCACCGGCGAAAAACCCTCAACACTGGTTTTATACGTTCGAAATTTCTTGCGGCCGTGGACCTTCTCTTGGAGCAAAATACCTGTAAGCACTTTATCGAACGAAAGAAGATTGCTATGCGCACGATCGGAATGAGCGACTATACCGTTGGCGAAGACTGCTTTGACGAGCTGCCCGCCGCACTGGCAGAGTACGGAGCGACCAAGGTCGCCATCATTGGCGGCAAGCGAGCCCTGGCTGCGGCGCTGCCGGGTATCGCGGCGGCGCTTGAAGGTACCGATATCGAGGTTCTGGAGACGCGCGTCTATGGCACCAACAGTACGCGTGCCAATATCGCCAAGGTCGTGAACTCCCCTGCCTGCCAGGAAGCCGACGTGCTCATCGCATGCGGCGGCGGCAAAGCGCTCGACACCGTCAAGACGGCGGCCATCGAGCTCAAGAAGATCGTCTTTACGGTACCGACGATCTGCTCCAACTGCTCGGCCGCGACCGCCATTGCCGTTGTCTACAACGACGACGGCTCGCTCGAGGGCTATTCGTACCCCAACCGCCCCGCGCACATCTTCATCAACCCCAAGATCATCGCCGAGGCTCCGGCGGAGTACTTCTGGGCCGGCGTGGGCGATGCCCTGTCCAAGCAGCCCGAGGTCGAATACGCCACGAGCGCCGGCAACCTGGAGCACACCGCCGGTCTTGGCCTGGCGCTCGCACACACCTGCTCCGAGCCGCTGTTTACCTATGGCGTGCAGGGTCTTGAGGACGTTCGCCAGCACCTGTCGACCGAAGCCGTCAAGCAGATCGCGCTCGATATCGTGGTCAACACGGGCTACGTCTCCAACCTGACCAACCAAAACGATTACTACTACAACTCGAGCGTGGCGCATGCGTTCTACAACGCCACCTGCAGCATTCCGCGCGAGGGCACCTACCTGCATGGCGAGGTCGTGAGCCTGGGCGTGCTCGTGCTTTTTGCCTACACGGGCGATACCGAGAACCTTGAGCGCTACTCAGCCTTTAACAAGCAGATGGGACTGCCCGTGACGCTTGAGCAGGTCGGGCTTTCCGAGTCCGATATCCCCGCCCTGTGCGAGTATGCGCACGCCACCAACGAGTGGAAGCAGGGAAACCCCGAGCCCTTCACCGACGAAAAGTTCGCCACCGCCATCAAGGCTGCCGACGCTTACGGCCACACGCTCTAGGACTGGCCCAAAACCACCACAAAGGGGACAGGCACCTTTCTGGTGGTTTTTTATTGCTCCAGCATTCAGTTCGTACTCGAACCCGATTCTTTACGAGAAAGGGTTCGGGTACGTTTTTTGTTTATCGGAAATTCTGCGGAAGGACTACTCGGAACGGTAAACAGAAACGAACAGAGGCAGGGTATCATCGTGGTGATGGTATCCTGCCTTTTGTTTTGCAGGATCAAGGTCGCTTTATGCGAACTTGATCGCCACTTATATGGCGCATTGATGGCAATTGCTTCGTACGTGCATACCGGGAGCCTGTACACCTCTGGCAAGGCGTAGCACACTAGACTTTGTTCCAAAGTCCGTGTGCTAAGGGGGCAGGCCCCTTAGAATTCCTGTGGAGTGTGTACGCACGTACGCAGGAAAACGGCAAAATTTCGCTATATCAGGGCGTTCTTTCATTGGAGAGTATGGTATACACGGCTTAGTTCAACAAATAAGAATTTATATATAAAGGAGAATACTGATGAAACTGTTTTTATGTTCTCACTTTTCAAGTGTAGGAAGTCTGATTAAGGAAGAAGTTGAAAGTAAAAAAGTCGCATTTATTCCAACAGCTTCGCTGCGTGAAGGCTACACCGGTTATGTCGGCTCGGCTCGAAAATTATTCAAAAAGTTGGGAGCAATCGTAACTGAAATTGATATTTCAACGGAGGCTTATTCAACGATACAGTCTCTTTTTGAAGATGCAGATGTGATCTATTTTACCGGCGGAAATTCTTTTTTCCTTATAGACCAGCTCCGTAAAACGGGAACGGATGAGCTGTTGAAGAAAGAATTGGCAAAAGGAAAACTGATGATTGGTGAATCGGCAGGTGCGATTGTATGCGCTCCAAGCATCCAATATATCGAGCAAATGGATGAAAAGCCGGAGGACTACTCACAAGAAGATGATGCAGGGCTTAATTTGATTGATTTCTATGTTCTTCCGCATTTTCTTACAGCACCATTTAAGAAAGTTACCGAGAAAATAATAACTGAGTTTTCGGATTTGAATCTATGCCCAATTAACAATCGTCAGGGAATTGTAATTGATGGTGAAGGTTCAAAGGTTATTTGCAAAGACTAATTTGAAAATTCAAGTTTGCTGTACTCGTTCCTAGCAGAGTTTGGGGCAGGAGGGGCGCAAGAGACGGGAAGGCCGTGTGCGCGTTCCTGCGCGAGGGCCGCGGGGAGGGGCTGCCTGGGTACGGCGCCTGTCAACTCGGTCTACGTCTTTGATGACCGGGTCGTACTCAATATCAACTTCACGGATGATGCCAAAACGGTCACCCGTGAGGAAGTGTTGGGTTCGAGTGCTATGGACAATGTTCCAGCATGCTGGGATCGAACTCGCTAGCCGGAATCACACGGTACCCGTGACGCAGCAGCAGATCGACAAAAACACCGTTGCCCGCGGTGAGCGTACCGCTAAAGGTGCCATCGTAGACGCGACCCGCACCGCACGAGGGGCTACGGTCCTGTAAGACGCACGCAGCGATCTCGGACGGGCCGCCAAAGTGCTCGCACATATCGAGCGCACGCTGGGCACCTAGGCGAAAATCGCGATCGACCGAGGCACCCTCGCAGGTACGGACCTCACCGTCCACAATCTCGGATGGCTTGCGCGGCGTAGGCAGACCGCCAAAAACCTCGGGGCACACCAGCAGGACCTCGGTCCCCGTACGCTCGCAAGCCTCGACCAGCTTGCGATGGTAATTGTCAAGTCCGTTATACTTGCAGCTCTCGCCCATCAAGCAGGCACTCACCACGATCTTCATTTGCATCTCCCTCAAGCAGAACGCCCCATTTGAGATGGACACTCAAATGGGGCGTTCGACACTGCGCAAGCAGCCTTACTGCTGCTTTGGCATCAGCGGATTCTCGCGCGTAAGAAGATTCATAAACTCCTCGCCCGTGATCGTCTCCTTCTTGTACAGATAACGAGCCAGCTCATGGAGCTTGAACTTGTTCTCCTTCAGAATCTGCAGGGCGCGGTCGTGCGCATCCTCGATCAGCTTGGCGACAATCGCGTCCACGCGCTCGGCCGTACCGGGGGCGCAGGTGAGCGACGTGTCCTGATTGAGATACGCGTTCTGCACGGTACCGAGCGCCATCATGCCAAACTCTTCGGACATACCAAAGCGCGTCACCATGTTGCGGGCGAGCTTGGTGGCCTGCTCGATATCGTTGGCCGCGCCGGTCGTCATCTCGCCAAAGATGAGCTCCTCAGCAGCGCGTCCGCCGCAATAGACGGCGAGCTTGTCCAAGACCTCCTGGCGTGTGGTCAAGAAGCGCTCATCCTCCTCGACCTGCATGGTGTAGCCAAGAGCGCCGCTCGTGCGCGGCACGATAGTGATCTTCGTGACCGGCGCAGAGCCCTTCTGGCGAGCGGCAACGATGGCGTGGCCGATCTCGTGGTAGGAAACGACCTGCTTCTCGTGGTCGGACAGCACCGTGGACTTGCGCTGCTGACCGGCGATGACGACCTCCACCGACTCCTCAAAATCGTCCTGCGTGGCGCGCTTGCGACCCTCGCGGACGGCACGCAGGGCGCCCTCGTTGATGATGTTGGCCAGGTCGGCGCCCGAGGCACCGGGCGTGGCGCGGGCAATCGCAGTCAGGTCGATCGGGGGCTGCGTCTTCACGCTCTTGGCATGGAGCTCAAGAATGTTCTTACGTCCGGTCAGGTCGGGCAGCTCAACGGGGATGCGGCGGTCAAAGCGGCCGGGGCGCAGCAGGGCCGGATCAAGGCTATCGGGACGGTTGGTGGCAGCGAGAACGACAATACCCTTGTGGTTATCGAAGCCGTCCATCTCGGTCAGCAGCTGGTTGAGCGTTTGCTCGCGCTCGTCATTGCCGCTAAAGCCGCCGCCGTCACGCTTCTTGCCGATGGTATCGATCTCGTCGATAAAGACGATGCACGGTGCCTTTTCCTTGGCCTGCTTAAACAGGTCACGCACCTTAGCAGCGCCGCGACCAACAAACATCTCAACAAACTCGGAACCCGAAATGCTAAAGAACGGCACGCCCGCCTCGCCGGCAACAGCCTTAGCAAGCAGGGTCTTACCGGTACCCGGAGGGCCAACAAGGAGAGCACCGCGCGGCAGCTTGGCGCCGATCTCCTCGTAGCGCTGCGGCTTCTCCAGAAAGTCGACAACCTCCTTGAGAGACTCCTTGGCCTCTTCCTGGCCGGCGACGTCCTTAAAGGTCACGCCCACGTCCTTGGAAGCGATCACGCGCGCGCCGGACTTACCTAGTCCGCCGCCGCCAAAACCGCCGCCGCCAAAGTTCATCGACGGACCGTCATCGCCCATAGCCTTCTTCATGCGGCGGTTGAGCCACCAACCGATGAGGAAGAAAATCGCCATGGGAAGAATGAGCGTAAGCAGGTAGTAGGTCATCAGACCCGAGTTTTTATCGGGAACGACCGACTCCAGCGAAGCACCAGACTCAAGCACGCGATCGGTAAAGCCCGCATCGTTCGGCACACCGGTCGTCTTATAGGCGATGTTCTCGTCCTCGCCCTTCTTGGTGTAATAAATCGAGTAATCGTCCGTGTTGTATTCGACCTTATCGACGCTCTTCTTATCGAGCGCTTTGACAAACGTCGAGTAATCGGTCTTCGTAATCTGCTGCGTGTGACCGATGTTGGGGAACAGAACGGTCGAGAGCACGAGGTAGACGACGAAGGCGATGAGCACGTAGAGGATCATATTCCGTCTACGTTTGTTGTCATCCATCTCCATCTGCTTGAACTCCATCTACTGGGGTTGATAATGCTATCTAGAATACCCAACCCAGACGGCGATAAACCGACGCCGGGCACGAAAGGACAGAGATGGCATCACTGGAAGTCGGCAAGGTTCAAATCTACACGGGCGACGGAAAGGGCAAAACCACGGCCGCCTTGGGGCTGGCTTTGCGTGCCACAGGTTATGGTCTCAACGTACTCATGCTGCAGTTTGCCCAGAAGCTGCACTGCGCCGAACATGACGCAGCTCCTCGATTGGGGCTACGCATCGTACAAGCCAACCGCGACACACCCGAAGCCTGCGCTGCACAGATCATGGAGCTGGCGCGCGAGCAGATATCACAGGTCGACGTTCTGATTTTGGATGAACTCGGCGAGGCCATGCGACGGGGCTTTGTGACGCGCGAAGATGTCGAAGCGTTGATCGCGATGAAACCAACCACCACGGAGCTCGTGCTCACCGGCCGCGGCCTGCTGCCCCTCGCCGACCTTGCCGACCTAGTTACCGAAATGCGCCCCGTCAAACACTACTTCGACGAAGGCCTCCTAGCTCGCCAAGGCATCGAATACTAGTCATTGCGGACGTCCCCAATGACTAGGCGGTGGCGCGACCGAGCCAGTTGCCGCTGTGATGGTAGACGGTGAACATCGCGGCGGTGATTACCCAGGTCATGGGGTAGACCAGCAGCAGATGCTCGAGCGAGGGGTCGAGCGGCATAATCGCGAACACCCACGCCACGCGGAGCACGACGGTGCCAAAAATCGTGAGCATCATAGGCTGGAAGCTCACGCCAGCGCCGCGGATGGAGCCGGACGCGTTTTCGATAATCGAGAAGATCGCGTAGAACGGCGCGATGAAATGAAGAATCGTCGTGGTGTAGGCCGAAATCGAAGCATCGTCGACAAACAGACGCGACAACGGACCCGAGAACACCAGTAGCACGGCAGACAGGCCACCAATGAGCATAAACGACAGCACAAGCGACGAATGGTAGCCCTTGCGCATGCGCTCGTAGTTGCGCGCGCCAAAGTTCTGTGCCGAGAACGTGGTGATCGAAACGCCAAGCGCCTCGGTAACCATCCAGACAATGCCATCCAAACGGCCCGAAAGACCCCACGCCGTGGTGACATCGGCACCAAACGAGTTGACCGACACCTGAATCAAAACGTTGGAAATCGAATACGCAGCAGACTGAAAGCCAAGCGGCAGACCACACGAGATCATGCTCTTACAAATGCCAGGATCAATGCAGAGTTTGGACAGTGAAAGCCGCCACGCACCCGGAGCGTGCATCATACGAATCACGATCATCGTGGCGTTGGAGCAAATGGTCAGCGCCACCGCGATGCCGCAGCCCAGAGCCTCCATATGAAGCACGGCAACGAAGATGACATCCAGCACCGCATTAACAAGGCAGCCGGATGCAATAATAACCGCCGGACCGCGCGTGTCGCCCACGGCGCGCAACAGCGCCGTCCCCATATTGAGCAGCAGCGCCGCAAACATGGCGGCAAAGTAGCAACGGGCATAG
This sequence comes from Collinsella sp. AF20-14LB, assembly GCF_003459505.1. Classification (GTDB taxonomy): domain Bacteria; phylum Actinomycetota; class Coriobacteriia; order Coriobacteriales; family Coriobacteriaceae; genus Collinsella. The sequence goes on from NZ_QRWD01000001.1 coordinate 158,110, forward strand.
GCCACACCCTCGGCCAGCAGCTCATGCGGTGTATTCATCAACACAAGCATCGGCTCGACAAACACCATGCCCAGAATGGAAATGACAATGCCGCCCACCAGCGCGAGCGTCATAGCCGTATGGACCGATCGGCTCAGGCGCTCGTCATCGTGCTGGCCAAAAAACTGACCCGTGATAACGGCACAACCGGCGCCAACGCCAACGCAAAAACCAATGCAGAGCTCGGTGAGCACCATCGTGGCTTGAATGCCGCCAAGCGCAAGCTTGCCGCCAAACTGACCGACGATATAGGTACCGATAAGCGTGTATGCCTGCTGAAAGAACGAACTAAAAAAGATAGGGACGCACAGCGACAGTAGCTGCTGCCAAATAACGCCCTGCGTTACATCGATAGCCGTAGATTTCTTAGCCACACGCCCTCCCCACCAGCGTACGTCAAACAACAAAACGGCAATTTAAGACCAAAGCCAATACCAGCTTAGCACCGACCGACGTCGGCCGAAACGCCCCGAACCAGAGCCCGGTGCTAACTATCTGCCTAGTGATACAGCCCCGGCTGGTAGTGGTACTCGTTGCTCACATGCGGACACAGCCGCCAAAAGGCAACAGCACTTGCCGCGGCCACGTTGAGCGAATCGACCCCATGCGCCATCGGAATACGCACGGCGCGGTCGCAGCCTGCAATGGTCCTGGCGCCCAAGCCAGCACCCTCGGTGCCCATAAAGATTGCCAGGCGGTCAATCTCCTGGAGCGCGGGATCGTCCAGCGACACCGAATCATCCGTCAGCGCCATGGCAACACACGAAAAGCCGGCATTGTGCAGCGCCGCCAGCCCATCATGCGGCCATACGCGCGCCTCGCTGCCAATGCGCGTCCAGGGCACCTGAAACACCGTGCCCATGCTCACGCGGGCCGAGCGACGGTACAGCGGATCGCAGCACGTAGGGCTCACCAAAATGCCATCGACGTTCAGCGCAGCCGCCGAGCGGAAAATCGCGCCGACGTTGGTGTGGTCGACAATGCCCTCGAGCACGCACACGCGCACAGGGCGCTCCCCCGCCGCCTCGACAACGCCACCCAAGAACTCATCGACCGGAATCTGACGCGGGCGACGAAACGCCGCGAGCGCACCGCGCGTCACGTTAAAGCCCGTCAACTGCTCCATGAGCTCCATCGAGGCCACGAACACCGGGACCGGACCCGCTCCCTCGCGCACAACCAAGCGCTCAAACAGCGGCATCATCTGGTCGAGCCAGCGTTCACCCAAAAGAAAGCTCACCGGCTCGTATCCGGCACGCACCGCACGCTCGATGACCTTAGCGCTCTCGGCGATAAAGATGCCCTTCTGCGGCTCCAGTACGCAGCGCAGCTCACGCTCGGTCAGTCGCACATAGGCATCGAGCCGCTCGTCCTCGAGCGAATCGATTCGCAGCACCTCAACGGCATCAGTCATAGTAGCCAGCCCGCACCCTTCTTACAGCAGCATCTATATCAAACGAGGCGACGCCAAGCGCCGCCCCTCAATCATTCCAACCCGATAATACCGTGGGCAAATAGGAGATTTACGCCTCAACGCGACGATACGTCACGAACTCATAATCGAGGCCTTCGTCACCCTCGCCCGCGGCAATCGTGGCAACCCCTTCGCGCCGCGCAACTTCCCACGCGGGATCGGCGTCCAAGTCGGGAAAGTACGTGTCCACGGGATGGACGCAGTGGTTATGCGTGACCTCGGCCTCCACGCAGTACGGCAAAAACTGCCGATAGACATCGCCGCCGCCGATCACCCAGGCAACGGGCTCATCGGCAACCGCGGCGAGCGCCTCGCCGATACTATGCACCACGTCGACACCTTCGGGCGAAAAATCCTCGTCGCGCGTGAGCACGATATTGCGACGATTCTTGAGCGGACGCCCGCCGGGAAAACTCAGCAGGGTCTTGCGCCCCATAATAACCGGGCAACCTTTGGTGCACGCCACAAAATGGCGCATATCGGAGCGATTGGACACGACCATGTCACCCTCGCACCCAATACCCCAGTCATCGCACACGGCGACAATGGCAGAAAGCTTACACGTCATGCGCGTCACCTACACCGCAATGGGGATGTTCTTGACCTGCGGGCCGTGCTCATAGCCCTCGACAATCAGGTCGTCGGTCGTAAACGCATAGAAGTCATGCACATCGGGGTTAAGCGTTACCTTAGGCGCGGCAAACTGCGGACGCTCGATAAGCTCCCGGACGATATCGACATGACGGTCGTAAATGTGGGCATCGGCAATCACATGCAGCAACTCGCCGGGAATCATATCGACCGACTGCGCGACCATCATCAGCAAAATGGCGTACTGGCACACATTCCAGTTGTTCGCAGCCAAAATGTCCTGGCTGCGCTGGTTGAGAATCATGTTGAGCGTCGGTTTATCATCCTGCGGGCGCTGCGTCACGTTATACGTCACGCTGTAGGCGCACGGATACAGGTGCATCTCGGACAGGTCGCTAAACACGTAGGTATTCGTCATAATGCGGCGGCTGTACGGCGTATTCTTGAGGTCGTACAGCACACGGTCCATCTGATCGAAGTCACCCTCGGCATAATGGCTCTTCTGCCCAATCTGATACCCGTAGGCCTTGCCGATGGAGCCGGTCTCGTCGGCCCACTCATCCCAAATATGACTGTTGAGGTCATGCACGTTATTGGACTTCTTTTGATAGATCCATAGGATCTCATCCATGGCAGATTTGAGGGCCGTGCGACGCAGGGTAAGCGCCGGAAACTCCTCACGCAGGTCGTAGCGGGCCGTGACGCCAAAGTTTTTAATGGTATAGGCAGGGGTGCCGTCCTCCCACACCGGGCGGACCTTTTGGCCCTCGGTAGTGGTGCCATGGTCCAAAATATCGCGGCACATGGTTACAAACTGTTGATCAGCCTTGCTCATTGACCCTCCTGTCAGTTGCCTATAAGCGAGATTCATTGTAGCCCAGACACATGCGGCCCCACAGCCCAAACATAAGCCCACAATTTCTGGCATATGCCAGAAATTCATTCATAAATCTGCGCGTTCGCTATTCTATTGTTGACATATGTCAGATAAGGAGAGCACATGGCAGGAAGACGCGAAAAACTGCGCCGCGTCGGGATCATCCCCGAATACCGCGGCTTTACCACTGACGGCCTAGCCAGCGGAGACGCCATCGACATGACGGTCGACGAACTCGAGGCGCTGCGCCTGTGCGACCTGGAAGGCCTTAACCAAGAGGCAGTCGCACAGCAGATGGGTATCGCGCGCGCCACGGTGGCGGCTATTTGCAGCCGCGCGCATCGCAAGGTGGCAAACGCGTTGGTCAATGGTCGGGCGCTCATCATCGAAGGCGGCAATATTGCGTACTCCCCCATTACCACGGCAACGGCCGTATGGCCAGCAAAGGAGGTCGACACCATGAGGGTGGCAACCACGTACGACAACGGCAACATCTTTATGCACTTTGGCCGCAGCGAGCAGTTCAAGATCTACGACATTCAGGATGGCAAGGTACTCAACGAGCAGGTCGTGGGCACCGACGGCACCGGCCACGGTGCCCTTGCGGGCCTGCTCGCCAACGGTGGCGTGGACACGCTCATCTGCGGCGGCATCGGCGGTGGCGCCATCAACGCGCTTGCCCAAGCCGGCATCACGGTGTACGCAGGAGCTCAGGGCAGCTGCGACGCTTGTGTCGAGGCCCTTATCGCCGGAACGCTCGCACAGAACGGCGAGGCCACGTGCGGCTGCCACGGCCATGACCACGACCACGCCCACGAACATGGCGAGTCCTGCGGCTGCCACGGCCATCACGAGCACGAGGGCCACGAGGGCTGCGGCTGCCACTAACGGCACGGCACCGCGAGCTCGGGGCGCGACGCCAAACGCAATCCAACAATCAAAGCCAACAACAAAGGCCACCCGGTAGCTTCCGAGTGGCCTTTGCCATATCAAGCTGGAATTACAGCTCTATTTGTTATTACGCATCTGCGCTTCCATCTGGCGCAGCAGCTCCATATCGGACTTGGGACCGCCCGTACCCAGGCCGCCCATGCCGCCCAGACCCATAGCGTCCAGGCCAGGGATATTGGGCATGCGTATCTTCTTGCCCTTCTTTCCCTTTTTGCCCTTTTTGCCGCCGGCCTGTGCCTGATTGGCCATCGTGCGCATGCGGCCCATCATCTTATTCATCTCGCCCCACTGCTTCATAAGGCTGTTGACCTCGGTGGGGGTTACGCCGGCTCCCTTGGCAATGCGGGCGCGGCGCTGGCCGTTGATGATGGAGGGACGCAGGCGCTCCTCCTTGGTCATCGACATGATGATGGCCTCGTTCTTATCGAAGATGCCCTCGTCCAAGTTGCCGCCCATCTGGTTGAGCGCGCGCTGACCACCGGGGAGCATGCCCAGGATACCCTTCATGCCGCCCATCTTCTTGACGGCCTTCATCTGGTCGAGCATGTCATTCATGGTAAAGCCCTCGCGCAGCATACGCTCGGCAGCCTCGAGCTGCTCGGCATCGGCTGCCTCCTGGGCCTTCTCAATGATGCCGACGACATCGCCCATGCCCAGAATGCGCTTGGCCATGCGATCGGGATAGAACGGCTCAAGCGAATCGGGTTTCTCGCCCATGCTCACAAACTTGATGGGCTTGCCGGTCACCTGACGCACCGAAAGTGCGCCACCGCCACGGGCATCGCCGTCGAGCTTGGAGATAATCACGCCGTCAAAGTCGGTGCGATCGGCGAAGGTCGAGACGACGTTGACGATATCCTGGCCGGTCATGGCATCGACGACCATCAGCACCTGGTCGGGCTTGACGGCCTTCTTGATGTCGACGGCCTCCTGCATCATCTGCTCGTCGATCTGCAGACGACCGGCGGTATCGACGATGACCACGTCACGCAGGTGGTCGACGGCCTCCTGGATGGCGCCCTTTGCGATGTCGATCGGGTGCGCTCCGTCACCGCGGAAGACCGGCACGCCGATCTCGCCACCGAGCGTGGCCAGCTGGTCGGCAGCGGCGGGACGGTAGACGTCGCACGCGGCGAGCAGCGGCGAGCGGCCCTGCTTCTTGAGCAGGTAGGCCAGTTTCACGGCCGCCGTGGTCTTACCGGAGCCCTGCAGGCCCACGAGCATGATGACATTGGGAATGCGGTTGCTAAAGACGAGCTTGCTCTCGGTTGAGCCAAGCATCTCGGTGAGCTCGTCGAGCACGATCTTGACGACGTTTTGCGCCGGCGACAGCGACTCCATGACCTCGGCGGTCATGCAGCGCTCCTTGGTCTTGGCGACGAACTCCTTGACGACCTTAAAGTTAACGTCGGCCTCGAGCAGTGCCATGCGAATATCGCGCATGGCCGAAGTAATATCGGCCTCGGTCAGCTTACCCTTGCCGCGCAGGCGGTCAAATGTGTCGTTGAGGCGATCGCTCAGGGAATCAAACACTGGTTACTCCTTAGTTGGACTCGCCCACCAGGGCGCGGCAGAAATCTTTGGCGTTAAACTCCTGCAGGTCATCGACCTGCTCGCCCACGCCGATGCGCAGGATCGGGAGCTTGAGCTTCTCGGCCACGGCCATGGCGATACCGCCCTTAGCCGTGCCGTCGAGCTTAGTCATGATAATACCGTCCAGGCCCAGCGCCTCGTTAAACTCGAGCGCCTGGTTCAGACCGTTCTGGCCAGTGGCGGCATCGATTACAAGCACGACCGAGACGGGCATGGGGCCGGCGGCCATATTGGCGGCGCGCTTACGCGTCACGTTGACCACCTTGGCGAGCTCGCGCATGAGCTCGGGGCTCGTGTGCAGACGGCCGGCGGTATCGATGAGCACCAGGTCGCTGCCGCGCTTATCGGCCTCGTCGAGCACGTCATAGCACACGCTCGCCGGATCGGAGCCGCGGTCACGCTTGATAACCGGTACGCCGGCACGCTGGCCCCACACATCGAGCTGCTCGATGGCGGCGGCGCGGAAGGTGTCGGCCGAACCGATCACCACGTTCTTGCCGCGGGCGGCCATGGCGCTTGCAATCTTGCCGACCGTGGTGGTCTTGCCGGCGCCGTTGATGCCGACAAACAGCACACAGCTCGGCGTATCGGAAAACGGATCGCGCTCAACAGGCACAAAATGGCCCTCGAGCTGCTCGGCCAGGGCGCGGCGAAGCTGCGGGGCGGTCTTGAGGTTCTTCTTGGCCGCGGCGTCGCGCAGGTCATCGGAGACCTGAATGGCGACCTCGGCACCCATGTCACCCATGACGAGGGTGTCCTCAAGATCCTCCCAAAAATCCTCGTCGACCTCGCCGCCAAAGTAGAAGACCTCGTTGAGGGCCTCGCGGCTGCGCTCAAGTCCGCGCGAGAGTGCATCAAAGAATCCCATTATGCATTCACGACCTTTCCGGTTTCGCGATCGAGTTTTTGCGAGACGACGCGACTGACGCCGTCGGCTTGCATCGAGACGCCGTAGAGAACGTCAGCATCCTCCATAGTACGGCGCTGATGCGAGATTACCAAGAGCTGCGTATCGGAACGCAGCACATCGAGGGCGCCGATGAGCTTGGACAGGTTGGCGTCGTCGAGTGCCGCCTCGACCTCGTCCAGCACATAGAACGGCACCGTGCGCGTACGGTATACGGCAAAGAGCAGGGCGAGCGCCGTCAGGCTCTTCTCGCCGCCCGACATGAGCATCATCTTGGTGATGCGCTTGCCGCGCGGCTGCGCCACGACCTCGATGCCCGTCTCGGCCGGATGCTCGGGGTCGGTCATCTCCAAATGTGCCTGGCCGCCCGGGAAGAGCATGGCGAAGATCTCGCGGAAGTTCGCATCAACCTTCTCAAACGTCACTAGGAACGCCTTGCGCATCTTGCGATCGATCGCCACGGTGATCTTGGTAAGCGCCTTGCGCGCGCTCTCCAGATCGGCCAGCTGTTCCTCGATGTAATCGGCGCGGCGCTTGAGCTGCTCGTACTCTTCCATGGCAACCTGGTTCACAGGACCCAAGTTGTTGATTTGACGAACAAGCTGGTTGAGCTCGCGCTCGGCGGCATCGCGATCGGTGGGCGCCGGCAGCATGAGCGCTTCCTCGAGCACCGTGGTACCGTCGGCGGTGATGGCCTTGATGGCAGCCTCGACCTGCACCTCGAGCTTGCCGCGCGCCACCTTGAACTCATTTTGCGTCGTGGCGGCAACATCGACCCTCTCTTTGGCGCGGGCGACCTCGGTCTTGGCGTCCTCGATGGTCTTCTTAAGCGAAGCCGAGTCCGCCTCCTCAAGCGATGCCTGATCGCGCAGGCGCGCAGCCCAGTCCGAGGCGCGCTCCAACAGGGCAGAATAGCGCTCATGCATGGGATCGACGCGAAGGCGCAGCAGCTCGAGCGAGCGTGAGGCCTGACGCGTCCCGCGGATACGACGGTCGATACCCTCAAGGCGATGCTCAAGATCGGGCACGCGGCCCTTCAGCGAACGCAGGCGCTCGCTCGTCTGAGCCAGGCGCACCTTAGCGTCGGCGAGCTTACCGGCGGCCTCGGAGTCATCGCGCCGAACGCGATCGAGATCGTCGTTGGCCTCGGCAATCTGCAAGCCCAAGTCACTCGCCTGCGCACGGGCCTCGTCACGTGAACGGGTAAGATCATCCACGCGCGGACGTGCGGCACGTACGGCCTCGGCAGCCTGCTCGCGGCGCTTGGAAATCCGTACCCGCTCGACCTCGGCATTGTTGGCACTCTGCTCCAGGCGGCCGATCTCGGACAGCAGGGAGCGACGCTCGCCCTCAAGGCGGGCAATCTCGCCGGCAGCATCGCCCTCGGCAGCATGGGCCTCCTCAACGGCAGTATTGGCCTCGACGACCTGATCCGAAACATGCTCAAACACGGCAGCGAGATCGGGCTCCAGGCCTTCCAGCTCGCGGATACGACGTTTACGCTCCAAGGCACCCGAAGCCTCGCCGGCATCAAGCCCCACGCGAACCAGGCCGCCACAGCTCACGCGGGCACCATCGGGCGTCACGTAGGTCACACCGTCAACGACGGGCGCGGCCAGCGCGGTGGCCAAATCATCGACCACGTAATAGCCGCCGAGCAGTGCCTCGACAACCGGACCATAACCGGCGCGCACGGACAGGCGGTCAACAAGACGGGTACCGGCGGCACCCTCGGCGGCCGCAGAGCCACTCACGCCGCGCGCCACCAGCAGCGCCTCGCCCGAGGCCATCTTCTGGTCCAGAGCAGCACGACCGGCACGCTCGAGTGCGGCAGCGTTATCGAACAACAGGGCATCGATATCGCCGGCGAGCAATTGCTCAACCAGGCCCTCAAGCTCGCGCGGGACCTCGAGCACGTCGCCCAGACGACCCGAGACATCGTCGCCCAGCGCACCCACCAGGCGGCTCACGAGCGGCGAGCTGTCGGCCATGCGGGCATCGAGTTTCTTTTGACTGGCAAGCTCCGAGCGCACCTCGGACAGCTTGTTGCGTGCCTCGCCCTCGCGGGCACGCAGGTCCTTGAGGGCAGCGCGTGCCGTCTCGGTGGCCTCGCGCGCATCGACCTGAGCCTGGCGAGCTTCCTCAAGAGCGTACTCAAGCTCCTCGGCGCGGTCGCGACGGCTCTCGAGCGAGGCCGTGACCTCCTCGAGCTGCTCGTCAATCTGCTCCAGGCGCGAGGCATACATGTTGTCCTCGACCTCGGCATTGCTCAAGGAATCCTTCACCTTAGCAAGCTCGAGCGCGGCGTTATCGGCCACGCGCTGCACATCGCGTTGCTCGCGCGTAAGCTGCGAAATCTGATTGTCGAGCGCCACGCGCCGCTCGTGGAGCTCAGCGGCGGCAGGACCGGCGGCGTCAACGTCGTCCTGGGCCTGCATGTGCGCACCGGTCACTTCCTCAAGCTGGGCACGCGCGTCCTCGAGCTCCTCGACCACGCGACGACGCTGATGCTCGGAGCTCGAGATCTGACCGCGCATGTCAGACAGGCGCGACACCATGTTGTGGCCCTTTTCCTCGAGCAGGCGCATGTCGGAGTTAATGCGGCCGACCACATCTTGCATATGACGGCGCTGCTCGCCTAGGTCGCCCACAAACAGGCCCTTTTCCTCGAGCATGACCTGGAGCCTCTCGAGCTCGCGCTCCTTTTCGCCCAAGCGGTACTGCGCAAGCTCAAGCTCGGCCGCGCCCTCTTTGGAGCGGCTCTCCAGGTCGTTCCACTGCGACTGCAGCGAACGAAGCTCATCGACGGCCAGCATCTGCGTAAGCTCGTTCGCGCGCGAGGACAGCTCTTTGTACTTGCGCGCGCGATCGACCTGACGCTCCAGCGGTCGCAGCTGACGGGCGATTTCCTTATTGATGTCGCGGGCACGCGTCAGGTGCTCGTCCATCGACTTAATCTTTTTGAGCGCACGCTCCTTGCGGCGCTTGTGCTTGGAGATGCCGGCGGCCTCCTCGATGAGGGCACGGCGCTCCTCGGGGCGGCTCTGCAAAATGGCGTCGAGCTTGCCCTGGCTGATGATGGAATGCGTATCCTTGCCCAGACCCGAATCGTGCAGGATGTCCTGAATGTCCATCAGGCGGCACGGACTCGAGTTGATGAGGTACTCGCTTTCGCCCGAGCGATACATGCGACGGGTGATGGCGACCTCGTCAAAATCGACGGGCAGCATATGGTCCGAGTTATCGAGCACCAGCGTGACCTCGGCGACACCCACCGGCTTGCGCGCTGATGAGCCCGAGAAGATGACGTCCTCCATGGCCTGGCCGCGCAGCTGCTTGGCGCTCTGCTCGCCCAGGACCCACAGGATGGAGTCGGAGATGTTCGATTTTCCCGAGCCGTTGGGACCGACGATGACGGTCAGGCCCGGCTCAAACGTCATATGGGCGCGGTCGGCAAACGACTTGAACCCTTTGAGCGTGAGGGACTTGAGATACACGGTTCCTCGCTTAAACAGGCTTCTTGTTGAGAATCACGCCGTTGGTGGTATAGCCCATGCGGTCAAGTGCCTCGAGTGCAGCGGCTCCCTCGGCTTCCTTCTTTGAGGAGCCAGAGCCGCGACCCTGGCGAATACCATCGATCAACACCACGGCGGTAAAGGTGGGCGCATGCGCCGGGCCCTCGGAGCCAACGAGCTTATACGCCGGGGGTTCGTGACCGTCGGCTTGCACGCACTCCTGCAAAAACGACTTGGGGTTTGCAGGATGCTCGGCACGCTCGGAAGCCAAATGCGGCTTAAGCGTACGATGGATAAAGTCCGCCGCAACATCCCAGCCGGCATCCAGGTACAGCGCACCCACGAGCGACTCGTAGACGTTCTCGAGCGCCGAATGCAGGCCGCGCGCACCGGTACCGGTCTCTGAGGCACCAAAGATGATGATGTCGTCGATGCCCAGCTCGTGGGACACTTCCGACAACGTGGCGCCCGAGACGAGCGACACCTTTAGGCGGGTGAGCTTGCCCTCGTCAAACTCCGGATAGGACTCAAACAGGGAGCGTGCGACCACGGCGCCCAAAATGGAATCGCCCAAAAACTCCAAGCGCTCGTAGCTTGCCGAGACAGGCTGACCTTCGACGGCCGAAGGATGCGTAAGGGCCGCGCGCAGCAGCACCTTATTATTGAACTCGTGGCCCAGAATTTCCTGGGCGCGCGTAAGTCGTTCGGATAAAGCCAAGACCTAGGCCTCCCTGGCGTTTTCAATCGCGTCGACCGCGTCGGCGACAGAGTTGAGCGAGAGCAGGGTCTCGTCATCGATCTCGAGGTTGAACTCGTCCTCGATAGCCGTAACCAGCTGCAGGCGCTCGAGCGAGTTGGCATCGAGGTCGTCAAAGGTGGTCTCATCGCTAATTTCGGCAACATCGACGCCCAGAACGTCAGCAGCGACCTCGGCGATCTTGTCGAAGATTTCGGAGCGGTCCATAGCGCTTCCTCTCATAGTGCATGAATACCAAAAGATTGGCACCGCGCGGGCGGCACCAATACACGGTTTTGATTCTACCCCACGACGTGCGCCGTGAGGCACATAACAGCGCTCTAACTCGCTCTTATAAAACGATACTGTCCATAGAGTTGGCGACATTCTCGACCAGCCCGGCGCGCACGGCTTCGGCCGCCGCGAGCGTACCGTTTTTTACAGCCTCGACCGAGGTGGCGCCATGGCCGATCAGGACCACGCCGCGCAGGCCCAAAAGAATCGCGCCGCCCTTGGCGTCGCCAGAGAGCTTGGCCTTGATCTCGCGCATCTGCTTTTTAATGAGCAGCGCGGCGATCTTGGTGCCAAGCGAAGACATAAAGACGCCCTTGAGCTCCTGCAGCAAAAACTTGGCAGCGCCCTCAGTGGCCTTGAGCGCGATGTTGCCCGACATGCCGTCGGCGACCACGACGTCAAAATTGCCCGACGTAAGATCGGTGCCCTCGCAGTTACCAACAAAGCCGGGAACGGCGGCTTTCATGGCCGGGAAGCAGGCCTTGGTAAAGTTGGAGCCCTTCTCGTCCTCGGTGCCGTTGGCAAGCAGGCCCACGCGGGGATGCTCGATGCCCAGGACGACGCGGGCATAAGCACTACCCATCTGGGCAAAACGTACCATGTCATCGACCTCGACATCGGGGTTGGCGCCCATATCACACAGCACCGTCAGACCGCCGGCGCGATTGGGCAGCGCATTGGTCAGACAGGGACGCACCGGCTGTTTCTTGCCTTCGGCCTGATACCTAAACGGCGTCACGTAGGCGGTGGCAGCGGCGGCCATGGCACCGGTCGAGCCGGCAGAGAAGAACGCATCCGCATTTCCCTTCTTGATGGCGCGGCACGACAGCACGATCGACGACTTGCGTTTGGTCATCACGGCGCGAATGGGATCGTCATCCATGGCGATAACGTCGGGTGCCTCAAGGGCCTCAACACGTGCATGGGAAGCTGCAAAGGGATTGACGATTTCGGCGGGGCCAGCTGCCAAGACCTCGATATCGGAATCGGCGGCAAGCGCAGCCTCGATACCATCTAGAACAACCTGAGGTTTCTCGTCTCCGCCCACAACGTCTACACAAACGCGAACGTTACTCATATACATGCTCCTTATACAAAAATGGCCGACTCATTGAGCCGGCCATTGTGGTTCCATTTGGAACGGCATCGCATCCAGAGTATACCGTTACTCGGTAACGATAACCTCGCGGTCCTTGTAGAAACCGCAGCTGGGGCACACGTGGTGCGGAAGCTTGACAGCGCCGCAACGGGGGCACGTGGACTGAGCCGCAGCCGAGATCTTCATGTTAGCGGAACGACGGGTGTGAGTGCGGATACGACCCTGCTTTTGTTTAGGTACGGGCATAGTGACCTTCCTTATGAACTATCCAGTGTGGCGATTACGCGCAAGTAGCGATACTACCACAGTTTTACTCATCGAGCTTGAGATTCTTCAATGCTGCAAATGGATTTTCCGTGGCTTCGGCCCATTCGGCCTCGGCTTGGGCAGCACAATCGCATTGCTCCACGTTGAGATTGCAACCGCAAGTGGGGCACAGACCGCGACAATCGGGCTTGCAGAGCACCACAAACGGCGTGTCCATGACGACCGCGTCGTTGATGGGCTCACCCAGATCGACGATGCGGTCCTCACCCAGGAGCTCGTAGCCGTCCTCGTAGGCCTCGGGATCCTCGGGCTCCTCAAAGAGGTAGAACTCCTCGATCTCGCCGGCGATATCAAACGAGGCAGGCTCCAGGCAACGGTCGCACTCGCCGGTGGCGTGCGCGCGGACCATGCCCGTGAGCAAGACACCGGTACCGGCATTGGTAAAGACAACGTCGTAGTCGATGCCGTCCTGTAGCTGGTACTCCTTCTCGCCCACCGTGTAGGTGGCAACATCGACCTTGCCGGTCAGCGGATACGAATCACCAGGAAACTCGAGCCGCTCAGAAAGATCGACGGTAACGCTCGGGAACTCAGCCATTACCACTGACCATTCTGTTGGGCGGCACCCTCGTTGAGCTGCTGACGGCAACGGGTAACGGTGCCGGTCAGGCTCTTGAGGTTCTCCTCCAGGTGCGTAAAGACCTGCTCTGCGTAGTCCTCGGCAGCATAACGCGTCTCGCGCTCGTACTGCTGGGCACGATCGCGGATGTCGTCGGCCTGCTGCTGTGCCAAGCGGACGATCTCCTGCTCACCGGCAATGGTGAGGGCCTGCTGCTGAGCGTCGGCGATGATGGAATCGGCCTGAGCGGCGGCGGAAGCCATAAGCTCCTCGCGCTCCTTAAGGATACGGCGGGACTTCTGCCACTCCTCGGGATAGCTCATGCGGATCTCGTCGAGGATGTTGAAGAACACGTCGGCGTCGATGACCTTGAACTGAGCGTTCTTGCCGAAAGGCGGCTTGGCTTCCTCGATCAGCCCTTCGAGCTCATCGACCAAGCTGACGATCCTATCGCCAGGAAAATTCTCGCCCGGCATCCGGTCTCCTTTCATAGGTAACATATCATCGTGCTAGTTTACCACATGCCACCAGGCAATAAAAAACGTCACGAAAAGCGGTGTCTGAGCGCTTCGACCACGTTGGGCGGGACAAACGTCGATACATCGCTGCCGAGCGAGGCGATCTGGCGAACGACCGAACTCGAGATATAGCCGTACTGCGGCGCACTCATGACAAAGATGGACTCCAGCTCGTTATCCAAGCGATAGTTGAGGTCTGCCTGCTGCAGCTCGTACTCAAAGTCGGTCATGGCGCGCAGGCCCTTGACCACGGCCCCCGCCCCCTGCTCGCGAGCGAAGTCGACCAAGAGGCCGGTAAAGGGCAGGACATCGACGCCGTCGATATCACCGAGCGCCTCGCGAGCCAGCGCCACGCGCTCATCCAGCATAAACGTGGTGCCCACACCGTTTTTACCCTGCGACTCGGCGACAGCGACGATCACGCTGGGAAAGATACGGCGGGCGCGGCGGATGACGTCGATATGGCCAAACGTGATGGGATCGAAGGTGCCCGGGACGATCACGCGGTTGATGGTGTCACTCATGGGCGTTCTCCTGAACCGTCATGGCATCGTTGTTGTGAGCATCGGTGCCGGTGCAATCTTCCTCACCATCGTCATCGCCGACCCAACGAAGCAGGTCGACCGAGGTAATGCCGTAGCGCTTCTCGCGCACGATCTCAAAGCCTGCCGGATGCGCGCCCGCATCGGCGGCGGCATGCTCAAACAGGGCATAAGCGCCAGGTGCAAGCAGACCCTGCTGAGCCAGGTTCTGCAGCAGTATCTCGACCGGCTCGGCACCAAAAGCATAGGGCGGGTCGAGCAGGACCAGATCAAAGGGGCCGCCCGGCACACGACCGCGCGAGGCACTCGCCAGCATGTCGCCCGTTACCACGCGCCAACGCGCACGGTCACGGCAGAGCGACTCGATATTCTTGGTAATGAGCCGCGCGGCATTCCGATCGATCTCGAACGTCGTGAGTGAGCGGGCACCACGTGAGAGCATCTCTAACCCTAAGGCGCCGGAGCCGCCAAAGGCGTCCAGCACGCGGACCTCGTCCAGATCGAAGTCGAATGCCGACATGACCATAGATGCGCATGCCTCGCGCACGCGATCGGTCGTGGGGCGGGTGACATCGCGACCACGGGGCTCCTCGATCTTACGACCGCGCCATTCGCCGCCGATGATTCTCATCCTCCGCTGACCTCCTTAAAAATGTGTCGATATCGCATGGCGACCGCATCGCGCAGGGGGCGCGTCGACACGGAGTCAAGGTTGCAAGCATACCGCAAGAGCTCGACTGCGTCCAAATGGGCCCACTCGATCAGCTCCTCGTCGGCATCCAGGTCGACAAAGCGCAGGGTCACCCCGCCATGCTGGCGGTACCCCAGGATTTCGCCCTCGTGGCGCAGACGCAGGTCCATCTGGGCGAGCGTAAAGCCATCCGAGGTCTTTTCGAGCGACTGGAGACGGTCTTGCGCCGCCGAAGCGCCGCCGTTGCCCTTGGAGTGCGTCATGACCAGGCAGGTGCCCGACACGCTGCCGCGGCCCACGCGGCCGCGCAGCTGGTGCAGGGCCGCCAAGCCAAAGCGCTCACCGTTCTCGATGACCATGACGGTGGCGTTGGGCACGTCGACGCCCACCTCGACCACCGTGGTCGAAACGAGCACGTCGATCTCGCCGCGCTTGAAGGCGTCGATCACGCGATCCTTCTCCCCCGCCGGCATGCGGCCGTGAAGACGCTCGATGGTAAGCCCCGGCAACGCCAGGCGTAGGCGGTCGAGCTCGGTTGCCGTATCGTGCAGCGGCACGGGCACGGTTACGCGACCCTCGTCGTCACGGACGATACCGGGCACATCCTCAAGCTCATCGGCCGAGTCGCTCGGCTCCACGAGCGGGCAAATCACGTAGGCCTGCTGACCCTTTTCATGCGCCTCGCGGATGGCGCCATAGGCAAGGTCGCGGCTCGACTCGGTAAGCACGCGTGTCGTCACGCCAGCGCCAGGGACGGGCCGATGACGGATGATGCTCGTGTCCAGATCGCCGTAGACCGAAAGCGCCAGCGTACGTGGGATGGGCGTTGCCGTCATAACGAGCAGATCGGCACCAGGGCCCTTCGCACGCAGGGCGTTGCGTTGGCCGACGCCAAACCGGTGCTGCTCATCGATGACCACGAGCGACAGATGCTTAAACGCCACGTTATCCGAAAGCACCGCATGGGTGCCAAAGAGGACATCGAGCTCGCCCGATTCCAGATGGGCATGAATCCGCTCGCGCTCGGCCGCCGGCGTGGCGCCCGTCAGGAGCGCCCAGGTCATGCCAGCCTGCAAGAGCAAGGGGCCGGTCTTATCGGCATATTGACGCGCCAGCACGCCCGTGGGCGCCATAACGCAGGCCTGCGTGCCGCTATCGGCAGCCACAGCCAGCGCGCAGGCGGCAACGGCGGTCTTACCGGTACCGACATCGCCCAGCAGCAGGCGGTTCATCACGCGCCCGCCATCGCACATATCGCGCAGGATATCTTGGAACGCGGCCTCCTGCTCGTCGCTCAGCGAAAACGGCAGGGCCTGCTTAAGCGCGGCCAGGTGCTCGCCCGCGGCGTGGGCGTAGGGCACCACATCGACCAGGCTGCCGTCGTTGCGCAGGCGCAGCGCCAGCTGCAGGTAGAGGCACTCCTCGTAGGCAAGCCGTGCGCGCGCGATATCGCGCTCAGCCATGCTCGAGGGAAAGTGAATTGATCGAAGCGCACGAGCATTGCTCATCAGGCGACGTTTAACGCGCAAGCGTGCGGGAATCGGGTCGAAGGGATTGCCGACGACCTCGAGCGCGCCACTTACGATGCGGCGCATCCATGCCTGGCTCACGCCGTCACTCACATAATGGACCGGCAAAATGGTGCCCGCAGCACGCCCGTCATCAAGCTTTTCAAAGTGCGGCGAGGCCATCTGCTTAAAACCGTAGGCAAACTCGACCTTGCCCATCACGGCCAGGCGGTCGCCCTGTTTAAGCTGCTGGGCAATCCAAGGCTGACGGAAAAAGGCGACCTGCAGCACGCCCGTCTCGTCAACGAGTGAGACCTCGGTCACCTGCATGCGCGGACGCGGCTTCTTTTGAACGATACGGTCGACCGTGGCGATGATGGTGCACACGGTACCGATGGGCGCCATCTCGATGGACCAGGAGCGCGTAAAGTCCAGGTATCGATGAGGGATATGGAGAAGGAGGTCCCCCACCGTCCGAATTCCCAGACGGCGAAGGGCCTCCTCACGTTTACCCGAAACATATTTGAGTCGCGCGATATCCTCGTCGAGCGCATTGCTCTGGGCAAAGCGATCAGAGACGCGCGGCACGGAGCAGAGCTCGGACATGGGCAGATGCCTACTCGATCGAGAAGATCACGGGATAGAGCGGCTGCTCGCCACGATGGGCGTCGATCTCCAGGTCGGGCTGAGCCTCCTCGATAGCGTCGACGATCTCCTGGAAGGCTTCATCGGACAGCTCCTCGCCGGCCAGAATCGTCAGCGCGTCGCCCTCCTCTTCCTCCTGCATGCGGTTGATGCAATCGAGCGTGACCTGCTTCACGTCGGAGCCGACGACATCGATGGAGCCGGCAATGATGCCCATGACGTCACCGGAGTGAATCGGGGAGCCGTCCGAGGCGCTGGAGTCGCGCACGGCGCGGGTGACCTCGCCATCGCGGACCTCGCTGATGGCGTCGACCATAGCGGCGACGGCATCAGCGAGCTCGGAATCGGGCAGGACCGCGAACAGCGCGGAGAAGGCCTGCGGAACGGTCTTGGTGGGAACGACGGCGACCTTCTTGTCGGTGCAGGCTGAGGCAGCGGCCTCAGCGGCCATGCGGATGTTGCCGTTGTTGGGCAGGATGATGACCGAGGTCGCGTTGACCTGGTCAACAGCACCCAGCAGGTCTGCAGTCGAGGGGTTCATGGTCTGACCACCCGACACGATCACGTCGACGCCGAGGGACTTGAGGATGTCGGCCTCGCCGGAACCGGCGGCAACGGCGACAAAGCCCAGGGCCTTCGCGGGCTCGGCGGCCTTCTCCTGCTCCTCATGAATCTTGGCGGTACGGTCGTGGGCCTCCATCTCCATGTTGTGGATAAAGACCTCGTAGATCTGACCAAGCTGCAGCATGTGCTCGAGCACCAGATTGGGGGTGTTGGAGTGCACGTGAATCTTGTAATCGGGGTAAGCACCCACGAGCAGCTCGCAGTCGCCCATGGAACCCAGGAACTTGAGGCACTCGTCCTCGTCAAAGGGAGCGTCGGCCTTAAAGAGGAACTCGTTGCAGTAGCGGAATTCCGAGCCCTCCCAGTCGTCGTTGGCCTCGATCTCAACACGACCAAGGGCCGCGTCGCGGGCAGAGCAGGCGGAATCAAACGTGGCGGAGAAATCCTCGACAACGGTGCTGCGGCCAAGAGCGGCGGCAACAAAGTTCTCAAGGAAAATAGCAAAGCCAAAGGCGCCGGAGTCGACCACGCCGTTCTCCTTCAGAACGGGCAGCAGGTCGGGCGTGCGGGCGACGGACTGGTAGGCCTCGACGACGATGGCGTCGAGCGCGTCCTCGGCCGAGAACTTCTTCTTTTCGCACTCGTCGGCCTTGGTCGAGACATCGCGCAGCACCGTGAGGATCGTACCCTCGATGGGCTTACGGACGGCCTGGAAGGCAACCTTGACGGCACGACGGAAGGCGAAGGCGATGTTGGCGGACGTAATGGGCTCGTCGGCGGAGACAAGGCCCTCGGCCACGCCGCGCAAGATCTGCGAGGTGATGACGCCGGAGTTGCCGCGGGCGCCCATCAGGGAGCCGTGGGTGATGGCGCCGGCGATGGCCTCCATGTCGGCGTCGGCGGGAAGGGCAGAAAGCTCCTTGGTCACCGAGGCGAGCGTGAGCGACATGTTGGTGCCGGTGTCACCGTCGGGCACGGGAAAGACGTTGAGCTTGTTGATCTCCTCGGCCTTGTCGGAAACGGCAGCCGCAGCGATCGGAAAACAGGTGCGAATGGTCTTTGCAATCATGGGTATTTAAATCTCCGTTTTCGGATGCTAGTTCAGACGGCTCTTGAGCGCGTCGATATGGATGCCGATCTTAAGGCTGGCGGGATCGATCTGGGCGATCTCCTGCAGGGTGAAGGCAACGGAGCTCGAAAGATTGTGGCAGACGGATTTCATGTTGACGCCGTTCTCGAGCACGACGTGAAGATCGACCGTAAGGCCGTTCTCGTCGGCGGAGACAAGCACGCCCTTGCGGAGGCGCTGACCGGCAAGCAGGCGCACGCTCTCGGCGCCTTGGAGCTGCTCAGCCATACCGACGACGCCATAGCACGTCATCGCGGCATAACCGGCAATATCGGCAATAACGTCGTTCGAGACGCTCAGGCTGCCGTTAATGGTCTCAGACACAAGAATCTCCTTATCTGGTGCTCGCGGCACCATGTCGTGGGAGCAATCATTGCAATATTCTACAACGACCGCGCCATGTTGAGGTGGTGGGTCGCGGGATTACATCCTCGACACGAAATGTTGATATGGCAACGTTCGAGTCAAGTGGTCGCGGCATGAAAAAACCCGCCGCATAAGCGACGGGTTTTACAACCTGGCTCCCCGGGTAGGACTCGAACCTACAACAGCGCGGTTAACAGCCGCGTGCTCTACCATTGAGCTACCGAGGAATTTAAAAGCCCAGCGGAATGGGCTGAGAAATTCTGGCTCCCCGGGTAGGACTCGAACCTACAACAGCGCGGTTAACAGCCGCGTGCTCTACCATTGAGCTACCGAGGAATAGGTGCGTGCTCTCAAGCAACGAAGTTTATTATACGGACGAATCAGCTCAGGGCAAGAACTTTTTTAAGAATTTTTCTCCGCCTAGTCATTGGTGACGTTCTTAAACGACTAGTCATTCAAGAACGTCCCCAACGACTACTCATTTAAGTCTGTCCCCAATAACCACCCCCAAACTGTCGCACAACTGACAGCCATAGCAACGCCGCAGATAGAGGACGGACAGCGAAAACCCGCCAGAGCGAGCAAGGTGCCTTGAAACAAGGCGGCATTGACCTTTTGGTCATGCCGCCGAAGTTGAAAGGCAGATTGCCGCTCTGGCGGGTTTGCAGCGTCGGCCAGTTACGGCGTTCGGTAGAACGCCGTAACCCTAAGACTCGATATAGTCTTTGAGCTTGCTGCTGCGGCTCGGGTGACGAAGCTTGGCCAGGGTCTTGGACTCGATCTGGCGGATACGCTCGCGCGTGACACCAAACTCGCGACCGACCTCCTCGAGCGTGCGGGGATGCCCGTCGACAAGGCCAAAGCGCAGCTCGATAACCTTGCGCTCACGATCGGCAAGCGAGTCGAGCACCTGGGTGAGCTGCTCCTGCAGCATGGAGAAGCTGGCGGCATCGGGCGGAACGATAGCCTGGGAGTCCTCGATGAAGTCGCCCAGCTGGGAATCCTCTTCCTCGCCGATGGGGGTCTCGAGCGACACGGGCTCCTGCGAAATCTTCTGGATCTCGCGGACGCGGTCGGCGCTCATGTCCATCTCGGCACCGATCTCCTCAGGGGTCGGGTCGCGACCCAGGTCCTGAAGGAGCTGGCGCTGCACGCGGACGAGCTTGTTGATGGTCTCGACCATATGCACGGGAATACGGATGGTACGGGCCTGATCGGCAATGGCGCGCGTAATGGCCTGACGGATCCACCACGTGGCGTACGTGGAGAACTTAAAGCCCTTCTGGTAGTCGAACTTCTCAACAGCGCGGATCAGACCGAGGTTGCCCTCCTGGATCAGGTCAAGGAACAGCATGCCGCGGCCGACATAGCGTTTGGCGATGGAGACGACCAGACGCAGGTTTGCGCTGATGAGTGCCTGCTTGGCTTCGAGGCCCACGTTCTCAATGCGCGTAAGACGACGCATCTCGGCACGCGTGAGCTCGAGCTCGCCGGCATCGGCAGCCTCGAGCTTCTCGGTGGCCTCGAGACCGGCCTCGATCTTCATGGCCAAATCGACCTCTTCGGAGGCGGTCAGCAGGTCGACCTTGCCGATCTCCTTGAGGTACATACGAACCGGATCGCCGGTCAGCATCACCGTGGAGGCATCGATGCCACGCACGCGGGAGCGTGAACGGGACGTGCGCACGGTGCGCTTCTTCTTGCTCTTGGAAGAACCCATCTCGGCGTCGGCCTGACGGGCCATCTTGAGCTCGTGATCGTCGAGCGAGCCGGAATCGTGCTCGTCGTCGTCATCAAAATCGTCGGTATCGGTATCGTTATCGTCATCGTCGACGTCCATGGGGGCGTCGTCGTTACCGCTCGCGGAGATAATCTGGATGCCGCTGTTGCGCAGCGCGGAATACACCGCGGTGAGCTGCTCGTCAGAAACATCGATATCCTTCAGGGCGACCTGAATCTCGTCCTCGGTTACCGAAGTCCTGTTTGAGCCGTTGCCCATGAGCTTTGCAACGTAGGATTCCAGCCCAGTACCCGTGCTCTCAGTCTTTTTTGGCACAGATTCTCCCTTCATAGTCCACAGGACTCAATACTTTAGCACACACATTGACGTCTATACCCAAAAAGAGGACTGGATATAGGCGAGAATACGCTGGTTGACCACAACATCTAGGCTTGCTCGGTGCCCGCGGCCTCCAGGCCGATCAAACGGAACGGGTCCGCCACGCCGCCGATCGACTTTTGCAGCTCGCGTTGACGCTGCGAATCCTGCGCGGCCTGCACGGTCAGCGCGCGACGGGCCTCATCGTCGAGCGAACGGTCTTGGCGCAGCTTGGCCTGCGCGGCACGCATACGGCGCTTGATGGTGTAGAGCTCGAGCGTATCGAGCATGAACACGATGTTCGTCTCGGTAGGGTGTTTGCTCGTCGCCGAGATGCGCCCGGCGCTCACAAGCGTTGCCGCCTCGGGACACACCGAGCGCGCCGCATCCATGCAGGCTGCAGGATCGGTTCCCGGCGGCGTTGCCAGCACGGCCCATGCGATGGACTCGTGACGTGGGTCAACCCACTCGATGGAGCAGATGCGGTCGGCATACGTGCGGAACAGGTCGGGGTAGCTAGTAAGCATCGTCAACAGCTCGCGCTCCCCTGCCAAGGACTTGCGCTCAAGATCGGTAAGAACCATCGGCGCCGCCGCAGCCGGTGCGCCCGAACCATCAGCCACAGGAACAGCGCCCATACCATCAGGCACGTCGATCGGCGGCAGATCGTCGACGACCTCCACGGGCGCGGCGCCGTAGGCATCGAGCGGGACATAGTCGTACGGCTCCTCCTCGACCGGCGCGAACACCGGCGACGTCGCGCCCGATGCCCAAGCACCGCGAGATGCCCCCTGCGAACCAGACGTCCGACCGCCCGCGCTACCAGAGCGCTCGGCTTGCGCCCGCTGGCGTTCATAGTTCTGCTCACGACGTCGTTCCGCATCTTCGCGCTTGGCGACATCGCGAAACACGCGACCCGAACTCGCGCGAACCGTCTCCAGATCCAAACCCAGCAGATCGGCAATCTGGATAAAGTATGTGTCGATCATATAGCTATCGCGCAGCGGATAGATAAGCGTCAGCGCATCTTCCAGCGCCTTGGCACGACCGCCCGGCGTGGTGATGTCACTCGACTCCTGCAGCGAACGGTAGACAAAGTCCATAAGCGGCTCGGCAGCGTCGATGCGCGCCTGCAGCTCCTGTCCACCATGCGCCGTGATGAACTCCATGGGGTCGTTGCCGTCGGGCAGCACCACGCAGCGCAGATCCATCGAATCCTGCTCGATAAACTGAATCGCGCGGCGGGCGGCCTTCTGTCCCGCCGCATCGCCGTCGAACATGTACACGATGCGCTTAGCAAAGCGGGTGAGCGTCTTGACGTGATGCTCCGTGAGCGCGGTGCCCAGCGTAGCGACAACGTTTTTAATCCCCGCCTCCCAACAGGCGATGCAGTCGGTATAGCCCTCTACCACGATGGCGGTATCCTGCGCGACGATAAACTCCTTGGCCCAATTAAAGCCGTAGAGGTTTCGCTTTTTATGAAACACGCTCGTCTCGGCGGTGTTGAGGTACTTGGGTTGGCCGTCACCCATGATGCGACCGCCAAAGGCGATGTTGTGACCCTGCTCGTCAAAGATGGGGAACATCACGCGGTCGTAGAAGCGGTCGGCAAGCTGCCCGCGCCCTCGACTCACGGCAACGTTGGCGTCGATCATCTCCTGCGGAGTAAAGCCCGCCTGCGACAGATGAGCCACCAGCATATTACGACCCGGCGCAAAGCCCAGGCAGTAGCGGCGGCAGACGTCGCCGCCCATGCCGCGGCTGGCAAAGTACTCACGTGGACGGCCATCCTTACCGCGCATAAGCATGGTGTGGTAGAACTGGGCGGTCTCGGCACACAGATCGTAGATGCGGGCACGCTTGGTACCGCGCTCGCGGCGATCTCCGGTGTCGTGCAGCTCAATACCTGCACGATCGGCCAAATAACGGATTGACTCGGGAAAGCTCAGGTTCTCGCGCTTCATGATATAGGTGAAGACGTCGCCACCCTCGCCGCAGCCAAAGCAATGCCACACCTGTGTGGCGGGGATAATGTGGAAGGACGGCGTCTTTTCGCCATGAAAGGGGCAGCAACCCCAAAACTCATGGCCGCGGGGCTTGAGCTCAACCGTTTCCTGCACGATGGCAACTAGGTCGGACGCAGCGCGTACCTGGTCTTTTTCATCATCGCTAATCACGGATACTCACCCCCTGCTCGCCCAAGTTGTGACGAATATCCTCGATATTACCCTCGACGGTCGAGATCAACTCATCCAGCGATTCGAACACACGCGAGGGACGCAGCCAGCGCGTAAACGCCAGCGAAACGGAAGCGCCGTACAGGTCGCCCGTATAACCAATTAAGTTAGCCTCGAGATGCGATGAAGCGGCATCGTCGGCATACGTCGGCGGCAGGCCGACGTTAACGGCAGCAGGCCATACGGTGTCATCGACGAGCACCAGGCCCTCATACACGCCATCGGCAGGCACCTGAATGCCGTCGGAAACCTGCAGGTTTGCCGTGGGAAAGCCCATGCCAGAGCCCTCGTGACGGCCGCGAACAACACCGCCGCGCAGCATATACGGGCGGCCGAGCAACTCAGCAGCCAGCTCCACATGGCCCTGTCCCAGCTCATGACGGATGCGGGTGGCGCAAATGGCCTCACCGCCCTCGCAAAGCAGATCGTGACCATACACGTCAACGCCGTGCTCGGAACCCCAGACGCGCATCTCGGCAACACCAGAAGTACCGCCACGACCCAGCCTAAAATCGCTGCCAACGCGAATCGAACGAATGTCGACCACGCGTGACAACAGTGTGAGAAAACCAACATGGTCGAGTGCCGCAACCTCAGGCGTAAAGGGAACGGCCACCACTGCATCGACCCCGGTCTGAGCCAAGGCATGTAGACGGTCGGCCGTCGTCATCAGTTTTTGAGCGGGCGAAGGACTCACCACAACGTCCGGATCGGGATCGAAAGTGACCACGACCGCCTTGCAGCCATGGGCACGGGCATCACGGACAAGCGCTTCGATGAGTTCCTGGTGTCCACGGTGCACACCATCGAACACGCCGATGGCAATCGATGCAGCACCCAAGTGCTCGCACTCATCAAACGCATCGGCAGTGACGATGCGGGCCTCGTCCGACTCGCCCTCGAAAAAGATACGCGCGAGCTCACGAGCGGACAACATCATCGAACACCGCCGATTGCCTGCGGAAACACGTGCTCCATGACAAAGCGGCCACTCTCAATGCGGGCAAGCGCCTTGAGTCCCCCATCGAGCACCAACGCAAAAGGCGCCTTCGCGGAATCGAAATCGGCAAGCGCACGCTCAACGGGAATGCGTCGGCCGCAGAGCAGGTCGTCGGCAAGATTGCCCGGCAAGTCAACACGCGTGGCGCCCAAGGCCGCAATGGGATCCAGGGCAAAGCCAGCCGCGGACTCGGGAGAAAGCTCCTCGACCGCATGACAAGCGCCAATGGAAACAACACCGGAGGCCGTGCGGCGCAGCGCGGAAATGTGCGCGGCGCTCTCGCAGGCGCGGCCCAAATCGCGAGCGAGCGCACGGATATAGGTACCCTTGCTCACTGAGAACGCCACGGTCCACACACACGTATCACCTTCGCCTCCCACGGCGATCAGGTCGGCGGCATAGACCTCGACGGGGCGCGGAGGTAGGTCCACCGCATTGCCCTCGCGAGCAGACTTGTAGGCGCGAACGCCATTGACCGAGATAGCCGAAAACGCCGGCGGCACCTGCATCTGCGGACCCAGCATAGCGGCCAAGCGCTCACGGGCATAGGCAGGATCGCGGAGCTCGTTGGCAACAGCCACCGTGCGGACCGCCTCGCCCTCCGCATCATCGGTATTGGTCTCGGCGCCAAACGAAATGTCGGCGACATAGCTTTTGGTATCGAGGGTTAGCATGCCCAGCAGACGGGTGGCCTGGCCCACACCCACCACCATGACACCCGATGCCATGGGGTCGAGCGTGCCGGCATGGCCGACGCGCCGCTCATGGAGGGCGCGTCGGCATTTCGAAACCACATCGTGGGACGTGCAGCCCACCGGCTTATCGACGGCGAGCAGCATATTCAGTTGAGAAGGCGTACGACGAGCCATGTACCATCCAAAAAGTTAAAGCTCGACGGTCACCGAAGCGGGATCCTCCCCCACCAGCTCGGCCAGCATGGGAAGTGCCACGGTAAGCGTCTCGAGAATCGTTCCGTTGTTGGAGAAACCGGCGGCAGCGGGATGTCCGCCTCCGCCAAAGGCAGCAGCGATCTCGGACACGTTGAGGTCGCCCTTGGAGCGCAGGTTGCCGCGCACCTTGGTATCGCCCTCAATGCCCTTCAGGAACAGACAGACCTCGACGCCCATCACCGAGCGCACCACGTCAACCAGACCGTCGCACTCGTCCGAGGTGACACCGCAGGCCTCAAGGTCACTCTGGTACGCGTAGCTATACGCGACGCGCCCGTGGGCCACCGTCTTAATGCGGCCCATAACGATGGACTTGAGGTGCAAAAACTCAACGCGCATGCTCTGGTAAACCTCGAGTGCCACACGCGCCGGATCGGCACCGTGGGCAACCAGACGCGAGGCTGCATGGAACGCGGCTGCATCGGCGTTTTGGTACTGAAAACGGCCGGTATCGGTAACCAAGCCACACAGCAGGCAGGTCGCAACGCCATCACGTGCGACAATGCCGCAATTGTCCAAGAAGCGGTCGATGATCATGGCGCAGGCTGCAGCTTCGACGCGCCTCAGGCTGAGCTCGGCAAACTCCTCGCGCGCCGGATGGTGATCGAAGCACACCACATGCTTGGAGCGACGAAGCACCTCGGCGGAATTATTGAGACGCTCGACGACCGGCACGTCCACCGAGATGAACAGGTCCGGATTGCCGGTATACGCAGATGCCGGTACCAGGCGATCGGAGCCTTCCATAAAGCGGTAGATGCGCGGAACCGGATCATCGTCTGCCAGCAGCAGGGCAATGTCCTTGTTAGGGAAAAACTTCATAAGCGAGAGGCCCAGACCCAACACGGAGCCCAGGGCGTCGCCATCGGGAGAAGTGTGTCCCGAAATCGCAATGGAGGACGCATCCTCGATGAGCTCGAGGATGCGTCGCTGAATATCTGCAGACTCGCACGAGGCGAGGTCGGCGGAATTAGTCATCTAAAGCTGCCTCCTGGGCGGCATCCGCTATCGGATAGCCGTCCTCGTCCTTTTCGATCGCAAGCGTGGCGGGAACGTTTTCCAGCGCACGCGTGATGCGCTCGGCCTCATCGGTCGAGCGATCGATGCGAAAATCGAGCTCGGGCGTAACACGCCAATCGAGCGAGCGAGCCAACAGGCTGCGAATACGGCCCTTGGCGCTTGCGAGCGCCTCCATGACCTCGTCGTAGCGGCTCGCATCGCACGACACGTACACACGCGCGAACGAACGGTCCACCGCGACCTCAACCGCGGTCAAAGTAACCAGGTCGAGACGCGGATCGGAAACCTCAAAGAGCAGGATATAACCAAGCTTCTCGCGAAGCTGCTCGCCCAGACGGCGGGTTGCCTGCGTTTGCTTCATAGCGCTACCCCCTACTCGGTACGGGCAACCTGGTCGATGCGGTAACCCTCGATCTGGTCGCCGGGCTTGATGTCCTGGAAGTTCTCCAGGCCAATGCCGCCCTCGGAACCGCTCTTGAGGCTCTTGGCCTCGTCCTTGTAGTGGCGCATCGAGGCGATCTTGCCGTTGAAGACCACGATGCCGTCGCGCACCAGGCGCACGGAATCGGTCGCGGCGATCTCGCCCTCTTCGACGCGGACACCGGCGGCGATACCGACTTTGGGCACCTTGAAGGTGTCCAGAACGGTCGCGGTACCCGTGGAGACCTCGACCTCGGTGGGCTTGAGCATGCCGATACGGGCAGCGTCGAGCTCCTCGAGGCACTTGTAGATGACGTCGTAGCAACGGATCTCGACGCCCTCGCGCTCGGCGGCGGAGCGGGCCTTACCGTCGGGACGGACGCCAAAGCCGATGATGATGGCGTTGGAGGCGTCGGCCAGGACGACGTCGGTCTCGTTGATGGCACCAACGGCGGAGTGGATCGTGTTGATGCGG
This sequence comes from Collinsella sp. AF20-14LB, assembly GCF_003459505.1. Taxonomy (GTDB): domain Bacteria; phylum Actinomycetota; class Coriobacteriia; order Coriobacteriales; family Coriobacteriaceae; genus Collinsella. Next base: position 185,235 of record NZ_QRWD01000001.1, read on the forward strand.
ACCTCGGACTGATCCATCTTGTCGAGCGAATCCTGAAGGGCCTCGATGGAACCCTGGACGTCGGCCTTGATGATCAGGTTGAGCTCCTTGACCTCGGCGTCGGCAATGGTCTCGAAGAGGTTCTCGAGCGTGACGTGCTTGACGCGGCTCTGCTCCTCGATACGGGCCTTGAGCGAACGCTCGTCGGCGAGGGCACGAGCCTCGCGCTCGTCCTCGAACACGCGGAACTCGTCACCGGCGTTGGGCACGGACTGCAGGCCCAGGATCTCGACGGCGTCGGAGGGACCGGCCTCGGTGACGGCGCGACCCTTGGGGTCGAGCATAGCACGGACGCGGCCGTAGGTAAGGCCGGCGACCAGCGTATCGCCCACGTGCAAGGTACCGCGGGTCACGAGCACGGTAGCGACCGAGCCGCGGCCCTTGTCGAGCTTGGCCTCGAGGACGTTGCCGGAGGCAAAGGTGTCCGGGTTGGCCTTGAGCTCGAGCACGTCTGCCTGGAGCAGCACGGTCTCCAGAAGGTCGTCGATACCGATCTTCTGCTTGGCCGAGATGTTGACGAACATGTTCTGTCCGCCCCACTCCTCGGGGATGACGCCGTACTCGGTGAGCTCCTGGCGCACGCGGTCGGGGTTGGCACCCGGCTTATCGATCTTGTTGACGGCGACGACGATGGGTACGCCGGCGGCCTTGGCGTGGTTGATCGACTCGACCGTCTGGGGCATGACGCCGTCGTCGGCAGCCACAATCAGAATAACGATGTCGGTCACCTTGGCACCACGGGCACGCATGGCCGTAAAGGTAGCGTGACCCGGGGTATCGATGAAGGTGATCTTGCGGTCGTTGATCATAACCTGCGAAGCACCGATGGCCTGCGTGATGCCGCCCGCCTCGCCGGCAGCGACGCCGGTGTGACGGATGGCGTCGAGGAGGCTCGTCTTGCCGTGGTCGACGTGGCCCATGACGGTGACGACCGGTGCGCGCGGCTTAAGGTCGGCGGGATCGTCGTAGAACGAGAAGGTGTTCTCCTCCTCGGGGGTGATGATCTTGATCTGACGGCCCAGGTCGTCGGCAACGAGCTCGACGAGGTCGTCGGACATGGACTGTGTCATGGTGAGCGGCGTACCCAGCAGGAACAGGCGCTTGATGATGTCGTTGGCCGGAACGTCGAGAGCCTCGGCAAGCTCCTGGACCGTAACACCCTGGGAGACCTTGATGGCATCGAGTTCCTCGGGGTTCACGCCCTGGGCCAATGCCTCCTCTATCTTGCGCTCCTCCTGAGCCTTGGCAGCCTCGCGCTCACGCTTCTCCTTGCGCTTCTTGCGGCGACCGGTGGACTCACGAGAGGCCTCCTCGACGGCGGCACGAGCCTCCTCGAGCACCTTCTCGCGGCTGTACTCCTCGGCCTCGCGAGCCATGCGGCTGTAGTGGTCCTCTTCGTTGTTGTGACCGCCCTTGCGCTTCTTGCCCTTGCCCTGCTTATCGGGGTTGGGGAAGTCCATGCCGGCAGCGACGTTGTTGCTGGCGTTGGTGCGATGGCTGTGCGGACGGCTCTCGGAGGCGTTGCGCTCGGAGTTGTTGTCGGAAGCGTTGCGATCGTTACGACGGCCACCGCGGCGGTCGTTGTTGCCGCCACGACGGTTACCGCGATCGGCGGCGCGCTCGGCCTTGGCCTTGTCCTCGGCGTCCTTCTTCTCCTTGAGCACGGTCTCCTGTGCGGCGATCTGGTCGAGCAGCGAGCGGAAGCGCGAACCGGAGTCGGAAGCGGGAACGGCGCGGCGCTGGGCCTCGCGGGCAGCCTCCTCCTTCTCGCGGGCAAGGCGCTCCTGCTCGGCCTTCTTCTTGGCCTCGGCCTCGGCGCGGGCAGCCTCCTCGGCAGCCTGGGCTGCGGCAAACTGGCGGCGCTCCTCCTCGCGGGCCTTCTCGGCGGCGATGCGCTCGCGCTCGGCCTCGGCGGCGCGTGCGGCCTCCTCGGCGGCAGCTGCCTGCTCCTCGGCCTGCTTGGCGGCCTCGACTTCCTGAGCGCGGGCCTCGATCACCGAGGCGAGCTGCTTGCGGACCATGGCGACATAGGCGTCCTCCAAGGTGGAGGAAGCGGACTTAGCGGGAATCTTCATATCGGCGAGATGACCCATCAGTTCCTTGGAGGTCATGCCGAACTCTTTGGCCAGGGTGGACACACGGACTTTTGCCATATGACTTCACCTACCCTTTCTGGCACCTTGGGTGCCTAGAGACTGAACGAGCGTGGGAGACGCGCCGGGACCCGCCCGGCGCGACCGCGCGCTAGATCAGGTCCTCCGCATCATCGAAGGCGTCGGTGTCGTGGACACCGCAGAAACGGGAGCCGGGACGAGCCTGGTTGCGGCACTGGATGCCGTCCTCGGACACGTACTCGCAGCGGCGGACGTCCTCGTCCTCCTCGTCACCGATCAGGTCGGCGGCGGGCTCCTCGTGAACGGGAACGTTCTTGAGGATGTCGGCGGCAAGCGTCTCGGACTTGATGTCGATGTGCCAGCCGGTCAGGCGCGCGGCGAGGCGGGCGTTCTGGCCCTCCTTGCCGATGGCGAGGGACAGCTGGTCGTCGGGCACGATGACACCGGCGTAGGCCTTCTCCTCGTCGATGAGGACGCGGGTGACCTTAGCGGGCGAAAGGGCGTTAGCGACGTAGACGGCAGGATCGGCATCCCACAGGATGACGTCGACGCGCTCGCCACGGAGCTCGCCCACGACAGCGCGAACACGGCTGCCCTTGGGGCCGACGCAGGCGCCCACGGGATCCAGACGGTCGTCGAGCGAGTGGACGGCGACCTTGGAGCGCTGGCCGGGCTCGCGGGCGATCGACTTGATTTGGACGGTGCCCTCATAGATCTCGGGCACCTCCTGCTCAAACAGGCGACGCATGAGCTCGGGGTGGGTACGGGAGATGACAATCGGCGGACGGCTGTGCTCGCCGCGAACCGGCTGCAGGTTGGAGTTGGGGTCGCGAACGTCGATGATCACGGCCTTGATGTGCTGGTTGTGCAGGTAGCGCTCGCCCATCGGACGCTCGTTGCGCTCGTTCTCGTAACGGCGCTGGTCGAAGTGCGGAAGCTCGGCCTCGACGCCCTCGCGGATCTTGACGATCGTGAAGTCGGGCGTGGACTGCAGCACGGTACCGCTGATGAGATCACCGATGCGGCCGGAGAACTCCTCGTAGATCTGCTCGCGGGCGGAGTTGCGCACGATGGCGTTGATCTCGGCCTTGGCGTGCTGGGCAGCGATGCGGCTCGTGTTCTTGGGGGTGACGTCGATCTCCTCGAACTCGGTGAAGTTGCCCTCCTCGTCCATGGAATCGTCGATCGGCTCCAGGCGGTAGACGTAGATCTTGCCGGTGGTGCGGTCGATGGTCACCTTGGCGCCCCACTCAAGATGCAGGATCTCGGCATAGCTCTTGGCGAGCGACTGCTCAAGGCGGTCGATCAGGTAGAGCTGGTCGATGTGCTTCTCCTGGCAAAGCTCCATCAGGGCGGACATCATGTCGGATGCTGCCATCTTACTTTCCTTCCTTCGCGGGCTTGAAGTCGTAGGTGGGCTTCAACTTACACTTTTTAACATCAGAGAAATCGAGGGTAACGGACTCGCCGTCCTCGAGCTCGAGGGTCACGTTCGTCTCGGTGGCGGCGGCAATCTTGCCGGCGTACTTGCGACGGCCCTCGGTGGCGGTGGAGGTGAGCTCGCAGTCCTCGCCCACAAAGCGGGCAAAGTCGCGCGGACGGCGCAGCGGGCGCGCCATGCCCGGGCTCGACACCTCGAGCGTATAGCTCGAAGAGATGGGGTCGAGCTCCTCAATCGCGTCGCCGACCCACTTGGTATTGGCCGTGACGTCGTTGAGCGACAGGCTCTGACCCTCGGCACCCTCGATACGCACGCGCACGCAGGGGGCCTTGGTGGCACCCACGAGCTCAACGTCGACGATGTCGACATCGTGCTGGGGAGCGATGGCCTCGAGCGCGTCGATGATCGCCTGCTCGGTCTTAGTCTTGACCATTGCGGCACCTCCATCCATACAAAAAAGAAGCGGGGCCGAAACCCCACTTCTTTCAATTACAACTTCATTTGCAAGCAAACTATAGCAATACCTGCGAAAACGTGCAAGCACAGTACGAATCTGCAGGTCAGCGTGCGCACAGCTTCTCCACAAGAATAGGACAATTGACCGCGGCCAGGCTAAACAAAACAGGGGACGACCCAACCGGATCGCCCCTCGTCTTTAATGCGTCAGCTAAGCGCGCAGTGCTTACTTGACCACCAGGTTGACCAGCTTGCCGGGCACGCAGATGGCCTTGACGACCGTCTTGCCCTCGAGCCACTTGGCAACGGCGGCCTCGGCGGCAGCCTGCATATCCTCATTGGAGGCATCGCGGGCAACGTCGATGCGGCCGCGGACCTTGCCGAGCACCTGGACGACGATCTGCACGGTGTCCTCAATGGACTCGGCCAGGTCGAACTCGGGCCAGGCGGCGGTGTAGGCGTTGCCCTCGCAGCCGAGGGCCTCGTGCCACAGCTCGTCGGCCCAGAACGGGCAGATGGGCGCAAGGACGCTCACGATATCCTTAGCCACGCCGTAGCACAGCGCCTTGTCGCGGGCGGCACCCTCGGTGGCGTTGAGGTAGGCGCTCGCCGCGTTGACGAGCTCCATGACGGCCGAGATCGCGGTGTTGAACTGGCCGCGATCGAAGTCCTCGGTGCACTTGGCGATGGTGCGGTGACGCTCGCGATAGAGCTTCATCGCGACCTCGTCGAGCGCGGACTTGTCGAAGGCCACGTTGGCGTCGCCGGACTGGACGAGCTGCCAAACGATACGCCAGGCGCGCTTGATGAAGCGGTTGGCGCCCTCAACGGCCTTGGGATCCCAGTCGAAGTCCTTCTCGGGCGGGGCGATAAACAGGATCGCCAAACGCATGGTGTCGGCGCCGTAGGGCTCGATGACCGAGCTCGGAGGCACGACATTGCCCTTGGACTTGGACATGGTGTCGCCGTTCTCGTCCTTGACCATGCCCTGGCACAGCAGGTTGGTGAAGGGCTCGTCCACACTCAGCAGACCCAGGTCACGCAGGGCCTTGGTAAAGAAACGGCTGTAGAGCAGGTGCAGAATGGCGTGCTCGATGCCGCCGATGTAGTTATCGACGGGCATCCAACGGTCGGCGGCTTCCTTGGAGAAGGGCAGCTCGGTGTTGTGCGGGTCGGTATAGCGCAGGTAGTACCAGCTGGAGCAGGTAAAGGTGTCCATGGTATCGGTCTCGCGCTTGGCCGGGCGACCGCAGACCGGGCAGGTGGTCTCGTAGAACTCCTTGCACTCGGCGAGGGTCTCGCCTGCGCCCAGGTCCAGATTCTCGGGCAGCGTCACCGGCAGCTGATCCTCGGGCACGGGCACGATGCCGCAGTGCTCGCAGTGGATGGCCGGGATGGGGTTGCCCCAATAGCGCTGGCGGCTGATGAGCCAGTCGCGCAGACGGAACTCGACCTTACGGCGGCCGCAGCCCATGGCCTCGAGGTCGGCCACGATCGCAGCCTCGCCCTCGGAGTGCTTACCGCCGCGCATGCCGGTGTACTTGCCGGACTGAACGAGCGTGCCCTCGGCAGCGTGGGCGCAATCCCAGTCGACGGTCTCGGCATGGAAGGTGTCGATGGTCTCGCCGCTAGCCTCGACGGCAGCGCGATCCTCATCGTCCAGAATGATCGGCACGATCGGCAGGTCGTACTTGCGGGCAAACTCAAAGTCGCGCTGGTCGCCACAGGGAACGGCCATGACGGCACCGGTACCGTAGTCGGCAACGACATAATCGGCAACCCACACGGGGACCTTCTCGCCATTGACGGGGTTCACCACATAGCGGCCCGTGAAGGCACCGTGCTTCTCGAGGGTGCCCTGGGCACGCTCGACGGCAGAGATATGCTTGGAGTCCTCGACGATCTTGGTGACGGCCTCCTCGTACTGAGTGCCCTCGACGAGCTCGTGCAGACGAGCATACTCGGGAGCCAGGACAAAGAAGGAAACACCAAAGAGCGTGTCAGCGCGCGTGGTGAAAACGGTGATCTTGCCCTCGTCGCCCTCGATGGGCTCGCCATCGGCATCGCACAGGGTAAAGTCGACCTCAGCGCCCTCGGAGCGGCCGATCCAGTTGGCCTGCATCTGCTTGACGCGCTCGGGCCAGCCGGGGAGCTTCTCCAGGTCGTCGAGCAGCTCCTGGGAGTAGTCGGTGATCTTGTAGTACCACTGCTCGAGGTCACGCTTCTCGGGCTCGGTGCCGCAACGCCAGCACTTTCCCTCGGTCACCTGCTCGTTAGCCAAAACGGTCTTGCAGGTGGGGCACCAGTTAACCGGATTCTTCTTACGATAGACCAGGCCTTTTTCCCACATCTTCTCAAAGATCCACTGACCCCAGCGGTAGTAGTCGGGGCTGCAAGTCTTGACCATGCGATCCAGATCGTAGGAGAAGCCCATGCGCTTCATCGTGGCGAGCGCCTGGTCCATGTTCTTATACGTCCAGGCGGCAGCCTGCGTGTTGTGCTTGATGGCGGCGTTCTCGGCAGGCAGGCCAAAGGCGTCAAAGCCGATGGGATGCAGCACGTCGTAGCCGCGCATGCGGGCCTGACGGGCCATGGCATCGCCGATGGTATAGTTGCGCGCGTGGCCCATGTGCAGGTCGCCCGACGGATACGGGAACATCTCGAGCACATACTTCTTGGGCTTGCTGTCGTCGGTGTCGACGGCAAAGAGGTTGGAGTCCTCCCAGGCCTTCATCCACCGGGACTCAATGGCCTGCGCGTCGTAGGCAGGAATCTCGTCCTTATGATCTGTGCAATCGCACATATCAGCTCCTTTAATCTTAGCTGGGGTCGGTCGGCTTAGCTTTGTTCGCTACTACGGACAGTCCTGCGCAAGACGAAGAGCACATTAAGTGCTCTTCTTTGCGTGCGGAACTTGTAGCGAACAAAGCTAAGCCGACCGACCCTAAGGTTAACTTGACTGATGATAGCAAATACAACAAGCGAGATGTCTGCGACTTGCAGGCATCTCGCTTTATCTAAATAACGTGGTTGATACTCAACCTTTATGTGCAACCCGTTCTAGAACGAACGGGTTTTCCAAGTGCCGCAGATTGCCGTGAAAGAGGAGCGACGCGTACTTTGGTACGCGAGCGACGGTTTGAACGGCAAGGTGCGGTGCTTGGGAAAGCCGCTTATCGATAAGATACGGACTGCTGGGAGTCCTTTACGACAACGTCGTGGGCGCCGCCTTCGACGATGGAGGTGGAGCTGACCAGGGTCAGGCGTGCCTTTTCCTGGAGCTCGGGGATCGAGAGGGCGCCGCAGTTGCACATCGTGGACTTGACCTTGTAGAGCGTGCCGCCCACGCCGTCCTTGAGGGAACCGGCATAGGGAACGTAGGAGTCGACGCCCTCGACGAAGCTGAGCTTCGCCGCGCCGCCCAGGTCGTAGCGCTGCCAGTTGCGGGCACGCGCAGAACCCTCGCCCCAGTACTCCTTCATGTACTGGCCGTTGACGTTGACGCGCTCGGTCGGGCTCTCGTCAAAGCGGGCGAAGTAGCGGCCCAGCATCATAAAGTCGGCGCCCATGGCAAGGGCGAGCGTCATGTGGTAGTCGTAGACGATGCCGCCGTCGGAGCACACGGGCACGTAGACACCGGTCTCCTCGTAGTACTCGTCACGGGCGCGGCAGACGTCGATCAGCGCGGTGGCCTGGCCACGGCCGATGCCCTTGGTCTCGCGGGTGATGCAAATGGAACCGCCGCCGATACCGACCTTGATGAAGTCGGCCCCGCAGTCGGCCAAGAAGCGGAAGCCCTCGGCGTCGACGACGTTACCGGCACCGACCTTGACGTCCTCGCCGTAGTTGGCGCGGATCCACTCGATGGTGCGCTTCTGCCACTCGCTGAAGCCCTCGGAAGAATCGATGCACAGGACATCGGCACCGGCCTCGATGAGCAGCGGCACGCGCTCGGCATAGTCGCGGGTATTGATACCGGCGCCGACCATATAGCGCTTGTCGTTATCGAGCAGCTCGTTGGGGTTGGTCTTGTGGCTGTCGTAGTCCTTGCGGAAGACGATGCCCATAAGGTGATCGTTGTCGTCGACGATAGGTAGGGCGTTGAGCTTGTTGTCCCAGATGACGTCGTTGGCAACCTTGAGGCTGATGTTCTTGTCGCCCACGATGAGCTGCTCGCGCGGGGTCATGAACTCGGAGACCTTCTTCTGGTGGTCATCGCGGCTGGGGCGATAGTCACGGCTGGTGACGATGCCCAGGAGCTTGCCCTTGGGAGTGCCATCGTCGGTGACCGGCATGGTGGAGTGGCCGGTCTTCTCCTTGAGCTCGATGACCTGCTCCATGGTCATGTCGGGGGTCAGCGTGGAATCGGACTGAACGAAACCAGCCTTGTGATCCTTAACGGCCTTAACCATAGCAGCCTCGGACTCGGGGGTCTGAGAACCGTAAATGAAGGACAGGCCACCCTCGGTAGCGAGCGCGACGCCCATGTCGACGCCCGAGACGGACTGCATGATGGCGGAAACCATGGGGATGTTCAGGGTGATTGCCGGCTTCTCACCGCGCTTGAAGCGGGTTAGCGGCGTCTTAAGAGAGACGTTGTTGGGGATGCACTGCGAGGACGAGTAACCAGGAACCAGCAGATACTCCGAAAACGTGTGGGACTCACCGGGAAAGAACGTAGCCATGTTTCTCCTTTTTCCATGCGACCGGTCGGCTGCAGGCCTCGTAGGACCCAGCCCAACCTTGGGCGCCCAATACTGGGGAAGTATCTTAACGCACTTTGACTGCTACAATGCATGGTTTAGAAAGAGCACACGAGGGTTTGACGCAGGCTTTGCGTTTGCCCAGCAATCACTTTAGCGGGGAGACGTGGAGCGTATGAAGTACAAGACGACGGCAAAGTTGGTCATTCAAGCGTGCGACAAGGATTTGCCGGGCGTGTTCGGCCATGGCTGCGTCTTGCTGCTGCAGGGTATTGCCCGGGAGCACTCACTCAACCGCGCCGCCAAAAGCATGGGCATGGCGTATTCTAAGGCCTGGCGCATCGTGAACGAGGCCGAAGGGCAGCTGGGATGCAAACTCATCGAGCGCGACGGCGCCCGCGGATCCACGCTCACGCCCTCCGGCGAGCGAGCCATAGCGGTGTACGAGGAGCTGCAGGCCGACATCAACCATGTAATTGCCGCAAAGGCCAACGACCTCATCGCCAGCATCAACGCAGGATAGTCCTTTTGGGACTGAATTGTTGTCCAGCGCGCCCTCGGATTGAGGCTCGCGCCACAAAATGGGCCCATCTACTACGTTTAGTTGAATACCCTAGACCATACCGGGCATTATGAAAATAAAACCGCTGGTAGACAGCTTGGCGATTTTCAAAATAAGCGGGTATGGTCGACCCCTACGGCTTAAACGTAGTAAATAGGCCGTTTTCGTGGCACAGACCCCGATTAGCTACTTGCGGAGGGCGTTGTCTAGGGTGGCGGCCACGATCAGGGGGTTGTCGGTGCCGACGAAGAGGCGGATGGTGCACCCCTGCTTGCCGCGTGGAGCCGAAAGGCGCGTCGTTGCGCCGCCGGCCGGCGATGTACGAAACTCCCCCGGCAAAGCATCGAACAAATCGCCCGCACTGCGCTCGATAAGGTCAAACTCAACTGCCGGACCAAAGCCGTGCTCGAGGATTCCAGTTGCAACCGCATGGTCGGGATGCGAGCTCAGTCCGGGATAGCGCACGGCGTGCACCATCTCATTGACAGCCAAGTACTCGGCCAGCGCACGTGCGCGGTCGAAATGTGCCTGCATGCGGGCATCGAGCGAGTCCAGCCCACGCTCCAGCACGTCGGCCTCCTCGGTAGAAAGGTCGAGCGCCGACGCACCGCAGCCCGCAAACAACGCGTGCACGCATTCAGCCGCGGCATCCACGCGATGGCGCTTGAGCTGCGAGCGCGCCACCGAAGCGGCAACCAGCTTGCGCGGAGCCTTACCGGCGCATACGCGATCGAGCGCCTCGAGCGACAGCGCAGCGCCCAGCCGCAACGGATCGCAGCCAAAGACGCATGCCACGGTGTTGTCCACAACCAGCAGCGCATGGGCCTCACGCGCCGCCCGACCCAGCGTACGCAGATCGGGCACACGCAGACCAAACCCGCCGATGGAGTTGACGAACCACCACAGGTGCGGCCCCTCGGCATCAAACGAAGCATCAAAGCCCTCGGACGTAGCAGCAAACGCCGCAGCCGCGGGCTCCCCCACCATAGCCACGTCGCAGGCATCAAAGCCGCGCGCAAACACATCGGCAAAGTCATTGGCAAACGCAACCAGGCGATCGCCGGGACGTACAATCCCCAACAGAGACAGCGCCGCCGGCACATGCGGCGCTGCAGCAAGACGTGCCTCACGCGCGCCGGCCCTTGCAGCCCAGGCCTCTTCTAGCTGCTGTACATCCACACGGCACCGTCCCTTCATAAGCAAAAACCCACGATGCGGGTGTTCCCCGCATCGTGGGTAACGGCTGCAGTATAGCGCCGATGGGCGACGAAGCGCCTAGATGCTGAGCGTGTGATAGGTCACGCTCGCACCCGGAGCGTCAACGGTCACGCCATAGGCCTCGGGTGGCCAAAAGCGTCTGCAACGTCGAGCATCTCAAAGTTGGCATCCCAGCTGTCAAAGATACGATGCACCAACACCGCGAGTTCCTCGGCACACAGCAGGGGAAACGGCGCATCTGCCGCACCCTGAAGCGCGACCGACCCGCCCGAGCATGCCTCGAACAACTGCACCAAAAATGGGTCGGTTAATGCTGGCGATGCGGTATACAGATACGGCACGCGCAGGACTTTGGCTTGGATGCCGTCGCGCGATGCATAGTAACGGCACAGGTCGTTGGCAGCGCGGGCGATAATGCCCTTGCCCGTCTGGGCGCCACTGGCGGCCGTGGCGTCGTCGTCACATCTGCCAGTGGTGCCCTCTGCACCCGCGGGCCCCGCAATAAACAGCAGCTGCACATTGCGTCCCATACAGGCACGAAACACCGAGCGCAGCAGCCCAATGTCGCCAAAAGTCACGGTATGCGGGGTGAGGTAGGTAGAAAGGTAGACCACGCGCTCAAACTCGTAGGCCTGGTCCAGGTGCTGGAGGAGCTCTTTCCACGAAGCATGGGGCGACGACTCATCGCGGCGCGCGTCCTGCGCGGCTACGACCTACACATGGTCGCCGGGGAACGCCTTGGAGCAAAAGTCATCGTCAACATATGCGGTGTTGCCAACAACCAGCACTTCCACGGCGTTCCCCCTCCCCAAAAATCTACTTTTGCCATAGTCAAACATGCGTATTGTACGCTGTAAAAGCGAGCCAAGGCGCCTTTAAGGCTGTTTTAAGAACTTTTTAGAGGATGTGAGAGCGGCAACTCATTCGACTTAGATTCATCGAGGAAATGCTATTCGCTCTGAAAAGGCACATCGCAATCTGCTGACAGCTCTGCAGGGAGAATGGCAGGCAATGTAAGCGCTCCCATGGGTGAAAGTCCAGTAACAACCATCAAATAGCTCTTTGCATGGGCATATGCCATCGAAATAGCATTTGAAAGAAGGTAGTGACGCGCCTCGTCATCGGGAGAGTTCATTGGCATTTGCGCTGAAACCGAGATGGATACTGTAACGCCAGCGTGAATCTTCTCCTGTGCACCTTCGTCTCTGTCAAGGAGGCTGCCAATTACGCACATCTTTAGACTTGCGCGTGCATCATTACCTTTTTTCGAAAGATGGACATCTTGGTAGCTAACGTCAACTTTTAATTCCATGTTATCCGAGGGCGAATCCTCGATATGGAAATCGGAGTCAACGACGAACAAATGAACGACTTGAATCGGAGCAATAAAATCCCCACTCATGCTGCCAAACCTCCGGAAATCATCTCGAGATTCACATGCGAGGACGGACGCTCGTTCCTAAAAGACCATTGCTCTCGCACGAAATTGTTGGATGAAAGAAACGGTAGCTCTTTAGAATAGCTAACGGTAACCTTAGGAACGATATTGATACCCAAAGCAAGCTCGAACCTAGCGATCGTCTTCAGCGTCATATTGGGCTGAGAATTCAACAGCTTCGAAAGCGACTGAAGGCTCACGCCCATACGCTTTGCCAAATCGCTTTTGCTTAAACCCAGACGCTTCATCTCGCGATGAACAATAAACTCGATATCTAGCGCGTGTTCATAAGCGCGTGTTTCGCTGGTTTCTGTATCGGCGTAAAAATCAGATAAATCTACTTTATTCATTGTGTTCTCCGTTTCGAAAGCCAAGTATAAAAGTCAAGGCTCAGATTCCAGAAGTTGACGTGCTATTCTGGCCGATCATTGTTCGAGCGGTTAATTTCCGCTTAGGGTCTGACAACATTTTCTGGAATTGAGAGTTGTCGGGAGAAGCCGTCAATTCCCAAAACGGTCGACCCTTGAGGTCTCTATATTCGACAAGATCATATCCTTCTGCCAAAGGGCACCTCCCATTTCTAGATGAACTTAACTTATAGGTTAAGTTCATCCATTTAAATACATATAACGAGGTCCAGACAAGATTCCTCTGCCCCAATCGATAAACAAACCAGTCGAGCTTATGCAAAATCCGGAAGTGTGCGGCATATTCTAGACACGTCAACCACACTGGATAGTGGCAACGCTTCTACCTGCGGGTTCTTTTCATGAAAAGGACGATGTGCTCGAGGGTTCCAAAATTTGCCGCATGCTTCCGTCGGGCGTTTCCGGAAGTGCGGTGAAAAACCGAGATCGACAGACCAGACCCCTGTTTTAGCCTTCCGCGACCTGCGGTTTTGTTGCCGAAATTCGGTTTATGCTCGGAGGTTTCCGATTTTTCCCCGCACTTCCGAAAAGCACCCTTAAACCGCGCGTCCCGAAGCGGAAAACCGCCGGATATTTGTTCTCCCCAAATGAGATCCTTGTTTTGCCTGGCCGAATCTTACATCCAAACAAAAAAAGAGGACCGACGCATCAACCCTCTTCAGGTGTCGCCCGAAGGCTTCCAGCGCAATTGATTTAATTCTAATCGATATCACTTGTTTGACCACGATCACGTCAACCAGTAGAAGCCGCCCATGCTCGATCATTCCATTGCCGGGATGGTGCTTGGCTAGTACGTCACACATTGCATACATGAAAAAAGGGCAACACTCTCAATTTGAAAGCGTCACCCTTAAAGCTCCCAAAGAGCTTTTGTATTGCAGGAAGATACTCTACACTATCTTCCCTTGATTGGCGGGTCGAAACAGACACCATTGTGATTTCAAGCAGAAAGCGTTATATTAAGTATGCATTTGCACGTGGTGTTCGCACTATACGCTCAGATGCCATAGTTTACAAAGATGGCCTTCTTCATAGACGCTAGGTGGGATTACTCACTAGTAGCCGATATGTCGAAGGCCTTCTTGTACTTAAGGAAATCATACATTCTAATAAGCCGTTTCAGCTCGCTATTACCGTGGATTATCTTGCGATCGTCTATGATGAGCGCCCTCAGATATTCAAGCAACTTATTTAGATCGATCTCATCTTCTTCAAGTAGCACAAGCTTTTTAAATGCTTCCTCAAAGCCTTCGTTAGCTATAACAGACTGAACCGAGTGTCTAATTCCCGAATGATGATAGCTACCTTTTGCCTTTCGTAGGCTGTTGTTTAGAAAAGCATCTAAATCCTTCTTCTCATCTATTTCCTTTAGCATCCTTGGATTAAGAACTTCCCCTGAATACGCGCTTAAATACTTATACATGGGCAAACCACCCGAGTTAGAAGCAAGCAGCGAAGGAAGGTATTCCTCGACGGCAAGCTTAGGAGCAACATGTTCGTCATCAAACACAACATCACGATATAGAAGTTCGGCTTTGACCATATGCCCGTGCCCTAAAGAAGCATTCACAACACCGATGCCCAGCACAAGGTGCTGTCCCTCCGGAAGTCTCTCGAGGTCGCTAAAACTCGCTTCAACTACCAGAGAGTCATTCGGATCGCCCTCATCAGCCAAGGCGTAGATGCTCCTGCGAAGCTCACGAATGATCCTGGGCGAGAAGGAGCATTTGGATTGTCCAATTGCTTCATACACCGCACCAAAATCGTTCGTCCTAATCTCGGTCATGCTTATCTCGCCAATACCTGGAAAGGTAAACGAATGAGTTGAGGTTGCGTTTTCTCCCCTAGTAAGGAAGATAAAGCGCTTTCTAAGCAACGCAAGATTGTTAGAACCGAGGCAGCGCGAAATCGACATGAGGATAGCTTGGATATCGGGGTCGTTAAGGGAATAACCGATAAAAATAATTGGGTATTCCATAAAAATAGTTAACAACTTGGCAGCCAAGTAATCCTGTGTTTCGGCGAGTTTTGCGTAATCTGCCTCCTCAAGAACCATAGATTCAGGATTATCCATAGAACCGTGGATCTTATAGATTTCACCCATTTCAAAAGATCTGTGAAAGACGAGATCGTCTTGGCCAAAAAAACTTTAAACTCGGGAAATAGCGACTCCAGGAGACAGTCATAGTTGGTTGTTATAACTCCAGAGATACGCCGCCTGCCAACCTCTCTCAATATATCAAGCTCATGCGTCATATATGCAGGTTTGAACGAGGATAACCTCTCGGCCGCCATGATCTTTAAAATAGATTTACGCTGACGAATGTCCTCTACATGATCGTTTCTAAAAGAAGCGAAGCGAGGGTCCTCAAGAACAGCTATGCGCATATCCTTATCAAGCATCGTCGCGGCAGAGGGCAATGCGCTATTGTCAGACTCATCTGGACAACGTGCCAGGTACGAGTCAAGCCGAAAGGGATCATCGGAAAGACGGGAACAGAGGTGCCTTAACAAACCAACCCAATCGTCGGTACCCATGTATCTACGGGAAAACCCCGAGCCAACGAATAAATAGGGGCTACGGCCCACCCCATTTATCAGACGGACAACGCTGTCTACAATGTCATTTCTTCCGACTTCCATCTAGCGCCTCCAAACAAGCTACTTCCATAAGTATAGAACATATGTTTGGATTTTACTAGAATTGCAAGACTTCATCGGAGACAAAGCTGCTCGACAATTGAAAATTCGAACCGCACAGGTGACCCAATATTCAGCAGTGCTCCGACGAGCAAATATTCATTTCGCGCCTCAGGCAATCTAGCGCAGCGGCATCAGTTAGAACGCCATGACTCTCTAGGAGTTCGATAAGTTGAGCGAAAGTCTAAAATTCCATCGCCAAAGTAACTCCTAAAATCAAAGGGCCGTTGCCGATAACAACCGAACAACGACCCTCCTTTGTCATCGCCTCACGTAGAGCCCACGACAACTGCATCACTAACAGGATGGTAACCTAGATGCGCAGTAATTGCGCATCCAAATAAGTTAATCATGTAGCAAATACTCTTCGCGTTGAAACTAATGCGAAGCATTTTCGCGTCCGTGCACGAGAATGCGCAGTCAATATGCGGAAAGGCAAAGATGATTCACCTAGCTAACAACCATCCAGTCACTACCGACAGTACTCGAAATCTTCAAGGAATCGCCGATGCACACGATGGTCGCCGACGCGCCTGGCACGTACTTAACCTCAAGAACGGAAATGCCTTCTTCCTTAAGCCTTGAAGTCGTTTCGGCTATCTGAGACTTGTTCACATCATTTTTGCTGACCAGCTTAACGCCATTGGCATCATTTTCATTCAGGCAGGATACAACCGTATTGTAATCGGACCAATAACAGTACTCTCCAGAAAGCCACCCAAGCTCAGTGGCGCATATCGATCCAGTCGCAGAAACCGTCTTTGGAAGCAATCCGTAACGTTGCCTTTCCTCAAATTCCAGTACATCGCAAAATACGCGATTAGCATTAAGTAATCTCGTTCCACAATAGTCCCCATAAAATGGCGCAAAGTGATTGCGGATAGTCCGCGACAACATCAAGTAGTCGTAGGTGTAATAGCCCATGAAAATTCGCAGACCGTCTCCCCCGGATCCTTCAGCAGAACGACCGAATTCAACAAGGAACTGGTCCCACATGCTCTCAATATAGGGAATTGCGAGTTTAACGCTATCCCTATCAGACAGAGGAGTCTCGCTCTTCTGCTGCATTATCCCCGTAGTATTTGCCAAATGGAAATGAGCGGCCATACGCTCGATCGTTCGGATGAACTCAGGACGATTCCCATCCTCTATAGCCATAATTGCGAAGAAAACACTTCTCAACAGGAGATCATTCGAAAAACGCTGAGGTAAAAGATCACCATATTCACGCTCGTATGCGAATAGCCTGGCTTCGCCCGTATCAATTGAAGAGTAACTAAATACGGAGTACGACGGAACAACATATGACGGAATGACATATGAGCGCACACGGCTACGTTTAATTTGATAACGCTTAAAAAAGGTGGAAATCCAAAAGGTCACAACACCAAATAATGCCAGCTCAAACTCAAAGGCAATACTCGAAGTATCAAGCACATCTAGCCCCTGTCCTCCGAGATAGCCATCGATAACAAAGTGATCGAATGCGACGGACAGCAAAAGATACATGAACGCCTCGAATGAGAAAGGAAGGGTCCGGTACCGCAATTTACCCCTTGCATGCTTGATTACCCCAAGAAACAACCAATAGAAAAGGGTGGGCATGTATCGCAGCGAAGGACCTGGAACTGAAAACGCATCGCAAATCGCAGCCACAATAAACACGGGGAGCTGGCAACAAATTGTTGGAGCGAGAATTTGGTAGGCAACGTTCAACCTGCCTGACTCATCGGAGGGATACAGTTCTTCGACGTTGTATTGCCCTCCAATCGCCAAGGGCCCAGCAAAGCGGACAAGCTGAACGCTCACCAAACCGGTAAAGACATAAAAGACAATCCAAAGAATAGTGACCGATTCCACCTGTAAACAATCTCCTCAAGTCATACGCTTGCGATTAATTGTAGATAGACAGAATTGAACAGGAAGCGACAATATTTGAAACTGTTGTTTTACGCGCCCCGGATCAACCAACATACCCCAGAAAGGTCGCTGATGTTGACTGGGGTTCCCGTAAAACCCCAACAAAATATGTGCGGAGTGCCAGCCTGAAACTGCCTTCGGACCCTATTGGCTGCACACCGAGAGGCTCCGCTATGAAACGCCCCCTTTACCACCAGCTCTTCGCGACCGCGTGCACGTCCATGGTCAACGCGACGATGACTATGGCAGCCATTGCAGAGGCGGTTCAGCCTCAGAAGACCGCCGAGCAGCTGGCGCAAGCCGTGAGGTCGAGCTCAGCGTTGCTTTTAAATGCAGAAAAGCGAGTCCGAACGCAGCGGTGTCCGGTCCTCTTGGCAGGTCCCATCTTGGGTTGATGTCCACAAAACTAGCCCTTGCGGTCGGTTAAACAAGTTTCAACAGCCTTTGATACTCTCCGGGATCACGCATACGCATAATATCCATGTATGTTCTGCTTTTTGCGACCATGATATCGTCGAACTTGGATAGGCCGCGCCCGCTCGCTCTTGTGACAACCATGCGGTCGTCGCAAAAATATGAAAGGAAGGTGTCCTTGCCGGGATGGTGTATCCGTCGGACTTCGAGCACGTTCCGGAAGTCATAGTAAAGTGCGGCGTTTACGGTTTCCTCAAGTTCAGGCAGTCTGTCGATGCCTTCAAAGCGGCAAGGATAAATTAGCAGCAAGTTTTTTGAATGATTGATTGAGCGAAGAAGTACTCGGGCCTCACGGTCTTCTTCACTAAATTGTTTATTACTCTCAATTTTTAGAAGCTCGTCAAGCTTGGCGAGGTTGTAATCCCTGAGAATTGCATGCAGGCGTAAGCCTCTCTGTTCTTTTACATGACTTCTGCAAAGTTGTTCTAAAGTTATTCCGCGACCTGAAACTCGCCTTGACGAAGTGAGACTTACGGCGCGCATCATGGAATTTCCGAAGATGAGCTTGAAATCTAACTGATACGCGTCTGATACCGCATCACACTCCCCATTTGCCTCGGATACGGGCGCATGAAACTCCGCACCTCTGGTCAGTTCCTTGAAAGCGTTAGAGTGGTTGATGAGCTCGCGCGTCCATTCCTCGTATGTATATAACGGACGCCCAGAATAGTCTTGCATGAGGTCCTTAGCAAACAATTCTGGGGTAATCATTGCGGATTTAAGTCTCTCGACTCCGGGAACGGCTTCAATAAGCCTCTTATCTATCACCGTGGCCTCCTCCTTGCGGTAGTTTCACGGATGTTGACGGAAGCCGTTCCAGCAGGGTACGCCAAAGTTGGCCCGAGCGAGCGGCCCGTCCTGGTTCGGAAGGGTCCGTGCCTTCGCCTAGAATACGCCCACCATGTCGCGACCAGGCCGCTTTCGAGACTATCCTGGCCGTCTCCACGGCAACCTCGCGTTACTTCTCGGAGAGGAAGGGGCCGAGTTGCACGACACGGCGCTCCGGAGGGGCACATCGAGCTGTCATGACTGGGCCGAGCTGGAAAAGACCACCAGGAAGATAGTCGAATCCAGCCTTAAGCTTGTCGACAGAATGGGGTCGGCCTAGGATATCGATAGATTCCGAATCCTGGACACAGGGGCCAAAGAGTCCATTACACCAACTTTCGCGACACTACCGTTCTTGTCATATCATTCTGATGTTCGGCTCGAGTTTCAGAGGCATCGTTCCGCGACCGCGTGAAGGCACATCAATTGTTACCTAGTGATCGGAATTGGCCGATATCGATTTAGTATTTATGGCTATGAATAATCCAGCGCTAAAGCCATCGTTTACCGAGCACTCAAGCGTTTAATCTTCCTATAAATCTTAGCCTCGTCGGGGGCAATCGGATCATTTGGAAACGCCTTTTGGGCTCTCGCTACGTAGGAAAGAAAGTTCCCATAGCGAGAAAATGCAGAAGGGTCAGCATCACCCGAGGGGCATAGCCTTCTTCCCTTAATACCGAGTGGTGAATAATGTTGATATAGAGCGGAGACGCGCTTTTTTGATGCGTGTCTCCCCTCTCCCTCATTAGAACGCGCAATCGCAGTGGCCGCCTCACGGAGACGTTTGTGGTACTTTCCAACCGTAGACTGTCGAAGTCTTACAATGCGCCCGTCAAAGTCAAACCCCAGGAAACTGACTTTCTGCGCCGGATGTGCACCGGAATACGAAAGAACCTCACCCGCGCAAACGCTTTCAAAATCAAGCTGAGCAACTCCGTTGCCATCAACCCGGAACACCTTGGTTTTCTCAGATTGCAGTTTAACGGAATCGACATCGGCCATTAGATTGATTGCCTCTACAAGTGCATCAAAGCCAGATTTTGGAACGGCAATAATAAAGTCATCGCAATAACGAAGATACAAGCCACCAACCCGTTCAACGGCAAGCCTGACCTTCATATCGATATCGGTCATATAGATGTTAGCGAGCACTCCACTTGCAGCAAGACCCTGAGGAATGCCGAGATCAATACCCGTTCGCCGCCACGGCCTGGTGATGACTTTACTTTTGTTTGCAAGAAACTCAGACCTTGGCAAGATAACATCCAGCTTATTAAGTTCACGAATAGACTTGAACCGAAGTTCGATAGCCGCTTCATTGATCATTTTCTCCCGAGTAGGATCGATTACTGGCCATGGAAATTCATGTCGAGCAGCCAAATCAGCAATAGGCCAGCACGAATAGCGAAGGACATTTTTAATAACTTGATAGTGATCGTCCGGCAAGCGTCCACTGGGAAACAACGAACGCAACGACGCTATTAGATGGGCATGATTTAGGTTGTCGAAGAAGCTCTCGAAATCACCCGTAAGCACAAAAGCCGAATCTTGCTCACGCATATAGTCGAATGCCTTTTTAGCTGAGGAAATATTGCTGCCAGCAGTTACGGCGCTGTCTGATGAAAGCGAAGAGCGGTACGCTACGGCAACCTCATTAAACTCTTCGGCAATAGCCTTCTTGTTATATAAGTCCGACCACAGATAAGAGTAGTACTGGAAGACGCGGTGATCGAAATGCGAGGCATAAGCGATATTGCGAACTTTGCAGCTTCGCTTACCTCCACGATACCGAACAGTAATGATCTCGTTGGAAATAAGAGGGTAGAACGCATGATGAGAAACGTACCCTGAATCTAAAATCTTGGCCTGAACTTCGGCAAAAGAGGCCCTATGATCGAAATGGGCATATGAACTTTTGGAACTATATCGAGGAATACGAGCGGTATCGAACTCGGCCAAAATACCCCCCAAATAAATCAACCTGTCCGGATCAACAAGCGGCGGCTAACCCTCCCCGGACAGGCTAATCAAAGGCGCAGCAAGTGCAACCAACGCTTTCGCGGCCACCTAAAACAATGCTTGCCTATGGCATACTAGACGAAAGCGAGGAATTGGTACTTATGACCATCGAGGCTCTTATCCAGCTAGCAGCAGGCAACGCTGGTGTCAATGTTGCGAACGTCGGAATTTCGTCGTTTGCGATATTGACGGCAGTAGCGTACCCCATCGCCAGTTCGCGATGGGCAGTTAGCTTTATTCCCCATTCTTGCTTTGCTTAAACAGGTTATAAGAAATCGGCTCATGCAGTTAACAGCGCCTTGATGCACACCCAATTGTCTTGACGGCGGTCGCATCGAAAATGCTGGTGCGCCTCTACGGATACAAGGACTCCTCCATCTAATGCATGCACGCTAATGCATGCACACGGTCCGCGAGACAATATCACCGACAAGACCGTGAAAATCCCGATGTGCATAATCCAGGAGTTTGGATGCACAGACGGGTGGATTGTCATTGTTCAGATTGGTCGCTTCGCGCTCCTCGCCGACGGGCACATCGTTGAGGGCAAAGACATCAGCGCACAGCGAGGCCGAGGACCAACTCCCTCCCCCTCCCCCCAACATTCCCCAGAAAGATCGCTGATGTTGACTGGGGTTCCCGTAAAATAAACCCCAACAAAATATGTGCGGAGTGCTGGCCTGGAGCTGCCTTCGGACCCTATTGGCTGCTCACCGAGAGGCTCCGCTATGAAACGACCCCTTTACTACCTGCTCTGCGCGATCGCGTGCGCGTCCATGGTCGGCGCGACGATGCCTATGGTAGCCATCGCGGAGGCGATTCAGCCTCCGACAACAGCCGAGCAGCAAGCGCAAGCCGACGCCATGAGCAGCGACACAGGCAAGGCTGAAGACGGCACGGACACAAATGCGACAGCAGATACCGTAGAAGACAGCACCGCAACATCCACCGGCACCAGCGCCGTCAACACGGAAGACGCTGACGGTACCCCCACCGCAACCGGCACCCCCACCCCATCCCTCCGCGCCCAGCCCACCCCCACGCCCGAGGCAATCTCCACCACGCCAAAAACCACCTACGCCCACTCCGCCACCGCAACCCAAAACGGCGTCACCTTCACCGTTTCGTGGAACGACGCCCCGCGGGCACCGCGACGACCTTCCACGTAACCCAGACCAACGGCTCGTCCCGGGCCAAGGCGCGCATGGACGTGCCCACCTATTGGGACGGCGGCAGCCAGGAAAGCGTCTGCGACCCGTCGCGCCAGGCATGGGCCAGCTACCACTGCCTGGGCACCGCCGACCACGACTTTACCTTCGACTTCACGGCATCGGGCACGTACCGCATCCACTTCTACTTTATGGACAACGACAGAAACGACCCCCAAAACGACAAGGGGATCTACTACCTGCGCACCACGGCGGAGGTGACCGTAAACGGCACCGTCCGCCCAAGCGTCACGCAGATCGTCAGCAACGCCGTGGACCTGCGCAGGCAAGAGACAAACGGCTCGGAATACGACATGGCGCTGTGGCTCCACGACTGGACACTCGACCAGCTGGAGTACGACCACAGCCTCAACTGGTGTTCGGCCGAAAGCGGCCTCACCCGCCACCAGGGCACCTGCGAGAGCTACCAGCGCATCTACTCCAAGCTCCTTAACGCCGCGGGCATCGCCAACGGCCGCATCACCGGCAACGGCCACACCTGGAACGCCGTAAAGATCGACGACAAATGGTGCCAGATGGACCTAACCTGGGACGACACCAGCGACAACTGGTACGGAGACCTGGAGCAACACCTTGCCGTTGCGCGTGCGGTCTACTCCAGTCCCCCGTGCTCCTGCTCGATGAATGCACATCGGCCCTCGACCCCAAGACCGAGCGAGAAATGCTGGGCCGCATGCGAAATCTCGGCCGTACCGTCATCATCGTCACGCACAGGCCTGCCGCGCTGGAGGTTTGCAATCGAGTTGTAAGCCTTGAACCCAAATGAGGAGTGGATCGCTGCGGTTGTTTTCGACAGCGCTCTCGCCATACTCATTGATGCACGAGACACAAGGTGACTCAATCCCGCACGATGGTATTTGACGGATAGCCGAATATATGGGTCGTAAATCAAGCCCCGAAAGGAGGTAAAGATATGGACGAGACGACTCAGCACTATTTGGACTCGCTGCTTGCAATCGCGTTCCCGAACGGCCAGGCCTTTGTTGAGCGCCAGGACTTGCCTTTGGCAAAAAGGCTTATAGACCTCGGTTTGGCAGTAAATCGAATTGAGTATGCTGACTGCAGCGGAAACCGCTGGATTTGGTTGAACAAGTCGGCAATGAGGCTCTAAGTCGAGACGCAAATTGCTCAAGGCTCAATGAATAGCGGCTCGTCGTGAGTATTTGCTCGCATGAGCACTGCCGAATATCGCGAAATAGCACCGCCGTTATTGCGCTTGGGCACCGGGGCCGACATGGATCCCGGTGCCCATTTATTGCTGACATTCGACGCCGCGGCGCTACCGCATGTTGATCTCGCCCATGACGACCTGCTCGGCGAGCCGTTCTTCGTTAAACGGGTGCTAGGGCGTCACCCTTACACCAACATTTTCGACGCGATCGGCACGGATAGACCGATAGCAACAAAAGGCACCGGGACCAGTGTCGGCCCCGGTGCCCAGGCGCAATATCGGCGGTGCCGCTTCACGATATTCAGCAGTGCTCAAGCGAGCAAATACTCGCGATGGAAACCGCTAAGATCAGACATGACCATTTCGTAAATGGAGAGCTAACCAACCGTTTTATAAATCTCGAGCATTCGACCGACCCAACAGTCGATGCCGTATTGGGCTTCGAGATCGACACGAAGCGCATCGAGCTCATCCTGGGTACGCGAAGTGAGCATATCGACCGAGGCGAGCATGGCTTCCGCGAGTTCGTCAGGATCATCAGCGCGCACCCATTGGATATCCTTTATACCCTTAAGGGAATTCTGGCCAGGAACGTCACTTGCCACGACGCCGCAACCCATGTAGGCCGCTTCGACTACTGCGTAGCCAAACGCCTCAGAGCGCGAAGGCGATAAAAACAGGTCGGTCGAGCTGTAGAGCGAGGCGACATCCTCCACAACGGGTACAATATGAAGCCAAGAAGGTACTTCGCCGCGGATCGCGACCACTTTCTTTACGCATTCACTGGGATTATGCGTAGGAACTGTAAGGATGCACCCCCCCCTGCCCTTCGCTGCAGCAACTTAGCGCAAGCATCCATAGCAATATCGACCCCCTTGCGCTCGAAGTGTGAACCAAAAATGAGCGCCCGAATTGGAAAAGCCGGACGGCCGTGTACTTCGAGCCCACAGTCGGCATACCTGGAAAAGTCGATTGCATTGGGGACGCACTCAACACGAACCTTAGGATACTCGCGACGAATCGCCGACGCGACTGGTTCTGACACGGCTATAAATCGTGCCTTCGAGTAAAAGGTGTTAAACACCGCTTTCTTCACAAGCGAGATTGTCTTGCTCTTCAAACCTATCGGGGCATCGAGCGCCATGTGCCAATGACACAGGACGTTGGGGAATACCTGCGTGACCTCACGCAAGCTAAGCCCTCCGACAAAGTGCGTGTGAACGATAGCGTGATTACCGTACTTTTGCGCTAGCGCAACGCACGCGTTACGAAGTCCCTTCCTGTCAAAAGGTGTAAAACCTGTTTCGTATTCTCCCAATTCATCGAGCCATTTCATGCCTCTAGCCTTTTCGGGCAACAGGAACGAGACATCACCGTCATAGGCGTCCGCAAGCGCCCTCATCGAGCGAATAAAATTCCCCCCATAGCTTGCCGCATAGCACGCAATCAAAATTAGAGGTTTTGACATAGAAATACCCTTCGATCCATTACCTAGCGATCTTTTTGCGAACAAAACTCCAAATGCTCTTGAGTTGAAGGCGGCGCAGAAACACGACCATAGCAAGAACGGGCACTTGGATTAATTGCATACCCCATTGCATTGCCAAAAGAGCCTGGACGATCAAAAACAGAAGCGTTGCGATCTCAGTGCGCCATGAAACCTTAATACGAGCGATATTACGCGTCATCACTACAGTTCTTGTTGACCATGTAACCAAATAACCCACAAGGGTTGCAATGGCGGCGCCAACGGGTCCAATCAATAAAGTTAAGCCAATACATGTCGCAATGCCAACAGCCGCGCCCACAACAGTAGTCCAAGAAACCGCCTTGGTTTTACATGCCGCAGTGAATAGACACCCCTCAAAAAGAGAAAGACCGTTGAGCATCACTCCGACCAGCAGCAAAGGCACATAGCGCCATGCATCGAAGAAGTCGTTCGAGTAAAGAATTTTAGCCAGAGGTATATCCAGCAGCATGATAATCGAGCATGCAATTGCAATAGCGCCGGAATACAACTCATAGGTCTTTCCAAGAAAGCCATCTGAGTCCTGTGAGTCAAACTCTTTAACCGCGGAAATCGCCCATGCGCTATAGAAGATGGACTGCAGCGTGGACAAAATTGAAGGAATCTTATAAGCAACTGCGTAAAGGCCATTCGCCGCTGCGCCGCAAATTAACGTAACAACGTAGCGATCGCTAACATCGTTAATCCACCATGCGATGCTATTTGCAACGAGAGGCGCACTCAATGCAATCATGGAGCGCACGAGACCAGACCGAACTTCGACCCCAAAGCACTGCCACACTTTACCAGCCCAAAACAGGTAAAGCACAGAAAACAAGTAGCCAAGGATCATTGAAAACATGTAGCCGAGCACGCCTATTTTAAACACAACGAGTAGTAGGACCGCAGAGGCGCTCATGATGAACGTGTTGCCCAAGCCGCTTACCACGAGAGAGCGCACATGATCTTGCGACTTCAAATACATTGTCAAAACGTTGGACAACGCAGATAGGTAAAACATCCCCAAAAGGAAAACGCAATAAATCCCACTGACAGGCAAAAGGCCGAGGAAAAATAGCGCGGCGACACCCACGAGCAGGACAGCGCCTCCTGCCGCCACCATGCGGAGACCAACAGAAACAATCTCTTCTGGTCTAGCGTCTTTACCCAAACCGAACCGCAATACAGCGTCCTGAATATTAAGGGTGAGCAGTGGCACCAAGAGGCTAACGGTACTGTTCATGAGGTCAACAGTGCCGTAGTCTCCAGTAGACAGCACGGCCGTGTAAAGCGGCAAAAGTAAAAATGAAATTATCTTTGAACCGAAAGAGCTAATAGCGAAAAGCCCCGCATTAACCGCGAGCTCTTTATTACGCTTTTTCGCCATACACTAACCTCTCTTGAGTATCTTTTTAGCAATCCCCTTTAAGGGATTCAACCGCCTCATAGCCTTTCGCTCTTGTGCAACAGGCATAGCAAATTGATCGCTCATGTCTTGGATGTTAGAAGACGGATCAGATAAAGTGTCAATCAGCGCATCTCGGAACACAGGCATACGGAAGTTCTTGGTCTGCTGGCACTTGATATAGTCAGAGAAGGGCTGTTCAGAAACAGCTCCAGCTTGCCCAAGATCAGCAAGAATCTTCTCGCCCCGCTCAGTCGAAACAAGAAGCATACTAACGCCCGTCTTGTCTTTGGAAAATCGAGGGCCCCAATAATCTGCCATACGAAGATCGGCCGCACTTGTTGCCCTCCAAGGACACTCATAGCACGACTGACCGTAACATTGGCCGGCCTCAAACAACAGGAAGTAAGGATCCTCATGTTGGCTTCGGCAGGATTCAGAGGAACCATCGCTCGTATATATATATCTCTCTCTCCAGCCACGGGGCTTGTATCGAAAATCGATATGCAACTTTTGCTGGTCGAGACCAAAGCAATGATTTAACCAATCTGCGTAACGGTTGAGAAGATGACGTGAAGGAACTCCATGGCAAACAAAGTCGATATAGGTAACGTCGTCACGCCCGCCAAAGAGATTCCGCGCAGCCTGAATCTGACATGGAGTACCGAATACAAATAACGGACCATCGCAGTCGACAGCACGCTTGAGCTCATCGCGTACTTCTTCTTGAGTGTATTTACTTCCTGCAAGACTAGAGAGCCCCTCGGAGTCACCAGGGCTCACCAGCTTGCCAACGGCCCCACAGCCGTCTTCGAAGGCACAACCGAGGACATACGCACCACCAGAGGAAGCAGCCGCGGCAATCGTCGCACCGGCACCACCGCTCGAGGAGCGCATGAGCTGGCCTTCGTCTTGAGTTTTAAATGAATACAGCTTTCCTTGCTCCACGGGCAAGGCGCTCTCGTGGTGAATTAACGGGCAGACCTTACGGCATTTACCACAAGAGATGCATTTATCCTCGTTAATGCTCGCCCTCCAAAAGCCCTCTTCATCAAGCTTCATGGAAATCGCATCAACCGGACAAACGGCCTCACAAGCACCGCAGCCGCAGCAAAGCGAGCGATTTTTCTTAATACTATTTTTAACATCGTCAGCAGCAGGCTCAAGCGCAAGTGCATCTTTTAACCAATTAAGAGAGTTCTCTCGTTGAGCCAAAAGCAGCGTATTGGGATTCGTCCATTCAATTTTGCTAACAAGTTCTTCATTCGAAACATCATCGAGAGCAAGTCTTGCCTGAAGACCCATCTTTTCAAGAATGTTATAAATGCGAGAGTTCTGACTGCCGGAAGTCCCCCGCTTAAATCTTTCAAAAACGCAAAAATCGCGGTTAAGATTTATTGAGAAGGCAACGCCGTGAAAAGAATCGGTACAGACATAGTTCGCGTTCGCAATTAGCGAAACGAACTCTGAGGGGCCAACGGGGTCCGTAATACAGCCTTTTCTTTTAAGGTCTCTCTTAAATACAGGAATAACGCGCACCGGCAAGTCGAGCAAAGAAGCCAACTCGTAGACCCTTTTCCAATGGTCTTTGTTATATCCCAGCATATATGCAAGCAGATAGGGCTCCGAAGGCGCAACAGCTTCTCCGGTGAGACTATTCCAGTCAGAAGAACTCATCAACAAGGTAGGGTCAATTACGGTTTCAACATCCCTCCCCGTAAGCTCAGATACAATTTTGCTGCCAGATTCCTCGCGTGTAGAAAGCGCATCAAACCTGCCGCAGAGCTTCTTCATGCGACGAGCAACGTCCCCGTCTTCAATTCTGGGACATCCCACGCTGGGGGCATAAGCCACCTTCAGTCGATTTTTAGATACATAATCGAAGAAATAACGAGGATTATGCCCGGTAGGGTTCCAAATCTGATCGCTACCACAAACGAAAGTGCTATAGTCATCGTTCAGCTTTTCGAAATCGGACAGCGTTATGCACTTTGTAGTAAAAGTAAGCTGTTCATCAAGAAATTCGTCGAACAGTTTTTCTCGAGAATCCGGGGCATAAACTCTACTCTGAAGCTTATTTAATGCCTTGTTGCATAGCTCGCCGTAAACAGAAGCCGAACCTTTATAAACAGGCCTTTTCACGCAGTTTCCCACGGGAACGTAATTAACAACGTCTACTTCTTTTCCAAGTCGACTTAGCACGTGATATAAAGCAGTAACCTGCAGCGCGGTACCATAGTTGTGATAAGAAAACCATGTCGAAAGCGCGACTTTGTCCTTTGGTAGCATACAAAACAATCCAATCTAAGAGTAAACGTGTGAAATAGAAGATAAGTACAGCCTATAAAGGGATTGAGCTGAGGAGGCTAATTTGGAAGAAATCCTCCTATCAGCAAAATAGCTAATTTGACTTACATGAGCAGCGCACACAGATTGATATCTATTGGGCTATTTCTTTAAGTTGCTGGTTAAAACATCAGTCAAACCAGTAAATCAAAAATAGAAAATCCACTCCGAGATACTTAGCCGATGCAAGTCCGCTCCGGAAATTCAAAAAGGGGCCTGCCTAGAAACAAGTTCACATAGCAAATAGCAAAAGTAAAAATATGTACTTCAGAAAAACCAAGTACCAGCATGATAATCAAAGCCGGTAAAACTCTTCCTGAATCATAGCCTCGCCATCTTGCGCATTTCCATACTGCCCAAACGAACCATAGAGAGAAAGCAATACCGAGAACAAATAAACCTGATGCATAAGCACAGTCAAGAGTTGTGTAATAGTACGTCCAGCCGTTGACGCCAATACTCGTTGATTCAATAAACTTATTGCCGAACAGCGATAAACCCTGATGAACATAACAGGCGTGCCATAGGGAAATTCTGCCCGTTAATAAGCCGCCCAAAGAACTGGTATAAAGAGGTCCCGAAACCAAATAAACGATAAGAAAAGCGCCCAGCGGGAGTAACCCAACTAGTATTCTCGCTTGAGCAGTATCAAATAGTCGAAAGAGTCTCTGTATGACTGAAAGTACAACTAGCAAACATATTAATATCGAAGAAGTTTTCGAGTCCGATAAAGCAAAAACGAACAACGCAATCAGAAGGATTAGGAAATAGTGGATAAATCCAATTCGATTTTGATACAAATATACAAATGCACTACAGGACATTAAAACCATAGCGCCAAACATATTTGGGTGTGAGAAATAAAAGGACCAACGTTTTTTCAAAATTAGACCGCTGTCGGACAAGCGAGTAAAATACTTAATACCCTGAGGGTCACAAACCATCTGAATGGCAAACATAGTAATTACAAACAGCATCAAAGCCACGGAGAGAAATAGCCAGTATCGAACTACACAATCTATATCAGTTATCGAAGCCGTTGAAAGAACGGCTAAAATAACAACAAAAGATGCAGTCTCGCCGGACACTAAATAACTAATGAAACCAATACTGACAGACAAAACAATCAGAGCTATATGCTTGCTATATAGATCAAGCTTAGAAACACAATGAAGCAGAAGAAAAGCGCTGGCGATTAATAGTAGACTTTTATCCAGAGCATCGGGAAGTTCCACGAGCGTTGTTATTGAGAGGACAGAGCGCAAATATAGAACACTGAAACCAATGACATACAAAGCTGGTAACTTCAGAAATGAATGCATTACCGCACTGTCGTTATTCATTTCTGGTTTAGATTCGCTATTAATCTGGCTACAATTTGAACAACAGTTTTTTATCTGAGTTGTTATGGCCATCATTCACCTCCTATTTGTCGGCTGTTTCACGTTATTCTTCGTCAGCTTAATCAAGTTATCCGTACCGGAAATCAAGCCGTTATGCTTAATCTCGGCGATCGTCCTACCTACTATCTGTGCAGCTCGTCTACCAATAAAAGGCGATAATAGGCGGACAATTTTTCCCTTAGTCCTAAATTTAGGTTCAGCCCAAGAAGCAGAATAGTGATGCACACTGTAGGTATCATTTTTAATGTGATACCCGCCAAATCCATATACCGGATTAAATGCAGAGGAAGGAAGCAAAGTCCATTCGCCAACGTTCTGCCCTCGATTCTCGCGTACAAACCCATGAGCCTCGAGAACGCGAGTAAACATCTGATTAACGGTATGATCATTTAGAAAACCTGGGTCGTCACTGAATTGTGTGGAGTCATACGCATCAAGTACTTCCGCAAGCAAAGGGTTATGACGCGGTGCAGCAACTATCAACCCTGTATTCACCGTTTTTGACAATTCTTCAATTGCCGAAAACGGTGAATATGTTTCACAGAGCGAAGTTATGTCACGAACAAGTTCGCTCCCCAGGTCCATGTAGACCCCACCGAAGTTATAAACGGCCCAGAAGCGCACATAATCTGCTACATACGCATATTTACCGGCAGCATAGGCCGCCTTAGTCCACGGCGTTGACTCGATATCGAACAACCGCTCATCGCAACATGTGATGCAATAGCCAGGTGCATATCTTTCCCATGAGAGAAGACATTTCTGAGCAGTCGCAGAAAGCTCCCCATCACCAAACCAACAGTAGTAAATCGTTTTAGGCGTTCTCTCGACCACTAATCCACCAACTCCTTGTAGAGTTGAACAATCGCATCTACATTTCTCTTAACGTTAAATCTTCCCGAAATAGTCGACCTGCCGGCGCGACCGATGCTCAAACGAAGGTCCTCAGAACCCATCAGCGTGCACAACAGCCCTGATAGCTTTGATTCATCATCGACAGGCATAAGGTACCCATTTACTCCATCCCTGATGACCTGTGGAATGCCTCCAACCGAAGTTGCGATCGTCGGAATACCTCGCGCCATAGCTTCGAGCACGCTCATAGGCATGCCTTCGTTTTTCGAGGGCAGACAGTACACAGCAGCGTGCTCGAAAAGGGCCTCACGCTCGTCGCCCGTGACCCAGCCGCAAAACTCACATCGGTCGGCAATGCCGAGGGCCTCAGCGAGCCGTTTATTCTTCTCGACCTCGCCGTCACCGCCAAAGACGACCTTCGTCTCCGGGAAGCGCTTCAGCACTTCCCTTGATGCGCGCAAGAGCACGTCAGGGCTCTTGCGCGCATCAAGACGTCCTAAAAATAGGACGTCTTGATGCGAACAAGGCGAACACGCCTTTGCTGGAACCTTAACCCCGTTATAGACGACATCGATTTTCCCCGGGTCGCAGACGTTTTCAGCGAAGTAATCGCGCCACTCCTCCGAGAGCACCACGACGCGATCCGCTATGCCGAAGGTCTCCCTTACATCGCGGCGGTAGGCGTCATCGCTCTCTTCGAAGGCCTTCTTGAACTCACCGTCATGATCGTGCAATATCACGCGCTTGCCTGCCTTATGGGCTATACGCGCCATGATAGACTTGCGCCTGTAAGAGCCACGCGCGCTGATGTGCAGGTGAACGATGTCATAGGAGGGCATGGTCATCGCGTAATGAGCAAGAGCCCGGGAGAAGGCGAAGGATTTTCCGAGCTTAGAGTGGCCAACCCCTGTCCCCAAGTACTTGAAGGCATCACATGCCTCGGGGAGCCCCCCATCCAGATAACCATGTACGACGGAAACGATTCCGCCATGCAGAGAGAGGTCGGGGCCGACCATTAGAACTTTATAGTGAACCTTATTAACAGTTGAATCCATTGTTATCCTTTAAGCCGCGAACCTAGACAGCGAGCAGGAACCCCCCCCCAGATTGAAAACTCGGGCTCTATGTCCTTGGTCACTACAGCGCCTGCGGCTATGACGCAGTGGTCAGAAACGTGAACACCCTTGAGAATCGTCACTCCGCTGCCCATCCACACATCGTCTCCGATGATGACATCCTGGTCGTTCTCGGGGAGCTTGTCCTCATCGGAGAGCGTCATCATGGGCCGGTCGAGGATATCGGTGCGATGGTCGCCGGAAATCACGGTCAGGTTGGGGCCGCTCATGACGTAGTCACCGATGCGAATCTTCGCGCGGGTCGTGAGCAGCGTGGTCCTGGGGCCCAGGTATACGTCGTGGCCCATGTAAATGTTCCCCGCCCCGGAGACCTCACTGTGTCGACCGAGCGTAACATTATGTCCGCATTCTGCGAAAGAGCGACGAAGCGCGGGTAGCAGGAGCAGCTTATTGTAGGCACGGGAGGCGCCATCGAGAATCCTATAGGCGACACCCATGGCTATGCCTTCCTCCACACCATTTTGTCCACCACGCCGGTGTAGCTTTGGACGATCTTCACGACCTTGGTGCTCACTGTCTCGTCGGCGTAGTCGGGAACGGGCGCCTCGGGGAGCGACCCCTCGGCGTCGAGTTCGACGGCGGTGTGGACTGCCTGCAACAGCCCCTTCTCGGAGATGCCGGCAAGCGTGAAGCACGCCTTGTCCAGTGCCTCGGGGCGCTCGGTGGAGGTGCGGATGCACACTGCCGGGAACGGGTGGCCGATAGAGGCGAAGAAGCTGGACTCCTCGGGCAGGGTACCGGAGTCCGACACCACCGCGAAGGCGTTCATCTGCAGGCAGTTGTAGTCGTGGAAGCCCATGGGCTCGTGCATGCGCACGCGCGGGTCCAGCTTGAAGCCGGTGGCCTCCAGGCGCTTGCGGGAGCGCGGGTGGCAGGAGTACAGGATCGGCATGTCGTACCTCTCCGCCAGGGCATTGATGGCGGTGAACAGGCTCGTGAAGTTCGCCTCGGTGTCGATGTTCTCCTCGCGGTGCGCCGAGAGGAGCATGTAGCGCCTGGGCTCCAGGCCGAGCTCGGAGAGAATGTTCGACGCCTCGATCTTGTACAGGTTGGCGCGCAGGACCTCCGCCATGGGAGAGCCCGTCACGTAGGTGCGCTCCGGGGCGCAACCGGTGTCCTTGAGGTAGCGGCGGGCATGCTCGGAGTATGCCAGGTTGACGTCTGAAATCACGTCGACGATGCGGCGGTTGGTCTCCTCGGGCAGGCACTCGTCCTTGCAGCGGTTGCCGGCCTCCATGTGGAAGATGGGGATGTGCAGGCGCTTGGCCGCGATAGCGGACAGGCAGCTGTTGGTGTCGCCCAGGATCAGCAGCGCGTCGGGCCGCACCTGCACCATGAGCTTGTAGCTCGCGGCGATGATGTTGCCCACGGTCTCGCCCAGGTCGGCTCCCACGGCGTCCAGGTAGACGTCCGGGTCGTCCAGCGACAGGTCGCGGAAGAAGATGCCGTTGAGCGTATAGTCGTAGTTCTGCCCGGTGTGCGCCAGCAGGCAGTCGAAGTGGCGGCGGCACTTCTTGATGACCTCGGACAGGCGGATTACCTCGGGGCGCGTGCCCACGATGATGAGCAGTTTCAGGCGGCCGTCGTCCTTGAATGCGATATCGGAATAGTCCTTGCCCATGCGGCTAGACCTCCTCGTAGTAGGTGTCGGGGCTCTCGGGGTCGAAGGGCTCGTTGGCCCACATGACCGTCACGAGGTCCTCGGTGTCGGACAGGTTGGTTATAGAGTGCGTGTAGCCGGGGATCATCTCCACGGCGCGCATGTCGGAGCCGGAGACGACGTACTCGTCGACCGGGTAGGGGTTGCCCTCGGCGTCCTCCCCCACCTTCCTCAGCCTGATGCTCGCGGTGCCGGAGACCACCAGGAACCTCTCCCACTTGCTCATGTGCCAGTGGTTGCCCTTGGTGATGCCGGGCCTGGACACGTTGACGGAGACCTGGCCGCGCTCCGGCGTGCGCAGGAACTCGGTGAACGAGCCGCGCTCGTCCACGTTGGGCTTCAGTTTGTAGGCGAAATGCCCCGGCTCGTAGTAGGACAGGAACGTGCTCCAGAGCTTCTTGGAGAAGGAGCCGTCGGTGAGGTCGGGGACGGCAAGCGTCTCGCGGCTGTCGCGGAAGCTGCCCAGCAGGTAGACGATCTCGCCCAGGGTCCTCACGTCGGTCCCGGGGACGTAGCAGAACTCCTCGCCCCCTACCCTCTCGAGCCCCTCGTAGCCGCAGCGGTGCTCCTGCCCCAGTAGCGCCCCCAGCATCTCGTCGACGAGGTCGTCGATGTAGAGGAGCTCCAGCTCCACGGAGGGGTCGTTCACGGTGTAGGGGCGGCCGTTCGCGATGGAGTCGCAGAAGGTCGCCACGGCGGAGTTGTAGCGCGGGCGGCACCACTTTCCGTAGAGGTTGGGGAAGCGGTAGATGAGCACCGGGGCGCCGGTGCGCTCCGAGTACCCGCGGAAGAGGCCCTCCCCCGCGAGCTTGGACTCGCCGTAGACGGAGCCCTCGAAGCGGCCCGACAGGCTCGCCTGCGCGGAGCTGGAGAGCATGACGGGGCACGTGTTCCCGTAGCGCTCCAAGGTGCCCAGCAGCGTGGAGGCGAACCCGAAGTTGCCCTCCATGAACTCGGACTGGTCCTTGGGGCGGTTGACGCCGGCCAGGTTGAACACGAAGTCGGCGCGGGAGCAGTATTCCTCCAGCTCCTCGGGCGTCGAGTCGACGTCGTACTCCATGACCTCGAGCGGGAGCAGGCCCGCGTATCTCTCGCGACGGTCCTTGCCGTCGCGGACGTTCTTCAGCGCGCAGCAGAGGTTCCTGCCCACGAAGCCCTTCGCGCCGGTGACGAGTACGCGCACCCTACTGCACCGCCTCGTGCTCGCGGCCCTCCAGGGCCAGCTGCACGTACTCGGCGGTCTTGATCTTGGCGATGGTGCCGGCCACGTCGAGCCTCTCGGTGTTGTGGGAGGTGTAGGACTCGTCTGCCTGGGTCTCCACCTCGCCGTCCACGACGAACTTGTCGTAGTTCAGGTCGCGCGAGTCGCAGGCGACGCGGTAGTAGCCGCCCATGTCCTCGGCGCGCAGGCGCTCCTCGCGGGTCATGAGGGTCTCGAAGAGCTTCTCGCCGTGGCGGGTGCCGATGACCTGGGTGCCCGTGCGGCCGAAGACCTCCTGCACGGCCTCGGCGAGGTCGCCGATCGTGGATGCCGGGGCCTTCTGGATGAACAGGTCGCCGGGGTTGGCGTGCTCGAAGGCGAACTGCACCAGGTCGACGGCCTCGTCCAGGTTCATGAGGAAGCGGGTCATGTTGGGGTCGGTCACGGTGAGCGGCTCGCCCTTGCGGATGCGGTCGATGAACAGCGGGATGACGCTGCCGCGCGAGCACATGACGTTGCCGTAGCGGGTGCAGCAGATGGTGGTGCGGCCGGCGCCGTTGCGGGCGTTGGCGTAGATGATGGACTCCATCATGGCCTTGGACTTGCCCATGGCGTTGATGGGGTATGCGGCCTTGTCGGTGGACAGGCACACGACGCGGTCCACGCCCTCGTCGATGGCGGCGTGCAGGACGTTGTCCGTGCCGATGACGTTGGTGCGGACGGCCTCCATGGGGAAGAACTCGCAGGAGGGCACCTGCTTCAAGGCGGCGGCGTGGAAGATGTAGTCCACGCCGTGCATGGCGTCGCGCACGCTCTGGGCGTTGCGGACGTCGCCGATGAAGAAGCGCACCTTGGAGGCGAGCTCCGGGGACCTCTCCTGCAGGAGGTGGCGCATGTCGTCCTGCTTCTTCTCGTCGCGCGAGAAGATGCGGATCTCTGCCAGGTCGGTATCCATGAAGTGCTTGAGCACGGTGTTGCCGAATGAGCCGGTGCCGCCCGTGATCATGAGGGTCTTGTCTTTAAATGCGGTCGTAGGATTCATTTACTTGCCTTCCTTGCGCTTGGCGCCCGTGAATTGGTAAAAGAGAAATTTGGTATTGGTAACGAGATATCGTTTGAATAGTCGCTTCGGTTCCTGGATAAGTCGGTATAGCCACTCAAGACTCAGGTTCTGCATCCATATCGGCGCCTCCGGCACCACGCCAGCGAGGACATTAAAGGCGCCACCGACGCCAATCATTAACGGCTGTGGCCCTCCTTTGAGCTCGTGCATGAGGACTTCCTGACGAGGGGCTCCGAGGGCAATCCATGCGAAATCGGCTCCAGAGTCGGCAATACGATTGGAAAGCTCAGCCTTTTCGATTTCGCTTAACGAACGGAAAACAGAGGGCTCCATTCCTGCGATGTTAAGATTCGGGTAATCCCTTAGCAGCGTTTGCTTAAGGGCGTCGAGGTTCTTCTGCTCGTTTCCGTAGAAGTAATGACTCCATCCGTATT
The DNA here is from genome assembly GCF_003459505.1 of Collinsella sp. AF20-14LB. GTDB lineage: Bacteria > Actinomycetota > Coriobacteriia > Coriobacteriales > Coriobacteriaceae > Collinsella. The sequence goes on from NZ_QRWD01000001.1 coordinate 220,985, forward strand.
GACTGGAAATCTCGAAAATCTCACGCATTAAGTCCGGTCCGGTCACGCGATCCATCGAATCGACAGTCTTACGACCAACCACCGACAGGGGCTTACCGTCAGGGACGGACATGAGCGATTCCGCCTGACAGGCCCAATAACTCGGATCGTCATGAGCCATAACGGACGTGTGTGCATTCGAGACGCATATGTACTCGCCATGGAGATTATTGATATGTTCCGCAAGGAAATCGATGCAGTCGGACATGTTTGTCCCGGTGATCGGAACGTCAATCACCGGGACACGATTTAGCTCAGAGTATTTTGAATAGTCCTGAAGCATCTAGCACGCACCCTTGCCGGTGATGACCTCGATCACCGTGAGGACGACGATCTTGAGGTCGGTTATGACGCCTCGGTTGGCGATATATTCAAGGTCACGACGGACCATGCCATCGAACCCTGTCGAGTTACGCTCCGTGACTTGCCACCAGCCGGTGATGCCCGGCTTCACGGCCAGGCGCTGCAGGTCGTACTCCGTGTACTCCGCGACCTCGTTGGGTAGCGGCGGGCGCGGGCCGACGACGGACATCTGGCCCAGGAACACGTTGACGAACTGCGGGAACTCGTCGATGGAGTGCTTGCGGATGAACTTGCCGATCTTGGTGACGCGGGGGTCCTCCCTCATCTTGAACATGGCGCCGGCGATCTCGTTTTGCTCCTTGAGCTCGGCGAGGCGCTCGTCGGCGTCCTTGTACATGGAGCGGAACTTCCACATGCGGAAGGTGGACAGGCTGCCGTCGGGACGGGTCTGCCCCACGCGGATCTGGCTGTAGAACGGGTTGCCCTCGCTCTCCAGGCGGATGGCCGCGGCGAGCACCAGGCTCGGAATGGCGATGACGGCCAGCACGCAGCCGCTGAACGCGATGTCGAACGCGCGCTTGACGGCTCGGTAGCCCAGGCGCGAGCGGTCCCAGTCCATGATGGATTGCATGGCCCTGTAGCGGCCGCCGCCCTCACGCCGGCCCATGGCCTGAGCAATCAGCGCCGCCCCCGCGGGCCCATTACTCTCTGTTAGTTCTTTTTCAGCCACAATAAAACATACGTTCCTGTCCCCAGGAACCCCCCCCCGTCCATGAATTCAAAATGCGAACGAATTGCCGATGCAACGTCTCCCTTACGTTTTGCTAGGTACGTCTAACGGAAGCAGCTCCCTAAAACCGGAGTCGCCTTCGCCCACGTCTACCAGGCACCAGCGCTTGCGACGATCAATCTTGTGCACACGGGCCTCTTGCCCCACCAAGGGCCCCTGCTCTATGTGCAATACACCGTCTTCTATGCGGGCCACACTGTTGCGCACCACGCCGTCATCGTCGAGCACGCTGCGGTACCAGTCCTGTGCATCGTCCGGCATGGGCGCATAGGCCCGCTCCTTGCTGCCGGCAATGCGACAGCCAAAGCTCAACTGGGCCAAAGCTCTATCGAGCAAGGCGGCATCGCGCGTGGCGACGAAGAAATATTCCTTGTACATAGGTTTGGTTTGGAGCGACCAGGCGCCGTCCCGCTTAAACCAGAACTCCTTTTGCATCACAAAAGCGTCCCGCATCAGCTCGTGCGGGATAATGCGGCGGACCTTTTCGCAGGTCTCGCGCTCTTTACCGTTGGGGGTGTGGACCAGATACCAGCGGACGCGGCCGTGCTGGCTGTTGGTAGTGGCGCCACTAAAGGCACCGGGCAGCTGCTCTTGGCGCCGCATTGTCTGTTCCATCTCTCGCCCCCCTTCCTTGCTCCGCGACACACGCGGATGCAGGGGCGTTAAGAACAGGCTTCTCGCTCGCAGCTAGGCGCAGTCGCAAAAGTACAGGTTTTTGTATCTTTCGACGTTGCTCATTATACGAGGAAACTGCTCGCGTTTTCCCAGATTGCACAAAATACGCCGCGAATGGGTGCATCTCCATACGCCTCTACAAAAACCTGTACCTTTTTGCACAACAAAAAAGCCGCACTAACCAGCGGCTTTTCTTCTATAGACAACAAAAAAGGCGACCGCCCTATAGGACGATCGCCTTTGTTAATTCTTGTGTTGTTTATGCTAGGCGCGAGTCTTGATCTCCTCGAGCACCTTGGCCACAAACTCATCAACGCTCATCTGAACGGTCTCGTTGGAGCGGTCGCGGACGGAGATGTTGCCGGCCTCGACCTCCTTCTCGCCAAGGATGAGCATGTAGGGCACGCGGTCGATGCTGCGAGCCTCGCGGATCTTGTAGCCAATCTTCTCGTCGCGGTCGTCACAGACCACACGGATGCCGGCCTCCTCCAGCTTGGCGCACACCTCGTGAGCGTAGTCGCGGCTCTTCTCGGAGACGGGAAGTGCCTTGACCTGCACGGGGGCCAGCCAGGTGGGGAACTTGCCCGCAAAGTGCTCAATCAAAATGCCGATGAAGCGCTCGATGGAGCCAAAGCACACGCGATGCAGCATGATGGGGCGCTTCTTGGTGCCGTCGGCGTCCACGTACTCCAGGTCAAAGTTGAGCGGCATCTGGAAGTCGAGCTGGACGGTACCGCACTGCCAGGTACGGCCGAGCGAGTCCTCCAGGTGGAAGTCGATCTTGGGGCCGTAGAAGGCGCCGTCGCCCTCGTTGACCTCGTAGTCCATGCCCAGCTTCTCCAGAGCGGCACGCAGGCCCTCCTCGGCGCGAGCCCAGTCCTCGTCCGAACCCATGGAGTCCTCGGGGCGGGTGGAAAGCTCAACGTGGTACTTAAAGCCGAACTTTTGGTACACGGAGTCGATGAGGTTGACCACGCCCACGATCTCGTCGGTCAGCTGGTCGGGACGCACAAACAGGTGGGCGTCGTCCTGGTTAAAGCAACGCACGCGGAACAGGCCGTGCAGGGCGCCACGCAGCTCGTGGCGGTGCACCAGGCCAATCTCGCCGGCGCGGATGGGCAGCTCGCGATAGGAGTGCGGCTTGGAGGCGTACACCAGCACGCCGCCCGGGCAGTTCATGGGCTTAATGCAGTACTCTTCGTCGTCGATGACGGTGGAGTACATGTTGTCCTTGTAGTGGTCCCAGTGGCCCGAGGTCTTCCACAGCTGCTTGTTCATGATGAGCGGTGTGGAGATCTCCACATAGCCGGCCTTGTGGTGAATCTCGCGCCAGTAGTCCAGCAGCGTGTTTTTAAGGATCATGCCGTTGGGCAGGAAGAACGGGAAGCCGGGGGCCTCATCGCGCATCATAAAGAGGTCCATCTCGCGGCCGATCTTGCGGTGATCGCGCTTCTTGGCCTCCTCCAGCATGTGCATGTGCTCGTCGAGCTCTTCCTTGGTGGCAAAGGCGACGCCGTTGATGCGGGTGAGCATCTTGTTGTCCTTGTCGCCCTTCCAGTAGGCGCCCGAGACGCCGGTGAGCTTAAAGGCCTTGAGCGCCTTGGTGTAGCAGATGTGGGGGCCGACGCACATGTCGATGTAGTCGCCCTGCTGATAGAAGGTGATGCGGGCGTCGTCGTCCAGGTCGCCGATGTGCTCGACCTTGTACTTCTCGCCGCGCTCCTCCATAAGGGCGATGGCCTCGGCACGGGGCTTCTCGTACACGGAAAACTTGAGGTTCTCCTTGACGATCTTTTTCATCTCGGCCTCGATCGCGGGGAAGTCGTCCTCGCTGATCTTGACGCCCTCGGGCAGGTCGACGTCGTAGTAGAAGCCGTTGTCGGTCGCGGGACCGTAGGCAAAGTCGGCCTCGGGGTACAGGCGCTTGATGGCCTGCGCCATGATGTGCGCGGCGGAGTGACGGATGACGTGCGTGACCTCGTCCTGCGGGAGCTCGGCCACCGAACCGTCATTGTAGAGTGCCTTCATGGGTATGTTTTCTCCTCTCGGATGCCTAGCGCAAATGCGTGCGATGCGCTCGGCGTTTTTGACTTGCATCATTATAGGCAGGTTGCCTTGGTATACAAGCGCCCGCCGCACCTTAATGGCACGGCGGGCGATTTTCTACGCATGCTTCATCGTGTGGGGCGGCGCGGGGCGCGTGGCGGCCGTGGGATGCGCGGGGTGCGCGGAGCCCGTGGCTTGCGGCCGGCCCGGCGATGGATGCGTTACTGGATGCGAGTTCGGCAGTAGGGGCAGACCTTCCAATGCGCATCGAGCGGGCGATGGCAGCTGGGACACACGTTGCGAACCTGGGTATCGCACACCGGGCAGACGACGAAGTCCTTCTCGATGGGCGCGCCGCACTGCGGGCAGGTGCCGTACTGGGCAAGCTGGCGCTCGCGCAGGGCCATGTCCAGCTCCTGCTCCTCGCGGTCGGACGCGTAGGAGTGCGGGCGCAAGACCAGGTAGGCGATGAGGCCTACAAACGGGATGAGGGCGATGATGCCCCATGCCACGTAGGCGCTGGCGCCGCGGCGGCGAGCGTCGATGAACACATAGACGACCGACAGCACATACAGGGCGATGATAAAGCCAACGAAGGCATAGACGACGCCCATAAGCTGCGGCGACATGAGCTCGGAGATGTACTTGGACATTACGGGTACCTTTCGGGGTAGTTACAGCTCGAGTTAGTGTAACACGGGGGTTAACGATTTGGCAGGTCGCAGGCATGGTCGGATAGAAACATCTCAATCTGTAACGGGTGGCGGCATCGACCGCGAGCTTGGGTGGTGTTGCCCGCGGTCTAACGAGGTCGACATCCGTGCCGGGTCTCACCTCGTCTGCCGTTGGCGGGTGTTGCGGGGCTGTTCGCCGCATTGCCGCCGCACTGGGGGTGTGCAGACCGTAGGATAGTCGTATTGACAGCCTGTCAACTCGTCTGGGAGGCACTGTGACAGAAACGTTTGATATCGCGATTGTGGGCGCGGGCATCACCGGATGCGCCATCGCGCGGCAGCTCGCGCGGTTTGACCTGTCCATTTGCGTGGTCGAGGCGGCTAACGATATTGCGCTGGGCGCGTCGAAGGCCAATGGCGGCCTGGTGCACGCCGGCTACGATCCGACACCGGGCACCGTAAAGGCGCAGGTCAACGCCCGTGGCTGCGAGTTGTACGGTACGTGGGCGCAGGAGCTGGGCTTTCTGTTCTGCCGCACCGGGTCGATGGTGTTGGGCTTTAACGACGAGGACCGCGCGCATCTGGAGCAGCTACGGTGCAACGGCCTGGCCAACGGAGTGCCCGAGCTGTCGATCGTCGGACCCGACCGCATCCACATATTAGAGCCGCGCGCCAGTGCCAATGCAACGTGCGCGTTATGGTGCCCATCGACTGGGTTTGTCGACCCGTTTGAGGTTGCCATCGCCGCGCTGGAGAACGCAGCTGCCAACGGCGTGACGTTTATGCGGTCTGCGCCGGTGGAGGCAATTGAAGTTGCCGGCTCGGATGACGGAGCCACGCGCTTTACGCTGGCGACGCCCGCCGGAGACGTGCGCTGCCGCTACCTGATCAACGCCGCGGGCAACGGAGCCGCCGACATCTCGCATATGGCAGGCGCCGAGGAGTTCCAGATGGTCTGGCGTCAGGGCAACATCGTGGTGCTGGATAAGGAGCCGCGCACGCTCATGCCGCTCTACCCCGTACCCACGCCGGTGTCCAAGGGCGTTATCGTGACAGGCACTGTGCATGGCAACACCGTGATCACCGCCACGGCTGCCGTGCGCGAACCGGGCGACACGCAGACCTATGCGAGCGATGTGAACGCGCTGCTGACCGGCGCGCGCAAGCTGGTGCCCGACCTGGACACGCGCCGCGTGGTGCGCGCGTTCGCCGGCGGGCGCCCGGTCATTCAAGGTACGAACGACTTTTTTATTGGGCAGTCGGCCGTGGTGCCGGGCCTGTTCCAGGCGGCGGGCATTCAGTCGCCGGGCGTGGCGAGCGCGCCGGCCATTGCCGAACGCATGGAACAGGTGCTGCGCAATGCGGGCGTGACCCTGCGCGAACGTGCCGATTGGGACCCGATCCGCCTTGCGCCGGACGACTTTGACCGCGCGCCGCTTGCGCGCAAGGAAGAGCTCATTGAGTCCGATCCTGCGTGGGGGCAGATTGTCTGCCGCTGCGAGACGGTGCCCGAGGCCGAGATTGTGACCGCGATCCGACGTCGCCCGGGCGCAGTTTCGGTCGAGGGCGTTAAGCGCCGCTGCCGTGCCGGCATGGGTCGGTGCCAAAGTGGCTTTTGCCAGAGCCGTGTGGTGGCGATCCTTGCCCGAGAGCTGGACTGCGACCCCAGCGAGGTATTACTGGAGGACGCCGGATCTTGGCTGGTTGAGGGACCGCTGAAGGGGGTGCGCTAGGATGGCGGAATTCGGATCGAGCACGATTGATTGCGGCGTCGTAGAAGCCGTACAAACGCAAGTCTTTGACGTGGTCGTTATCGGCGGCGGCCCCTCCGGCATGGCGGCCGCGCTGGCCGCGCATAAGGCCGGAGCGCGCGTGGCCATCGTGGAGCGCGAGCAGCACCTGGGCGGCATCCTCCGCCAGTGCATCCACCCCGGCTTTGGCCTGTCGCACTTTAAACAGGAGCTCACCGGTCCTGAGTACGCGCAGCGCTTTATCGACCAGGTGCACGCAACCGACATTGCGCTGTTCCTGAACAGCATGGTGCTTGGGATTGATTCAGGCGAGCCTGCGGAAGACACTGCGGTCCATGCCGTCACGCTCATGAGCCCTGCCGGCATGCTGCAGCTCACCGGGCGCGCGGTCGTCCTTGCCATGGGCTGCCGCGAGCGCACCCGCAGCGAGATCAAGATTCCCGGTAGCCGTCCCGCCGGCGTATTTACGGCCGGCTTGGCGCAGCGATACATCAATATCGAAAACCTCAAACCCGGCTCGCGCGCCGTCATTTTGGGTTCGGGCGATATCGGGCTTATCATGGCACGTCGCTGCACGCTCGAGGGGATTTCGGTCGAGGGCGTGTACGAGCTCATGCCGTACGCCAACGGCCTGCGCCGCAATGTGAAGAACTGCCTGGACGACTTTGACATTCCGCTGCACCTGTCCACCACGGTCACGCGCGTGATCGGGCACGACCGCGTGGAGGCCGTCGAGGTAAGCCAGGTCGACGAGCGCCTGGCGCCCATTCCGGGGACCGAGCGCGTTGTTCCGTGTGACACACTGCTGCTTTCGGTGGGATTGATTCCCGAGAACGAGCTTTCGGTTGCCGCGGGCGTGGAGCTTGACCCACGCACGCGCGGCGCCGTAGTTGACCAGAGCCTCCAGACAGGCGTGCCGGGCATCTTTGCCTGTGGCAACGTGCTGCACGTGCACGACCTGGCCGACAACGTGACGACCGAGTCCGAGCACGCCGGTGCAGCCGCGGCGGCGTACGCGCTGGGTGGCGGGGCCGAAACGAACGCGGTCGCGGACACGAGCTGCGAGCTCACGGTCTCCCCTGCCGGCATTGCGGGCTACGCGCTGCCGGGACGCATTACGGCTGTGGCGCTCACCAAGCTCAACTTCCGCGTACGCCGGCCGGTCGATACCGCTCGAGTACGCATCTTGGCCAACGGCGAAGAAGTGTTTGCGGGCAAAGTCCGCGCGTTTAAACCGAGCGTCATGGAAAGCTTCCCGCTGCCGGCTAAGGTGATTCAACGCGCACTCGACCTGGGTGCCAGCGAAATCGTCCTGTCCGTCGATCCCGTTGAGGAGGCATAGCTCATGAGTACGAATGTGACCGAGACGCTGCAGTTCAACTGCACCACCTGCCCATCCGAGTGCCTCCTGACCGTAGAGGTGGAGCACGACGCCAATGGCACCGTGGTGGAAGTGCGCTCCGTAACCGGTAACAACTGCCCGCGCGGCGATACGTTCGCACATCAGGAGCTCACCTGCCCCATGCGCGTGCTCACAACGACCGTGGCCGTCTCCGGCGGCGACGAAGCCCTACTCCCCGTCCGCACGGCCGAAGCCATCCCGCTAGAACTCCACGCCCAAGCCATGAACCTCATCCGAGGCCTAGTCGTCAACGCCCCCATCCGCATGGGCGACGTCGTGCTGGAAGATCTTCTCGACACCAACATTGACCTAGTCGCCAGTATGGACATCGACCCAGCCTAAGAAGCAAATTTGGGACGGGCTCTTTTAGCTGCTTTTGCAAGGAGTGTCCCGAAGTGCCGGCATAAAAGGAACGTCCCTATGTGCCGGGCTTGGGATACCATGGTGGCAGCCTAGCGAAAGGATGTTTCATGGCACATGTCGATGACCAGCGCGTGGCGCGCGTGCTCGATGCGCTCGAGGCTCAGCACCCCGGTGCGCAGCTGCTCGTGAATGACCCGTGGTCGATCTATTACCTAACCGGCTTTTATGCCGATATGTTCGAGCGTTTTTGCGGCGTGCTGCTCGCGCGCGGTGCCGAGCCGGTGATCCTAGTCAACGCCCTGCACCAGCTGCCAGAGTATGACAATGCCCGCGTTGCCTACCACACCGATACCGACGTCGTGACCGACGCCATCACTCGCGAGGTCGATCCGACCAAACCGCTCGGCATCGACACCGTCATGCGCTCCGGCTTTTTGATGCCGCTCATGGAGCGCCACGCCGCCAGCGAGTTTTTCCTGGGTGACTTTGCCGTCACCGCCGCACGCACCTACAAAGACGCTACCGAGCAGGAGCTTATGCGCGCGTCCTCGGCCGCCAACGACGCCGTGATGGCCGACGCCATCAAGCTCGTCCATGAAGGCGTGACGGAGCGCGAAATTGCCGATCAGATGCTCGGTCTGTACCGCAAGCACGGCTGCGAGGGCTTTAGCTTTCCGCCCATCGTGAGCTTTGGCGCCAACGCCGGCGACCCGCATCACGAACCCGACGACACCGTGCTCAAGCGCGGCGACGTGGTGCTGTTCGACATTGGCGGACGCCGCTGCAACTATTGCTCGGACATGACGCGCACGTTCTTTTGGGGCGAGCCGGACGAGGAAACCGCACGCATCTACGATATCGTGCGCCGCGCCAACGAGACCGCCGAGGCGCTCATCGCACCGGGCGTGCGCATGTGCGACCTGGACCGTGCCGCGCGCGACGTGATTGAGGACGCGGGCTACGGCGAATACTTTACGCATCGCCTGGGTCACTCGATCGGCCTGCAGGACCACGAGCCGGGCGACGTCTCGCTCGTCAACGAGCAGGTCGTAGAGCCGGGCATGACGTTCTCCATCGAACCGGGCATCTACCTCCCCGACCGCACCGGCGTCCGCATCGAGGACCTGGCCCTGGTGACCGAGAACGGCGTCGAGATTCTCAACGCCTACCCCCACGACCCAGTCCGCCTAGACTAGCCCCTTCCCAATAGCCCCTCAATAAGTTGCGGTGGAATAGTTCCCAGATGGGCCCACGTAGGCAAAATCCAGGAACTATTTCACCGCAACTGCCAAGGGGGCAAGTCGATCAATTTGAAAGCCTAGAGCTGCGCCACGAAAACGGCCTATCTACTACGTTTAACCCGCATGGGTCGACCATGCGGGTCTTTTTTGAAAATCTGCAAGACTTCTACCTGCGGTTTTAATTTCACAAGTCTCGGCGTGGTCGAGGGCAGTCGATTAAACGTAGTAAATAGGCCCATTTCCTGGCGAGCAGCCCAAATTAGCTACCCACGGGTGGGGTTAGCGCAGCAGCCTCGCCACTTCGCCGGCTAGGGTGATTGTGCCGGCGGCTACGAAGGGCTCGCCCGCGGCATCGAAGGCGGCGAGAGTCTCGGATACACTAGGGTACACACCTGCGAGCTTATCGGCGTCCACCAGGGCAGCGAGCTCCTCTGCCGGTAGGGCGCGATCGGAATCGGTCTGCGTTACGACTACACGCGGGAAGGCCGGAATCAGCACGTCAACGATACCCGCCACGTCCTTGTCGGCAAGCGCGGCGCACAGCAGCGTGGGGCGATTCTCCACGCACGGGTCGATCTCATCCAGTGCGCTCACAAAGTTCTCGCAGCTCTGAGGGTTATGGCAGGCATCAATCAGCTTGAGCGGATCGGTTCCCAGCACATCAAAGCGACCCGGCGTGGGGCAGCCCATAAGCGAAGCATCCAGTGCCTCGTGGTCGAGCTCGCGACCCAAATACCCCTCGCACAGCATAATCGCGCACGCGGCATTCTGCGGCTGATAGGCCGGCTTGACCATGCTCGACGTATAAATCGCGCGCGGCGTGGTGCAGCTAAACTCAACCGTATCGCCCACATGCGCCGGCACCTTGGTCGTGGCGTGGCTCACCACGAGCGGCACGACGCCGCACTCGCGGCAACGGGCATCCATCACGCGCTGAACGCTCGCCTCGTGCGTGCCCTCGCCCAGCACAACCAAGCGCCCGGGCTTGATGACCGCGGCCTTCTCCCCCCCAATTGCCTCGAGCGTGTCGCCCAAAATGCGCGTGTGGTCGAGCCCGATGCCGGTGATGGCAACGGCGACGGGATCGGTCGCACTCGTGGCGTCCCAACGGCCGCCCATGCCAACCTCGAGCACAGCAACATCTACCGCGGCCTCGGCAAACACCACCAGTGCGGCAGCCGTCAGCAGGTCAAACGGCGTGATGGTATAGGCGCGCTCCCCCGCCGCTACACGACGAGCATTCACGCGATGCCCCGCCTCGACGGCGGCAGAAACGCCACGGGCAAAGGCCTCGTCGCTCACAACGCGCCCATCAACCTCCATGCGCTCGGGATAGCGCACAAGCTGCGGAGACGTATACAGTGCGGTCTTTAACCCCTCACCACGAAGGATGGCAGCCGAAAAACGCGTGGTCGAAGTCTTGCCATTGGTACCGGCAACCTGAATGCAATCGAAATACTCGTCCGGACGTCCCAGCTCATCGAGCATATCGACAACCGTCTCAAGCAGAGGCCCAGCATCCCCAGAAATCCGCCCCGTATCAGCAGCAAGCCCAACAGCCTCATCAAACGAAAGCAAATCAAACTCAAAAGGAACGGTATACAAGCCAGAACGCTTAGGCATTTTTAGAACCGCCATTCATAGAAAAATAAAACAGTATAGGTTGAGGATAGTCAGCGAAAACGCCTCTGATGAGCCAAGGTGCCGTGAAACAAGGGCGCATAGGGCTTATGCCCATGCGCCCGAAGTTGAACGGCAGATTGGCCATCAGAGGCGTTTGCAGCGTCGAGTCAGCCGCCGTTCGTTAGAACGGCGGAATAGGTGTCCGCAGTAGCGAGCAAAGCGTCGGGACGCGCCCCCGAGTAAACCTTACGAGAAGTCAGCAACCTGAGCAGTCAGCGCCGCCAGGATCTCCTTGAGCTCAGCTGCACGGTCCCTCTTCTTCTGGACCACCGCGGGCGCGGCCTTAGCCACAAAGCCCTCGTTGGCGAGCGTCTTCTCGCAGCCGGCAAGCTCCTTCTGGGCCGCGGCGATCTCCTTCTCCAGACGTGCCTTCTCGGCCGAAAGGTCAACCTTGCCCTCGAGCACCACAAAGACCTCGACGCCGCTGTCGACCACGGCAATGCTCGCGGCCGGCTTCTCAACGTCAGTGCCCATAACCAGCGAAGCCGTGTTGGCCAGCGGCTCAATCGTGGAGCGCAGGCTCTCGAGCTTCTCGATATCCTCGGCGCCGGCGCGCACGACAACGTCGAGCTCCGCCTTGGGGCTTAAGCGATAACGCGAACGGGTGGCACGGGCGGCAGACACGACGGCACGGCACAGCTCAAACGCGCGCTCGGCGGGCTCGTCGACGTACTTGGCGTAGTCGGCGGGCTCGGGCCACTTGGCGATCATGAGCGCCTCGGCGCGGTCCACGTTGCCCTCGGCGTCCAGGTCGAGCACACTCGCCGGCATGTTGTCCCAGATCTCCTCGGTGACAAACGGCATGAGCGGGTGCATCAGACGAATGGAGGTATCGAGCACAAAGATCAGGTTGCGTTGAGCCTGCAGACGCCCCTCGCCCTTCAGGCGGGCCTTGGTGACCTCGACGTACCAGTCGCAGACCTCGTTCCAGAAGAACTGCTGCACGCCGCGGGCCATGTCGCCAAAGGTGTAGTTCTCGATGCCCTCGGTGACCATCTTCACGGCCTTGGCCAGGCGGCTGAACATCCAGGCGTCGGCCGGCGTCTCCACGACGGGCTCGCCGGGCGTGTAGCCCTCCATGTTCATGAGCAGGAAGCGGCTGGCGTTCCAGATCTTGGTCACAAAGCTCTTTGCCTGGTCGGTACGCGGGCTGTCGATGAGCTTCTTGGTCTTCTTGTCGATGTTCGCGTCGAACTTAACATCCTGGTTGTTGGTACACAGCGTGAGCAGGTTGTAGCGCATGGCGTCGGCGCCGTACATGCCAATGAGGTCCATGGGGTCAACACCGTTGCCTTTGGACTTGGACATGCGGCTGCCGTCCTTGGCCAGGATCGTCGGGTAGATGACGACGTCCTTAAACGGCACCTCGTCCAGGAAGTACAGCGAGCTCATGACCATGCGGGCGACCCACAGCGCGATGATGTCGCGTGCGGTGACGAGCGCCGTCGTGGGATGATGGCCCTCGAGCAGCTCCGGCTTTTGCGGCCAGCCCTGCGTGGCGAAGGTCCACAGCTGCGAGCTGAACCAGGTGTCCAGCACGTTCTCGTCCTGATGGACGTGATGGCCGCCGCACTTGGGGCACACGTCGGTGTCCTCGGTAAGGGCGTCCTCCCAGCCGCAGTCCTCGCAGTAGAACACGGGGATGCGGTGGCCCCACCACAGCTGGCGGCTGATGCACCAGTCCTTGAGGTTCTCCATCCAGGTGGTGTAGGTCTGCGTCCAGCGCGCGGGGTGGAAGGTGACCTTGCCGGAGTTAACGGCGTCGAGTGCCGGCCCCTTGAGCTTGTCGACGGCCACAAACCACTGCTCGGACAGCCACGGCTCCAGCGCGGAGTCGCAACGGTAGCAGTGCATGACGGAGTGGTCGAGCTCTTCGACGTGGTCGAGCAGGTCGTGCTCCTCGAACCACTTGATGACCGCCTCGCGGCACTCGTCGCGGTTCATGCCGGTGAACTCGCCATAGCCCTCGACGACCACAGCGTGCTCGTCGAAGATGTTGATCTGCGGCAGATCGTGGGCCTGACCCATGGCGTAATCGTTGGGGTCGTGGGCCGGGGTAACCTTGACAAAGCCGGAACCGAAGTTGGCGTCGACATGCCAATCCTCAAAGATGGGGATCTCGCGGTCGACGATGGGGAGCTTGACGGTCTTGCCCACGAAGGCGGCCTTCTCGGGGTCCTTCGGGGAGACGGCAACGCCCGTGTCGCCGAGCATGGTCTCGGGGCGCGTGGTGGCGACGACGATGTAGTCCTGGCCGTTGACCGGCTCGGTCAGCGGGTAGCGCAGGTGCCACAGGTGGCCCTTCTCGTCCTTATACTCAGCCTCGTCGTCCGAGATGGCGGTGGTGCAGTTGGGGCACCAGTTGACGATGCGCTTGCCGCGATAGATCAGGCCGTCATGGTACCAGTCACAGAAGACCTTACGCACAGCCTGGGCGTAATCCTCGTCCATGGTGAAGCGCTCGTTGTCGAAGTCGACGGAGCAGCCCATGCGCTTGATCTGCTCGACGATGATGCCGCCGTACTCGTGGGTCCAGTCCCAGCAGGCGTCGACAAACTTATCGCGACCGATCTCCAGGCGGCTGATGCCCTCGCTCTTGAGCTTCTTGTCGACCTTGGTCTGCGTGGCGATACCGGCGTGATCGGTGCCCAGCACCCAGCGCGTGGACTTGCCGCGCATGCGGGCCATACGGACGATGGCGTCCTGGATGGAGTCGTCGGTAGCGTGACCCATGTGGAGCTTGCCGGTCACGTTGGGAGGCGGAATGGTGACGGTGCAGTCGCCCACGCCCTCGCGGCGCTTGTAGTAGCCGCCGTCGAGCCACTTCTGCAGGATCGCCGGCTCGTTGGTCGACGGATCGTAGTTCTTGGGCATCTCTTCCATATATCTCTCCCTGTCCCGCCGGGGAGGAATGTAGGCCCGCCAGGGTCTGCATTCCTCCCCTTAGGTATCGATTACTTCAGTCTGATATGACTTCGCTGAGGCTTAAACAAACACACAGAATAACACAGGTAGTTGGGGTTATTGCGTATATATAAAATAGCCTCCGACCGCGGATGGTCAGAGGCTATTTGCAAGCACGTTTTTGGCTGGTTTAGCCGTAGATGCGCTGGGGCTGTTCTTCGCCCTTTACGGAGGCTTCGGTTACGACGACCTTGGCTACGCCTTCCTCGCTGGGGAGGTCGAACATCGTCTGCTGAAGCACGTCCTCGCAAATGGAACGCAGGCCGCGGGCGCCGGTCTTGCGGGCGAGCGCCATACGGGCGATCTCATGAAGGGCCGCGGCCTCAAACTCAAGCTCAACGTCCTCGAGCTGGAACATCTTGCGGTACTGACGCACCACGGCGTTCTTGGGCTCGGTCAGAATCGACACCAGGTCGTCCTCGTCGAGCGCCTGCGTCTGGGTGACAACGGGCGTACGGCCCACGAACTCGGGGATCATGCCAAAGGCGTTGAGGTCCTGCGGGAGCACCTGACGCAGCAGGTCGTTCTCGTCGACCGAGGTGGGGCCGGCGATCTCGGAGTTAAAGCCCACGCCCTTGTTGCCCACGCGGTCGGCGATGATCTTGTCCAGACCCACAAAGGCACCGCCGCAGATAAACAGGATGTTAGTCGTGTCGATCTGCAGCAGCTCCTGCTGGGGATGCTTGCGGCCACCGGTAGGCGGAACGCTGGCCACCGTGCCCTCAAGAATCTTAAGCAGCGCCTGCTGCACACCCTCGCCCGAGACATCGCGGGTAATGGAGAGGTTCTCGGCCTTGCGGGCAATCTTGTCAATCTCGTCCACGTAGATAATGCCCACCTGAGCGCGCTCAATGTCGCCATCGGCAGCATTGATGAGCTTGAGCAGGATGTTCTCCACGTCCTCGCCAACATAACCAGCCTCGGTGAGCGCGGTGGCATCGGCGATGGCAAACGGCACCTCGAGGATGCGCGCGAGCGTCTGGGCCAACAGGGTCTTGCCGGTACCGGTGGGACCGAGCAGCAGGATGTTGGACTTGGCGAGCTCCACCTCGTCCATGTCATCGTCAAGCTGCGAGTCCAAACCGTCGTCAAAGGCCGAAAGCGCAGCACCGCCCTCGATGACGCGGCGGTAATGGTTGTACACGGCAACCGACATGGCGCGCTTGGCGTCCTCTTGGCCCATGACATAAGCCGAAAGCTCGTCATAGATCTCGTGCGGCGTCGGCACGTGCGTGATGACCTGGCGGTCGTCCTCGAGCTCAAAGCCCTCGGCCTCGGGGTCCACGGCGGGCTGACCGGCAGCCTGGCCGTGATCGTTGAGGAAGCCCGGCAGCTTGCCGTTGCGGGCAGCGTCCATAAAGTCCGAAGCCAGCGACTCCTCCAAGATCTCAGAGCAAGCGGCGACGCACTCGTCACAGATAAAGATGTTGGTCGGACCCTTTACGAGGCGACGGACCTGCCCCTGCTCTTTTCCGCAGAAGGAGCAGCGGATGGGGTTGCCATTCTCGTCAAAGTTGTCCTGCATGTTTCCTGCCATCCTAGGCGTCCTTCGCGGCGAGATCGCGCGAGGTGACGATACGGTCGATCAGGCCGTAGTCGAGGGCCTCGGCAGCGGTCAGGTAGTTGTCGCGCTCGGTATCGGCCTGGACCTTCTCGATGGGCTGGCCCGAGGCATCGGACAGGATCTGATTGAGCTCGCGGCGGGTCTTCTTGATCTCCTCGGCAACGATCTCGATCTCGGTCTGCTGGCCCTGGGCACCGCCGCTGGGCTGGTGAATCATGACCTTGGAGTGCGGCAGGCAGAAGCGCTTACCCTTGGCGCCAGCCGAAAGCAGCACGGCGGCCATGGACGCAGCCATACCGACGCAGATGGTGGAGACCTGCGGCTTGATAAAGTTCATGGTGTCAAGAATCGCCAGGCCGGAGTAAACCTCGCCGCCGGGCGAATTGATGTAGAGCGAGATATCCTTCTCGGCATCCTGGCTCTCAAGATGCAGCAGCTGGGCAACGACCAGGTTGGCGCTGACGGAGTTGATCTCCTCGCCCAAGAAGATGATGCGGTCGTTGAGCAGGCGCGAATAGATATCGTAGCTGCGCTCGCCGCGCGGCGTCTGCTCGATAACGTATGGCACGAGGGCGGAATCGAACTTAGCGATCATACGTATCTCCATTTCTCTCTTGCGGACCAAATTGGTTCTAGATAAACGTACGGTGCCCGCATGCTATGCATTGGCTGGCACCGTACGAAGCAACCGGATAACCGGTGTATAACTTTACCCCATCACAGGCGCACGCATGCGCTCGCGGGCAAGGTGGCGAGAATTACTCGGCGTCCTTGGCGGTCTCGTCGACCTCGGTCACCTTGGCGTTCTCGACCAGGTGGTCGACGGCCTTGGAGCGACGGATGGACTCACGGACGGCAGGCATGCGACCATCGGCGATGAACTCGGCCTTGGAAGCCTCGACGTCCTTGACGCCGGCCTTCTCGAACTCGGCGTTGATGTCGTCCTCGGTGACCTCAATCTTGAGCTCACGGGCGAGGGCGTCGAGCGCCAGGGACTCACGGGCAACGTCGTTGGCCTGCTTGTGCAGGTCGCCGATGAACTGCTCCATGGTCAGGCCGGAAGCGGGCAGCCAGGTGTCCAGCGTCATGCCGCGGGCAGCGAGGTTGGACAGGAAGTTCTGGCCAAGCTCCTCAAAGACGGACTGCTCGTAGTCGGCATCCATCTCGTCGAGCTGCAGGCGCTCGGCGAGAGCGGAGACGCAACGGTTCTCCTTCTCGGCCGGGAGGCGGGAAGCCTTGTCCTGCTCGATCTCGATCTTGATGGCGTCGCGCATAGCGTCGATGCTGTCGAAGCCAAAGTCGGACTTGACGAGCTCGTCGGTGAGCTCGGGGGTGTTGCGGACCTTGATGCCCTTGACGGTGACCTCGACGGTGTGGGTCTCGGCCTCCTCGCCCTCCTCGGCCTCGTCGGTCCAGGTGACGGACTTGACGTCGTCAACGTTGGCGCCGATCAGAGCCTCGTTGAACTCGGCGGGGTTGCTGTCGCTACCGGCGATGAGCATACGGCCCTCGGCGGCGAAGTTATCGGCGTTCTCGACGGCCTTGAGGTCGACGGTGACGTAGTCCTCGGCCTCGACGGCGCGACCCTCGACGCCCTCGAAGGTGGCACGGTAGTTGAGAAGCATCTCGACCTGGTTGTTGATCTCGGACTCGGTGACCTCCGCGGGAGGCATCTCGATCTCGACGGCGTCGAAGGAGGAGAGCTCGGCGGCGGGACGCAGAGAGAACTCGACGGTGTAGGTGTAGTCCTCGTGATCCTTGGCGAGGTCGAGCTCCTTGTAGTCACCGTTCTTGGTGGGGACGATGTCCAGCTCGTTGAGGACGGCGGGCTCGTTGGCGGCGATCAGGTCGTTGGTGGCCTGAGCGAGGGTAGCCTCGGCGCCAAGAGCGGAGTCGATGACCGGACGGGGAGCCTTGCCGGCACGGAAGCCCGGGAAGCGGTACTTCTTGGCGGTGTCCTTGTAGGCCTTCTTGATCGCGGCGTCGACGTCGGCGGCCGGGATGGTGACCGTAGCGGTGAGCTTGGCGTCCTTGACGTCAGAAGCGGTGATGTTCAACACGTTCCTCCTCATACTGCCCAGCTTATCTGAGGTGCTGGTACCTTTATGCAACAAAGAGTCGCGACGGCCGAAGCCGACGCAGATGCGTTGGTGCGGGCGAAAGGACTCGAACCTTCACGGGAATCCCACCAGAACCTAAATCTGGCGCGTCTACCAATTCCGCCACGCCCGCATGAGCGCACAGATTAGGAATGATAGCAGATACGAGCGGCAAGCGCACGCACACCTTTTACAGGCTCACGACCTCACCACGAGTGCAAAAGGCGGGGCGAGTTGTCCCGTCCCGCCAACTACGACTTGTTCGCTGACCCGCTACTCCCCCAGCAGAGCCTTCTCGGGCGTGATCGGCAGCGAGCGAACCTGGTTGCCGGTGGCGTGTGCCACGGCCGAGGCAACGGCGGCGAGCGGCGTGTTGATGACGACCTCGCCGATCGACTTGGCGCCAAACGGGCCCGTCGGCTCGTAGCTCGGCTCAAAGGCCACGCGAATGCTGCCGATATCCAAGCGCGTGGGCAGCTTGTAGCTCATAAAGTTGCCGGTGCGCAGGCGGCCGCGGTCGTCGTGCTCGACAATCTCGTAGAGCGCGTGGCCGATGCCCTGGGCAATGCCGCCCTCGGCCTGGACGCGCGCGAGCGCCTCATTGATCACGGTGCCGCAGTCGACGGCCGCCGCATAGTCCACCACAGTCACCTTGCCGGTGGCCTTGTCGACCTCGACCTCGGCAATGCCGGCCATAAACGGCGGAGGCGAAACGGGCAGGCAGGCAGAGGCATGCGAGGTCAGCGCGTCGCCTCCCGCGATGTTCTTGACGCACAGGTTGGCAAAGTCACGCAGCGTGAGGTAGCGGTTCTGCTCGCGCGCGGCACGCTCGTCGGACAGGCGCACGTACTGGCCATCAAAGACCACGTCGGCGGCGTCCACGTCCCACATCTGGGCGGCCTTAGCGCAGATCTTCTCGCGCAGCTCGGTCGCGGCGTTCTTGGCTGCCAGGCCCGTCACGTACGTACCCGAGCTCGCGTACGAGCCGGCATCGAACGGCGACACGTCGGTGTCCACGCCGCGCACCACAATGAGCGAGCTCTCCACGCCCAGCTCCTCGGCGGCAATCTGCGCCAGGATCGTGTCGACGCCCATGCCGTTATCGGTGGCGCCGGTGCCGATGGAAATGAAGCCGTCCTCTTCCAGGCGCATGTCGATGCCGGCGATATCCACGTTGGAAATGCCCGAGCCCTGCATGGTGAGCGCACAGCCCAGAGCACGCACGCGGTCGCCCAGGTCGACGGCCAGCGGCTTGTCGCGCCAACCGATCATGTCCATCGCGCGCAGCAGGCAGCGGTCGAGTGCGCAGGCGTTGAGCTTTTCGTTGTAGTACTGCGTCATGATCTCGCCCTCGCGCACGATGTTCTTAAGGCGCAGGTCGGCGGGGTCCATGTGCAGCATGTCAGCGAGCTCGTTGACGGCACTCTCCACGGCAAACTGGCCCTGGGTGGCACCGTAGCCGCGATACGCGCCGCCGCGGTTGGTATTGGTGTAGACAGCGTCCCAGCTAAAGCGGCTCGCCTTCACGTGGTTGTAGATGGGCAGGCTTTTGTGGCCCGAAAGGCCGATCGTCGTGGTGGCGTGCTCGCCATAGGCGCCGGCGTTGGACAGCGTGTGCAGGTCGATGGCCGTGATGGTGCCGTCGTTCATGGCGCCCAGCTTAACGGTCATCTGCATCTGGTGGCGCGAGTTGCCCGCAGTGATGGTCTCCTCACGGGTGTAGCAGCAGTAGCTCGGACGGCCGGTCTGCTGCGTCACAAACGCAACGAAGATCTCGCAGCAGCCCGTCTGCTTGGAGCCAAAGCCACCGCCGATGCGCGGCTTAATGACCTGCACCTGCGACTGCGGAATGTCGAGCGACTGCGCGACCATGCGGCGCACGTGGAAGGGCACCTGCGTCGAGGTGGTCACGGAGATGCGCCCAAACGCGTCGGTCGTCGCGAAGGCGCGGAAGGTCTCCATGGGCGCGGTCTGCGTGGCCTGGCTGGTGTAGGTGCGCTCAAAGACGATGTCGCTCTGGGCGAAGGCCTCGTCCAGGTCGCCAAAATCGCTGGTACCGCTGCACACCAGGTTGCGCGGGACATCGCCGCCCTGCGGGAACATAAAGGTCACGTCGCCCTCGGGGTGGACCACGATATCGTTATCGAGTGCCTGGGTAAAGTCGAGCAGGGGCTCGAGCACCTCATAGTCGACCTTGATGAGCTTGAGCGCCTTGTCGGCAGCCTCCTCGGTCTCGGCAGCGACGATCGCCACCTCCTCGTTTTGGTAGCGCACAAGGTTCTCGAGAATCAAACGGTCGTAGG
Source organism: Collinsella sp. AF20-14LB (assembly GCF_003459505.1). Taxonomy (GTDB): domain Bacteria; phylum Actinomycetota; class Coriobacteriia; order Coriobacteriales; family Coriobacteriaceae; genus Collinsella. Next base: position 240,882 of record NZ_QRWD01000001.1, read on the forward strand.
GACTCGGCTGCGGATAGCTCTGACCGGCGATAGTAAAGCGGCGCTTGGGCACGTCCTCGTAAGTGTAGACGCCCACGACGCCGGGCACCTTCAGGGCGCGCGACGTATCGATGGAGCGGATCTTGGCGCGGGCATAGGGGCTGCGCTTGAGTTTGACGATCAGGGCCCCGGCGGGCACCATATCGCCCGTGTAGACGGGACGGCCCTCGAGCAGCGCCTTCGAGTCCTTCTTGGGCTGCTTATGGGTGATCTGCTTGTACGAGACACCGTCGCAGCTGGTGTCGTTGACCGGCAGTTCGGGCATCTCAAAGCCCACCTGCACGCCGGACTCGTTGAGGAAGCGGACAATGGCGCGCAGCTGGCTCTCGTAGCCGCTGCAACGGCAGAGGTTGCCGGCGAGCTGGCGCGACAGCTCCTCGCGCGTGGCGACGAGGCTCGGGTCCTCCTTGGCGGCGCGGGCAAGCGCCAGCACGTTCATGATAAGGCCGGGGGCGCAAAAACCGCACTGCTCGGCGCCTTCGGCAGCCATCGCGCGGGCAAGCGCCTCGGACTCGGCCTTGAGACCCTCGAGCGTGGTGATGGTGTGGCCCTCAACGCGGGCGGCGGGAACCGAGCAGCTCAGCACCGGGTCGCCGTCGAGCCACACCGTGCACAGGCCGCAGTTGGTGGTCTCGCAGGCGCAGCGCACCGACGCACAGCCCTGCTCGCGCAGCAGCGCAAAGAGCATAGTGTCGGGGGCAATCTGAACCTTGACCTTACGGCCGTTGAGCGTAAAGGAAAGATCGATGAGTTTGGTAGCCATTAGCGCACCTCGCTAGAATCGACGCCGGGCACGCGGCGGCAGGAATACTCGTCCGTGGCAAACTTAGGAATCTGCACGGTCTCGAGCTCGCGGGCAAGCGCGGCAGAAAGCTCGATGCCGGCGGCACGACGCACGGCCTGGACGGCGAGCGGTGCCGAGATGCGACGGCGGTACTCGACCGAGCCCCACAGGTTGGTTCCGTAGCTCAGGGCACGCACGGATGCAGCAAGGGCGCGAAGCTCGTCCTCGGAAGGATGCTCGTTCACCAGGCCGCACGCCTCGCCCTGCAGCAGAGTCGCGCGCAGCGGGCGGGCGCCCACGGTGACGTGCCAGGTGCTGTCCCACCAGGCGGCGGTGACGTTCAGCGAGGGGAAGTCGGTCGCGGCCTTGCGCACGGCCTCGTAGCTCGCGCGGTAATCATGCTTGACGACCACGACGTGCTCGATCACGTCGCGCACATAGCCCATATCCACGAACTCCGCGAGCGGCACGCGACCGGCGCCCGTCAGCTCAACATAGGAATCGAGCGCGAGAAAGGCGGAGAGAACGTCCGAGAAGCCAAAGCGGCCGTAGATGCTGCCGCCCACCGTGGCGGTGTTGCGCAGCTGCACGCCCACGATGTCGTGGACGGCGAACTCAAAGACATTATTGACAAGCGCGTTGAGCCCGGCATGACGCTCGAGCTGGCGCAGGGTGCACATGGCACCGATGCGAAACTCGGTCTCGGTCTCCTCGATATGATCGAGTCCGCAGGCCGAAAGGTCAATCGCCGTCGCCACACGACGCGAACCCAGGCGCATCCAGATGCCGCCGCCCACAATCTTGTTGTTGCGGTTCTTCTGCAAGAGCTCATAGGCTTCGGCCGCGTTTCCAACACGGACGTAGGTACCGAACTTGAGCACGTTCTCCCCCATCTCTTCACTTGTCCAGTACCTTTAAGTGTACCAAACGAGGGGGCACAGCTCGTGTCGGGACAAAATGAACCGTTTTCCTCCGTCGCATGCGGATCAAAAAAAGGCTCCCAGCCAAGATGACTGGGAGCCTTCTGCGATGCTATGTCGAGCGACAATTTAGCAGACGCCCTGGGCGAGCATGGCGTCTGCGACCTTCAGGAAGCCGGCGATGTTGGCGCCCATGACGAAGTTGCCCTCCTCGCCGTACTCCTTGGCGGTGTCGTCCACGTTGTGGAACATGCCGCGCATGAGCTGCTCGAGCTTGCCGTCGACCTCCTCGAAGGTCCAGGACAGGTGCTCGGCGTTCTGGCTCATCTCCAGGCCGGACACGAGCACGCCACCGGCGTTGGCAGCCTTGCCGGGCATAAAGGCGACGCCGTTCTCCTGGAAGTAGGTCGTGGCCTCGATGGTCGTGGGCATGTTCGCGCCCTCGCCGACCACCTTGCAGCCGTTGGCGACGAGCGCCTGGGCGTCCTCGAGCAGCAGCGTGTTCTCGCGAGCGCAGGGCAGCGCGATGTCGCAGGGAAGCTGCCACACGCCACGGCCGTCGCCCTCGTGCCACGTGGCATTGGGCTTCTCGTCGACGTACATAGCGAGCGTGACGCCCTTGTCGTGGCCAGAGCGCTTCTTGTTATAGACATGCTCGAGCACGGTGTAGTCGATGCCGTCGGGGTCCTCGACCCAGCCGTGGGTGTCGGAGCAGGCCAGCACCTTGCCGCCGAGCTGGGCGACCTTCTGGACCGCGTAGATGGCGACGTTACCGGAGCCGTGAACGACGACGTTCTTGCCCTCGAAGGACTCGCCGCGGCTCTTGAGGTACTCGTCCACAAAGTAGACCAGACCGTAGCCGGTGGCCTCGGTACGGGCGAGCGAGCCGCCAAAGGAGAGGCCCTTGCCGGTAAGGACGCCGGTCCACTCGTTGGTCAGGCGCTTGTACTGACCGAACATGTAGGCAACCTCGCGGCCGCCAACGCCCAGGTCGCCGGCGGGAACGTCGGTATTGGGGCCAATATGGCGATAGAGCTCGGTCATGAAGGACTGGCAGAAGTGCATGATCTCGTTGTTGGACTTGCCCTTGGGGTCAAAGTCGGAGCCGCCCTTGCCGCCGCCCATGGGAAGGGTGGTCAGGCTGTTCTTGAGGATCTGCTCCAAGCCCAGGAACTTGAGCATACCCAGGGTGACCGTCGGGTTAAAGCGCAGACCGCCCTTGTAGGGTCCAATGGCAGAGTTGAACTCGACACGATAGCCGCGGTTGACCTGGACCTTGCCCTGGTCATCGACCCAGGGGACACGGAACATAACGATGCGCTCGGGCTCGACGAGGCGCTCAAGCAGGGCGGCCTCCTCGTACTCGGGATGGGCGTCGAGCGCCGGCTGGATGGTGCCGAGGATCTCGGTCGCGGCCTGGATGAACTCAGGCTGCTCGGGATAGCGGGCCTTGAGCTCGTCGAGAACTTTCTGCGTGTAGCTCATGCTTCCTCCAATGATAGGAAACGAAAAGTGTCGGTCGCGGCACCCTGTGCGCCGCGAACTTTATCGTGTATGGATAATATCGCACTGTTGCGGGAAAGTTTCGCATAAGCAGACGAGCAGATGTTTCGTTTTGATTACGATGCAGGTAGAGGCGTTTTTGAGTGCCTGACGTGCAAAACCCGTGTTTCAAACCTGTTTCGTCCACGTGGTCCATACCACCACAAAGAGGACGGGCACCTTTGTGGCGGTTGGCAGGATGCGTTGGCGGGAACGTATGTGAATCGAACACATCCAAGACGTTTTGCACGCCTCACAACGGTTTTGAGGACCGCGGGGCCCACCGGAGCCCATCCGTTCCCAAACGTGGCGGTATTTTACCAAACGCGCAGTGTCGCGCCACGAAAACGGCCCATCTACTACGTTTAACCAGCAAGGGTTAACCATACCCACTTTTTCGTAACATCGGCAAGTCGTCTACCTGCGGTTTTACTTTTACAATTTTTGGTATGGTCGAGGGTAGTCACTTAAACGTAGTAGATAGGCAGGTTTTGTGGCGGACAGTGATACGACAACCCCTAACGAAGCGATCTGAGGCCGCCGGCCTCCTTGTCGAGCGTCGTAAAACGCACCGCATCCAGATGCTCCAAGATGCTGATGGCTCGTTTGCGCGACACGCCTAGGGCCTCGCGCAGCACACTCGTCGTGGCAACGCCGCCAGCAGCCTCGATAGCCGCGGCGACGACCTCACGTGCATGGGCCTCGGCGGCGGCAGACAAGGCAACGTCGCGTTCGATCTTAACGATCGCGCGGTTGAGCGAAAGCCCGCGCAGGGCACGCGTCATGGTGTCGCGATCGAGCTGCAGACGCTCACCCACCTCGGGCAGCGTCGCCGCACCGAGACCCGCCTCGTCGAGGGCGGCCACGATGCGCTGGCTCGCCTCGCGCACCACACGTATCGCCGCAGCGGCAGAGTGCGGGTCGAACACCTCGGCACCGTCGACGGTGCACACGCCGCGCGCACAGCCCTCGAGAACGAGCGCGGACGCGACGTCTTCGCCCGCTGTCGGCCAGGCGGCATGCGCGACCTCGCCCGGCGTGAAACCCGTCTGCTTGGGCGCGGCCCCGTGCATGGCGGCCAGCGTGACGGAGAGCGTGGCGAGGGCGGCATCGAGCACAGCGGGGGCGGCATAGAGCTCCTCGGTCGAGCGCTCGGCACGAAGCGCCACGGCGTGACCCGAGGAAACCGCCCCGTGCAGGAGCGCAGCCGCCTCGGCACCCGAAAGATCGAGAGCACGGGCTGCGGCCGCGGCAGGCACGGGCAGGCGCTGCAGCCCCAACCATGCGGCAACGGCGGCGGCGCGGTCGTCGGCATCCAGGGCCCCGAGCAGCGCACACTCGCCCGCGGAGAGGACGCGCGAGCGGCGACACCGCGAAAGAAGAACACGACCGCCGCCGATAAGCACCACCGGCGAGAACGCGAGCACAATGAGGCCGTCGCCCGATCGCACGGGAAGGCGCTCCTCCAGACGGACCTGCACGATGCGGGTCTCGCCAACCTCAATGGGTCCCTCACCCTCCATGAGCATGATACGGCCAAGGACCTCCGCCGTACCCGCCATCACATGAACGCGCGTACCGGACCCGAAGGGCGCGGGCTTGGTGCCCTCGCGCCCCAGATACGTGAAGCGGGCGATGAGCCTGAGCGTCGAGCCCTCAGCACCAGACCCGCAGAGGACCTCGCCACGCGGAAGGTCGCCCGCACCGTCGCCCACGATGTTGAGCGCCGCGCGCTGTCCGGGCAACGCCCGAGGAGTATCACCATGCACCTGAATCGCGCGCACGCGGCAGCGCACGCCCGCGGGACATGAGACGAGCTCGTCGCCCACCGCTACGGGGGCATCGTGAAGCGTGCCCGTGACGACCGTCCCGGATCCCTTGATGGTGAAGCAGCGGTCGATGGGCAGGCGCGGGGCCAGACCGGGGCGCACCGGGCGGGATGCGGCATCGGCCAGGAAAGAGTCGATGGCGGCATCGAGGGCAAGGCGAACGTCCTCGATGCCCACGCCCGTGCGCGAGGAAACAGGCACCACGGGCGCATCGGCAAAGACGGTATCGCTGAGGAAGTCCATCACGTCGAGCTCGGCGAGCTCCGCCGTCTCGTCATCGGCCAGATCGCGCATCGTGAGCGCCACCACGAGGTGTCTCACGCCCAACAGCTCCAGCACGTGAACGTGCTCGCGGGTCTGCGGCATCACGCTCTCAACGGCAGAAACAACCAGCAACGCAACGTCCACGCCGGTGGCGCCCTGCACCATGGCGCGCAAATAGTGCGCATGCCCGGGCACGTCAACCAAGCCGACAAGCTTGCCGCTGGGAAGCTCGAGCTCGCCAAAGCCGAGCTCAGTGGTCATGCCTCGGCGCCGTTCGACCTCCAGACGGTCGGGATTTTTGCCGGTCAGCGCCTCGATAAGGGCCGACTTTCCGTGGTCGACGTGTCCTGCTGTTCCAACGACAACGGGACACTCGACAAGCTCAAGCGCGGTCATCAACGCAAACCCGCCCGCACGGCATCCACCAACGCAGACGCACACAGGTCAAGGTCGGTGTCGCGCAAAAGCGTGCGAACGTCAAAAAGTACCTGGCCATGCTGCACGCGCGTCACGACCGGCGTATCGGGCTCCTGTACCATAGCGCGCTTTAGGCCATCGGCGGACAGGCACCCATCGGCGGGGCAAACGGCAACGCAAAAAGTTGGGAGCTCGACAGTCGGCAGCGAACCGCCGCCGGGAGCAGAGGCGCCCTCGACAACCTGCAGCTCCACCGCCTCCTCGAACTGAGAGTCGCGAAGCTTGCGCAGCATGCGGTCATGCAGGCGCTTGGCCTGACGCTCGAGCGGAGCCGGCGCAGCGGAAAGCATGTTGAGCACCGGGATCTCACGATGTGCCGTATCGGGACCGGCCACATACAGACGCAGGGTGGCCTCGAGCGCCGCGAGCGTGAGCTTACCGGGGCGAAGCGCGCGCATAAGCGGATGAGAGGCGCAGGCGGCAATTGCCTGGGCGCTGCCGAGAATAATGCCTGCCTGCGAGGCGCCGAGCAGCTTGTCACCCGAGCACGAGACGACGTCAACGCCGGCGCAAAGCGAGGCGGACGTGGGCTTCTCCCCCGCATCGGCGAGCACCCCGTCTGCAAGCAAAGCGCCCGAGCCCTGATCCTCGTACAGCAACAGCCCGTGCTCATGCGCCAGCGCAGAAAGCTCCGCCACGGAAACCTCCTCGTGGAAGCCCTCGATACGGTAGTTGGAAGGATGGACTTTGAGGATCATCGCCGTGTTGGGCGTAATGGCGCTTCGATAATCGTCCAGATGCGTGCGGTTGGTGGAGCCCACCTCGACAAGCTTGGTACCCGAAGCCGCCATGATGTCGGGGATACGGAAACTGCCTCCCACCTCGACAAGCTCGCCGCGGCTCACGATGACCTCTTTGCCGAAGGCATGCGCGGCAAGCACCAACAGCACCGCGGCGGCATTGTTGTTGACAACTAAGGCGTCCTGCGCCCCCGTGAGCGTGCGCAGCAGACGCGCGGCATGCTCTTTTCGGCCCCCGCGAGCGCAGGTTGAGACGTCATACTCAAGCGTGCTGTAGCCTCGGGCGACATCGGTCACCGCCTGCACCGCCGCGGGAGCGAGCGGAGCGCGGCCCAGATTGGTGTGAATCACAACGCCCGTCGCGTTGACGGCAGGGCGCAGGGTCGGCAGCGACAGGCGATGGGTCCGCTGCTCAATTGCCAAGGCGAGCTCGCGCTTGTTCCTTGCAGGGGCGCCGGAGCGAATCGCCGCGCGCTCGGCATCGAGCTCGGCGTCAATCGCCTCGCGTACCATCGTGTCGCCTGCATCGCCAGCAGCCTTCATGACCGGCCACTCGGCAAGCAGCTCGTGAACGGCGGGAATGGAACGCAGGCGGCCGCGCACCTCGGCAGACATGGATTCGCAGTCGCTCATGAAAAGCCTTTCGACATGTTCAATAAAAAGCTGGTCCCCCGCGATCGTCATCGGGCAAATAAATACCGGCGCGCACGCAAAAGGGACAGGTCCATTATGGCAGCTCGTGACAAGACGTCGAAGCGCCTCGTCTAAAACCTGCCAAAATAAACCTGTCCCTTTTTGGTCGGTTATGGCTTGGTGGCTTTAGGCCTCCTTATTGGCGTAGATAAACCAGTAGCCCAGCGCCACGATCAGGGCGCCACCCACGATATTGCCCAGCGTGGCGACCGTAAGGTTGAGCGCCAACCCGGCAGCGTTGAGGGCATCGGCGCCAGCGACATCGGCTCCATAGCCGCAGGAGTGCATCAAAATGCCCATGGGCAAAAAGTACATGTTGGCAACGCAGTGCTCAAAACCGCAGGCTACAAAGGCAGCGATGGGCAGCAAAATGCCCACGACCTTGTCGACCACGGTCTTGCCGGCAGTGCCGATCCATACGGCCAGACACACAAAGATGTTGCACAGAATGCCGCGGAAGAAGATGGTAACGGCGCCGATCGTAACCTTACCGGCGGCGACACTCACCATGGTGTTGGCGACGGCCTCGCCGTTGAGTTTGTAAATGGCTGCCATGTAAATCAAAAAGACAACGAACAGGGCGCCGGCAAAGTTGCCGATCCACACAATAGCCCAAGCCTTGAGCATCTGGACGAGCGTGATCTTTTTGCTCTTAAGCGCGCAGACCATAAGCGAGTTGCCGGTAAACAGTTCCGCGCCGCAAATGAGCACGAGCACCAGTCCCAGGCAAAAAGCAAGACCGCCCACGAAGCGCTGGGCGCCCCAGCCAAGCGTGGGATCGCTCAGAAAGACCGTGAAGAACAGGCCGCCGAAGGCGATGAACGCGCCGGCGAACATGGCGAGCAAAAAGGCCTTCGAGACCGGCAGGTTGGCCTTGGTAACGCCTGCGGCCTCGGTCTTCGCCTCGATCGCGGCGGGCGCCAGGCAATCGGAGGTGGGGTATTCTGCCTTGCTCTGTGCCATGGAAATCACTTCTTTCTTACGATTCGGGACAAACGCTCCTGGTTCATTTGCCCCGCGAGGTCGGACGGTATAAAAATAAACGCGAGCCAAATTAGCATATTGGCCTGCGATTATATAGCTTGGAGCGGGCGACGGGAAGTCCAAGGATTTGCTTCGCTGCGGGCCTTCGGCCCTTGCGTGCTGCGCTGGAAAATGCTCACGCATTTTCTCAGCTCCGCACCCTGGCGGATTCGATTCCCGTCGCCCGGCGCGTAAACGAAAACAGCTCTGATCCCCAAAGGAAACCAAAGCCGTTAAAACAATTCTTATGGAGCGGGCGACGGGAATCGAACCCGCGTCATCAGCTTGGAAGGCTGGGGTTCTACCATTGAACTACGCCCGCAAGATATGGTCGGGACGACAGGATTTGAACCTGCGACATCCTGCTCCCAAAGCAGGCGCGCTACCAAACTGCGCCACGTCCCGAAGGTGTTGAGCAGCTAAGGTCTAAACCTTGCGTGTCCCAAAGCGAAGGAAATTATAGGGGAGACTCCCCGCCTGTGCAAGCGACGATACCCTAGCTCCTCGAATGTACGACAAACCAGCTGTGGAGCAGGCCGATCACAAACGCCACCACGGCAACCGGCGCCCACGCGGCTCCAATGTCTGCCAGCGGCAGCGCATCGAACGGCAGCCACGCGCCCGTAAAGAACGCATCGCGGACCGAGGTAATCACGCTCTGCACTGCGACAACGCCGCCGACCCAGACCCACACCTGCGGATGCGCGTCGCAAAAACCGTGCACCAGACCCATAAGCACCAGCACGATGGCGACGGGGTACAGGGCGTTGAGCATGGGCACCGAGAACATAAGAATCACGTCGATGCCCACGTTGGAAAGCACGCACGAAAACGCCGCGAACACAAAGGCGAGAACAGCAAAGGGACGACGCATGGCCTCCTCGGAAGCCTCCGCTCCCCCTTTGACCACATACGTCTCGCAGAAATAGCGCGAACAGCAGCTGATAAGGCCAATGCACACGTTCATGCAAGCGAGGAAGAAGATCGCAAAGACCACGACCGTGCCGGCGAGGCCAAAGTGCATAGAGGCGGAACGGGCGAGGATGGCGGCACCGTTGGTGGCATCGGGCATCACGGTGCTGAGCTGCGCGCCGGCAAGGCCCAAGCCGCAGTAGATGATGGCCATGAGCACACCAGCGATCACGCCGGAGCGCGAAATCTCGAAGGCAACGCGCTTGTCATCGGTAACACCCAGCTCGTGGATGGTCTCGGCGATGATGATGCCAAAGGCGAGCGACGCGAGCAGGTCCATGGTCTGATAGCCGGTCAAAAAGCCCTGTACGGCAGCGCCAGCATTATAGGGAGCCTGCGGCGCGGCAGCGGAGCCCAGCGGCGAGACCACAGCGGCACCCACGACCAATACGATAAGGGCAATGAGCGCGGGGCCCGTAATGCGGCCGAGCACGCGCGTGATGACGCCGGGGCGCAGCGTGAGCGCAAACGCGATGATAAAGAATCCAACGGCAAACACCAGGCGTGCCGTGCTGAGCGAGACGCCCTCGGGCAGCAGCGGCACCAGCATCTCGAAGGCCGTGGAGCTCGTGCGCGGAATGGCCAGGCACGGGCCAATGGCCAGATACACCGCCGCAACAAAGAACTCGCCAAACTTGGGGTGCACGCGGCCGGCAAGCTCGCGCGCCGTTCCGGCAAGCGCAACGGCGATAAAGCCCATGACGGGCAGGCCGATGGCGGCAATGAGAAAGCCAAGCATGGCAACCGGCGTGGCAGAGCCTGCCTGCAGCGCCAGCAGCGGCGGGATAATAAGGTTGCCGGCGCCAAAGAGCATCGAGAACAGGGCGATGCCGACGGTGAGGACATGGTCGGAGCGCAGACCGCGCGGGGCGGATGAAGCCATGGGACCACCTTTCGGGTCGAATCAAAAACGGGACGGGCACAAGACCCGTCCCGCAAGTATATACGCTTTAGCAGGCTAAATCGCGCACAGCTTCAATCTAGCCACCCCTTTTGAGCCGTTACGCGTCCGAGCGACGACGACGCAGCAGCTCGAGCGCTATTGCGATAAGCGCAACGGCGCCCGCAGCCACGGCGACGGCCAATGGCGCGTGATCGCCCGTATCGGCGAGCTGCTGAGCGCTCGACTTGGAAGATTCCTTCTTGCCGGAGTTTTCCGCGCCCGATGCCTTTGCCTTATCAGCTGCGGAGTCATCCGAACTACCGGGTTTTGTCGGATCCTTTGAATCCGGCTGGTCCGAATCGGGCGTTCCGGGCTTTTCCGGCTCCGGCTTACTCGGGTTGTCGGGCTCAGGCTTATCCGGGTTATCCGGGTCCGGCTTGTCCGGCTGATCAGGCTCCGGTTTGCCGGGCTCGGGCCTGCCCGGGTCAGGCTGGTTGGGCTCGGGCTTGTCCGGCTGGTCCGGGTCAGGCTGGTCCGGGTCCGGCTTGTCCGGATCGGGTCCATCGGGCTTGTCCGGATCGGGAACCACCGGGTCCGGGTCGACAGGCTCTTGCTTCTTCTTCACCGTCAGCGTACCGGGCTCAACCGTGACATCAAAGTTCGGGTCGGTGACCGTCGCCTCGATCTGGTACTCGCCCGCCGGAGAACTCTCATCGGCGACGCAGGAGTACTCGACCTTCACGCCCGAGGTATCGGCCGAGCTCTTTAGGCTCGAGGTAAAGGCGGGATTCATCTCTCCCTCGAAGCGTTCAACATCGTCGACTTTTACCTTAAGCTTCGTCGGCGCAATCCTGAACTTGCGCGAGGCGGCGCCGATATACCCGTTGCTTCGCAGCGTGGCAACGGCGCGATACGTGCCGGCATCGGTCGGGGCCTCACTCGACGAATAGTGCGTGCCGCCCGTCCCGTAATACCTGACCCTCAGGTCACCTTCGCAGGCCTTGGGAACCCCCGTGACCTCGGGCGCCTGGGCGTCACCGCTATAGACGAAGTTGCCGCTCTCAAATGCAAGCTTGACCCGCTTCGCCTGAACGACCAGAACAAAGTGCGCGGTCCCGGTCTCACCCCGAGCGTCCTTGCACGTGATGTCAAAGCTAGACACTCCGGCCTTGGACGGGGTGCCCGAGAGCGTCAGGCCGCCCGCTGTGCGGGTGAGCTTAAACCCGTCGGGGAGCTTAGCGTCGTCCCATGTGTACTCATATGGAGCTTCGCCACCCGCGGCACCCGCAATCGTCGCTCGATACGTGCTATGCGCACGTGCGACCGGCAGCAGACCGCCGTTGAACACGAGGGCATCCCGGAGCACAACGGAAACGACGGCACGATCGCTTTCCACCTGCGCCTCGGTACCAAGGTAGCGCTGAGTGACGCGGCAGAAATACTCGCCGGCGCAATCCTCATCAAGGCCCTCGATGAGGAGCGTCTCCCCCGTCTCGCCCTCGAGCGCCACGGTCTCGCCGCCCACCATGTGGAACCACTGATAGGAAAGTTCGACATCGGCGGCGGAACCCGTGGACGAGGACGTGTGGTCGAGGACGCCCTTGCCCGCCTCGGCAGCAACCGAGAGCACAACAGCATCGCCCTCGTGGGCACTCGCGTCCTGTGGCTGCGCAATCACCTTCGGAGCGTCCGCTTTCGCGAACTCGAACGTAATCTCGTGCGACGCGGTGACGCCACTCAGCGTGACCTCGTACGCTCCGCCCTCATAGCCGGAAATATCGAGATCGATGGCCTTGTCCGGGCCGGCTTCCGTGACCGTCACCCGCTCGAGGTAGCAGCCCTCGTCGGGCGTCGCCGAGAGCGTCACGTCGCCGCCCGCATCAACGGTGACGGAAGCGTTGTCGACCGAACCGTTGACCGCCTTTGCCGTCACCTCAAAGCGCTCGGGCTTGTCCGGGTTATCGGGCTCGGGGTTATCAGGGTCGGGATTATCGGGATCAGGCTTGGGATCTGGATCAGGCTTGGGATCTGGATCAGGCTTGGGATCTGGATCAGGCTTGGGATCCGGATTAGGATTATCGGGCTCCGGATTATCCGGGCCGGGGTTAGGACCAGGATCAGGCTGATCAGGATCCGGGTTGTCCGGGTCGGGGTTATCCGGATTGTCCGGGTCCGGAACCACCGGGTCGGGACCGACGGGCTCCTGCTTCTTTTTCACCGTCAGCGTTCCGGGCACGACCTCGACATCGAAATTCGGATCGGTGACCGTCGCGCCGATCTGGTACTTGCCAGCAGGAGAGCTCTCATCGGCATCGCAGGAGTACTCGACCTTCACACCCGAAGTATCAACCGCACTCTCCAGGCTCGAGGTAAACGCCGGGTCCGCCTCTCCCTCGAAGCGCTCGGCGTCGTCAACCTTCACCTTGAGCTTTGCCGGAGCGATCTCGAACTGGCAGGCAGCGGCACCGATGTAGCCGTGGCTGCGCAGCGTGGCGACAGCGCGGTATGTGCCGGCATCGGTCGGGGCATCCGTCGAGAAATATTGCGTACTTCCGCATCCGTAGTACCAGACCTTCAGGTCACCCTTGCAGACCTTGGGAGCACCGGAAACTTCGGGGGCCTGCGACGCGCCATTAAAGGTAAAGTCGCCATCCGTAAACGTAAGCTTTACGCGCTTTGCCTGGACAGCGAGCGCAAAGCGGGCGGTCATGGCCTCGCCACGGGCATCCGTGCACGTAATATCGAAGGCGAAAACGCCCGTCTTGGACGGAACACCAGAGAGCGTCAGACCGCCCGAAGTACGGGAGAGCTTGAGCCCGTCGGGGAGCTTCGTCTTATCCCATGCGTACTCGTACGGAGCCTTGCCGCCCGCGGCCCCGGCAATCGTGGCGATGTACGTGCCGTGCGCACTCGCTGCCGGCAGCAGGCCACCGTTAAACACAAGGGTGTCCCAGGCAACGACGGAGACGGAGACGCAATCACTGTCCGTCTGCTTCTCAGTACCAAGGTAGCGCTGAGTGATGCGGCAGAAATACTCGCCGGCCAGCTCGTCGTCGAGGTCCGCGAGCGAGAGCGTCTCCCCCGTCTCGCCCTCGAGCGCCACGGCCTTGCCATTCACCATGCGGAACCACTGGTAGGAGAGCTCAACCTCGGCAGCGCAACCCGTGGACGAGGCCGCGTGGTCGGCGACGTTCTTGCCCGCCTCGGCCGCGACCGAGAGCACAGCCGAATCGCCCTCATGGACGCTCACGTCCTGCGGCTGCGCGACCACACGCGGAGCGTCCGCCTTCGCAAACTCGAACGCGACCTCCCGCGATGTGGTGACATCGCTCAGCGTGACCTTGTACGCCCCGCCCTTGTAATCAGAAATGTCGAGGTCAACGGTCGCATCTGAGCCGGCCTGCGCGACCGTCACGCGCTCGAGGTAGCAGCCCTCGTCGGGCGTCGCCGAGACGGTCGCATCCCCGCCCTCAACGACCGAAACCAAGTCGTTGTCGACCGAACCGTTGACTGCCTTCGCCGTCACCTTGTAATGTTCGGGCTTCTTCTTGACCGTCAGCGTACCGGGGTCGACCGCGACATCAAAGTTCGGATCGGCAACCGCCGCGTCGATCTGGTACTCACCCGCCGGCGATTTCTTATTCGCCGAGCAGAAGTACGTAACTTTAACGTCCGAGGTGTCGCAACGGCTCACCAAGCTGGAGGTAAACTCGGGATTTTCCTGGCCCTCAAAGCGCTCGGCATCGTCGACCTTCACCAGCAACTGGGCAGGTGCAACGGAAACCGTCAACTCGACGTCCTCGGCGGCAAGATAGTTTCGAGACGCCTTGGCATGGGCGACAACACGTGCCGTACCGGCAGCCTTCACCGTCGCGCAGCGTCCCTTAATCGAAACCGGGCCCCTATCGTCATCGGAATCGACCAGCTCAAAAGTCACGGGAGTCTGGGCAACGTTGTTAAACACAATGGGGTCTCCACCATACACGCCCGAATAGCTTGTCGTTCCCGTAATGACCTGGCTCGCCTTTGTAATCGAGAACTCGGCGGACTCTTTACCCTGATAGTTGGAGTCAGTCACCTTAACCGTGACGCGGTAGTTACCGCTGTCGCACGGCTCCAGCGCCGTCGGACCATAGGACGTTCCATCTATACCGCAATAGGCAACGGAATAGCCAGACGCATCAAGGCCGGCAACCGCAACCGCCGCACCGTGTCGTGCGCCATCGTATGTCACATCAGACGTCTCGATCGAAATATCGACCGGGGCCTTCTCGATCGTGAAGTCACAGGAGGCATTACCGACATATCCCTTGGCGTCGAGCGTCACCACCGCACGATACGTGCCGGCATCCACCGGCGCCTGATCCGACGAGTAATGTGTGTCGCCCGTGCCAACATAGGTCAGTTTGACATCGTCCTCGCAACCCTCGGGCACGCCCGAAAGCTCCGGGGCCTGCGCCGTCGCGTTGTAGGTAAAGGTCTGGCCCTCAAATGTAAGCGGGGCTTCCTTCGCCTTCACGAGCAGCGCGAAGTGCGCATCGCACTTGTTGCCCAGGTCATCAGTGCACCCAATCTTGAAGCTATGCACACCCGTAGCCGCAGGCACGCCCGAGAGTACCAAGGCGCCCGATCCGTCATCTGCCAGCGTCAGCTGCATGCCCTCAGGAACCTCAACATCATCCAAGTTGTACGCATACGGTGCCTTGCCGCCCGTAGCGCCCGCAATCACGACGCGGTACTCATCGTGAGCGGTCGCCACCGGCAGCACGCGCCCGTTAAACACAAGTGCTTCTCGCGGCACGATGGATACCTTCGCATGTTCGGTATCCGTCTTTGTCACCGTGCCCAGGTAGTTCTGCGTAATGCGACAGAAATACTCACCTTCGCCGTCGCTGTCGAGCTGGGTGATCGAAAGCGTCTCCCCCGTCTCGCCCTTCAGCGCCACCGCCTTGCCGCCATCGTCAGACACGCGATACCACTGGTAGCTCAGCTTGACGTCTGCAGCGGATCCAGAAGACACGGCCGCATGGACGCGAACGTTGCGCCCCGCCTCCGCGGCAACCGAAAGTTCAACCGGATCGCCCTCATAAGCACTTGCATCCTGCGGCTGAGCGAGCACCTCCGGAGCCGCAGCCTTTGCGAATTCAAACGTGACCTGCTGCGGAGCACTCACGCCACTCAGCGTGACCTCATACGCCCCACCCTTATAGTCAGAAATATCAAGGTCATAGGCATTGCCGGCCGAACCATCCTCGCCAGCCTCTTCGGCAACGGTCACGCGCGTCAGGTAGCAGCCCTCATCGGGCGCCGCCGAAAGCGTCACCTTGCCATCCGTGGCGACCAAAGCAGACTCCGGATCAACCGATCCGTTGACCGCTCGGGCCGTCACCTTGTACTTAGGCGCCTCCGCAAAGCGCGCCTCGACAGTCATGTTGTCCTCGGGGACAAACGTCCAGGTAGCATCCGTGCTCAGCGGCTCATCGCCCAGCGACCCGTCGTCGTTGCGTGCATACCACCCATCGAACACATAGCCCGCATCGGGAACGGCAGTCAGGGTCGTGGACTCACCGTTCTCGACTTCGTTGGTCACGGCATAGCCCAGAGATTCGTCCTCGGAGGAACCCTCGACGTGTCCGCCCTGACGCGAATCCACCGCTGTAACCGTCATCGACGCCCGCTCATAAACGGCCGTAAAAGTACGGTTGCCAAACACTACGCGGTTGATCACCGGCGTAAATCCCACAGGCACGCCGTTCTCATCGACCCAGTATTTAAACTTCCAACCCTTATGCGGCACGGTAAACATAATCGCCGCGGAGTGGTAGGAGCCACCCGTACCGAGCGCCACCATCGAAAAGCCAGCATCCTTAGGATACGTAGCGACCTGAACATCGCAGCCCGTCTCGTAGAACACGGCCGTAAGCTGCTTATTCTCCTTGGCGGTACCGATATAGAAAGCGCTGTAGCTCACCGTGACACCCGCATCGTCGACCCAATGCGAGAAGTGGTACTTCTTCCACGGAATCGCAATCGCCATAAAAATGTCGCCCCTGTCGTAGGACCTGCTGCCGGCAGGAATGCCGTCGACCAGAAGGGCCGTACCGCGGAAGATGGACGAGCCAGTGACGGTAATGGTCACCTGTCCATCGGATTCGAACTGCGCGTAGTACGTTATGTCTTGCGTGGCGGTCACATCGAGGGTCGTCGCGGTCTCGACAATCGAGGTGCCCTCCTTATCGGTGCTCCATCCCACAAAGCGATAGCCCATACCGGCAACAGCGGACAGTTCCACCTGGTCGCCCACGGCAAAGCTACCGCTGCCCGTAACACGGCAGCCCCTGTTCGAAGCCTTGTCCTTCACCACGACCTCGCCCGCAACGGTCACCTCGTACGGATCGGCAAACACGGCCTGGAGCTCCAACGTATCGTCCTCGAGCCCCTCGACCATATCCTTGTCGAGCTTAACCCAGCAATGGGCGTCGCAGCTCAGCAGCAACTTGTTGCCCTCGGCATCCAGGACATACCAACCGGCAAATCGCTTGGTACCCATAGGCGTAGCGTTGAGTTCGACCGTATCACCGAATTGATAGGAGCCCTCGCCGCTCAGGGTGCTAACGCTATCGTCACTCGCGCTCAAAACGACCTGATAGGACTTAGGCGTAAAGGTCGCCGTATAGGTGGCGTCACCCGCGACCTTAACGGTATAGTCGGCGTTCTCGCTGACTGTCTCGCCCTTGTCGTCCGTCCAACCCGCAAACGAATACCCGGTGTTGGCGATCGCACGAAGCGTTGCGCGGTCGCCAGCCTCATAGCCACCAAAGCCGCTCACGACTCCGCCCTCGGCAGGCGAAGCAACGGTATGCACGACATACGAACCCGACGCAAAGACGGCATAGAGCGACGTATCCTCACGCACGGTAAATCGATAGGTTTTCTTGGAGCTCACGCATGTGCCGTTACGGAACCAGCCCACAAAAGCCGTATCCTCGGCGGCGACCGTACGCACGGTTACGACCTGTCCAGCGGCATACGCCCCCGCGCCCTCGACCGTGCCCATGCTCTCTTCACACGAGACGTCCACCGTATATTGTTTTGCCGAGAACACGGCCTGGAGCGCCGTGTCAGACGTCGGCACCACGTGATAGGTGATGTCGCGGCTTACCACGGCGCCCGAGGCATCGGCCCAATACTCAAACGCATAGCCCGAAAGCGCATGCGCGGTCAGCGTGGCGGCATGCCCCGCCTCAACGGTACCTGTGCCCTCGACCCAGCCGGCGACGCTCGATTCGACCAGCGAACCGGTGCCGGAATCAACTACCGCCGCGGCGTCGACTTCATAGCTTTTTGCCATAAAGCGAGCGACGTGCACATGGCTGCGCTCCTGGTGGCAGGTGAACTCCGCATCGGCAGACTCAAACGTGCCGTCGGCCGTATACCAACCAGTAAAGACGTAACCGGGATTGGGCGTCGCCTTAAGGGCAACCTCCGCGCCGCGGTCGGCAAGGATTCGGCTCGCCTTGACGGTGCCGCCCTCCGCAGGATCGGCGAGAGGCACGCAGACGGTATCGATCGGCACGAAGGCCGCGGTAATAACGCAGTGTCCGGTTTTACCGCGAGCCTTCGCAACCAACGAGGTCTCGTGCTTAAGGCTCTTCAGGCGACCATTGACGTACCAACCCCGGAACAAAAAGCCAGGATGGGCCTTGGCCGTCAAATGAAGGGTTTCCCCTAATTTAAACGTATCGGTCGTAGGCTTCACCACGGTCCCATTGCACGTCACGGTACCGCCGAGCCATGAATCGGCGGTGACGATGACCTCGGGCTTTGAGTCGGTAAAAATCGCGGTATAGGTATCGCTCTTGGTGACCTTGACGACCAGCTCGGCGGTGTCGTACTCCTTACCGGAGCCATCCTTCCAATGGTCAAAACGATAGCCGTCGTTGGCCTTTGCCTTGAGCATCACCGTATCGCCGTAGCCACAGGTAACAGAAGATGCGCCCGGATGCCCCTCGATCTCAACGGTACCGCGCTCCACAAAGGTCTTTTTTGCCTTCGCCGTCACGGTATACGTGTTTTCCTCAAACACCGCACGCACGGTGCATTCCACGTCCTCGGGATAGAACTCGAGGTAGCTGGGGTCGGTGCCCAAAAGCAAGTCCGTCTTGGCGTCGTACCAGCCCTTAAAGGTAAATTGTTTGCTCGCCTCGGCCGTGAGTTCAATGCTCAGCGTGGCAGGCTCGCCCTTCATGCAGTAGCCCTCGCCGTGCACCATATATTTGCCCGCCATGGCCGCGGCCGGCTCAACGACCACGTCTACCTTGCAGGCGCGCGTAAACTTCGCTTGGATCACGCAGTCGGTAATGGGCTCAAGGGTATAGGAGCGCTCGCTCGAAACCAGCGTCGCGGTGGCATCCGAGCCGCCGTTGTTCAGGTACCAACCGTCAAAGATATAACCCTCAGATGGCGTGGCCTCCGCAGTCACGCGCTCACCCTCGGGGACCTCGAGGACCATGCCAGCAGTCTCGTCGCGCTTCAGTGCAACGGTGCCGCCCTCGAGCGGGTCGGCCTCGGCACGCACGGTATGCGTATCTCTGCCGTCCATTACGGCCTCAATTCGGGCATTGCCGTTAACGCGGTATTCGCAAACTTCCTGCTTGTTGGCAATCGTGATACCCTGCGCATCGGTTTCTCGCCACTCTACAAAACGGTACGTTTTCTCCGGATTGTCGGGGCGCACCTTGGGCCGCATCGTAAACGTGAGAATATCGCCATCCTTCGCGCGAACCTTGCCATCCACGACTGGCATGCCATCGCACAGCACCTCGGCGCTATCGAAGGGATCGGTATTCACCAGAATAGTCTTGTCCGCCTTGCGGAAGCGCGCAACCAGATGGCGGTCGACCTCGGCCTTGAAGATATACGTGCGCTCGGGCGAAACCTCGATGCCGTCCTCAAACCATCCCACAAAGGCATAGTCGGGACCCTCGCTCGCAGTGACCATAGCCTGATCGCCACGGGTGATGCTCTGCTTTACAGGGCTTGCGGTGCAGCCCGTCGAAAAATCGGCCTGAATGCCATCGGCTTCGGCAACTGCCGTGACCTCGACTTTTTTCTCAAAGACGGCCGTCATCTTTACAACCTCGGGCGTCAGGTCCGTGATCGTCATCGTCTTGAGAGGAGATGTCGAGACCTCGACGCCGTTCTCTTTCCAACATACGAAGCGATAGCCGGGATTTGCGACGGCTTCGAGCGTGGCGACCGTCCCCTCGTAGTGGAAACCACCGCCGGTAACGGCACCGCCCACCTCGGGCTGCGCGGTGGCAATAATCTCAATCTTATGGTCGCCATGAGGCTTGGGCTTCTTGTGGTCGTCGATGATGTCCTTAATCTCCTTGAGCACCTTGGTGCCCACAGCGGCAACATCCTCAATGTTGTCGGCCATACCGATCTCAATCACCGCGTCGGCCGCGATGGGGTCGACAATCTCGCCCAGGCCATACATGGTGGCGAGAACGGCCGCAGCCGTAATCGCGGCAATGAGCGCGGCCTTCAGCGCCGCGAGTGACTCGTCGGGGTCAGTCGCCTCGCGGAAATGCGCGGTGTACTGCACATCTCCCTCGAGCACAAACGTGTAGGACGGACCATCGTCGCCGGTAAAGACAACGTTGCCGAGGGCATCGGTCGCGTAGTCAAACACATAGCCAGGCATTGGCACCGCCACGACCGTTACGCGCGACCCGATGCCATACAGACCGGTGGAAAGGAACTGCCCGAGCGGCTGCCCGTTCTCATCGACCCCATCCACACTCAGCACAACGCTCGCCTGCGGAGCGCAGTATCGCGGAGTGATCTCGATCCTAGCGTCAGCCTTGTCCTCGGACACAATCGCGTCCGCCTTGTCCACCGTATAGGTAAAGTCGAGCTGATCGCTCGCGGCGTACGCATCATCGCCCTCGCCCAGATACCAGCCCAGGAACAGGGCATTATCCGTGACGGCGGAAACCTCAACCGTCTCGCCGGCATTGCGATAGCAGTTTTGGGCGGTAACACTCAGGTGCGCATAGTCCTGCGACGAATCGGTCGCCTGCGCATCGTTGACATGCACCGCATAGTCCTTGAGCTTAAAGCGAGCCTCCAGGGACAGATCCTTATCCGGCGTAAACGTGTAGGCCGTCTCTTTGGAGATGTACTTGCCGGACTCGGTGTCATACCAGCCCTTAAACGTGATGTTGTCGTTGAGCATCCCCAAAGCACCGGCATCGAGCGTGACCTCGGCGCCCGCATCGATCGTCGTCGCGCCGGAAACATCGGGCAGCTCAACGCCGTCCATCAGTTTGCGTTCGCCTTTATCGATCGTTTGAGCATAGGAGATCTGGAACGACGTCGGCTCAGGCTTCTTAAGCTGTAGCGTGCCCTTGGTCTGGGTTTCAAAATGTGAATAGCCATCGTCATACACGAGCTTTACGGGCTGTCCGTCCATCGACTCATCGAAGACGTCACCGTCGCATGGAGTCGCCGTAAGGTACTCACCCAGTTCTCCCTTTATGAGGGCTTCGTAGTTCCAAATCGATACCGAATGCGGGTAATCGAGCTCGACGCTCATGCCCTCGAGCGAAATGGTGTCCCCCGGCTCATAGGTCATGTTGTTGGGGTCGCATGAGATCTCAACGTTCTCGAGCACCTTGCCCACCGGGACGGGCAGGCAGCCGTTGCACCTCTCCCAAACAGCCTTGGGCTCTCCCTTGCTGTACTTTGGAATCATCTTTGCGGGGACCATGACGGTCATGTTGTATTTGGGGAACGTGTCGGTGTTAATGAGCACCGCATGGTTGCACCCAAAGAACACGGTCTCGAGATTGGTACTGCCAAACGCCTTTTCCGGCAACTCCTCGATCTTGGAGTTATATGGCAGCGTCAGTCCGCCGCTCAAGTCGGTGCCGTAGAAGCAGGTGTGGCCAAGCGTTTCGACCGTTGTGTTGCTCTCGAGCCCTGTGGTAGCAAGGTCCGAGCAAAACCTGAACGCGCAAACGCCAATCGATGTAATGGAGGCATTCTTGTCCAGGCCGGTATCGGTCAGAGCCTTGCAGCCTTCGTAGGCTCTGTCGGGAATCGATGTGAGGCCGACAACCTTGTCGAGCCCCGTGGACACCAGTCCACTCTCGGCAAACGCGGCGTCGCCCATCGAGCCAATGGTAGTAGTCTCGCTGATGTTCAGGCTCGCAAGCGACTTGCAGCCATAGAATGCCTCTTTTCCGATGGTGCCGATGGTCATACCGGAAAGGCTGATATTGGTGAGATTCGGGCAGTTATAGAAGGCGTGCAATCCGATTTTGGAAATGGAACTGTTCTCAAAGCGCACCGAGCGCAGATTGGAAGAGTCGGCGCAGAGCTGTGCGTCGACTTCATCAACCCCGTAATCGACAATCAAATTCGTTACCATTCGACCATCGACAGAGTTCTCGCGCGGGTTGTTTTCATCGATTTCTACCGTAAGATTTCCGTTTGCGTCGCACGGATACAGATAGTAGTTGGGCATGAGCTTGGCATACTCGTAGGCCGCCTGCTGCAGGTTGCCCTTGCTGTACGCGACAAGGCGCGTGTAGCCATCGTCGTACACGAGCTGTATAGGTTCTCCGTCCATCGACTCGTCGAAGACATCACCATCGCAGGGGGTCGCCGTAAGGTATTCGCCGAGTTCTTCCTTTATGAGCGCTTCGTAGTCGCTATCCATCGTCGAATGAGGATATTGAAATGTGACACTCATGCCCTCGAGCGAGATCTTTTCCCCCGGCTGATAGGCCATCTTGTCGGGATCACGCGAGATCTCAATCTTTTGGAGCATCTTGCCTACGGGGACGGGCAGGCTACCATTACAGCTCTCCCAAACCTCTTTAGGGTGGCCGCTTTCGTATTGCGAAACCATCTTGGCAGGGACCATGACAGTCATGTATTGCTTGGGAAACGTGGTGGAATTAATGAGCACCACATGGTCGCACCCAAGGTACACGGTTTCGAGCTTAGAGCCATAGAACGCACGGCTCGGCAGTTCCTCGATTTTGGAATAAAGGGGCAGCGTCAGCCCGCCGCTCATATTGGTCCCGGAGAAGCAACCTTCGCGGAGCGTCTTGATCGTCGTATTGCTCTCAAGTCCGGTCGTCGCAAGGCGGGAGCAGTTTTTGAACGCATTAACGCCGATTGACGTGATGGATGTGTTCCCGCCCAGACCGGTATCGGTCAGAGCGCTGCAGGCATTATAAGCGTTCTCAGGAATCGAACTGAGACCAACGACCTTGTCGAGACCCGTAGACCGCAGCCCGCTCCAGGCAAACGCGGCATCGCCCATAGAGCCGATGGTAGCAACGTCATTAATGTTCAGGCTCGTAAGCGATCCGCACCCAGAAAACGCCTCTGTTCCGATGCCCCCAATGGTCATACCGGAAAAGCTGATATCGGCGAGATTGGAGCACCCAGAAAAGGCGTGTAGTCCAATTGAAGAAATAGAGCTGTTCTCAAAACGCACCGAACGCAAATTGGAGGAATACTCACAAATATATCCGGGAACCCCATCCACTCCGTAATCAACGATCAGATTGGTTACCAATTTACCGTCGACAGAGCTCCCGTACGGGTCGTTTCCATCGATCTCTACCGTAACGCTTCCGCTTGCATCGCACGGATACACATAGCCATTCGGCATAAGCTTGGCATACTCGTAGACCGTTGGGTCCTCATACACGAGGGGATCGACTTCGCTGTCATCGGACGAGGACTCTGACGTTGCAGGCGAGCTCTTTGCAGCATCGGAATCAGTCGCAGCACTTGTGAGGTCCTGAGCTAGGCTCGTCCCGGGGGCGTCGGATGCCGCGCTGGATGAGTCGTCCTGCGTATTATTCTCCTGATCGGAAGACGCGGATGAAGCGCTTTCGTCCGAAGGTGATGATTCATCGACCGCATCGGTATCGGAGCCCGAGTCGGTCTCTTGGGCCTCGCTCTCAACGGCAAGCGCCCCGGCGTCATCGGCATAGGCTGTGCTGGGCGCAAGGAGTATCGAGGTCACGACCATCGCGACCGAAAGATAGACGACTAAAAACCTATAGAGGGCAGCAGTGATCCTGTTCATAGGAACCTTCCCGCAATTTGCAAAGATACAGAGTCCCAGTGTGGGCCATCATCACACAATACCCTGTATAAGCGACAATGCGGGAAGGCTGCGCAAACGGTTTATCTAAGGGCGCAAATGGTTGGTCTAATCGCTGCTTAAATCGCGCAAAGCGTCAATCGCGGTGTCGACTTCCTCGGCCGCGTTGAAGTAACCAAACGAGAAGCGAACTACGCCCTGGCGCTCGGTTCCCAGTGCACGGTGCATGAGTGGGGCGCAATGGGCACCGGGGCGCGTCGCAATCCCCCACCCCTGCATGAGCGCGTCCGAGATCTCGGCAGAGTCGATATCACCCACGTTGAGTGAGACGATCGCCGAGCGCGACGGCTGGTCAAAGGCGCCGTAGAGCTTGATCTCCGGGATTTCGCGCACGCCAGCGAGAAAGCGATCCGCCAGTGCTCGCTCATGCGCCGCAATCGCCTCGACCCCGCTTTGCGCCTCGATAAAGTCGAGACCTGCGGAAAGTCCCGCGATGCCGTGGCCGTTGAGCGTGCCCGCCTCAAGGCGCGTGGGCCACTCAAGCGGCTGCAGCGCATCGAAGCTGTGCACGCCCGTGCCGCCCATGGCCCACGGCGCCACGTCAATGCCCTCCGCCACGGCCAGCCCGCCGGTCCCCTGCGGACCCATGAGTCCCTTGTGGCCAGTAAAGCACACCACGTCGAGCCCCATGGCCTGCATATCGATATGCATCGCGCCGGCAGACTGCGAGGCGTCGACGATCACCAGCGCGCCGGCAGCATTGGCCATGGACGCCACGCGCGCAATGTCGACCGCGTTGCCAGTCACATTGGAGGCGTGCGTCACCACCACAGCACGCGTACCGGGCGTGACCAGCCGCTCGAGCTCGTCGTAGTCGAGCACGCCGTTGGTATCACAGCCCGCATGCTCAACCGTCACACCCTGCTCTGCCGCCAGGCGGTTGAGCGGACGCAGCACGGAGTTGTGCTCGAGCACCGTTGTGACCACATGGTCGCCGGGGCGCACCACCCCGTTGATGGCGGTGTTGAGCGCCGCCGTGGAGTTGGGCGTAAAGCACACATGGTCCGCCCTCGGGCAACCCAAAAGGCGCGCGAGCTTGGCACGGCAAGCGTGAATCGTACGAGCGGCATCGAGGGCACCCGACGTGGCGCCGCGCCCGGCATTGCCGAGCGAGCACATCGCCTGCGTCACGGCATCGATGACCGTCTGCGGCTTGTGCATGGTCGTCGCCGCGTTATCCAGATAGATCATCGCACGACCTCCCACATATCAATCACGGTATAGCCCTCGGTGGGAATGCCCGCTGCGGCAAGCTCGGCGCGCAGCAGTTCCTCATCGGCAGGCAACGCCTTCCACGCCAGACCGCAGCCGGCAGCGACCTCCCCGGGCACGGGAATCGTTCGCCCGGGAAGGCCGCGCTCGATGCATAGGGTCTCGCACCCCATGGCGGCCGCCGTGGTGGGAAACGTGATGACAAGCGCCGGGCGCTTCTCCCTCATGGCAACTCCAACCAATACGCTACGGGCGCACGACGCGCACGGCCTGCTCCATCTTCTCCACGATCACGTACATGTTGGTGACCTCGCCCACCGCAAGCTGGTCTTTAATGCCAAAGTGGTCCAGGCAGGTACCGCAGGTGAGAATCTCGACACCCTGCTCGGCCAGGCCCTTCAGGTCGTCGAGCACCGGAGAGCCCTCTACGGTGAGCTTGGCACCGCCGTTGTAGAACAGCATGGTCGCGGGCAGCTCCTCCTGCTGCGTCACGGCAAAGATGAAGGCCTTCATGAGCTTGTGGCCCAGCTCGTCGTCGCCACGGCCCATGCAGTCGGTGTAGACGGAAATGACGAGTTTGCCCTTGCTGGCGCTGGCGTCGCAGAAAGCGGCACCGTCCTGCTCGGGGTCCGCAACGGCCACGGCACCGGCGGTCGCGACGGTCACGTGCCACTCAGCGTCCGAGATCTTCTCGACCGAGGCCGTGCGGCCCTTCTCCTGCGCCATCTTGGAGATGTTCTTGACGGCGGTCTCGTTATCGACCGAGGTCACCACGGCACCCTCGCCGTCAAGCTGTTTGAGCGCCTTAAGCGTCTTGACGACGGGCAGCGGACAGGCATCGCCCATGGCATTGACTTCAATTTTGGTAGACATAGCAAAATCCTTTCGAAAGGGGCCGCCCAGAACAACGGACGGTCGCATAAACGGTTTTCCTTAATGCACAACGCGAACAGCAGGACCGCCTGGCACCGGCTCGCACACGCGACCGACGACGACGGCGATACGTCCCTCGGCATGCAGACGACGCGCGAGCTCATCCACATCGGCAGCAGGCGCCGCGATAAGCAGGCCACCAGACGTCTGCGGATCGTACAGCGCATCCAGCATGCCCGGCTCCAAGTCCTCGTCGGCAGCCACGCGCGGGCCAAAGAAGTCCTGGTTGCGGTAGGCGCTGGCTGGGATAATGCCCAGACGCGCCATATCGAGCACCTGCTCAAAGAGAGGCACCGCCCCCGATGCAAGCTCAATCTGCACGCCCGAGCCCTCGGCCATCTCGCACGCATGCCCGATCAAGCCAAAGCCCGTGACGTCGGTACAGCCGTGAAGTTCGAGTCCCTCGGCCAGGCGAATCGGGGCCTCGTTGAGGGTGCGCATCGAGTCAAACATGGCTGCGGCCTCGTCCTGCTCGATGAGCTCGCCCTTAATGGCCGTGGTGATGATGCCCGAGCCGATCGCCTTGGTCAGCAGCAGGACATCGCCCACGTGCGCGCCGCTGTTGGCGAGCATGCGGTCGAGCGCGACAAAGCCGCTCACGGACAGGCCGTACTTGGGCTCGTCGTCGTTGATGGTGTGGCCGCCCGCGATGGCGCAGCCGGCCTCGACGCACTTGTCGGCGCCACCCGCCAAAATCTTGCCGGCAACCTCAACACCCAGGCAACTGGGTATGCAGAGCAGGTTCATGGCATGGCTCGGCCGCCCGCCCATGGCGTAGATGTCCGACAGCGAGTTGGCCGCGGCGATCTGGCCAAACAGGAACGGGTCGTCGACCATCGGCGGGAAGAAGTCGATGGACTGCACGAGCCCCAGGTTCTCCCCTACGCGGAAGACGCTCGCATCGTCGGAGGTATCGAACCCCACGAGCAGGTTGTCGTTATGCACATTGGGTAAGTCGCCCAGGACCTGGGCGAGGGCTCCAGGAGCCAACTTAGCGGCTCAACCGCTCGCGGCAGTCATAGACGTGAGCTTAATCTGATCGTCAGGCATCGATACCCCCTCTCATCGGTCAATCATTTTCTCTCAGTATACGCATGAATACGAGCCCAAGGCGGATGCATTAATTGAGCGCCTGTGCGCGAATCGCCGCGCCGATGGCACCGGCAAAGCGAGCCTGGGGCGAGGTGGTCACCGGCGACCCCAGTAGCTCGCCCAACCGCTCCACCACGAAGGCGTTCTCGCACAGGCCACCGGTCAGGTAGTACGGGGCGCCCGCGGACTGCCCGGCCATGGTCGCCACGCGCGAGACCACGCTGTCGATCACGCCACGTGCGATGTTCTCGCGCGGCTCACCGCGACCGATCAGACTGATAACCTCGCTTTCGGCAAACACCGTACACATGCTGCTGATCTTGGTGGGCTCGCCGGAACGCGCCAGGTCGGCCATCTGCTGCTGGGAAATGCCTAGGCGGTCGGCCATAATCTCCAAAAAGCGCCCCGTGCCGGCGGCGCACTTGTCGTTCATGGCAAACTTGGCCACGCGGCCACTTTTAAGCTGAATGACCTTGGTGTCCTGGCCGCCCACGTCAATCACCGTGCCGTGATCGCCAAACAGGCGCACAGCACCGGTGCCGTGGCAGGTGATCTCGGTCACGACCTTGTGCGCATAGGGCACGGCGACACGGCCGTAGCCAGTCGCGATCACGCGCACGTCGTCGGCGCACACGCCATAGCCGGCCGCTGCCAGTGCCTCGCGCAGCCGCTCGGAAGCATCGACCGAGGAGAACCCGGTTGGCTGCACGCACGTCCACGCCACCGAACCCTCCCTGTCGACCACAGCAGCCTTAGCCGCCGTAGACCCGATATCAATCCCGATCCCTATCATGGCTCTCTCCTAATCCAAACATCAAAGACAGCGGCGCGTTCAGGCGCCTTAGCTCTAGGTTTCTCAGGTGCCGGAGGTTGCCCCGAAAGAGGAGCGCGGCGTACTTTGGTACGCAAGCGACGGTTTGAGGGGCAAGATCCGGTGCCTGAGGAAGCTAGAGGGTTTCGATGAAGGCGGCGATGCGGGTCTCGATCTGGCCCATGTCACCGTTGCTGTAGTCGGTCTCGATCTTCATGTACGGAATGCCCGCGCCCTCAACGGCCTCTTGCATGCGCGCACTCTCCACGTTAAAGGTGTGGCAGGCCTGTAGCACGCTCTCTACCACGCCATCGACGTGGTACTTCTCGCACATGGCCAGCGTGTTTTCCATACGACCGTCGTTGGGCGTCATGACCGAGCAGTTGATATCCAGATAGCGGTCGGCGATGGCGCGCAGGATATCGGGAGCCTCCGGGTCGATCATCATGGCCGCCGTGCGCTCGCCCGAGCAGTCGTCCATGCACACGACCACGCCGCCGTTGGACTCGATGGTGCGGCCAATCTTGTTGATCACGCCGCCCACCGGGCAGCCGGTGATCAGAATGCGCTTGGCATCCGCCGCAACCGGGCGCTCGCCCGCGTCGAAGGCCTCACGCAGCTTGGCAACCTTTTGCTCCAGCTGGTCCGTATAGGCCTCGATATCAAAGCTGAACGTACCGGCAAACATGGTGCTCATCAGGTCGACGCCGCTCATGGCCGCCGGCTGGTTAGCCTGCAGCGCAAACATCTCGAGCTGGGCCGCACGCAAGCGATTGCGACGGCGCACGGCGGCACGTAGGTTATCGTCGGTAATCGTGATGCCGTAGAAGCCCTCGAGCTCCTCCTTGAGCAGTCGGCACTCCTCGTACCAACCCTCGCGCTCGTAAGCGCGCTCGCGACCCTGCGGCAGATGCAGAATATGCGTGCGCTTGAGCTCGTTTAAGAGCTCGTACATCTTCTTCTTGCCGTCACAGGTGGTCTCGCCGATGATCATGTCGCTAAAGTACGTAAACGGGCACTTTTGCGAGTAGGCAAAGCCGTACGTCGATTTGATGAGCGGACACAGATTTGCCGGCAGTACCTTCTCGGCCTCGGGAATAACCTCGTCGGACGTTCCGCAGAGCGCCACGCTCGCCGCGCCCGCGGCATCGATGATTTCGAGCGGCGTATAGCTGCACAAAAATCCGACCAGGCGATTACCCGCCTGCTTGTAATCCTTGACGCGAATAAACGCCGCCTTGCGCTGCTCGTTGAACTCCTCAAACGTGCTGGGCAACGTAACCTCTTCGATTGCTTCAGCCATGGCGGTTCCCCTCTCGAACCAAAAACGGATAACAGCGGTATCGATGCACGACGGGCGGCGATTGCCCTGCCGTGCTCAAACCCGGAATTTTGGGGAACCTGCTTTGCGGTTGACTATTTAATTGTGCGTCGTCTCTCCCGGAGCCGTGAACATACCTGCTCATATGCGGCTCCGAGCGATATATAGGGCACGCGCGGCAACGCGGCGAATGTATGTCGTCTGCGGCATGTGCGCACCCTCCTTAACCAGTTGAGGTCAACTATATCAACGGTCATCGACCATGCGAACACCGTTGACAATCGTACGACAGCTGCGGGATGCGAACACCTCGCTGTCTGATAAATAATTATCAGATTGATAAGATTTTGTCATATAGAAATCGGCGAGCGGTAAAGTGGAAACAAAGCGGTCGAGGACTACCTCCTCGCCCGCATCGCCCACCGCATTAACGACAAACCAAATGGATCCTGCTGGCATCAAAATGCATGCGCAACGTCTCGCCTGCTTGCGGCAGCTCGTCGACAGGCATGCCCACTTTGTTGACCTTCCACTGCAGGCGCGTCGGCGCATCGGCACGCGGCACATCCAGCAGCACCAGGCGCTCAAAACGCGAATCGCTCACGCGGGCCACATGCAGATCGTAGCTGTTACGACCGCGCTCAGCGCGGTTGTCCACATGGAAGTAGCTTGCACGAATACCCAGGTACGCCACATTATCGGGAACCTCACGGCCCACGTTGAAGGTCATGCCCCAGTCCAGGGCTTCAACTTCCTGAAGCTCGATCTTGCGCGCGCGGCTCGTATTCTTGCAGCCCGTCAGACGCAGCGCAGCCAAGGTTTGCGGCCGGCGGACCACGTCCTCGACGGAGCCGATCTCCTCCACATGCCCGTTATGCATCACGCAAATACGCTCGCACAGACGGCACGCTTCGTCGATGTCGTGGCTCACGTAGAGTACGGTGCGGTTGCAGACATCGAACAGGTCGAGCATGTTCTGCTCGAGCGCGCTCTTGAGGTACGCATCGAGCGCACTCATGGGCTCGTCGAACATAAAGATGCCGGGATGCGCCGCCACCATGCGGGCAAGCGCCACACGCTGCTGCTGGCCGCCCGAAAGGCGCGCGGGATAGCGGTCGGCAAAGTCGGCCAGTCCAAAGATACTCAGGTAGCGCTCGGCAAGTTGCTTGCGCGCCGCGGCGTCACCTGCACCCTCAACGCCGGCGCACACGTTATCGGCCACCGTCATATTAGGGAACAGCTGATAGTTTTGAAACATCAGGGCGCATTTTCGCTCCTGGGGCGAAAAGTTGATGCCCGCCGCAGAGTCAAAGAAGGTCACGCCGTTGACGACGATCTTGCCCTCGTCGGGCGTCTCCACACCGGCAATGCAGCGCAGCGTGCAGCTCTTGCCACAGCCCGAGGCGCCCAGCAGCGCCACACGCTCCTCGCCGGCCTCAAGCTGCATGTCGAGCATAAACCCGGGATAGCGTTTTTTGATATCCAAAACGAGTGACATAGCTTATCGACCTCCCTGCGGTGCTGCGTCATCGCGCATAAGCTCGGCCAGCGCCTCGCGATCGATGCGCAAGGCATCGCCGCCGACCGGGTCGAGCGAATCGGTCTGGCTGCCCAGCCGCTTGGCCTGCTTGCGCTCCGCGCGGGACAGGCCGCGCTCGCGGTACTTTTGCGAATGCGCCGTGTACATATTGATGAACAAAATGACCAGGAAACTAAACACGATCACGACGACGACCCAAAAGAGGGCCACCGACGTGTTGCCGCCCATCCACTCAAAGTAGATGGCGATGGGAATGGTCTGCGTAATACCGGCGTAGTTGCCCGCAAAGAACAGGGTGCAGCCAAACTCGCCCATCGCGCGGGCAAAGGCGAGCACCGTGCCGGCGGCAATCGAGGGCCAGCCGAGCGGCATCATGAGCTTGGTAAAGATGCGACACTCGGACCATCCCAAGGTTCGCGCGGCGTCGAGCATCTGCGTGTCGAGGCTCTCGAAGGCTCCGAGTGCCGTACGATAGACGAGCGGGAACGACACCACCACGGCAGAGATCACCGCCGCCGGCCACGTAAAGACAATCGAGATGCCATGCGCGATGAGCCACTGGCCCACCCCGGTCGAGCGGCCAAACAGCATGAGGAGCAGAAAGCCGCAGACCGTGGGCGGCAGCACCATAGGAATCGTAAAGACCGAATCGAGCAGGCCCTTGATGCGACTCGAGGTACCCATAGTCTTCCACGCGGCAAACAGGCCCAGTGCAAAGGCAATCACCAGGGCAAGGCCGCTCGTTTTGATGGACACCCAAAACGGGCGATAGTCGATGTCGCCCAAAAAGGAAGCCAGAGAGGTCAAGGGCCCCTGCTCATCCCGCAACGCGACAGACGACGCCTCTACCATTTGAGCGCTATCAAGCCAACGCGCGCCGCCCTTGGCATCACCCGAGGCTGATGCAATCACCGCATAGCGGTCCCCATCCGCACCACGCACATCAAAGCCATAGGTATACCCGCCGGCATCAAACGTTGTTTCCGCCGTGACATACCAAGGAAGATCCACGTCCCCTAGCTGCGCACCTCCCATGCAGTTTGCGCTGTCGAGCTCACAGACAAGGGCCTTGAGACCCGATACGCACTCGTTGTCCTGCGGATCCAATCCATACTTCTCGACTGCCTTGGGCGATATCCACACCACAACGCGATCGGCAGCGGGCGCCACCACAAGGTCCACGTCCTCGTCAACGGGAAACCGGTAGCCCTCAGGCTGGCCCTCCATGGCACGAGCGGTCCCCTTGGCCAACCGCTCAAAACCCTCGATCCCATAGGAAAGCCCATGAGCGGTCGCAGCAACCTGGGCCCCGTCCTCAGCGTCCCCAGCAAACGCAAATCCCGGCACCCAGCAAAGCGCGAGGGTCAAAGCACAGGCGACAAGCATGCGGAATCTTTTAAGCACGAAAAGCTCCAAGCGAATACAAGGACGGAGTGAAACACAAAACGATGGAATTATCGCGCCAAGCCGCACTACTCGGAAAGCTCAAAGCCGTACTTAGCCCAAATCTTCTGAGCCTTCTTGTTGGACAGGCAAAAGTCGATAAACGCCTTGGCCTCGTCGGCGTGCTCGGAGCCATCGGCGACAGCGCCCGGATACACGATGGGCTTATGCGAGTCCTCGGGACACACAAAGGCCTCCTCGATGCCGTCATAGCGGAAGATATCGGAGCTGTAGACAAAACCGGCCACGCAGTCGCCCGTAGAGACGTAAGACGCAGCGGTGCCGACCTTGTCGGCCAGGGCCACCTTGTCGGCAAGCTCGGGTGCATACTCGCCGTCGTCGCCCTCGGTGCCGGTGTAGAGACCCACAGAAGCTAAGGCCTGGTTGGCGTACTTGCCGGCGGGGACGGTCTTGGCGTCGCCGATGGCGATCTTGCCGTCCAGATTCGCGACGTTGGCGATGGCCTCGATCTTGGTGTCGGAACCCTCAGCACGAATGATCACAAGGTCGTTGACGAACATATCCTCACGGGTGTCGGCATCGACGAGCTCGGCGGCCTCGGCGTCGTCCATGGTGCCCTTGGAGGCGGTGATGAGCACGTCGACCGTGGCGCCGGCGCGCATCTGCTCGACAAGGTCGCCAGACGCCTTAAACTGCGTGTCTGCAAACGTGGTGCCGGTCTGGTCGGTGTAGAGCTCTTGGACCTCGGGCAGAGCCTTCTCGAGCGAGTTGGCGGCAAAGACCTGCAGCTCGACAGTTTTCTTGGAAGATGCCTTGGCAGAACCGGCATCGGATCCGGCCGGCTCGGACGTCTTGCTGCCCGAGCAGCCGGCAAGACCAAGGCCGGCAGCGGCGACAGCAAAAAGCGAGACGAATCCGCGGCGAGAAACCATATCGAACATATTCAACCCTTTCGGACCTTGTGCCCGGGTACCCCACCGCGAGCTATAATCTGCAATCAGATTATACTTTCACGCGAATAATGATAGTGAGAAATTATTCTCGTCAGAGAATATAGTTTCGAGTTAGCGTGCACCTCGGCGTCGCTTCGGTGGAAAACAAAAGCGGAGCAGCCGTTCAGGTCGCCCCGCCGCAGGTAAACCGCTTAGTTGGTATGTCCGCCGCCCGCTGTCATTTGGGCTGCATGCTCCAGCTGGTCCGCTATGGCCTCCCAGCTTTCGCGGGCGGCCTTCGTAGAACCGGGAAAGTTTACGACAAGTGTATGACCTCGTTGCATGCAAATAGCGCGCGAGAGCATAGCGCGGTGCGTCTTGGTCATGGAGTAGGCACGGATCGCCTCTGCAATACCCGGCACATCGCGCTCGCAAACGGCACGCGTCGCCTCGGGCGTCACATCGCGCATCGAAAGCCCCGTGCCGCCGCAGGTGAGCACGACATTGGCGTGGCACTCATCGGCGGCTTCCACAATGGCATCACCGATCTCGCTGACGTCGTCGCGCACAACCACATGTGAGGCGACCGTCCAGCCCTGCGCCTCGATAAGTTCCTCGAGTGCGGCTCCGGCCTCATCCTGGGCAAGATCGCGCGTGTCCGAACACGTCACGATCGATATCTTCAGCTCCATAGTATTCCTCCTACAACACGGCGCCCTCAGGCAGGTCGACGCGAACAATGTCCACGACATCGCCCACCTTGAGGTCGCACGGTCCTTCGTCAACACGCAACAGGCAGTTAGCCCGCTGCATCGTGCCGAGCAGCGCCGAATTCTGCGTCTTGGCCTCGGTCACCAACAGCTCACCGGTCTCGGGGTCGCGCAAAACCGTGGCGCGATCGAAGAAGCGGCGATGCTGTCGCTTTTTCACGCCGTGCGTGAGCGTCGCCTGCTGCACGGGACGCGTACCCTCGGCAAAGCCGCGCATCTTGCGGATCGCGGGGCGGGCGAGCATCTCAAAGCCCACATACGCCGCCGCGGGATTGCCCGAAAGCCCCAAATACGGCTTGCCCCCAAGCAGGCCAAACGTGATGGCTTTGCCGGGACGCATCGAGATGCGGTCGAAGAGCACCTCGCCCTCGCGCCGGACGAGCGCCGTCACATAGTCGTAATCGCCCGCCGAGGCACCGCCGCTCGTAATGACAAAATCGCACTCCTGCACGGCGCGATGCACGAGCTCGGCGATTGCCTGCTCATCATCGGGAGCGATGCCAAAGAACACCGGCTCGGCGCCGGCATCGAGTGCCTCGGCCATCAACGCCGACGAGTTGGAGTCGCGAATCTGCCCGCGCGCCGGCAGCTCACCCGGCGCGACCAGCTCCGTGCCCAGCGAGATAATGCCCACACGCGGCGCGGCATGCACCTTCACGCTCGCATACCCGGCGCTCGCCAGCAGGCCAGCGCCGGCCGGGGCCACAACCTCGCCGGCGTGCATCACAACATCGCCGACATGGGCCTCCTCGGCGGCAGAGCGAACGTTCTCCCCTACCTTGGCAGGCGCCGAGAAGCTCACGTGCGAGCCCTCGTTGCCGTCGCCGTCAAGCACCTCGACGATCTCGTATTTCACCACGGCATCGGCACCTTCGGGTACCGGCGCGCCCGTCATGATGCGGACCGTCTCGCCCACGCCGACCACGCCCTCAAAGACATGGCCCGCGGCCTCGTGTCCGACAACGTCGAGCGTCACCGGCGCCTCGCCAGATGCCTGCGCCAAGTCCGCCGAGCGCACGGCATATCCGTCCATAGCGCTGTTGGCAAACGGCGAAATGTCGATATCGGCCACCGCGTCTTCGGCCAAGGGAAAACCAGCCGCCTGCCATACCGGGACCTCGATGAGATCCGTCGGAGCAACGTGCGACAAAACAATCGACTGCGCATCCTCCAGCGGTATGAGTTTCTCTGCCATATGCACCTCTTAATGCCACGGCGCACAACAGGGGCGCCAATTCTTTATGCTTGTCTCAGTATAATCCCCCGACGCACGACCGCGACTCGGCCTGTACCCGCAAATACACCTGTCGGTTGCAGGCCGCGAAACAGAATGGAAACCAACCCACCGGCTCGTCGCGTTTACCGCGTTTTATAATGCTCGTGTTGCAACCCAAAAGAGGAACGTATGGCTTTTACCGACAAACCCGAAAGCGCAAACGAGGCGCAGGATCATTCCCAGTCGCTCGACGACGGCGGCTTTTTCTCCCTTAATGACGTCATCATGGCAGGCAGGCAACAGCTCACCCGCTCCGAGCATCTCTTGGCTGCCGACACGCGCCGCAACGCCCGCAACCTACTCGCGAGCGCCAAGTTGCTCGCGCTCGTCGTCATCGTCTCGCTCGCCATGGGCGTTGCCGCTTGGGCGTTTTTGGCCTCGCTGAATATCGCGACCGACTATCGCGAGCACCACGCGTGGGTCTACGCATTGCTTCCCGTTGTGGGCATTGCCACCGCATGGGTGTACAAAAACCACGGCCTTGCCGCCAAACGAGGCAACAACCTGGTCATCGACTCCGCTCTGGGCACACGCCTCATCCATATGCGCATGGCCGTCCTCACCTTCGTCTGCTCCACGCTCACGCACCTAACGGGTGGATCGGCCGGTCGCGAGGGAGCCGCGGTGCAGATTGGCGGCACCATCGCCAGCAACATCTCGAGCCTCGCCCACCTCAAAAAGCATGACCACCACGACCTCATGCTCGCCGGCATCTCGTCGGCCTTTGGCGCCGTATTCGGTTCGCCCCTTGCTGGAGCTTTCTTTGGCATGGAGATGTGCTTTATCGGCAAGATCGACTACACCGCGGGCATCTACTGCCTGGTCGCCTCGTTTACCGGCTACTTTACGTCGCTTGCCTTGGGAACCGAGTACGAGGCGAATGTCATCGCCAGCGTTCCCAACATGACACCACGGACGGTTGTCATCGTTGTTATCAGCGCCATTATCTTCGGCCTGACGGCACGCCTCTTTGCCTGGTCGGTTCGAACCGTCAAAAGCCTGTACAGTCGCTTTATCACCAATTACCTCGTCCGCGCACTCATAGGCGCACTCGTGGTTTTGGCCGCCTATGCCCTCCTCGACGCCTGGAACTACGCCGGCCTTTCCACGTGGCTTTCCGGCGCCGGATTTGCAGGCAACACCACCCTGGCGGACGCAGCCATCAAGTTGGTCGTCACAGCGCTTACCCTGGGCGCGGGCTTCCAAGGCGGCGAGGTCACGCCCCTGTTTGGCATCGGTGCGGCACTCGGTGGCTGGATCGGTTGCCTTACCGGGCTTGACCCCAGTTTTCTGGCGGCCCTCGGCATGCTCGGCGTCTTCTGCGCCGGCCTCAACGTGCCCATCACCACCTGTATGATGGCCATCGATCTGTTCCACGGAACGGCCGCCGGGTTCTTTGTCATCGTGGCCTTTATCAGCTACCTAACCGGCGGACACCGCGGCGTGTACCCCGCCCAGCGCATCATCTCACCCAAGCGCCGTTCGCTTATTGTGGATGAGGGCGGTACGGTAGCGGACGCTATCGAGCGCCACAACGACCTGATAGAGTAGATGTAATAATCGCCGTGCAGCCACAATCGGGGGCAATTCGACCTGAGCGCGACCGCACTGTCATGTCACACGCCGGGAGTCGCCCCATGCACGCAACTGATTTTGGTCGCACGCTCATCATCGCCAACCCAGCCGCCCAGTCGGGTGCGGCGCGCGAAGTTGCCGAGCGCCTGCAGCGCTTTTTGGACATGACTGCACGCGCATCCCAGTTTGACCTGGTGTTGACCGAGCGTATGGGACACGCCAAGGAGCTGGCCGCGCAGGCTCAGGGCTATCGCACCGTTATCGCCCTTGGCGGCGACGGCGTGATTCACGAGGTCGTCAACGGGCTTATGACGCAAAAGGAGGACGCCCGCCCCGCTCTTGCCGTCCTGCCCGTGGGCTCCGGAAACGATTTTGCCCAGACGCTCGGCATCGACGATTTCTCCGGCAAGGATTTTGGCGCGCTGCTCACCTGCGAGCTGCAGCGTCAGGACATCGGGCGCATTCGCTCGCGGAGCCCTGCGAGCGGCAGCGGCGAGGCTACCGTTGAGTACTACGACCAGACGCTTTCGGTCGGCATCGATGCCGCTATTGGTCTGGGCACCACCGAGTTGCGCAAAAAGACCGGCTTGACGGGTGCTCCGCTCTACACCCTCTCGGGACTTGAGCAGTTTGGCCTGCGCTATCGCAACTACCCCATGACAGTCAGCTTTGACGGCACGCCCGCCGAGCGCGTGAGGGCGATCATCATGGCAATTCAGCTGGGCCCCACCTATGGCTCGGGCTATCGCATCTGTCCCGATGCCGATCCCTGCGACGGCATACTCGACGTCTGCTACGCCTGCGGCCCCGTCCCACGCGCGGTTGCCCTGCCCATGTTCCTTTCGGCCAAAGACGGCCACCATACCAAACTGCCGCCGATTCGCATGCGCCGCTGCCGCCATGCCGAGCTCACGTTCGAGGAGCCCGACTTCCCCATCCAGGCCGACGGCGAGCCCGTTGTCGCCTCGCGCATCGAGGTCGACATCCTTGCCGGCGCCCTCCACATCTGGCGCCCCACCCGCTAGCCACCCCTAAGTTGCGGTGAAATAGGGACTGTTTATTCAGCTAAAGCCGAAAAACAGTCCCTATTTCACCGCAACTTATGAGGAAGCTATTCGTCGCTGCCCGGTTTGCGACGGTTGGCCTTTTTTATGGCGTTGAAGTGCTTGTCATTGAGCCTGCGCTGGCGAGAGCACTGGGGCACCTTGGTCTTTACGCGTCGGCGCGGTGGACGCCCGCGACGCTCAAGCTCAGCGCGCAGCTTACGCAGGCAGCTACTACGGTTTTGGAACTGACTGCGGCTCTCGCGCGCCGTCACGGTAATTCCCGAAGGGATATGTTTCATGCGCACCGCCGAGTCCGTCGTGTTGACGCCTTGTCCGCCCGGACCCGTCGCGCGAAACACCTGCACCTCGCAATCGCGCGCCAACTCCTCGACCGACATCTCGGCATAGCGTGCATACTCGCGCCATCCCATCTTGTTCTCATCCATATCAACACCTCCCCTCATACAAAAAATGTGACAAAGGGACGGTCCCTTTGTCACATCGCATACCAATCGCTTGTGTTGCGCGCTTAGGCGAAGGTGATCTCGCCGGTCTCGCAGTCCATATCGGCGATACGGGCCAGGCTCTCAACGCGGAAGCCGCGCTCGCGGAGCTTATCACCGCCGCCCTGGAAGCCCTTCTCCACCGCAATGCCAATACCGGACACCTCGGCACCCGCAGCCTCGCAGATCTTGATAAGACCCTCGAGCGCGCAGCCGTTGGCCAAGAAGTCGTCGATGATCAGGACCTTGTCGCCCTCGGACAGGAAGCGCTTGCCAACGATGACCGGGTACTCCTTCTGCTTGGTAAAGGAGTAGATGGTCGTGGCATACTGCTCGCCGTCGAGGTTGATGGACTGGGCCTTCTTGGCAAAGACCACCGGCACGCCGCCAAAGTGCTGGGCTGCAATGCAAGCCATACCAATGCCCGAAGCCTCAATCGTCAGGATCTTGTTGATCTCGACATTCTTGAACAGACGGGCCCACTCGGCGCCCATGTGGTCGAACAGCTCAACGTCGCACTGGTGGTTGAGGAAGGCATCAACCTTAAGGACGTTACCGGCCTTTACGATGCCGTCATGGCGAATACGATCCTCAAGCTCCTGCATGGCGCAACCCCTTCTCGCGGCAACGATACCGCGCGATTAATAAACGTTGTTCGATAGTCTACCACGGACCGACCCCCGCCTGTCCCACAAGCCGCATCGCACCACAAACCAGTCTTTTTGGGACGGCGCGAATACGTGGCAGGCAGCCTCCCAACACGCTAATGGCGGGCGCACATCCTCACCAAACGCACCATGGCGAGCGCAAAACCCACAGCGGCCACAGCCATGAGCACGTAGAACACCGAGCGAAAGCCGAATAAGAACACATCTGGACGGCCTGCAACGAAACTGGTCACGGCCTCGCCCATCGCCACGCTCATCTGCCCATACAGGATATTCGACGCCACCGTAATACCGAGTGCCATGCCGGCGTAGCGCGCCAAACTGCCCAAGCTGCCAGCAAAACCGAGCGCTTCGCGCGGAGCCGAGCCCATGTACAGGGAGTTATTGGGGCTCTGGAAAATCGACGTGCCGCACGACATAAACGCGACACAGCACACGATCGCAGGGATGGAGGAGTGCTCGTCGAGCGTACTTACCGCAAAGAGACCGCACACGTACACACCCAGGCCGACCGCCGTGGGACCCTCGCAGCCAACACGGTCCGAAACCGTACCCGAAAGCGGCCCGATAAAGGCATTCACCATCGGCAGCGCCAAAAAGAGCAGTCCGGAAATATCGGAGCTAAAGCCATGGGCATCCTGGAAATAGAACGGCAGCACAAACTCAGATGCACCGATGCCGATAAACACAATAAGCATGCATGCCAAGTTAATCGTAAAAGCCGAACTCGCAAAGCAGCGACGCGCGGCCTCCGCCAGCGACATGGGGCGCTCGCCGGCCTCCGGCTTAACATGCGGCAGTGTGTAAAGCCCCACGATAAACGAGATGACGCCAATGGGCAGGTTGATGAGGAAGATGCTCTCCCAGGGAAAGCTTGCCACCAGCATGCCGCCGAGCACGGGACCACACATCATGCCGAGGGCCACGAAAGTCGCGAGGATACCCATGGCACGACCGCGCTCGCGCGCCGGAAACGACTCGGTGATGATGCCCATGTTGTTGGCCATGGCCGCCGCGCAACCAACGCCCTGAACAATGCGCGCCAGAATAAGAACCTCGAGCGAGGCCGAAAGGCCGCACAGCAGCGAGCCGACCGTAAAGACGATGACGCCCAGTTGGAATACGCCCACCTTGCCGCGCACGTCGCCCAGACGGCCAAACGGCAGCATAGCCACGCATGTCGCAAGCAGATACACCGAGCTCACCAGCTGGATGCGGTCGAGGCCCACGCCCAGCTCCTTTTGCATCACGGGCAGTGCCACGGTCACGACGGTCGAATCCAGGCACGCCATAAACGTCATGATGAGCACGGTAAACAGAATCGCCCATTTGTTCTTGCCATGGGTGTCGCCCTCTAGGGCAATGTGCTCGCGGCGCAGCTGCTCTGCGGTTTTCTCCATATCCATCCTTTCGAGTGGCGCAACACAAAAACGGGGCCCCAATCGCCTGCAAACAGCCGCGATTGGGGTCCCGCCTACGGAATCGGAACGTAAAGGTCGCCGAAGCCCTCTGTCGGCATCGGCGACTTATGCGAACGCTAGCCTAGCACTGCTCGAGAGCCTGCTCAAGGTCGGCAATCAGGTCGGCCGTGTCCTCGAGGCCGCACGACAGGCGCACCATGTCGGCGGAGATGCCACAGGCGATGAGCTCCTCATCGTTCATCTGACGGTGCGTGGCGTTAGCGGGATGCAGGCAGCAGGTGCGGGCATCGGCCACATGCGTGGCGATCTGGGCGAGCTTGAGGCTCTTCATAAAGGTCTCGGCCGCCGCACGACCACCGTTAAAGCCAAAGCTCACAACGCCGCAGGTACCGCTAGGCATGTACTTCTGAGCCAGGTCATAGTACTTGTCGCCTTCCAGGCCCGGATAACTCACGAAGCGCACCTTGGGATGGCTCTGCAGGAACTTGGCAACGGCCAGGCCATTCTCGCAATGACGCGGCATGCGCACATGCAGGCTCTCGAGCGAGCTGTTCAGGAAAAACGCCGCCTGCGGGTTCTGCATAGGGCCGAGGTCGCGCATGAGCTGCGCGGTGGCCTTGGTAATGAAGGCGCCCTCGCGACCGAACTTCTCGGCATAGGTCACGCCGTGGTAGCTCTCGTCGGGCGTGGTGAGACCCGGGAACTTGTCCGCATGGGCCATCCAGTCAAACTGGCCGTGGTCGACAATCACGCCACCCAGGTAGGCTGCATGGCCATCCATGTACTTGGTGGTGGAGTGCGTGACGATGTCGGCGCCCCACTCAAAGGGACGGCACATCACAGGCGTCGGGAAGGTGTTGTCGACCATCAGCGGCACGCCGTGGTCATGCGCGGCCTTGGCAAAACGCTCGATATCGAGCACGGCAAGGGCAGGGTTGGCGATCGTCTCGCCAAAGACGAGCTTGGTGTTGGGCTCAAAGGCTGCCTCCAGCTCCTCATCGGTGCAGTCGGGAGCAACGAACGTGCAGGTAACGCCCATGCGGCCCATGGTATGGGCAAGCAGGTTGTAGGTACCGCCGTAGATGGCAGAGCTCGCGACCACGTGATCGCCGGCACCGGCCACGTTAAAGATCGCGAGGAAGTTCGCAGCCATGCCCGAGCTCGTGAGCATCGCAGCAGTGCCGCCCTCCATCTCGCAGATCTTGGCGGCAACCAGATCACACGTGGGATTCTGCAGACGGCTGTAGAAGTAGCCCGACTCCTCCAGGTCAAACAGCTTGCCCATGTGCTCGGACGTGTCGTACTTCCACGTGGTTGACTGGTAGATAGGCACCTGACGCGGCTCTGCATCGCCCGGGCGATAACCGCCCTGAACACACGTGGTACCGATGGTCTGCTCGCTCATATCCAACTCCCTTACTTGGGTTTTGATTTTATTCGGTTCACGATACCGCTACCCCGCACCCCTCTCAACCCATCCCGCCGATAGGTTATGAGACAAATAAATCAGGGGCATTCGTCTCAGCCTTAGGCATTTATTCGATGGATATACATGAGGCATACATGAAGCTCTCGATGATTACATGCCCCGTCACGGGTACCATAGGCGGGTACACCGTGACCAAGGAGACAACGATGAAGCAAATCGATACAGCCCAGCTCGACATCACCGCCTGTCAGGCTCAGGCTGCCGAGTACCACGCCCGTGGCTTTAATTGCGCGCAGGCCGTCGCCTGCACGCTCGCGCCCGCCGTCGGGCTCGACCCCCAGGTCGCCTTTACCCTCACCGAGGGCTTTGGCGCCGGCATGGGCGGCATGACCGAAACCTGCGGCGCCATCTCGGGCGCCGTGGCCATCATGGGCTTTGTAATGAGCGACGGCATGGAAAACCCCAAGACCAAGGGCCAGACCTACAAGCTGTCGCGCGAGATCGCCAAGCGTTTTGGCGAGAAGAACACGACGACCGTCTGCGGCACGCTCAAGGGCGTCGGATCGGACAAGGGTCCGCTCCGCAGCTGCCCCGGCTGCATCGACGATGCCATCGAGATCGCCTGCGATGTGCTAAAGCAGCTCGCCGAGTAAACGGCGGCAACATAAAAC
Organism: Collinsella sp. AF20-14LB; assembly: GCF_003459505.1. Taxonomy (GTDB): domain Bacteria; phylum Actinomycetota; class Coriobacteriia; order Coriobacteriales; family Coriobacteriaceae; genus Collinsella. The sequence goes on from NZ_QRWD01000001.1 coordinate 282,850, forward strand.
GACGGCCGGCGCGCTTGGGATCCATCCAAAAGCACACCGGCCGTCGCCGTTAGAACTCGGCAAATTCGGGAGCGCCGACCTCAATCTCCTCGCGCCCTGCCATAAGCTCGCGCATCTTAGCACAAAACGGTTCCTGCTCCCCCGCTTTGAACACCAAATGAAGTGTCACGGCATCCGCGTAATCGGTATCCGAAACCTTGGCACCCGAATCCTGCGCCAAACGAAGCACCTGCTCATACTGCGGATAGGCCACATGCACGTCAACAGGCACGACACTCGTCATCTCGACGATCTGCCCGGCCTCCTGAGCCGCGGCCACCGCCGCCTGCGTCGCCGCGGTATAGGCGCGCACCAAGCCACCAGGCCCCAGCAGCGTGCCACCAAAATAGCGCGTTACCACGCAGCAAACATTTTTGAGCCCAGCGCCGCGAAGCACCTCGAGCGTCGGCATGCCGCTGGTTCGACTCGGTTCACCGTCGTCGCTCTGACGCTCGCGTCCATCGACCAAAATCCAAGCGGGAACATTGTGTCGAGCATCGTAATGACGCTTGCGGACCATCTCGATAAAGGTATTCGCCTCATCCTCAGACTCAATATGGACCAGCTGGGCAATAAACCGGCTCTTACGGTCCACAAACTCGCCCGAAGCCTCAATATTCGATTGCAGAGTAAAATAGCTGTCCAACAAAGCCCCTCAACAACAAGCAAAGCAACAAACAGCCTCAATAATACGGCAAAGGCCGTACCGTTTACCCCGGTAAATAGAACGGCGACGCCGATGACCAGGCAAAAACAGCGAGACGGCGTCAGCTGAGTCGATTTGGCCCGAAAGAGGAGGGAGCACGCCTTATGGCGGCGACCGACGAATGAGCGCCAAATCGGCCAGCTGACGCCGTCGAAGGCGAGAACCCGTCAGCGCGAGCAAGGTGCCTTGAAAGCTGAGGGCATTGACCTTATGGTCATGCCCGAAGGCTTGAAAGGCAGATTGCCGCGCTGACGGGTTCGCAGCGTCAACAAAGTGCTGAGTGGGCCTATAAGCCGGGTTCTGTCGTGAACGGTCATTTATCTTGTCTGCACGTTACCGTGCAGCTCCACGCACGCTACCCGAACGCGGACCGGGCCGGCCCATAGCGTTCCTATTCGCGCTTGCTCCGGATGGGGCTTGCCAAGCCGCCGTGTTGCCACGACGCTGGTGGTCTCTTACATCACCGTTTCAGCTTTTCCCTTTACGCCTTGCGGCGCAGGTGGGAGTCTTCTTTTCTGCGGCGCTTTCCGTCGGATCACTCCGCCCGGCCGTTAGCCGGCATCCCGCCCTCTGGAGCCCGGACTTTCCTCACGCGTGCTGCAAGCAGCACATCGCGCGACCGTCTGGCCCACTCAGCAGTGCAAGAGTGTAGCACACCGTCAGCATAGGCAGCAGCACAACACAAGCGCTCGACACGATAAACCAAGAACCATGTCATGCAGTACAATAGGAACGCCGATGGGCAACGTTGTCAGTCGAGACGCGACCGCGCTCCGCACCCCTCCGTCTACTCGGTGCGTTCCCGCCTCCTCCCCGAGGCGGGATGTCGGCGTTTTTTCATGCACCGACAACTCAATAGCAAGCGAATAGCCCAAGCAGCGTTACGCGCAGGCACTACCGAACATCTCGGCAGTAAATGCAAAAAGGGACCCGTCCATTACGGACGGATCCCTTAAAACAAGTGATCGTCAAACCGATTTACTCGGCGTCGGTCTCCTCGTCCTTCTTCTCGGAAGGCAGCGGGGTAACCTCGATCTCGACGCCCAGAGTCTCAGCAGCGGACTTCATGGACAGGGAGATACGACGACGGTCGAGGTCGATCTCCATGACCTTGACCTGAACCTTGTCGCCTACGTGGGTGACCTGAGAAGGCTGATCGACGTGCTTGTTGGCCATCTCGGAGATGTGCACCAGGCCCTCGATGCCCTCGCCCAGGTCGACGAAAGCGCCAAACGGGACAAGCTTGGTCACCGTGCCCTCGACGATAGCGCCGACGGGGTACTTCTTGACCAGTGCGCGCCACGGATCCTCGGTGGTCTGCTTGAGACCCAGGGAGATGCGCTCGCGGTTGAGATCGACGTCGAGAACCTCGACCTCGACCTCCTGGCCGACCTTGACAACCTCGGAAGGATGGTTGACGTGGTTCCAGGAGAGCTCGGAGATGTGGATGAGGCCGTCGATACCGCCGAGGTCGACGAAGGCGCCGAAGTCGACGATGGAGGAAACAGTGCCCTGGAGACGCATGCCAGATTTGAGCTTGGACAGAATCTCGGAGCGCTCGGCCTTACGGGACTCCTCGAGCACGACGCGACGGGAGAGGACGACGTTGTTGCGGTTGCGGTCCATCTCGATGACGCGGGCCTCGATGCGGGTGCCCATGTAAGAGGTGAGGTCCTTGACGCGACGGAGGTCGACGAGGGAAGCGGGCAGGAAGCCGCGCAGGCCGATGTCGAGGATCAGGCCGCCCTTGACAACCTCGATAACCTCGCCCTCGACGTTCTCGCCGGAGTTGAACTTCTCCTCGATGCGGTTCCAAGCACGCTCGTACTCGGCACGCTTCTTGGACAGGACCAGACGACCGTCCTTGTCCTCCTTCTGGAGAACCAGGGCCTCGATGGGATCACCGAGTGCAACGATGTCTGCAGGGTTAGCGTCCTTGCGGATGGACAGCTCGCGGACCGGGATAACGCCCTCGGACTTGAATCCGATGTCAACGAGCACCTCGTCATGCTCGATCTTAACGACAGTGCCGTTAACGAGATCGCCCTCATCAAAGTCGGTAATCGTACCGTCGATGAGGTTGTTCATCTCCTCCTCGTTGACATCGTCAAGAGAGAAAATGGACGAGTTCTGAATCTCACTCAAAGGTGGACCCCTTTCGAACTACGGGGCCCCGATTGCTAGGACCTACAGATGGGTGCGACAAGCACACAACGTTTAGGAACACTCGGGAGCCGACAGATACTGATGTGACGCTTATGCAATCACGTCCGTATAGATTACGGGGAAATCGCTTCGATTTCAAGCGTGAACTGCGATTTTTTACTCGTATGGAGACTTTTTCGCAATCTTGTGAACGACTGTCTCCACAAGTTGACGATGAGCAGCTAGGCACACTGCTTTGGGGTAAAGTATCCCAGACATACGATTCTGGAACGATTTTTCGAGAAAGGTGCCCGCGTGCTCAAAGCAGTCGTTTTCGATATGGACGAGACGCTTCTTAGCATCAACCTCAACGCGTTCATCCTTCGCTATTTTAAGGATGTCTCGTCGATGCTCGCGGATATCGGACGTCGCAGCCGCGGGGGCACGATGGCGCGCCTCGGCACCATCCTGGTCGACCTCAACGCCAATCGCCGCAGCAGCACGGACAATCGCACCAATCTTGAGTTTTACCAGACCGAGGTCGAGCGCCGGTGCGGCATTTGCCTCTCGGACCCACTTATCTACGAGGCGTTTACCTACTACGATAACGAAGTTCTGCCGTACAAGAACGATGACATGATCAACGCAAAAGCCATGCCGGGTGCGCACGCCGCGCTTCAAGCCGTACAGGACGCAGGGCTGCGCTGCGCGCTCTTCACCAACCCCAGCTTTCCTCAAGGCGCCATCGAGTGCCGCATGGGCTGGGGCGAGCTGACAGACGCGCCCTTCGAGCTCGTAACGCACATGGGCAACGCTACGCGCTGCAAGCCCGATGCCACATATTATCTAGAGCAGCTGCAGGTCATGGGGCTCGAGCCACATGAGGTCCTCATGGTGGGCAACGACCCCAAGCGCGATTTCCCCAGCCCCGACTGCGGCATTCAAACCGCCTATGTGGGCCAAGGAAAGCCCGGCCGAGCCACCTGGCGTGGAACCATGGAAGACTTCGCCCGCGACTTTAACGCCGTAGCAGAAGCCTTCTACGAGCACCAAATAGCCGACGAACTAAGCTAGTCCCCAAATCAGGAATGGGGCGCACGTTTGCCCCACGCTTCATTACGTGGGCAACGGCTTGAGGGCAAGATGCGATGCCCCAGTGTCCTAGGCCGTGATCATTTTGACGCGTTCGCCGATTTTGGCGTCGCGCTTGTCGGAAATAACAGTAAAGCCCTCCAGGTCGCACACCTTTACATTTGAAAACACGTGGAACTTGGAGCTATCGGCGAGTACGTAACTCGCCTGGGAATTCTGCATCACGATACGTTTTTTGATAGCCTCGGGATAACCTGGCGTCATGATGCCGCGGTCCTCGTCCACCGCGTTGACACCTATAAACGCCCGGTCAAAGTACAGCTCGCGCAGCGCGCTCTCAACCATAGGACCGGTGAGCGAGCAGGTAACGGGGTTGAAGTCGCCGCCAATTACCACCACCTTAGCAGCAAGCTCGCCCGTAAACCGACATGCATAGCCGTTGGTGGTGTAGATAGTCACCGGCTTGTCGACGAGCAGGCTCAGGAGCGCCGTCGCGGTGGTACCGGAGTCGACAGCGAGATGAGACCGTCACGCCCGGAGACCCCGCTTTCGCCGCCGAGGAGCGCGCGGCGCACGTGGCCCATGAGGAGCGGCTCGAGCATATCGAGGGGCTCCTTCCCAAGAAGGGAAACGACCCTGCGGGACGACACGGCGAAAACCATCGTTGATTCCGGCAAGAGACGCCGTTTCTCTGGTAGCTTCATCTTCAACCAAGACCGACAATGCCGGCCAGGCACTCAACCCAAAAGGAGACAGCATGCCCAACGAGCTCAGCTATGAGGTCAGCCTCGAGCGCAGCAACCAGATCCGCGCCGACCTGCCGCAGCACCCCGAGAAGTTCACCATGCTCACCGGCGACCGCCCCACCGGCCGTCTGCACCTGGGCCACTACTTCGGTACCCTCAAGGGCCGTGTTGAGCTGCAGAACATGGGCGCCAAGACCAACGTGCTCATCGCCGACTACCAGGTCATCACCGACCGCGACACCACCGAGCACATCCAGGACAACGTGTACAACATGGTCATGGACTACCTTGCCTGCGGCATCGACCCCGACAAGACCATGATCTACACGCACTCCGCCGTGCCCGCCGCCAACCAGCTCATGCTGCCGTTCCTGTCGCTGGTCTCCGAGGCAGAGCTGGCGCGCAACCCAACGGTCAAGGCCGAGATGGAGGCCTCGGGCCACGAGCTCACCGGCCTTCTGCTCACCTACCCGGTGCACCAGGCCTGCGACATCCTGTTCTGCAAGGGCAATGTGGTGCCCGTCGGCCGCGACCAGCTGCCGCACATCGAGCTCACCCGCACCATCGCCCGCCGCTTTAACAACCGCTACGGCAAGGTGTTCCCCGAGGTCGACGCGCTGCTGTCCGAGACCCCGCTACTGCCGGGCCTGGACGGTCGAAAGATGAGCAAGAGCTACGGCAACGCCATCAACATCTCGATGACCGCCGAGGAGACGGCCAAGCGCATCAAGAAGAGCCAGACCGACTCCGAGCGCATGATCACGTTTGACCCCGAGAACCGCCCCGGCGTGTCCGGTCTGCTTTCGACAGCCGCCATCTGCACCGGCCGCTCCGAGGTCGAGATCGCCGAAGAGATTGGCATGGGCGGCTCCGGTCAGCTTAAGAAGTACGTGACCGAGGCGGTCAACGAGCACTTCGCCCCCATCCGCGCGCGCCGCGAGGAGCTCGTGCAGGATATGGACTACGTCAAGGACGTCCTGCACGAGGGCAACCGCCGCGCTAACGAGGTCGCCGAGGCCACGCTCGCCGAGGTGCGCGAGGCCATGGGCATGGTGTACTAAGCCATCCGGCTCGCGGAAACGCGCCGCGACACGCGAATGGGCCATCTTCACGTGTCCACGCCTTCGACATAGCCAAGGTCTTACGAGGTGGGCGATAATAAGCCCGCCTCGTTTTTTACGTTGTATGGGGGATTGCATGTACCGACTTGTTGCCAGCGATATGGATGAGACGTTTCTCGATGCCGACCACGCCATCCCGGCGTCCAATCTCCGAGCACTCAAACGCATGAGGGAGCTCGGTGTGCTGTTCGTCCCTTCGAGCGGGCGATGGTATTCCTCTATCATGGACAACTTCTCGGGGGAGGCCCGCGAGCTGATCGAAGACGGCTATGTGCTCTCCTATAACGGCGGCTTCATCAACCGCGTGGGAGACCCCACCCCGCTCACCACCTGCGGCCTTTCCAACGAATGCGCGAACGCGATCTATGCAAAGGGGCTCGAACTCGGACTCTGCATGCACGTCAACGTCGCCGACGGCCACGTGTTCGTGAATGACGCACCCACACGGGAGCGCGACTATCTGGAATCGATCACCGGGGTCACTCATTTTCGCGGATCTGACCATCCCGACCTCTCATTCCTTGAAGGCCGTGGCATCGTGAAGATCCTGTACGTCGACTGGGACTTCGATGAGCTGCAGGAATTGGGCCGCAAGCTCGCGCCGATGGCCGAGCGACTCGGCGTTGACATCACCTTCTCCTCCAAGCGCTACCTCGAACTCATGCCCGCAGGCGTTGACAAAGGGACGGGGCTCACGCGCCTTGCCGATATGCTGGGAATTCCGATGTCCGAGGTCATCGCCGTTGGTGATTCCGCAAACGACCTCTCCATGATCAAGGCGGCGGGACTGGGCGTCGGCGTGGCGAATGTCACCGACGACGTGCGGCCGTATTGCGATGTCGTCCTTGAAACGGCTGGGACTGAGGGTGCGTTCTCCGAACTCATCGAGCGATTCCTTGAACCCTAACGACCACATGTCACTGTGTCTTTCTATTTGTAACCCTTGATTAACTTATGGAGAGGCTGTGTGCTCGTCGGTCTACGACTTGGGTCTCAGAGAATTAGCTATAGTTAACTTGATGAAGGCACAGGCGAATTAAAGACCTTCGACACGAACGTTGCGCCTTCCCTCCCCTCGCGCAACACCTCTTTGGAAAGGCGCCCCGCACATGTGGGGCGCCTTTCTTGACTACAATGGCGATATCGATTGAAAGTGAGGGCGGCATGGCAGACCGGGACACCGACGGATTCTTCAACCGCGTATACGACGTGGTACGCCAGGTGCCCTGCGGCATGGTTGCCACATATGGTCAGATCGCCAAGCTCGTTGGTGAGCCCCGTCGAGCCCGATACGTGGGATACGCCCTGCACGTCAATCCGGAACCCGGCACCATCCCCTGTCATCGCATCGTATTCGCCGACGGACGCCTCGCGGAGGGGTTCGCCTTCGGTGGGCCCGAGGCGCAGCGCACACTGCTCGAGGACGAAGGCGTCGCCTTCCTCGCCAACGGACATGTCGACCTGCAGGCCTCTCGCTGGCCAGCGGGCCTGGTATGACAAGGGGCGCCGACAGCGCCCCTTCCCGTTTTGGATCCTTGGCAGGCAACCCAATCAAACGGTCGCCTCGAGTGCGTCCCCCGCGCGGTCGAGTGTGCTTCTGACCTTGGCACCCTGTTTGAACCACGTGCGCAGGTCCTCGAGCGTGCTGCCCGCTTGCATACACCTTGATTTTGCGACCACCCCTCGTGGTCACCGTGCAGCGGTCGCCGCTCTCGCTGTTCTCGTGCGCCGTGATCTTCTTGAGGTAATCGCGGCGAAACGCCACGACGCGGGCGTTGCTGATCTCGATGAACCAATCGTCATCGACAAGCGAAGTACCCGTGGCACCTCGGCTTGCCATCTCCTCGGAGAAGGAGAAACCGAGCGTGCGCTCCTGCCTGCCGATCTCGAGGATGCCGCGGGCCGGCATGCCGAGCATGAGCAGGGGCAGGAACCCCCCTATGAACAGGAACAGGAACGGGATGAGCACGAGCAGACGCGCACCCTCGTCGGTGAAGACCGCCATGAAGGCGAGGACGAGCGAGAAGACGAGGGCCATGCCGTTGAAAACAATCGTCAACGGCTTGATGGCAGACCAACACAGGCCCGCCTTGGTCATGGGACCGTCGACGGCGTCCGAGACTTCGATGCCCTCTTCCTCCAGACGGGCGAGGAGGTTGAGCGAGCACACCCCCTCGAGGCTTATCGAGCAGAACTTCCGGTCGCCCTCGAACAGGTCGATCCTCATCATCTGCGCGTGAAGCGTTGCACGGGTGATGTTGCCAAACGTCGTCTCCTTGCGGATGCCGAAGGCGTTACGCGAGAGAATGCGCCCACCGTCCACGTCGATACGCGGGATGCTCAGCAAGGCCCAGATAGCCATACCCGCGAGCGCCATGGCATGACCGAACCACACAAGTTCGTGGTCCCACTCGCCCAGCGAGACGCCCTGCCAGACGTAGACACCCAGCATGAGCAGTTCGAACGCGACGGCGCAGCAGGCGATGATCGTGCGGATGGCTACGGGCATGCGCACCGTGAAGCAATCGAGGCTGTCCGTTGCCTCGCTGCGCTCGCGCGCGCCGCGGCGGGCGACCCATGCAGCGAGCGGGCCGACGATGAACACGGTCATACCGACGCGCAGAATGGATTCGAGCAGATTACTCATAGGGGCCACCGCCTCGGGCTCTGGAGATTAACTGCAGGAAACGCTGCCAGAACGATGGGATGCGCACAACGTAAGGAGCCGCGTATCGGCAAGCGGCGGCATCGCAATCGCCCGGCGAACAGATGATGATCGGCGCCGGGCCAGACGAATTAAACAAAAGGGTGGTCGACGGCGCCCTCGCAGGCGCACCGTCGACCACCCTTCACGTCGCAGCGACCCTACGAGCCGTCCGAAACGAAACGCACTCCGCCAGAGCGCTACCCAATCTTGCGGATGCTCGGGATCGCCCAGGTGATGCCTGCTAGGATCACCATTGCAGCACCGATAAGCACGAAGCACGCGCTTACGCCGATGGCGTCCGCGAACAAGGTCGATGCGACGAGCCCCACGGGCATAGCCCAGCTGCAGACCGCTCCGTACAGACCGAAGACGCGGCCCATGCACTCGGGATCGACGCGCTCCTGCATGAGCGCCATCTGCGGCGCGCTGTACAGCGGACTCGAGACCCCCATCGCGAACGTAAGCCCCAGAAACACAACGAGCGCGGAAGGGGGCACGAGGCCGCCCGCGAGCGTGCCCGCTCCGAAGAGGCCGATGGCCAGCGTGCACGAAAGCGCGCGGTTCTTAAGGCCACCCGTCGCCCCGATCCAGCCGCTCGCCGCGATCATGCCGACCGAGAACGCGATCTCCGCGATAGCCGACTGCGTAGTGGTGCCCCCAAAATGGTCGAACACCATGAGCGGGAACAGCGCGGATATGGGCGAGAACAGGACCGAGAAGGCGAAGCCGATCCAGAGCATGGCGAACAGACCGTGATGGCGTTTGAGCTCGCGGTACCCGTTGGCCGTCTCCAATAGGAAGGCCCGCACCGCGCGGTGCGACGCCTCGGCGTTCTCCTCGGGCGTATGGCGCTCGGGCGCCGGCGTCTTGATGCCGGAGGTCGCCACCGCGATGCTCGCGAGCACCGCCCCGGCGACATCGAGCGCGATCATGAAAGTCAGACCAAACGCCGGGTAGACCGCCGCGGCGATGGCGTTGCCGATGATATAGCTACCCGACTGCATGAACTGCAGCATGCCCGCCAGCTTGCCGAGCACCTCGGGCGGGGCGATGAGCGGTGTGAGCGCGTTGAAGGCGGGCGTATGGAGCGTGCTGCCCAGCGCACGGACGAACAGCACCGCCGCCACAACGGCGACAGAAAGGTCGCCCCGAAGCGAGCCGAAGACAAGCGTGAGGCTCACGGCCGCGATGAAGAGATCGGCGCCGATCATGAGACGCTTGATGGACGTGCGGTCCACGATGGTGCCCGCGAAGGCGCCGAGGAGCGCCATGGGCAAGAAGGCCGCCAGGCTCACGAACGACAGGGCGCTCGCGGAGCCGGTGGTGAGGGTGACGTGCCAGATGAGACCCATCTGCAGAATGGAGCTCGTGAGCACGGAGAAGAACTCGCCGATCCAGACGATGGCGAGCGAGCGCTTCCAAGAAGCGCAGGGATTCGGTTGTGTCATGGAATAATCCTTTGATGCGATCGGTGGTATGCAGCGAAGTACCGGTCGCTCACGCGACCGTGGCTAGAGCCAAATCCTCATGGAAGCAAGCATGGTGCAGCTCCCCTTTCCAAATCTAGAGGTAAACCTTCAGCCGTGAGTGGGGCTATTATAGGGACTTGCGAGCCAAGATGCAACAGGAAGACCTCTACGGAGCGTAGATGCCGGGCGCCCCGAACCACTTATGCCATGAGAGACGGCATCCGATTCTCCTTGACTTGGTCTCAATGTGATATCACAAAGCAATCAGCAGTCGCACGGACTGCTCGGGGACTCGCCTCCTCCCCATCGCAATCTGGAGCGCGGCGCCGGGGACGTCACGCAAACGCCGGCGCAGTCATGAAAGGAACTCACAATGAGCGTGGAAAAGCAACTCAAGGCCAAGTCGGGCTACGGCATGCTCGTCGCCGTGGCGGTGGCGCTCATCGTCATCATCGGCCTCTTTATCTGGAGCACCATCGGGCTCGCGAGCACGCCCGACGGCGTCGACGCGCCCGCAGTCTACGGATGGGGGCTCGGCCTCAGCATCCTCGCGTTTTGCCTGTGGTTCATCCCACTCAACGGATTCTTCTCGCTGCAGCCCGGCCAGGCGCGCGTGTGCATCCTGTTCGGCAAGTACGTGGGCACCGTCCGCGACGAGGGCTTCTTCTGGGCCAACCCGTTCTTTAGCAAGAGCATGGGCGGATCGGCCGGGATCGGCGAGATGATCGAGCTCGAGATGAGCGATTCCAAGGCCGCCAAGGCCGCGGCGCAGAAGGCCGCCAAGGGCAACCCCACCACTATCTCCACCCGCGTGCGCACCCTGAATGGCGAGCGCCTGAAGGTCAACGACAAAATGGGCAACCCCATCGAGATCGCAACCGTCGTGGTGTGGCACGTCGCCGATACCGCCAAGGCGCTCTTCGACGTCGACGACTACCAGAGCTATGTCGCCATGCAGGCCGAGACGGCGCTGCGCCACGTGGCGAGCGTGTACGCCTACGACCACCTGGAGGACGAGTCCGATGCCGCCGGCGCCATCACGCTGCGCGCCAATGTGGAAGAGGTCTCCGAAGCCCTGCGCTGCGAGCTCGCGATGCGCCTGGCACCCGCCGGCGTGGAGGTCGACGACGCCCGCCTCACCCATCTTGCCTACTCCCCCGAGATCGCCCAGGCGATGCTGCGCCGCCAGCAGGCGGAGGCCGTCATCGCCGCACGCAAGAAGATCGTCGAGGGCGCGGTCTCCATGGTCGACATGGCCGTGAAGGAGATGGCTGCCGGCGGCACCATCGAGCTCGACGACGAGCGCAAGGCGCAGATGGCCAGCAACCTCATGGTGGTGCTCTGCGGTGAATCCGAGGCGCACCCGGTGCTCAACGCAGGCTCGCTGTACTAACCCCAACACCAATGAGTAATTTGGGGACGGGTGCAAAATTGCACATTCGACAAGAAGGCACGTCATGGCACGCAAGCAGTATCCACTCCGTATAGACCCCGCTATCTGGGAGGCCGTCCAGCGCTGGGCGGACGATGAGATGCGCAGCGCCAACGGTCAGGTGGAATGGATCTTGCGAGACGCCCTCAAACACGCGGGAAGGCTGCCGAAGAAAGAGCCCTCGTCCAAGGACGCGCCCAAAGGCGAGGAGGGCTAAGCCGGGAAGACAGGGCTCGGGCGCGGCCGACGTCGGGACAAAGCCGCGCTCTGCCTCGCCAGCGCCGAGGCAGAGCTGAGCCCCGCCGCTCCAAAGTCGAGCCGAGCGGCGGGGCCAACACCAACCCAAAGCAAGCTCGCCCCCTCTATACGCACCAACCTGCCCCCGGAGGCATCCGCCTTTGGGGACCGTTCTTTTCCCAGCTAGATGTCGTATATAAAGCCTTTTGACAGCTCGATTTTGCCCCGTGGGGGTCAAATATAAAGACCTTTGATGGTACGATGCTCGCGTCAATGACATGGTGGCTCTCGACAGGGGTCACCCCGACCCTCTAGGGAGCAAGCGCATGGAGCTGGGCTCGCACATCAAGGAGCATCGCACGGAGCTCGGACTGTCCCAAGACGATCTGGCGGAGCGCATCTACGTGTCGCGCCAGACCATCAGCAACTGGGAGTGCGGCCGCACGTATCCGGATGTCCAGAGCCTACTGCTGCTTTCCAACGTGTTCGGGGTGACCGTGGACTCCCTCATCAAAGGAGATGTGGAAACCATGGCACAGGTAATGAACGAAGCGGTCAAGAAGTACAACGCCCTCTCCACAATCACGGTCGTGAGCGCGGTCGTGTTTTTGGTGCTGAGCGCGTGGGCGGCGTTCCAGTTCGAATGGGGCTGGGGCATGCACATCGCGCCCACCGCGGCGTTTGCCGCCGTGGCGCTCGTCGTGATGCTCGTGGCGTTCGTGTATATGGAACGCATGAAGAAGCAGCACGACCTCGTCACGTACCGCGAGGTGTTGGCGTTTAGCCGCGGCGAGCAGGTCGATCGCGACACGCTCGAGGGGCGCCGTGAGCGCGAGATGAACCCTTGGGTCAAGGGCACGCGCAACGCGGTGCAGATCATCATCGGCGCCATCGCCGGCGGACTGGTGGGCGTCGGCATCGGCATGCTCGCCAAGATGCTGAGTTAAAAGCGCGGGTACGCACCCGTTCCCCGAAATGGTATCCCCCTTTGCCCCCATTCTGAAGATGTATGCCAGAATGGGGGCGATTCCCGTTAGGAGGTGCCCCATGAACGTCACCGTACGCGCGTCCCTCATCGCATTGATCGCAATCGTTGGCGCCTGCTGGGCAATCCCCGTCCTCCTGGTGAGCATCGTCCCATCCGATGCCGGCATGATCGCCATGATGACGCTGATCTACCTCGTGCTCCCCGTAACTGCGATCGCCCTCGGCCTGCTCGCCGCGAACTCCGCGAGGACGCTCTTCTGGGTACCCGCGGCGCTCGGAATCGGACCCGCGGTCCTGTTTCCCCTCAAGGTCGAGGGCAGCCAGGACCTTGCGTTCCATGGGGTTGCCTATACCGCAATCGGCTACGCCGCCATGGGCCTGTACACTTGGATGACTGCTCGACAACATCGCTAAGCCATCGCAGCAACAATCATGCAGGTAAACCCCGTGCAAAACAGTTTTTGCAGCGCCCGGCAAGCCTTGCCGCATATGATGTACAACAGATTCGATAGCGCACCCGGCGTGTTCGCGGGACGCTCCTTCACGACCGGGAGGTGACGATGGACATCAGCAACCAGATCAAGACGAGGCGCGAGGCGATGGGGCTCTCCCAAGAACAGCTCGCCGAGAAACT
>NZ_QRWD01000010.1 GCF_003459505.1 Collinsella sp. AF20-14LB
CTTGCAGCGACGGACCTCGGGACGCTCTTACACCACGTCTGCGCGCGCCACCAGTTTCAAGTCGAGTTTTGCCGATTTCGACCAAGAATCGCTGCTACTAAAAAGGTAACAGTACTCATATTTGCCCTTTTTTGGCCACAAGCCCTAAAACAAGCCTCGCCAAGGTCGGGAAGCGGGCCAAATCGCCGGCCTCGAGGCTTATTCCACCGTTCCGTAGACGGCGCCCCAGCCGTGGGCAGCCAAGGCGGAGTTGAGCTGGTCGCACAGCGACCGGCGATCGTAGCAGCCGGGCGGCAAAAGGTTCACGATTTCCATGAGGTCGGGTGCCAAGTCGACGATTTCGGCCTGCACGATTAGGTCAAGCCGGTCGATGGCGTGGCGGTCGTAAAACAGTCCGTCGACCAGGCGCTGCAGGTCACCGAATTCCTCGGCCTGGAACAATCCGTACTCCATAGTGCCTCCTTGGGCGCCCCACGCCGGCATGCGCGGCGATTCGTAATTTATTGCGATGGACTTAATCTATCACGGCTTCATAACGTTGCGGCGGTGGCGGTCTATACTTAGACGAACTGCAACGTCCCGCTTCGCGAAAGGTCGCACCCATGCAGACGATCTACCAGAAGATGGAAACCACCGAACTCGATGCCGCCATCGAGGCGCTCAAGGCCGAGGTCGCCGAGGTCAAGGCCAAGGGTCTGGCGCTCGATATGGCCCGCGGCAAGCCGTCGCCCTCCCAGGTGGACATCTCGCGCCCCATGCTCGATATCCTCAACGCCGATGCCGATCTGCACGACGGCAGCGTCGACTGCTCCAACTACGGCTGCTTCGAGGGTATTCCTTCGGCACGCAAGTTGGCAGGGGAGTTCCTGGGCTGCCCCGCCGAGCAGACGCTCGTGCTGGGTTCGTCGAGCCTTTTGATCGAGCATGACATCGCCGGCATGTTCTGGCGCTGTGGCTCGTGCGGCAGCGAGCCCTGGGACGCCTACGAGGCCGCGCACGACGGCAAGAAGGTCAAGTTCCTGTGCCCCGTTCCCGGCTACGATCGCCACTTTGGCATCACCGCCGACTTGGGCATCGAGAACGTCCCCGTCGCGATGACCGACAACGGCCCCGACATGGCCGAGGTTGAGCGCCTGGTTGCCACCGACGACTCCATCAAGGGTATCTGGTGCGTGCCCAAGTATTCCAACCCCACGGGCATCACCTTTAGCGAGGACACCGTGCGCCGCCTAGTCGAGATGCCCACGGCCGCGCCCGATTTCCGCATCTTCTGGGACAACGCCTACTGCGTGCACGACCTGTACGACGAGACCGACGAGCTCGCAAACATCTTTGACCTCGCTCGCGCGGCGGGCACCGAGGATCGCGTGGTGGCCTTTGCCTCGACGTCCAAGATCACCTTCCCGGGTGCCGGCATCGGCTTTATCGGTGCGAGCCCCGCGGTCATCGCCGAGTTCTCCAAGCGCCTGAAGGCTGGTCTTATTAGCGCCGACAAGCTCAACCAGCTGCGTCACGTGCGCTTCCTTCCCACCATCGAGGCGGTCAAGAAGCACATGAAAAAGCATGCCGAGTTCCTGCGCCCGCGCTTTGAGGCCGTTGAGCGCAAGCTCACCGAGGGCCTGGGCGACACGGGTTGCGCCACCTGGACGCATCCCCGCGGCGGCTACTTTGTGAGCTTCGATGGTCCCGAGGGCTCGGCCCAAAAGGTCGCCGCGCTCTGCGCCGACTTGGGCGTCAAGCTCACGCCGGCCGGTGCCACCTGGCCTTATGGCAAGGACCCGCGCGACACCAACATCCGCATCGCGCCGAGCTATCCCACGGTCGAGGACCTGGAGGCCGCGCTCGATGTGCTGGTGCTGGCCGTTAAGCTTGTCGCTGCCGAGCTTGCGCGTGCCGAGCGCGCCTAACGCGTAGGGCCCCGCAAGTCCGCGCCTAGTACTATCCGCACTTTCGATACGTAAAGGAGCGTATACATGGATTTGGGTATTTCCACAAACCCCACGCCAGAGCTCTACACCATTAAGGTGACCGGTGAGATCGATATCTCTAACGCCGATAGCCTGCGCAATGCCATCGACCTGGCACTCGAGCAGCCCACCGAGGCCGTTGAGCTCGATTTTGCCCAGGTGAGCTACATCGATTCGACGGGCATTGGCGTGCTCGTGGGCGCCGCGCACCATGCGGTTGACCACGGCAAGCGCTTTAGCTGCACCAATGTACAGCCCCCGGTGATGCGCGTGGTTCAGCTGTTGGGTGTCGACCAGGAGATTTCGATCACCGCTGCATAATCTTTGCCCCAAAAAGGCGTGCCGTTTGGCATATGTTTGTGATGCGCTCGGACGTTTTGGCGTCCGGGCGCTATACTTGACCGAATGAATAGACGAGTTCCGGCCGAATGGCGCGGTGCGGGCTCGAATCACATCGAGCCTTGGAGGTATGTGTGTTTGGTATTGGAGAAGGTGAGCTGGCAATCATCGTGGTCTTCGGCTTTTTGCTGTTTGGCCCGGATAAGCTCCCGCAGATGGGCCGTACGATCGGCCGTGCCATCCGTCAGTTCCGCGAGACGCAGGAAAAGATGACGGCGGTTGTCCAGTCCGAGATCATCGATCCGGTAAGCGAGGCCGCTTCGGCTCCGGTCAAGCCCAAGAAGGCTGCCGTCGATGACGATTCCGATGCGGACGAGGATGCCGCCGAGACGGTAGCGCCCGCCAAGAAGGAGACCTTTGCCGAGCGTCGTGCCCGCCTTGCTGCCGAGAAGGCCGCGAGCGAGGCTGCCGCCGAGGGCGAGGGTGCTGCTGAGGGGCCCGAGGCCGAGGGTGCCGAGGCCGAGCCTGCCGCTGCCGCCGAGCCTGCCGTCGAGCCCGAGCCTGCTGCAGAGCCCGAGCCCGAGCCGGCAGAGCCCACGACGGCTGACCTCTACGCCCGTCGTCCCCGCAAGCGCAAGGCCATCGTCGACCAGCTCGCTCGCGAGCTCGAGGCCGAGGACGCTGCCGAGACTGCTGCCGCCGACGCCCCGAAGGGAGGCGATGAGTAATGCCTATCGGACCTGCTCGTATGCCGCTCTTCGATCACTTGGGAGAGCTCCGTCGCCGCCTGACCATCGTGGTCGTGTCGGTGTTTGCCGCCGCCATCGTGCTGTACTTTGCCACGCCCGTGGTGCTCGATATCCTGGAAGACCCCATCCGCTCGTTTGTGCCGGACGGTAAGTTCTACATCACCACCACACTCGGCGGCTTTGGCCTGCGCTTCTCGCTGGCCATCAAGATGGCCGTGGTCATGTGCACGCCCATGATCATCTGGCAGATCCTGGCATTTTTCCTGCCGGCGCTGCGCCCCAACGAGCGCAAGTGGGTCGTGCCCACGGTGCTCGCCTCGACGGTGCTGTTCTTCCTGGGTGCCATCTTCTGCTATTTCATCATCATCCCGGCGGGCTTTGAGTGGCTCATCGGCGAGACCTCGGCCGTCGCTACGGCGCTGCCCGACCTGGAGAACTACGTCAACATGGAGCTGCTCTTTATGATCGGCTTTGGTGTGGCGTTTGAGCTGCCGCTCATCATCTTCTATCTGTCCGTCTTTCACATCGTGTCCTATGCGGCCTTCCGCAGCGCCTGGCGCTACGTGTACGTAGGCCTGCTTGTGGGCTCGGCTGTGATTACGCCCGACGGCTCGCCCGTTACGCTGGGTCTCATGTATGGCGCCCTGCTCTCGCTCTACGAGATTTCGCTCGCCATCGCTCGCGTGGTCATCACCGCGCGCGAGGGCAAGGAGGGCCTGTTCGTGAGCCGTCTGGACCTGTTCTCGGACGACGAGGACGACGAGGAGTAAATCGGTATGCACGAGGTTGGCATTGTCAACGGCATACTCGATACAGTGATTCGCGCGGCGCGTGGGGCGGGGGCCTCGCGCGCCGTTTTGGTAACGCTGCGTATCGGGGATATGACCGAGGTCGTGCGCGAGGCGCTTGACTTTGCGTGGGAGACGTTTCGCGACGAGGACCCGCTCACGCGCGGCTGCGAGCTTGCCGTGGAGGAAGTCCATCCACAAAGCGAGTGTCTGGACTGCGGTGAGGTCTTTGAGCACGACCGTTTCCATTGCCGTTGTCCCCAATGTGGCGGTGCCAACGTGCGTCTGCTGCATGGCCGCGAACTCGACATCGCAAGTATCGAGATCGAGACCCCCGACGATTAGCACGCTCGCCATCTAGCGATGGGGTATAAAAGGGCCAAAGTAAGGAGCGCTAAGTATGGCCGAGAAAACGATTGATATCGCGTCGCCGATTCTGTCGCGCAACGAGCGCCTGGCAGATCAGCTGCGTCAGCGGTTTGAGCAGACGGACACCTACGTGATCAATGTGCTGTCGAGCCCTGGCTCGGGTAAGACCACCACGATTCTGGGCACCAACGAGCGCCTGCGTGACAAAGCCAGCCTGCGCTGTGCCGTTATCGAGGGCGATATCGCCTCGGACGTCGACGCCATCACCATGAAGGAAGCCGGCATGCCCGCCATCCAGATCAACACGGGCGGCCTGTGCCACCTCGAGGGCAACATGATCATGGAGGCCGTTGACGCGTTCGACCAAGCTGTGGGTCTGGAAAACATCGACGTCATCTTTATCGAAAACGTGGGTAACCTGGTCTGCCCAGTCGACTTTGACCTGGGCGAGAACCTGTCCATCATGATCCTCTCGGTGCCCGAGGGCGACGACAAGCCCATCAAGTACCCGGGCATCTTCCAACACGCCGGCGCGCAGCTGCTCAACAAGGTCGACGTGGCCCCGGCTTTCGATTTTGACATGGATAGGTATACTAAGACCCTCGATGACCTCAATCCGCAAGCGCCGCGGTTTGCCGTGAGCGCGCGCAAGGGCGAGGGCATGGATGCCTGGTGCGATTGGCTCATCGGGCAGATTGAGCAAGCAAGGGCGTAAGTCGGCCGCCATAAGCGCGGGCGCAGCCGCAGAGACATGAGATAGGAGCCTCTTTTGAAGCTCATCATCGCCGAGAAAAACGACGCCGCGCGTCAGATCGCCGAGCGGCTGTCCACGGGCAAGCCCAAAAAGGACAAGGTGTACAACACCGCCATCTACCGTTTTGAGTGGAAAGGCGAGGAGTGCGTGACGATCGGTCTTGCCGGTCACATCCTCGCGCCCGATTTTTGCGACAGCGTGCTGTTTGATAAAAAGCTGGGCTGGTATTCGGTTACCGAGGACGGCGAGATGCTGCCGGCCGACATGCCCGATGGCCTGGCTCGTCCGCCCTACGACACCAAGCGCAAGCCGTTCCTTGCCGACGGCATTTCCATCAAGGGCTGGAAGCTCGAGAGCCTGCCTTACCTCACCTGGGCGCCCGTCATTAAGCTACCGGCCGAGAAGGAACTCATTCGTTCGCTCAAGAACCTTGCTAAAAAGTCCGACAGCGTCATCATCGCTACGGACTTCGATCGCGAGGGCGAGCTGATCGGCTCGGACGCCCTCAACAAGGTGCGCGAGGTTGCGCCGGACTTGCCGGTCGCCCGTGCCCAGTATTCTTCGTTTACCAAGGCCGAGATCACGCACGCCTTCGATAATCTCGTCTCGCTCGACCAGAACCTGGCCGACGCCGGCGAGAGCCGTCAGCACATCGACCTTATCTGGGGCGCGGTGCTCACGCGCTATCTGACGCTCGCCAAGTTTGGCGGCTTTGGCAACGTGCGCTCCGCCGGCCGCGTGCAGACACCGACGCTTGCCCTGGTGGTCGAGCGCGAGCGCGAGCGCATGGCGTTTGTGCCCGAGGACTATTGGCAGATTCGCGGCATGGGTGCCGCGCAGGGTGCCGCCGAGGACGATCGCTTTAAGATCGCGCACAAGACAGCGCGCTTTACCGACAAGGATGCTGCCGTGACGGCGTACGGCCATGTTGACGGCGTTGCGACGGCAACCGTTGCCGCGGTGACCAAGCGTTCGCGTAAGCAGCAGCCGCCCACGCCGTTCGCGACGACCTCGCTGCAGGCTGCCGCCGCGGCCGAGGGCATCTCGCCTGCGCGTACGATGCGCATCGCCGAGTTCCTCTACATGGCGGGTCTCATCAGCTACCCGCGTGTCGATAACACCGTGTACCCCGCGACGCTCGATCTGGGCGCCGTGGTAAGCGACCTGGCAAAGATCAACCCGGCGCTGGCGCCCGTGTGCAAAAAGGTGCTCGCCGGTCCCATGAAGCCCACGCGCGGCAAGGTTGAGACCACCGACCACCCGCCTATCTATCCCACGGGCGAGGGCGATCCGTCCACGCTCGATGGCGGCCAGCGCAAGCTCTACGACCTCATCGCCCGCCGCTTCCTGGCGACGCTTATGGGTCCTGCGACCATCGAGAACACCAAGCTCGAGCTCGACGTCAACGGCGAGCCGTTCGTGGCCTCGGGCGACGTGCTCGTGACTCCGGGCTTCCGCGAGGCGTATCCGTATGGGCTCAAGCGCGATGAGCAGATGCCGCCGCTGGAGCAGGGTGATACGGTCGACGTGTTCGACATTAAGCTCGAGGCCAAGCAGACCGAGCCGCCCGCGCGCTACAGCCAGGGCAAGCTCGTGCAGGAGATGGAGAAGCGCGGCCTGGGCACCAAGTCCACGCGCGCGAGCATCATCGAGCGCCTGTACGCCGTGCGCTACCTCAAAAACGATCCCGTGGAGCCGAGCCAGCTGGGTATTGCCATTATCGATGCACTGTCGCAGTTTGCCCCGCGCATCACGAGCCCCGATATGACCAGCGAGCTCGACGGCGACATGACCCGCGTGGAGCGCGGCGAGGACACCGAAGAGCATGTCGTGACGCACTCGCGCGCGCTGCTGGCCGGCGTGCTCGACGAGCTGCTCAAACATACGCAGGAACTGGGCGACGCCATCAGCGACGCCGTCACGGCCGATGCGCGCGTGGGTACCTGCCCCAAGTGCGGCAAGGACCTGGTTATGAAGACGAGCGCCAAGACTCGCGGCAGCTTCATTGGCTGCATGGGCTGGCCCGACTGCGATGTGACCTATCCGGTGCCGAGTGGCGTCAAGGTAAGCCCGCTCGAGGGCGAGGCGGCCGTGTGCCCCGAGTGCGGTGCGCCGCGCATCAAGTGCCAGCCGTTCCGCCAGAAGGCCTTCGAGATTTGCGTGAACCCCACGTGCCCCACCAACTACGAGCCCGACCTTAAGGTGGGCGAGTGCAAGGTGTGCGCCGAGGCAGGACGCCATGGCGACCTGATCGCGCACAAGAGCGAAAAGAGCGGCAAGCGCTTTATCCGTTGCACCAACTACGATGACTGCGGCGTGAGCTATCCGCTTCCGGCGCGCGGCAAGCTCGAGGCGACGGGCGAGACCTGCCCCGAGTGCGGCGCCCCCATCGTGGTGGTCAACACGGCGCGCGGTCCGTGGCGTATCTGCGTCAACATGGACTGCCCGACCAAGGAGAAGAAGCCCGCCCGCGGTCGCAAGACCACAACCAAGGCGAGCACGGCAAAGAAGACGACGGCGGCCAAGAAGACCACGGCTAAGAAAGCCACTGCCGCCAAGAAGACGACCGCGAAGAAGTCGACTGCCAAGAAAGCAGCCTCCGACAAGTAACGGCGCGGTCGAAACATTGCCTAAAAAACGAGCGAGGACCCCACGATCCTCGCTCGTTTTTTTTTGACCGGCAGTTAGGGACGTTCCTTTTCTGCCGGCAGTTTAGGAACGTCTCTAACTGCCGGCTCGGGAACGACAGAGCGCTAGTTCACCTCGACGGGTTTGGCGCCGGGATAGCGCTCCTCAAAGTCTAGGCGGTACTTATTGTCATTGGTACCCGCCACGTTGTCGCGCGACAGCGGCGCCACGATCTCATTCTTGTGGTCCGCAGGCTTGGCGTATTTCAGGCTGATCTCCCAGGCATCACAGATTGCGTCAATGCGGTGATCCAGGTCGTCGTACAGGGCGATGATGTCCTTCCAGGAGCTGTAGTTCTTGGAGCTCGTCGGGACGTCCAGGTCCTCGACGATGTCGTAATACTGCTCGATGGTGTCCTCCGTGCGCTCGGCGACGTCGGCGAGATTTTGACGGGTGGTTCGATCCTCTTCCAGATAGTTGCCGTTGAAGTTCTGCGCGCAGCCACGGACCTGGCTGTCGAGATCTTCGAGCAGGTCGTAGTATTCGCTCAGGCGACGGTAGAGGTTCTGCTCGGAGAGCGTTGCTTCGCCGCCATCCTCGTCGTCATCGTCATCATCGTCGTACAGGCTGTTGGGATCGCCGAAAGGCTTTAGGTCATCGTCGTCGACGTCATGGTGCAGCTTAGCTACCGCGGCAGTCGTCTGCGTGGCGGCGTTGTCGAAAGGCTTGATCACAAAGAAAACGACCAGGGCGATGATGATAGCCGCCAGCACAACAATAACGGCGATAAGCGGCCCGGTGCCGCTCTTTTTGGGAGCGGGGGTCTGTGGCGAAGCGGGCGCGTATGCGGGAGCCGGCTGCTGTTGGGGCGAGCCGCTCGCGACGGGTATGCGCTGCGTGGTCTCGACGGCCTCGGTCCTTGCGGCAGGGTCGGGGCTATAGGCGAGGGAGTCATCCGCCTTGGCTTGCGGCGTATCAAGGGAGCCGGTCTGCTCAAAAGCGGGCTGGCTATCGCTTGCGGCTGTTTGCTCAACGGGTGCACCGCATGAGGTGCAGAACTTGGCATCATCTGCAAGAAGCTTGCCGCACGAGACGCAATACCGAGACATTGCCACTCCTTTCGCCACATTTCAATGCAATACGACGATTATACCCAGTACCCCAAAAAGCCGGCAGTTGAGGACGTTCCTTTTCGGCCGGCAGTTTAGGAACGTCCCTAACTGCCGCCTGAGTAGCCATTGGCTAGGTGGGATTTGGGACGTGCCGAGCACTGGGGTATCATGGCTTGGTTGATATATCTGCATTTACGCGCCTTGTAGGAAGGGGCTGCGCCCATGGCTTTTGAGCCTGCTCAACATAGCTTTATCACGCTCGAGGGCGTCGACGGTGCCGGCAAGTCCACGCAGGCGCGCCTGCTTGCCCGCGCGCTCGAGCTCGCTGGCCACCAGGTTGTGAGCCTGCGCGAACCGGGCGGCACCGCCATCAGCGAAAAGATCCGCGCCCTGCTGCTCGACCCTGCCAACACGACGATGGGCGATACCTGCGAGCTGTTGCTCTACGAGGCTGCGCGTGCCCAGCTGGTGCACGAGGTCATCGCGCCCGCCCTCGCTGCCGGCAAGGTGGTCCTGTGCGATCGCTTCTACGATTCCACGACCTGCTACCAGGCATTTGCCGATGGGCTCGACCGCCAGATGGTGCGCGACGCCAACAACCTGGCCGTCGCGGGAACGCAGCCGGCGCTCACACTCGTCTACCACATCACGCCCGAGCAGGCGGCGCTGCGCATGGCAGCCCGTGGCGCGGCAGATCGCATGGAGGCTAAGGGCATGGCATTCCAGGAGCGTGTCTACGAGGGGTTTTGCGCAATTGCTGCCGAGGAGCCAGACCGCGTAAAGCTCATCGACGCCACTACGACCGTCGAGGAAGTCTTCGAGAAGACGGTCGAGCAGGTTCGCGCGTACGGTCTCGACATTCCGCAGGAAGCCGTCGCCGCCGCGCTTGCCAAGGAGGCCGAGTAACATGGCCCCTGCTCAGGCAAGCCTGCTGACCAAGCTCGACACCCAAGAGCGCGTGCGTGACTTTTTGACCAATGCCGTCGCTAGCGGTCGCGCATCGCACGCCTACCTGTTTTTGGGCGCTCCCGGCGCGGGCAAGCTCGACGCCGCGTGGGCGCTCGCCCAAGCCTTCCTGTGCGAGCAGGATGGCTGCGGCTCATGCGATAGCTGCGTGCGCGTCGCCCGCCATACGCACCCCGACGTGCACTATTACACGCCCGAGAGCGCCACGGGTTACCTCATTGCCCAGACCCGCGAGCTGCTCGATGACGTGCCTCTGGCGCCCATTCGCGCCAAGGCCAAGGTCTACATCATCGACCGTGCCGAGCAGCTGCGCGCTAACACCGCCAACGCACTGCTCAAAACACTCGAGGAGCCGCCCGATGGCGTTATGTTTATCTTGCTGGGCACCTCGGCAGACGTGATGTTGCCCACCATCGTGAGCCGCTGCCAGTGCGTGCCGTTTCGGCTGGTATCGCCCGCCGTCGCCGCGCAGGCCGTGAGCCGCGCCACCGGTCAGGACCCTGCGCGTTGCCGCATGGCGGTCGCCGTGGCGGGAAGCCCCACACGCGGCATCGAGTTTCTTAAGAGCGCCGAGCGCCAGGACGCCCGTCGTCAGATGGTCCGTGCCATCGACTCACTCATTGCCGCCGACGAGGCCGACGTGCTCAGTCGCGCCAAGTCGCTCATCGTCGCCGTCAAGGCGCCGCTTGCCGAGGTCAAGTCCACGCAGGAAAAGGTACTCGAGCAAAACGCCGACTACCTGTCGCGTGGAGCATTGAAGCAGCTTGAGGACCGCAACAAGCGCGAACTCAACGCGCGCGAGCGTTCGGGTATCATGGAAGCGCTGGCGAGCGCGCGGACGCTCATGCGCGACGTGCTGCTGACACTTCAGGACGAGGCAGCCGACGTGGTGAACGAGGACGTGCGCGACACGATCGGTCGGCTTGCCGCCGCGACCAATGTTGCGGGTGCCACCCAGGCGCTCGAGGCGGTCGCGACCGCCGAGCGCAACATCGCCAGAAACGTTACTCCCCAGCTGGCCATCGAGGTCATGCTGTTCGATATCAGGAAGGCACTGAAATGCCGTTAGTCGTACCCGTTAAGTTTACCTACGCCTCGCGCGACCTGTGGTTTGACCCGCAGGACCTGGATATCCTCGAGGCCGATTATGCCATTTGCTCCACCGAGCGCGGAACCGAGATCGGCTTGGTTACGGCCGATCCCTTCGAGGTGCCGCAAGACGAGATCGGTCAGCCGCTCAAGCCCGTACTGCGCGTGGCGAGCGACATTGACCTGCAGCTTGCCGACGATCTTGCCATCCAGGGCGACGAGGCCATGGTCGATTTCCGCCGTCTGGTCAAAGAACTCGACCTCGAGATGAAGCCGGTCGGCGTCGAGTACCTGTTTGGCGGCGAGAAGGCCGTGTTCTACTTTGCGGCCGAGGAGCGCGTCGATTTTCGCCAGCTCGTCAAGGATCTGTCCTCGACGCTGCACATTCGCGTCGACATGCGCCAGATCGGCGTGCGCGACGAGACTCGCCTGGTGGGCGGCTATGCCCAGTGCGGCCAGGAGCTCTGTTGCACGCGCTTTGGCGGACAGTTTGAGCCCGTCTCGATCCGCATGGCAAAAGAGCAGGACCTGCCGCTCAATTCCTCCAAGATCAGCGGCGTTTGCGGCCGCCTGATGTGCTGCCTGCGCTATGAGTTCGAAGCGTACAAGGACTTTAAGAGCCGTGCGCCCAAAAAGAAGACGCTCATCGATACGCCGCTCGGCAAGGCGCGTATTCAGGAATATGATACGCCGCGTGAGCAGCTGGTGCTGCGCCTGGAGAACGGCAAGGTCTTTAAGGTCAACCTGGCCGATATGACCTGCTCGGAGGGCTGCAAAAAGAAGGCCGCCGAGCAGGGCTGCAACTGCCGCCCCGACTGCGTGACGCGCGACGTGCTCGAGCGCATCGAGTCGCCCGAGATGCGCCTGGCGCTCATGGAGCTCGACCGCGAGAACGGCGTCGACGTGGGCGATGGCCTGTCGAGCGCCGACCGTCTGGCCGGTACGTCGATGCCCAAGCGCCGTCGTCGCGATGCCGATTCCGATGCTCGCGCCGGTCAGGGGCAGGGCGAGGGCCGTGGCCGCGGAAAGGGCCGTGGCAATGCCGCAACGCCTGAGGCCGAGGAGGCCGCCGGTGGCCGTCGTCGTCGCAAGCGCGCGGGCTCGGGCGATGCTGCCGAGGCTGCAGCCGCGGGCAAGAACGCCTCTCGCGAGCGCGAGGTTCAGCAACCCCAGCAGCAGAATCGCGGCGGTGGCATGAACCCCACACGTCGCCGCCGCCGTCATCTGTCGAGCGAGGAGCGCGAGGACGCCTTCCGCGCCGCAGCTGCTCGCGAGGCTGGTGCCGCTTCCAAGGGCGCCTCGGCCTCCGATGCGTCTGCCGACAAGGGCGGCAAGTCACGTGGCGAGGATGAGCGCGCGCCGCGTCCGCGCCGTCGCCATTCCTCGGGCGCGCAGCAGAAGCCTTCAGTGCCCTCCGTGGCCGATCAGGTCTCGGATGGCGAGGTCAAGGTCACGCGCCGTCGTCCCGGAGATGGCGGGGGAGCGGCTGCTAAGGCTTCGCGTGGCGCCGCTCGCGACGAGCGCGAGCCGCGCGAGGATCGCGGTGGCGAGGGCTCGGCCGACCAGGGCCAAAAGCGCCGTCGCCGTCGCCGTTCCCGCAAGCCGCGCCAGGATGGTGGCGAGGGCTCGACCCCGTCTTCGTCTGCACCACAACCGCCCGCCGGCGAATAACGCCCGCGAGCGGATTTTGCTCGCCTTGCCCCGAGCGCATCGGGGTATCATAGCGCTGAATCAACAACCCTCCCTGCGACCGAACGTAGGGAGGGTTGTGTCTTGAAGAGCCATCTGAACATATTGAGCCGTCTGCAAGGTGCCGGCATCCTACCGTTTGCGGACGAATCGCTATCGTTTGCCGAGCAGGCGGCGCACGAGGCGCTTGAGGCGTTGTCGCCAACACGATGTGCCGGCTGCGAGCGCGCCGGTACGCTTATTTGCCAAGACTGCCTGGCTGCGCTCACGCTCATCGACCCACGTCATAGCTGTACCCGATGCGGCGCCCCGTTTGGGGATTTGCTGTGCACTGAGTGTTCGGTCGAGGGCACGTCCTCGGCAATGGCGGAGGCGCTCGACCGCTGCCTGGCGTGCTCCGTCTATGCGCATCCGCTGCCGCGCATCATTAAAGCGTACAAGGACGCGGGCGAGCGACGCCTGGCGCCGTATCTGGCGGAGCTGCTCTACGACACCGCCCTGCATGCCCAGGTCGTAGCGCCCGATCGCTTAGGAGGTGTGCTGTCCGGTGCGGATGCGGTGGTGTTTGTGCCTGCGACGGCGGCAGCGTTTCGGCGGCGTGGCTTTGATCATATGGAGGCCATTGCGCGCCCATTTTGCGAGCTGTCGGGCGTTCCCCTGCTCGATGCCCTCGTCAAGTACGGGCATGGCGACCAGCGCGAACTCGGTCGTGAGGAGCGTCGCGAGCGTGCCCAAGGCATGTACGAGACGATTGAGGACGTGCGCGGCCGCCGTCTACTGCTTATCGATGACGTTATCACCACGGGCGCGACCATGGCAGCGGCCTCGGCGGAGCTCAAGCGTGCCGGCGCTGCGGCAGTCGATGGCCTTGCTATCGCACGTGTTTGGTAGGGGCGGTTTTGTGGCAGTGAAGATTGAGCGGCGCAACGAGCCGACAGGCGAACAGCTAGCGGCTTCCGTAATCCTAACAGGCGCTTCAGCGCTGCGCATGATGCGCGCCGAGCGCCGGCAGATGGGCCATATCAGCTGGAAGGACCTTAATCCCGATGAAGAGCGCCGTGTGCTGCGCACGTCGTCGCCCTCGACCGAGGATATCTATCTTCCTGACTTGGTGCGAATTGGAGCCAAAAGTGGCGAGGTGCAGGAAGATCTGTGCTTGTTGGTGGGATCTGCGGCGCAGCGCCGCCGCATGCCCGGCGTAGGCTGGTCCGTGTGTTCCGGGTTGCCCGCCGGCTCGATTCTAGAGGTGGAACCGGGGGTGTACAGCCTATCTCCCGAGGCCCTTTGTGTTGCCGTTGCGCGTGAGGTCGGCTGCATCCAGGCGTTTGCCCTGGCCCAGGAGCTGTGCTCTAAGATTTCACTGAGCGACCGCGGGAAGTATCTGCCTCCCTACACCTCGCCTGTTACGAATAAACTTGCAAAGGACAAGGACCAGCCAGCAGACGTGGGCTACTTTGAAGTCGAGCCGGTGCTGATGCCCGATCGTCTGGCAGATTACCTTGCGGCATGCAAGGGGAATGTGGCCAAACAGCTGCTGCGTCTGTGTCCCTATCTTTCGGAAAACCTGCTCTCGCCCATGGAGTGCATCATGCTCGCCCTGTTTTCGCTTCCGTTTTCCTATGGCGGGTTTGCCTGCGGACCTTTTAAGACCGACTACAAGATCGAGTTCGATGACCGTGCGCAGGCAATCTCGGGGATGCCCCATGCAGTTTGCGATGCATATCAGGAGGCAGCCCGGTTTGACCTGGAATACAACGGTGAGCTGGGCCATTCCTCTCGAAGGGGACGTATCCATGATGAAAAGCGCAACACGGGCTTGATTACTATGGGAATCGAGGTCGCGACGGTCAACAACGAAATGCTCTGTGACATGGAAGCGATGGAAGCGCTCGCATGGCGCATATACCAACGCATGGGCAAGCGGTACCAAAACCGCGTGGAGGCTCGTCGGAAGAAGCAAGACGCGCTGCTGAATACGCTCCGAGCATGTTTTGGGCTTAAGCCAGCATAGATGTTGGTTTTGAGAGGGGGTCTGTTTATAGGTGCTGTGCAAAAAGTGGCAAAAATGAGTACTGATACAAAATTAGTAACAGCAAAATCTGATATTTGCGGATCGAGAAACGGTAAAAATCGCGAAGATAATAAACAAATGTGGGAAATCAAGGCGCTAAGCAGGGCTAAATGAGCTCGAAACCGGCTCACGAGGTGGAAAATCGCTGCTACTAAATTGGTAACAGTACTCATATTTGCCGTTTTTTGCACACGGCCCCTAAAACGGGCGTCTCGAGGCTCCCCATAGGGGGCGACGAGCTCAATCTGGCCACGTGCAGCCCGTCCTGACCTGCGAAATCTGTACTCGCGATGCGAATGACGCCCCTAACCTTAAACTTTAGCTTGAACTTAGCTATAATGCGCTACGTTCCTACCAGGCTGTGGTTGCGGACGGACGAAATGCCCGTCCTAGTCCAAGACAGACGCGGTCAAAGGGATCCACGTAAGCGACCGCGTGCGCGCGGCGCAATCATGGCGCGTCCTAGATGTAAGCCGCACCGTCCGTTCTACTTTCTTTGGGGCAATACCGCCTCGCGGGCGAGCGGGCCAGTCGTGAAGGTGGCTGCGGCCTCCCGAGCAAACGCCCCGGTGCGCAAGTGTGGGGTCAAATACCAGGTCAGCTGGTGGGAACAACCTGATATTCCGCGCAACGCACGGATCGTATACGACACAGAAGGCAGGGTAGTGGACATGGTGAGGGGCAGCTTGATGCACGCGGCTCGGTTAGGTGCTGGGACCGCAGCGGTCATTGCCGTTTTGGGCCTGAGCGGATGCGCGTTCAACCCGCTGTCTACGTTCACGACTCCCACGATCGACCAGATCGAGTACGAGACCGTCACGCCGGCGGTGTCGGACGATGCCCTGGTCACTCCCGGAACCCTGACGGTCGCCCTCGATACTTCCGATGCGCCGCAGGCAATGCAGGGCGCCGACGGCGAGCTTACGGGGTATGCAGTCGATGCTGCCCGCGCCCTCGCAAGCCGCATGGGCCTTAAGGTCGCCTTTGTCGATGCGTCCTCGGCAGGTTCCGCGCTCGGCGACAAAAAGGCTGATATCTTTATCGGCGAGATCAACTCCACGGACGGGGACGTTAGCTCGCTCGGCACCTGCCTGTACGATGCCGCTTCCGTGTTCGGTAAAACCAGCGATGGTGGGTCGCTAAGCGTTTCCACCGATACCCTTAACACGTCTACTCTGGGTGTCCAGATGTCCTCGGCCTCGCAGGAGGCGCTTGCTAAGCAGAGCATCACCGCCAACCAAAAGACCTACTCCAACATCAACGAGTGCTTTGAGGCGCTCGAGTCCGGCGAGGTCGACTATGTAATCTGCGACTCCACGGCCGGCGGCTACCTTGCACGCCTGATGAGCGAGGTCTCCTATGCCGGTTCGCTCGAGGCGCCCTCGACGCTTGGTGTTGCGGGCCTCTCGTCCAATGACGAACTGTGCCGTGCCGTGAGCGATGCCCTCGACGGTATTACGGCCGACGGCACGCTCGAGGCGGTCCACTCTGTCTGGTATGGCAGGATGCCCTACGACCTCACCACTAAGACGGTTTCGGGCGCTAACGTGCAGCCGGGTGACTCTGAGTCCAGTGAGACCACGTCTTCCGGCAGCGAGTCCTCCGATTCCAACAATGAGACCGCATCCTCCGAGGACAAATCGTCCAGCCAGGAAGGCACCATCACCGACGACGACATTAACAAACTTAATAGCTAGTTATTGCTAGGGGTGGTGTCTCCTATACGTTGGAAAGGACGCCTCTTCACGGTTTCAACACGCACTGCCGGGCTTCCCCAATAGGGGAGCCCGGCTTTTTCATCCCTATAAAACCAGCAGGTCAAAGCCAATTTTCGGGACCAAATACAAAGCTGTCGGCTCCCTTCTATAGCGCACTTTGCCACGGAAAAGTGCGAGACTTCGGTATGCGGTATCAAGCAATCGTTATTCGGGTCTTTAGGAATCCGCGTGATTAAATGCACGGCAATGGGTACATAGCCAGTACAGTAAGTCCCCGAGGCAGATTGGAGCCACGTATGGATATCAAGGTTTCTGGACGCAAGACGACGGTAACCGATGCTCTGCGTGCGCATGTGGATGAGAAGATCGGCGAGGCGCTCAAGGTTTTCGATATCGAGCCCATGACGGTCGACGTTGTACTTCGCTATGAGAAGAACCCCTCGAACCCCAACCCGGCAATCGTCGAGGTTACGGTTCGCGCCCGCGGTTCGGTGATTCGCGTTGCCGAGCACGGTGCAGATATGTACGCCGCCATCGACCTCTCCGCCGATAAGGTCACCCGCCAGCTGCGTAAGTTCAAGACCAAGGTCGTGGACAACCGCCAGGGCGGTGCCAGCGCCGCGGATGTCGCGCCGGTCGAGCGCGTCGAGGATCTGGCCGACCTGCTGCTGCCCGAGGAGGAGGACGACCTGCTCGTCCGCGAGAAGGTTATCGACGTCACCCCGATGACTGAGGAGCAGGCGCTGGTGCAGACCGATCTGCTGGGCCACGACTTCTACGTGTTCGAGAACGCGACGACCGGTCTCATCAATGTGGTGTATCACCGTAAGAATGGTGGATATGGCATCATCAAGCCCCGCATCGAAACACTTGACGAGTAAAATACGTTAACTTGCATGAGTTAACGGTTGGCGGCCATCCCATGCGGGTGGCCGCCTTTTTACGTAAGGAGTCGCTTTGATGGACAAGGCCGCATCCGCCGGTCATTCGGACCGTTGCCGCATCGTCGTCGATACCTGCTGCGACTTTAGCCCCGAGGTCGCCGCGAACCTCGATGTCGATATCTTGGGTTTCCCCTTCATTATCGATGGCGAGGAGCGCACGGATGACATCTGGTCGAGCATCACACCCAAGGAGTTTTACGATCGCATGCGCGCCGGTGCCCGCGTGTCCACCTCGGCTGTGTCGCTCGGTCGCTATATCGAGTTCTTTACCGAGTGCGCCAAAGAGGGCACGCCCACGGTCTACCTGTGCTTTACCTCGGCGCTGTCGTCGAGCTACAACTCCGCGTGCCAGGCGGCGGACGCCGTGCGTGCCGAGTATCCCAACTTTGAGCTGTACGTGGTCGACAACGCTCTGCCCTGCGCGACCGGCGCGCTCTTGGCGCTCGAGGCCGTGCGCCAGCGTTCGGCGGGACTGACCGCCAAGCAGCTGGTCGACTGGGCAAACGAGGCTAAGACCTATGTCCACGGTTACTTTACGCTCGAGAGCTTTGACGCGCTGGCTGCCGGCGGCCGCATTCCGCCCGCGGCGGCACAGCTCACGGCAAAGCTCGACGTCAAACCCGAGCTGTCCTACGACCTGGCCGGCTCGCTGTCGCTGATCGGCGTCAACCGCGGTCGCAAGAAGGCGCTCAAGTCCATTCTCAAGTCGTTCCGCGAGAACTATGTGCCCGATCGCACCATGCCCATCGCCATTATGACGGCCGATGCCGAAAAGGACGGCGACTGGCTCGAAGCCGCCATCCGCAAGGAGGAGGGTTGCGCCGACGTCACGATCATTCGCAGCTCCGTGGGTCCCACCATTGGCTCGCACGTGGGCCCCGGCATGGTGGCCTGCGCGTTTTGGGGTAAGAACCGCGCCGACAAGGCGTCGCTTTCCGACCGCATCGCCCGCCGCGTGCGCGGTCAGTAGGCAAGTAACGCGGCCGTAATCGATCCCAACTCACAGCCCAAACGCTGGCACCGAGTATTCAACCTGGTAATAACACCCAACCCAAAAGGAAAGGTTTCATGGCAAACAAGCTCTCTGTCGCATTTATCGGCACCGGAATCATGGGTGCCCCCATCGCCGGCCACATTCTGGACGCCGGCTATCTCGTCACGGTCAACAACCGCACTAAGTCCAAGGCGGCGGCGCTTATCGAGCGCGGTGCCGTCTGGGCCGATACGCCGGCAGATGCCGCGGCGAACGCCGATGTCGTCTTTACCATGGTGGGCTATCCCTCCGAGGTCGAGGAGCTCTACCTGGCGGGCGACGGCCTGCTCGCGTGCACCAAGCCGGGCGCGGTGCTGATCGACCTCACCACGAGCTCCCCCGAGCTGGCGCGCGACATTGCCGAGGCCGCCCAGGTTTCCGGCCACATGGCGTTTGACTGCCCCGTCACCGGCGGCGAGTCTGGTGCTATCGCCGGCACGCTCACGGCTATCGTGGGCGCCACCGAGAACGATATCGCCCCAGTCCGCGACATCCTTGCCACCTTCGCGGCCAACATCTGCTGCTTCGACGGCGCTGGCAAGGGCCAGGCTGCCAAGCTCGCCAACCAGGTGTCGCTGGGCGCCTGCATGGTCGGCATGGCCGATGCGCTGGCGTTTGCCGAGCTGAGCGGCCTTGATCTGGAGAAGACCCGTCAGATGATCCTGGGCGGCACCGGCAAGTCCGGCGCCATGGAGAGCCTGGCGCCCAAGGCGCTCGATGGCGACTACAAGCCCGGCTTTATGGTCGAGCACTTCATTAAGGACCTGCGTCTGGCGCTCGCCTACGCCGATGACCGCGAGCTCGCGCTGCCCGGCGCCGACGTGGCCTTTACGCTCTACGACATGCTCGACGCTATCGGTGGCGCCAAGCTGGGCACCCAGGCCATCACGGTCCTCTATAAGGAGGAGGCCGACGCCATCGCCGCCGGTCTGGACTGGTCGAAGTATCGTCCCGAGGAGCACGGTGCCCACGAGGAAGGCTGCGGTTGCGGCGAGCATGGTGACGACCACGAGTGCGGTTGTGGCCATCACCGCGGCGAGGACCACGAGTGCTGCGGCGGCCACGGCCATGACGACGGCCACGAGTGCTGCTGTGGCCACCATCACGGGGAGTAGCGCCCATGAGCTGGACGTTCGTGGTGCTTGCGCTGGCGCTCTTTCTCTTTGCGATCTACATCGGCTTTCTGTGCGGCCAGTGGGCGTGCGAAAAGCGTGTCATCACCAAGCGCGACTACTGGATTGCCAACTTTGCAGGAGCGGCGGCAGTCGTCCTGCTGACCTGGGTGTTCTCGCTGTTCCCGCTGGTGCAGTTTGCGCCGATCGGCTGGCTCGGTGGCTTTATCGCCGGCCTTAAGATGAGCTTTGGCGAGTCCGTCGGCCCGTGGCGCAAGCACGACGAGGTCTTTAACGTCAACAAGGCTCACCGCGCCGCCGCCGACGCGGGCGATGCCGAGGAACGCCGCCGTGCACGTCGCAATGGCGCGGCCGACCGACAGCTCATCTCGGTCACCGATGACAGCAAGGGTGCTGGCAAGCACGCCAAGAAATAAAAAGAAGAGGTAACTATGGCAGAAAACAAAGACGAACAGCTCACCGACGAGGAGCTGGCACAGCTCCAGCTGGCAGAGGAGAACGAGAACGCCGTCGATCGACTGGTCCAGGAGCTCGGCTGCCCCACGCGCCGCATCCGCCAGTTTGCCGCCCGCGTGCTGCACCTGCTTGCCGAGCGCGATCCGCAGCGCGTCGTGCCCTGCGTGCCCGCGTTGATCGAGGCGCTCGACCGCCCCGAGGCGCAGACCCGCTGGGAGGCCCTCGATGCCCTGACGGCGCTCGCCACCACCTGCCCCGAGCAGCTGGGCGATGCCTTTGAAGGCGCCGAGACCGCACTGTTCGACGAGATCTCCTCCACGCTGCGCTATGCCGCCTTCCGCCTGCTGTGCGTGTGGGGTGCCACGAGCGTCGAGCGCTCGCGCGAAGCTTGGCCCATCCTGGACGAGGCCATCCAGTGCTACCACGGCGACCTTGAGTATCGCGACATGCTCGGTTGCCTGTACGAGTTTTGCCAGGGCGAGATCGACGCCGTGGTTGCCGAGAAGCTTGCGCTGCGCCTTAAGTTCGATGCCGAGAACGGTAAGGGCAGCTATCTCAAGGCCCGTTCGAGCGAGATTTGCGAAATGCTTGTTAAACGTTTTGGCCTGGATCTCTCCAAAAAGAAGAAGCGTGCTAGCGTTAAAAAATCTGACGACGCCGAAGACGAGGAGTAACAGATTATGGCGCACGATGTAGTCCTGATTCCCGGTGACGGTATCGGTCCCGAGATTACGCAGGCCATGCGCCGCGTGGTCGAGGCCACCGGTGTCCAGATCAACTGGAACGTCCAGGAGGCCGGTGCCGGCGTCATGGACGAGTTTGGCACGCCGCTGCCCCAACATGTGCTCGATGCGGTCGCCGAGACCAAGGTTGCCATCAAGGGCCCCATCACCACACCGGTCGGCACGGGCTTCCGCAGCGTTAACGTCGCCCTGCGCAAGCACTTCGACCTGTACGCCTGCGTGCGCCCCTGCCTGTCGCAGCCGGGCGACGGCTCGCGCTTCCGCGACGTCGACCTGGTCATCGTGCGCGAGAACACCGAGGACCTCTACGCCGGCATCGAGTTCGATGAGGGCGCTGCCGAGGTCGAGGAGCTCTCGCAGCTTGTCGAGCGCTCGGGCCAGAAGACCTTCGCAGCCGATTCCGCCATCTCGATCAAGCCGATCTCCATCGCCAAGAGCCGTCGCATTGTGGAGTATGCCTTTGAGTACGCCCGCCGCTGCGGCCGCAAAAAGGTGACGGCC
Source organism: Collinsella sp. AF20-14LB (assembly GCF_003459505.1). Lineage (GTDB taxonomy): Bacteria > Actinomycetota > Coriobacteriia > Coriobacteriales > Coriobacteriaceae > Collinsella. The sequence goes on from NZ_QRWD01000010.1 coordinate 21,050, forward strand.
GTGCACAAGGCCAACATCATGAAGGCGACCGACGGCCTGTTCCTGCGCGTGGCGCGCAAGGTGGCCGCCAGCTATCCCGATATCGAGTTCAACGACAAGATCGTCGACGCCACCTGCATGGGCCTGGTCCAAAACCCCAATGACTTCGATGTCCTGGTGCTGCCCAACCTGTACGGCGACATCGTGAGCGACCTGTGCGCCGGCCTGGTGGGTGGTCTGGGCATGGCACCCGGCTCCAACATCGGTGCCGACTGCGCAATCTTTGAGGCTACGCACGGCTCCGCGCCCGATATCGCTGGCCAGGATGTCGCCAACCCCACGGCCGAGATTCTCTCTGCTGCGATGATGCTCGATCACCTGGGCGAGAACGACGCCGCCAACCGCATTCGCGCCGCCGTCTCCGCCACGCTTGGCGAGGGCGAGCAGGTTACCGGTGACGTGCGCCGTGCTCAGACCGGCTCCGTCGAGGGGGCCGTGGGCACGCAGGCCTTTGCCGATGCCGTTATCGCGCACCTGGCCTAAGGTACGCACGCTGCAAACGCCTAAATAGTACTTAAGTGTTTGCGTATAACCTAAGAATGAATACGCCCGGCGCCTCGTCGGGCGTATTCTATTGGGGACTATGTTTCCTAACAAGGAGTAATTGATATGGGTCTGATTCAAAAGAAGGACGAGAAGGACGAGATCGACGGCATCCAGATCATCGAGCGCGGCGAAGGCCCCGACGGTGACGAGGACGAGAAGATCGACCTGGTCGCCGGCACGTCTGCCGAGCACATTGCCGCCGGCACGACGGCCGAGGAGGAGGATGCTCGCCTGGAGGCAAAGATCGCCGCGGACGCCGCCGACGAGAACCTCATGCCCGAGGAGCAGGACGAGGACGACTCCGATGCGGACGACCATGCATCCAAGCACAAGAAGACGATGATCGCCGCCTTTGTGGTCGCCATCGTGATTGCTGCGGTGGTCGGCTTCTTTATTGGCAATGGCGGCTTTGGCGGCAAGGGTGTCGGCTCGTCGACCCTGACCGAGGACCAGCTCGATTCGACCGTGGCAAGCTATAGCTACAACGGCAAGAAGAGCGATATCACCGCGCGCGAGGCTATCGAGAGCCAGTACAGCCTCGACACCGTCAAGGATAGCGATGGCAACTACACCGCTCCGTCTGCCGACGTTATCCTGTCCTACGTGCGCAACAAGATCCTGCTGGACGCTGCCGAGGACGAGGGCATTACCGTTTCTTCCAAGGAAATGAAGCAGTACGCCGAGGATTCCATCGGCACCTCCGACTACAAGACCATGGCCACGCAGTACGGCGTGTCCAAGGACCAGGCCAAGCAGATCGTCCGTCAGTCTGCGACGCTGCAGAAGCTCTACAAGAAGAAGGTGGGCGATGGCTCCGCAAGCATGCCGACTGCTCCGACTGAGCCTGCTGACGGCAACGAGGAGACCGCGAGCAAGGATTACGCCGACTACATCATCAACCTTGCCGGTGACGAGTGGGATAGCTCGAAGGGAACCTGGAAGGACGAGAACAGCACCTACGCTAAGGCCTTCGCCGACGATGCCTTTACCGCCGATAGTGCCACCTACAAGCAGGCCATGACCGCCTATTACACCGCCTACCAGCAGTACTCCTCGCAGGCTTCGAGCGCCAGCTCCAAGTGGACCGAGTACGCTAACGGCCTGTACGCCAAGGCCAACATCAGCATCTACGGCCTGTTCGCGTAAGGTTTGCCTGAGCTTATCGATCGCGTAGCCGAACTATCTGAATAAGCCCGCTAGAACGATATCCGTTCTAGCGGGCTATTTGCGTTTGGGCGCTGGTGGCTACATTATGCCTATTAATCTTTAAGTCCAAAGAGGTTATCGGCTTCATCGTCAGGTATATATTCCAGCACATCGCCCGGTTGGCAGTCGAGTGCCCGGCATATCGCGTCAAGAGTTGAAAAGCGCACGGCAGAAACCTTGCCCGTCTTGATACGCGACATATTGACCTGGGAGATACCCACGCGTTCCGCAAGATCTTTGGATGAGATCTTGCGTTCGGCAAGCATGCGGTCGAGCCGCAGAATAATCATGGATTCCCCCTAGAGCAACTCGTCATCTTGTATTTGCAGGATACACCCGTACTGGAAGACGCTGGCAATCAAGCTAATAATCAGGCCTGCAAAGAGCATAGAGGGGTCGAGCAGCTGGCCGCCAAGCGCATCCGTAAAGTTGCCGCCAAATCCTGAGAGTATCAGCCCCGTGGCTATGGCACCAAGAAGCTTCACAGCAACGCCGCCAATAAGGAACAAATGTCCTGCTTGACGTAGTATGCGGATGCATTCGAGGTCAAAGGGCCTTCCCGCCTTTTCAATGGCGGAGAAAAACCTGTATGCGCTTAGCGCGATGGCAAGCGCGAGGCATGTCATCATGACGCTCCCTATGGCAGTATGACCGTCGTGCGCGACAAGCATAAGAGGGGTCTGTGCGTTGGTGCCGACGAGAGCGAGAAACGGTCCTTCGCCAGCCTTAAACTCTACGGATTGAAGATAGAACCCTTGGGAGAGGCTAGGCAATATGAGTAGAAGCTCGATTGCAATGACTGCGAAGAGTCCCAGAGCGAGCGCCACGGTGGTGCAGATTGTGGCCCATTTGCAGATGTGAGTGAGCTTCCTCAGATCGGCTATTGCCTGTTCGCGGTTGATGGCTTTATTCGATTTGGATACGTTCCAGCGGATCATAGCTCCTCCAACCAATGTCTTGGATGATACTTAATTTATATAACATACTTAACGATAAACGATAAACAATTACAGATTAGAGTAAGTAATGTTTATAAGACGAATAGCGAGAGCTTATGGCATATCCAGGGAGTGAGAGTTTGGCACGTGGGGGATGGACGAGTATCGAAATTTCCCGCAACCGCGCAAGTGCTTCATCGGGTCTCCCTAATTCATATGGAAAAAGAGCTGCAAACGATTGGAAATAACCGGTGAACGGTCGAAAACTACCGTTCACCGATAATTTCTAAACTGGTTCTAACTGGTATTAAGTCAAAAAGACCAATTCACAAATCTTCACAATGACCTGCAATTTTTCTTTACGCTATTTTTAGCCGCCCCGCGTTGTATTGACACGAAAAGAGTTCCGATCTTTTGCCAAAGCATTTCGAAATGGTTTCAAAACTGCAGGTAGAAGTGTTAACGAGCGGTAAACGGTCGATTTTTTACCGTGAACGGTGCAAAAACGTTTTACTGTATGAATCAACGAAAGCAACCTCTTCTGTGGTGATATAGTGACAACAACACGTCACGTGGTTACTACCAGTTGAGAGACCACTGGTTCTCAAAGAACGCTTTCCAAGAAGCTTTAAGGGCGATTGCCCGTTGGCTTCCGAACATCATCGGACTCAGATCGTACACACCTTCGGAAGGGAAATTTGAATGGTTGGCTTTATTCTTACCGGTCATGGACAGTTCGCACCCGGCCTTGCAAGCGCTATCGCTATGGTTGCCGGCGACCAGCCCGCTTTTACCGTCGTTCCTTTCGAGGGCGACCAGGCTGCTTCCTACGATGAGGATCTCCGCGCCGCTATTACCGCCATGCGCGAGGAGTGCGATGGCGTGCTCGTCTTTACCGACCTGCTTGGCGGTACCCCGTTCAACCAGTCGATGATGATCGCCCAGGATGTCGACAATGTCGAGGTCCTGACCGGCACCAACCTTCCCATGGTTATTGAGCTTCTGTTCCTCCGCGGTAACGCCACGCTCGCCGAGCTTGGCGAGCAGGCCGTGACCGTTGGCCAGACGGGCATCACCGCCCAGACGGTCGCATCCGTTGCCGGCTCCGACGAAGAGGATATCTTCGGCGACGAGGACGGCATCTAATGGCCGATTTCGGAGCCAACGTCCTGAGCTCCTCGGTCGCCCTTTTAGGCCTGCTTGTCATTATGGGCTTGATTTACACCATCTGGTCGCAAATCAACATGAAGAAGAAGCAGAAGTACTTCAAGGAGCTGCACACCGAGCTCAAGCCGGGTCAGGAGGTTCTTTTCGCCGGCGGTATCTACGGAACCGTCAAAGGCATCGAAGGCGAGAAGGTCCAGATCAAAGTCCGATCCGGCGCCGTTGTAGATGTTTCGCGTTACGCGATTCAGGAGATCAAGTAACTGTCGTCAGCAAATAACGAAAGGAAGCTGATCAACATGGCAGAACCCAACATTCTTCTTACCCGCATCGATAACCGACTGGTCCATGGTCAGGTCGCTACCCAGTGGAACTCCACCCTGGGCTCCAACCTCATTCTCGTCGCCAACGACGATGTGTCGACCAACACCATGCGCCAGAACCTCATGAAGATGGCCGCTCCCGCCGGCGTCGCTACGCGTTTCTTCTCCCTGCAGAAGACCATCGACGTCATCGGCAAGGCGAGCCCGCGCCAGAAGATCTTCATCGTGGCCGAAACACCGGAAGACGTGCTTACGCTCGTCAAGGGCGGTGTGCCTATAAAGAAGGTAAACATCGGCAACATGCACATGTCGGAAGGAAAGCGCCAAGTCGCCACCTCCGTCGCAGTTAACGACGAGGATGTCGCTGCGTTTAAAGAGCTGCAGGAATTGGGGGTGGAGTTGGAGATCAGGCGCGTTCCGAGCACGCCTGTTGAGGACACGAGCAAGCTCTTCTCGTAGTCTTCGTGATCCACGTTGTCAGGAGTGAAACCCTGACACTCTGTACGTGAAATCCAAAGTGCGTACATACATTTTGAAAGGAGGAGCAAGATGGAATACTCGATCATCCAGGTCGCTCTGGTCTTCATCGTCACGTTCGTCGCGGCAATCGACCAGTTCAACTTCCTCGAGTCTCTCTATCAGCCCATCGTCACCGGCGCCGTCATCGGTCTTATCCTTGGCGACCTCAACACCGGTCTTCTCGTGGGTGGTACTTATCAGCTCATGACGATCGGCAACATGCCGATCGGAGGCGCTCAGCCGCCTAACGCCGTCATCGGCGGCATCATGGCAGCCATTCTCGCTATCGCTACGGGCCTCGAGCCCAACGCGGCAGTCGGCCTTGCCATTCCGTTCGCTCTGCTTGGTCAGCTCGGCGTTACCCTGGTCTTCACGCTTATGTCGCCGCTCATGTCCTCTGCGGACAACATGGCTCACAACGCTGACACCAAGGGTATCGAGCGTCTGAACTACTTCGCCATGGCTCTGCTCGGCCTGATCTTCGCCGTCGTCGTCACCCTGTTCTTCATCGCTGGCGCCACCATCGGTCAGACCATCGCTTCCGCCATCCCGACTTGGCTGCAGACCGGTCTTTCCGCTGCAGGCGGCATGATGCGCTTCGTCGGCTTCGCCGTCCTGCTCAAGGTTATGATGAACCGCGATATGTGGGGCTTCTTCCTCATGGGCTTTGGCCTCGCGCTCATCACCGTTGCCAACGATTCTCTGGCAACCCCTGCTCTGCTCATCCTCGCTCTCATCGGCTTCGGCATCGCTTTCTGGGACTTCCAGCAGCAGACCGAGCTGAAGGGTGCAGCTGTTTCTGACGGAGGTGACTTCGAAGATGGCATCTAATGAGTATGTGATCCCGGAGCACTACGAGGATCTCACTCCTGCTCCGCAGCTCGACCAGAAGACCCTCAACAAGATGGCTTGGCGTTCCTGCTTCCTGCAGGCCTCGTTCAACTACGAGCGTATGCAGGCCGCTGGTTGGCTCTACTCCATCATCCCCGGTCTGGAGAAGATCCACACCAACAAGAACGACCTCGCGGCTTCCATGAGCCACAACCTGGAGTTCTTCAACACTCACCCGTTCCTCGTCACCTTTGTTATGGGCATCGTGCTTTCGCTCGAGCAGAACAAGGTTGACATCCCCACGATTCGCGCCGTCCGCGTCGCCGCAATGGGCCCGCTCGGTGGTATTGGTGACGCCCTGTTCTGGCTGACGCTCGTGCCTATCACGGCCGGCATCACCTCCAACATGGCCATCAACGGCAACGCCGCTGCGCCGATCATCTTCCTGGTGATCTTCAACGTCGTCCAGTTCGCACTGCGCTTCTGGCTCATGAACTGGTCCTACAAGCTTGGCACCAGCGCTATTGACGCTCTGACCGCCAACATGCAGGCCTTCACGCGTGCCGCTTCCATCATGGGCGTCTTCGTCGTCGGTTGCCTGGTCGTCACCATGGGTGGCACCCAGATCAACCTCCAGATCCCCAACGGCACCACCCGTGGCCTTGCCCCTACTACCGTGATCGTCTCCGAGAAGGAGGCCGAGAACTTCACCGGTATGGAGGGCATCGATACCGAGACCGCTGAGGCCGGTACCATCGCCATGACCGATGAGGACGGCAACGCCCTCACCGCCGTCGATGCCGACGGCAACGAGGTCAAGTGCGGCGTCGCCGATCTGGGCAACGGCATGGAGTCCGTGACCTACGCTACCGTCACCGAGGATCCGGTCAACTTCTCTGTTGCCGACACCCTCAACACCATCGTCCCGAAGCTCGTTCCGCTTATGCTTACGCTGCTGCTTTACTACATGTTCGCTAAGCACAGCTGGACCCCGACCAAGGGCATTCTGCTGCTCTTCGTCCTGGGCATCCTGGGCGCTGGCCCGCTTGGTCTCTGGCCGAGCATCTGGTAAGGCTCTAGCTTGAGGGGTGTGTCCCTACGCGGCTCACACCCCGACCCCTTAAGCCATGTGTATGTTAAAAGCCGCGTGCTCGAAAGAGCGCGCGGCTTTTGTTTTCTTGTTGATTCGGGTGTGGCAGACAGATAATGCATAACACCCTAGGTGGTTAGCCGAATTCGAGCAAAAGGGAGGATAGGATGGCGATCGGAGCGCGTAAGCAACCGCTGTACGATCAGCTGGTCGATATTCTGACCGAAAAGATTGACCATGAATATCGCGCCGGTGACATGATTCCTTCCGAGCGCGAACTTTCGGAGCGCTATGGTCTCTCGCGCACTACGGTACGCCTGGCTCTGCAGGAACTGGAGCGTTTAGGACTGGTGGTTCGGCAGCACGGTCGCGGTACCTTTGTGACCGACCGTTCGGCAAAGGCAACCAATCTTATGCAGTCCTACAGCTTTACCGAGCAGATGCGCGCGATGGGTCGTGTCCCTGAGACCACGATTCTCGAGTTTTGCGAGATGGAGGCCGATAAGAATCTGGCCGAGCATATGGGATTGCGTATCGGTGATCGCATTTTTAAGCTCAAGCGCCTTCGTTCTGCCGACAACATGCCCATGATGGTCGAACGCAGCTATCTACCGGTTCGTCAATTTCTATCCCTAAAGCGACCGCTGCTGGAGCGTAAGCCGCTTTACGATGTGATTGAGCAAGACTTTCAGCAAAAGATACGCGTGGCCGAAGAGGAGTTCTATGCGAGCATAGCCCGTCCCACCGATGCCCACCTTTTGGAAATTGTCGAGGGCTCGCCTGTGCTCGATTTGGTTAGGACTACGTATAACGAGTCAAACGAGGTTGTGGAGTATACGCTCTCGGTTGCTCGTGCCGATCAGTTTAAATACAAGGTTTACCACCAGCGTAGCGACTAGTGTTGGCATCGTTTCCATATGATGATTGTTTGTATTTAACTGGTTACTACCAGATAACCAACCGAAGTGTATAATTGCACGTCAGAGGATTACTTCTAGAGAGAGGTATTAGAAATGTTCGAGAAGAGTGTCGAGGAGCTCACCGAGCTCGGCGCCCAGATCACCACGGCCGAGATTGCTCAGCAGCCCGAGCTTTGGCGTGATACGCTCAACATCTATCGCGAGAACAAGGAGGCCATCGAGGCCTTTCTGGCTGAGGCTCGCGCTATGGGCGAGGGCCGTCTGTCCGTTGTCTTCACCGGTGCCGGTACGTCCGACTATGTTGGCGATACCTGCGCCCCGTACCTGCGTCACGCTGGCAACACTGATCTCTACGACTTTAAGCCCATCGCCACGACCGATATCGTGAGCGCCCCGCGCGACTTCCTGCGCGCCGAGGATCCCACGCTCGTGGTTTCCTTTGCCCGCTCTGGCAACAGCCCCGAGAGCCTTGCCGCCGTCGCCGTTGCCAAGGAGCTCGTCCACAACGTCAAGTTCCTCAACATCACCTGCGCTCCCGAGGGCAAGCTCGCTGTCGAGTCCGCTGATGATCCCAATGCGCTGACGCTGCTCATCCCGCGCGCCAACGACAAGGGCTTCGCCATGACCGGCTCCTACACCTGCATGACCCTGCTCTCTACTCTCATCTTTGACGAGGCTTCCGACGAGCAGAAGGCCGAGTGGGTCGAGACCATCGCCAAGATGGGCGAGGAGGTCATCGCTCGCGAGTCTGAGGTTGCCGACTACCTCGCTGTCGACTTCAACCGCGTGACCTACCTTGGCTCCGGCTCCTTTGGCGGCCTTGCTCAGGAGAGCCAGCTCAAGATACTCGAGCTTGCTCATGGCCTGGTTGCCACTTCCTACGACACCTCCATGGGCTATCGTCACGGACCTAAGTCCTTCGTCGACGATAAGACGCTCGTCTTCGTATTCGTCAACAACGACGCCTACACCCGTCAGTACGACATCGACATCCTCAACGAGATCGGTGGCGACGATATTGCTCAGCGCACCGTTGCCGTTCAGCAGGATGGCGCTACTGTCTACGAGGGTGAGTCCTTCACCTTTAAGGGCTATGAGGCACTCCCCGAGGGTTACCTTGCTCTGCCGTTCGTGATGTTTGCCCAGGCAATCAGCCTGCTCAACTCCGTGCGCGTGGGCAACACGCCCGATACGCCGAGCCCCACCGGCACGGTCAACCGCGTGGTCAAGGGCGTGACGATTCACCCCTTCACCGCTTAATCGCGTCCCCCTGTAAGGGCGCCCGTCCGCTCATAACGGCGGGCGGGCGCTTTTTGTTTTACGTGAGCTGGGTATAAGCATCACCACAGTCAACTGCTTTAGAAGCAAGGAGTGCATATGAGCACGTACGCAATTAAGGCTGACAAGTTCTTCTTGCCGGCAGGCCCGCAACTGGGCGGCTATCTTATGGTCGAGGATGGCGTCTTTGGCGCCTGGCAGGCCGACGAGCCCTCTTGCGAGATTAAGGATTACACGGGATCGTGGATCGCACCGGGTATGGTCGACACCCACATCCATGGCTTCTATAACCACTCGACTACCGATAACGATCCCGAGGGCATCGATATCAGCTCGACCGAGCTCGCCCGTCGCGGCACCACCAGCTGGCTGCCCACGACGTTCACCGATGGCGTCGAGCAGATTAAGGACGCCTGCGCCGCCATCGCCCAGGCGGACGAGGGTCGCGGCCCCGACTTCTGCGGTGCTCGCATTCAGGGCATCTACCTGGAGGGCCCCTTCTTTACCATGAAGCACGTGGGCGCGCAGAACCCCGCTTATCTGATCGACCCCTCCGAGGAGGTCTTCGATCAGTGGCAGGAGGCTGCGGGCGGTCGCATCGTTAAGAGCGCCATGGCGGCCGAGCGCGACGGTGCCGCTGCTTATGCGGCTGCTCTGAACGCCAAGGGTGTGGTGACCAGCATCGGTCACTCCGACGCCACCTACGATGAGTGCATCGCTGCCATCAACGCCGGTGCCAGCTGCTTTACGCATACCTATAACGGCCAGCGCGGGCTGCATCACCGTGAGCCCGGTGTCGTGGGTGCTGCTATGTCCACGTCCGAGACCTACGCCGAGATCATCTGTGACGGCAAGCACGTAAACCCTGCCGCCATCAAGGCGCTGCTGCAGGCCAAGGGCTGGCAGCACACGGTACTCATCACCGACTGCCTGGGCTGCGGCGGCATGCCCGAGGGCAGCTACACCAGCGGCGGCATGGACGTCATCATGAAGGACAACCTGTGCTGGCTCGCCGATGGCAAGAGCATTGCCGGCTCGGTGCTCACGCTTGCCCAGGGCGTCAAGAACATCGTCGACTGGGGCATCGCCAGCGCCGATATCGCCATTCGCATGGCAACCGAGGTGCCGGCACGCTCCGCGCACATCGAGGATAAGTGCGGCAGCATCATGCCGGGTCGCGACGCCGACTTTGTCGTGTTCGACCATGAGCTCACCCTCGTCGAGACGTATGTTGGCGGCCAGAGCGTCGGCAACGCCTTTACCGAGTAACGAAAGAAAAAGACGGCGGGCCCGAATCTGCTCGGACCCGCCGTACGGGTTAAACGCTCAAAAGCACCTTTACAGTTACAGCTTGCTAGCGATTTTCTTTGCCGTACGCTTAACGCCGGCCACCAGGCCTCCTGCAGGATGCTCCTTCTCGTATGCTAGGCGCTTCTCGCGCTTGGCGTACTCTTCGACGATGATGTCTCCATACTCGTCTTCGATCTTGTCGAAGAAGTCGACGGCACCCTTAATTTCCTCAGCGGTCGGGTGCCCCTTTTGGACACCGCCGGTGAGTTTGAACGGCCCCCACGTATCAAAGCCGGGGCAGCCGTAGACACCCATAAAGATGGCCTGCCTCATGCGGCAGATGCCATCGATATCCTTGCCGTACCACTTGTTTTTGCCACCGTAGGTCATAAGGCCAAACACCTTGTCCTGCGGCTGCAACACGTTAGTGAGCACGCGTGCCATGTCCTTGTCGATCTCGGAGTAATAGATGCCCGTGGCGACACCAATCAGATGGTATTCGTGCAGGTTGGGATACTCGTTTTTGCCGAGTGTTTTCACGTCGAGGGTATCGATTTCGGGGTGCGCCTCGACGATGGCGTCCACGAGCTTTTTCGTATTGCCGTGGTGGCGTGAGGCATAAAGAATGATGGTTCGCATAAGAAGGCCTTTCAGCTGTAATTGCATCAATGTCTGTATGGTACCCCGTTACATGGCCGGGATACCGGACGCATCGATGAGCGTGCGGGTTTGTTCTATGGTTAGGATTGAAACGGGCGCTTGCGTGAAATAAAGCAGTTGTTCGAAAGGATGGGTAATGGAATACGCTCTCTCCAACGATTCGATTTCTATTAAGGTTTCCACGGCTGGTGGCTCGTTTACCTCGATTGAGGCCGGAGGTCGCGAGTACTTGTGGCAGGGTGATCCCACCGTGTGGTCCGGCCAGGCGCCGATTTGCTTCCCGATTTGCGGAGGCTTGCGCGACAACAGCGCCATGACGTTTGCCGGGCATCATGTAAAGCTCGCTCGCCACGGCTTTGCGCGCAAGCAGGAGTGGAAGCTGCTGAGCCAAGGCGAGAACGAGTTGGCTATGTGCCTGGCTTCGGAGGATAACGCCGCGCTGCTGAGCGATTATCCGTATCCGTTTAGGCTCGTCGCCCGCTATACGCTCGAGGACGCCGCCGTGCGTGTCTCCTATGAGGTTACCAACGAGGGCACCGAGGACATGCCGTTCTTTATCGGTGGGCATCCCGGCTTTAGGTGCCCGCTCGATGAGGGCGAGGCCTATACGGACTACGAGTTGCGCTTTGAGAAAGAAGAGGCTGCAGAGCTTTGCACCGCTGTCCCTTCGACTGGCTTGATTGACGTGGACAAGCGCTCCAAGAACCCCATGGTGGGAAAGACGCTGCCCCTGTCGCACGAGCTCTTCGATTTTGTGGAGACCATCTTTGACGTGCTCGAGAGCCGCCAGGTCACGATTTCCAAAAAGGGCGAGGACAAGGGCGTTCGCCTGAGCTTTGAGGGCTTCCCATATCTCATTGTGTGGAGCAAGCCCGAGGGTGATTTTGTGGCAGTTGAGCCTTGGGGCGGCCTTTCGACCTGCTCCGATGAGGACGACGTGCTTGAGCATAAGCGTGGCTGCCTTGTCGCCAAGCCCAAGGAGACCGTCGTTCGCTCGTTCACGATTGAGATTCTGTAATTCCGTTTTGTCGACTCGTATCGCGAGGCACAAGGAGCCTGCGAGATAAGGAGCTAAAAATGATCCTCACCGTTACGATGAACCCGTCCGTCGATACACGCTATCAGCTCGATGAGCTCATTATCGACGACGTTAACCGTGTGACGCCCGAAAAGACCGCCGGCGGCAAGGGTCTCAACGTGGCCCGTGTACTGGGTCAGCTGGGCGACGACGTTGTGGCAACCGGTCTACTCGGCGGCCACATGGGCGCCTACATGGCCGAGCTCATGGATGCCAACGGCATTAAGAATGATTTTGTACCCATCAAGGGCGAGACTCGCATTTGCCTTAACATCCTCCACGCCGGCAACCAGACCGAGCTACTCGAGAGCGGCCCGACGATTGCCCCCGAGGAGCTCGATGCCTTTACCGCCAAGTTCGCCGAGCTTGCGAGCAAGGCCGCTGTCGTTACCATCTCGGGTTCGCTGCCCCGTGGTGTCGAGGCAGGCTACTACGCCAAGATCACGGGTATTGCCGAGAACGCCGGCGCCAAGGTGCTGCTCGATACCTCGGGTGCTTCGCTCGAGGCCGCCCTTAAGTCCGAAATTAAGCCCGAGCTGGTCAAGCCTAACCTGACCGAGATTAACGGCCTTCTGGGCACGAGCTTTACCACCGACGATGTGGACGAGCTCCGCGCCGCGCTCGCCTCTGATGCCCGCTTCTCCGATATCCCCTGGGTCGTCGTGTCCATGGGCGCTGCCGGCTCCGTGGGCTTCCATAATGGCCGTGCATTCCGCGCCAAGACCCCCGATATCCCCGCCGTTAACGCTACGGGCTCTGGCGATTCGACCATTGCCGGCTTCGCGCATGCGATTGCTGCTGGCGCGGATGACGAGACGGTGCTGCGTACCGCCAACACCTGCGGCAAGCTCAATGCCATGGATCCCATGACCGGCCATCTGGTCATGGACCGTTGGGACGAGGTCTACAACGGCGTTGTCGTGACCGAGCTGTAAAAGCCTGGGCGTCGGCCCCGGCATTGCTTGCTAGCTCATGTCGACGACAAGTGCGGTAACATTATGCTGGGGCGCGACGCCGAGTTTGTCGTGTTCAATCCCGACCTTACCCTGGTCGAGGCGTATGTGGGTGGCAACAGCATCGGTAACGCGTTTGCCGATTAGCCGCCAAAGAAGCGATCCGAGAGGGGATTTAGATGATTTACGGTGCATTGGGCGATATCGAGGAGTACCGCGGAATGCTCAAGGGCCTCGACGTGCTGATCGACTGGCTCGAGGAGAACGACCCGGCAGAGCTCGAGGTCGGCAGCCATCCGATTCTGGGCGACAAGGTCTATGCGAACGTCATGGCTCCCACGACGCGTCCCGAGGCCGAGGCTCACTATGAGACGCATCAGCGCTATCACGACCTGCAGATCGACGTCGAGGGTCGCGAGGCCTTTAAGGTCGCCACGGGCAGCCTGACGCTGGTTCAGGAGTTTGACGAGAAGGACGACTACGATCTGGTCGATTCCGACGCTTCGATCGCCGGCGATCTTGCCGACGACAAGTTTGCGCTGTTCGTTGCCGGCGAGCCTCACATGCCCACGCTCGAGTTCCCGGGCGATGGCGCACAACCGATCAAGAAGATCTGCTTTAAGCTGCTTGCCGACGCCTACTGGGAGGAGTAGCGAGCTGCTCGGCTGAGTTGTTCGTCTGATGGCGTGATTCCCCTAGGGAAATCACGCTAGGACCCCGCCAAACGGGTTTTCCCTAGGGAAATCACGTTTGGCGGGGTTTTCTGTTTTTGAATAGGGAAGCCTCATTTATTTGCGAAGAACATCGGCTAGCCGCAGGATTGAAATCATCGACCGATAAGTGAGTTCCACTTTTTCGCCCGCAAGCAGTCGTTTCGAGCCAATCTCATCTAGCCCCACAAGCCGAGAAAACAGCGGGCCGCTCATCGTGCCATCGTCAATTGATTCCCTTATGGTCTTCAAAACGTCCGTATCATGAAGCGATGCCGAGCTGTAGGGGGCAACACGAGCGGAACTCTCAATTAACGACGAGACAAAAGGATGGAGATGCTTTGGACATAGTCCATCAAACACCACATCCCCATTGTCGTTCGAGCCGACCAGGCGCCAAGTATAATGATCGACCCAGTCATCCCCGTCATATATGGCGTCCATGAGCAACTTCCCGTCTAGAGAGAGAAACCTATTTGGACATCGGGGCGCAAGACCGCAATCCATATCGGACCTGCAGCAGCTCCAACCCAACGCACCACATAGGTTCCCTTTCGTACATGTGTATCAATCTGCTCTGAAATGCCGGTGAATGCAATTCCAGACCCGTTTGTCGGATAGCAATCGACGTATTTTTGTTTTCCGCTCACAACCTTGTATAGATATATCGTTCCAGCAAAAGAGAAGGGATCGTTCGCAATTTTGTCCGGAAGAACTTGCCACCTCAAAATCCCGCTACCAATATGGTCAAGCTTGACCGTTCCGCCGTCCCCCTCAAAAGTGGCAAGGGGATTTACCCCAGACTGGGAGTCGGCATCGCCCTCCTTAGCAGTTATCAGCAGGTTGCCCGTATAAGACTGCTGAGGCTCACCTTCAGGACAGGCAGCCTTGGCCCAAGAAGGGCCACTCAGGCAGAACAGTCCGAGCAGCATCAATACCAACAAGAGAAAACCCTTAGTTCTTTTCATCTATATCCCCAATGTCTCTCGACATTTGTATATTGTGACCATTTTAGATCTATATGGCCAATTCGAGCCCTCATCATGGCAATTGTTGCAGCTGGGTTTCTTTTCATTAAGATTTCACTTTGGTAAATCCCCGCCCCTAAGCATTAAACCCGAAGTCCACCGAGTGGGCCGCTGTTGACGTGGCGATGCTTGGATTGGCACACACGCACTCAAAATCGAAAACAAAAAAGCCGCCCGAAGGCGGCTATCTTGTGCAATGGAGCCAGCGACCGGGCTCGAACCGGTGACCCCCGCTTTACGAGAGCGGTGCTCTACCAACTGAGCTACGCTGGCGGCCATGTGGTGACGCAACTGAGGCGTCAACGGCTGTCTATGATACGGGACATCGCTCATCCGCGCAAGTGTTCTGACGGCTTTTCTCACTTTAAATGCACTAATATTAGAGGCGTGATGTCTGCAGTGCCCATTTGTTACTTGACCTGCTGTTGAGTTGGTGGTCGACGTCCCGCTCGTATGGGTCTCAAACAGAATGGGGCAGCCATGGCTCAACCCAAGATTCTTCTTACGCGTATCGATGACCGTTTCATTTACGGGCAAGACGTTGAGCTGTGGAACGAAGCCGTGGGTTCCAACCTTGTCCTAATCGTCAACGATGAGATCGCGGCGGATTCGCGCCAATGGGCACCAATGAGGGTGGCGGTGCCAGAAGGCGTTTGGACGCGGTTTTTCTCGGTGCAAAGGACTATCGACA
Organism: Collinsella sp. AF20-14LB; assembly: GCF_003459505.1. Classification (GTDB taxonomy): domain Bacteria; phylum Actinomycetota; class Coriobacteriia; order Coriobacteriales; family Coriobacteriaceae; genus Collinsella. The sequence goes on from NZ_QRWD01000010.1 coordinate 36,314, forward strand.
TCATTCATACCGCAACGCCGCGTCAATGGATCTTGATCATAGTGGCCTCACCCGCCGATGCGCTCGCGCTGGTTAAGGGTGGTGTGCCAATAACCAAGATCAGCATTGGCCATATGCAGGCAGGGGAGGGCAAGCGCTCTGCAACGCCTACCATTGCCGTAGACGATACGGACATCGCCGCCTTCAAAGAGTTGCAAAAGCTCGGCATAGAGCTAGAAATCCGCTATCTCCCCAGTTCCGCCCCCGACCCCATTGGCAATCTGTTCAACTGATCCCTTGGGGACGGAGGAAAACGGATCATTTTGCCCTTGCGAGGGACGCGCGCGATGCCGCCTGTCAAAAACTATGCCCATTTACTACGTTTGATTGGCTATCGTCGAGCATGTCGAATTTGAGATAAACAAAACCGCAGGTATACTGCTCACAAATGTAACAAAAACCGGTGCATGGTCGAGCATCCCGGGCTAAACGTAGTAAATGGGCATAGTTTTGATATGTCACTCATACAGTCACAGAAAAAACGAGCCTAAAAGATGAAAAAGCGCCCGCTGGCGGTGGTGCCGGCGGGCGCTGCTGTGCGATATGTCGCGTTGCGGGCTTAGTGCCTCATAAAGTGGTATTCGATCACATTGCTGTAGGGATGGCCCGGGCCCACAATGCCCTGCGGGAACAGAGGCTGGTGCGGCGTGTCGGGGTACATCTCGGCCTCGAGGGCAAAGCCGGCGCCCCAACCATAGTTGGCGTCGTCCTTGGCGTGCTCGTCGCCCAGCCAGTTGCCGGTGTAGAGCTGCACGCCCGGGGCAGTGGTGTAGTAGTCCATCTCACGACCGGTCCACATCTCCTCGACGTGCATCGCGCGGCGCAGGTTGCGGCCGTACTGATAGCCATCGATGCACAGGCAGTGATCGTAGCCACGGGCCTGCTTAATCTGTGGATCGTCGGCCTCCATGCCAGGCGCGACGGGGCGCAGCTCACGGAAGTCAAACGGCGTGCCCTCGACCGGAGCAATCTCGCCGGTGGGAATGTTCTGGTCATCAATGGGCAGGTAGTGGGCGGCGTTGGCGACAAAGAAATGTTCGCAGTCCATGCCGGCGTTATGGCCGGCAAGGTTAAAGTACGTGTGGTTGGTCATGGACACGTAGGTGGCGCGGTCGCTCTCGCAGCCATAATCGATGCGGAAGACGCCGGTGCGCGTAACGGTAAACACGGCCGTAAAGGTTCGGTTGCCGGGCAGGCCCAGCTCGCCGTCCTTAAGCGAGGTGGTCATGCGCACGGCGTTATGGACCTCGTCGAGCTCAACATCCCACACACGTTTGTGCAGGCCGTGCTTAAGGTCGCTGTGCAGGTTGTTGGCGCCCTCGTTGGCGGGCATATGCCAGTCCGTGCCGTCGATGGCGATCGTGGCGCCAGCGGTGCGGTTTGCCACAGGGCCGATGGTCGCGCCAAAGCAGGCGGGGTTGTCAAAGTAATCCTCGAGCTTATCGAAGCCCAGCACCACATCGCGCACGTTGCCGGGAATGTCGGGCACATCGATACCAAGCACCGTGGCGCCATAGTCCATAATGCGAACGCAGATCTCGGGCCCGTCGAGGGTGTAACGATGAACGGGGGTACCGCACGGCGCGGTGCCGAAAAGCTCGGAAGTGATCATTTGGTTCCTAACATCGAGGTATTTCCGACAAACTGTAGCGCGAACAGGCGAGATTATCACTACACCCCACTAAAGCTGGGGGTATTTTTCTCAAAAAAGTGATGATTGGAGCTGTGCGGGCGTTCATTTTTGACGCGTACGAGTCTGATACAATTTGTTCGTTACTGTTTGAATGATATGCGCGCAAAGAACGGCGAGGATTCATCGTGATTAAGGCAGAGCGACAGGATAAGGTTCGTCAGCTGCTCGAGGAGCAGGGTACGGTCTCGGTCAAAGAGATTTCGGATGCGTTGGGCGTTTCGGACATGACGATTCGCCGCGACCTCGAAGAACTTGCGAGCCTAGGCGAGATCGAGCGCGTGCACGGCGGAGCCCGCAGTGCACAGGGCCGTCCCCACGCTATGCTGCGCCATGAGTATTCGCACAGCGAAAAGCGCACTAAGCATGCCGAGGAAAAGCTGCAGATCGCGCGCCGCGCTGTGGAGCTTATCGAGGAAGGCTCGACCATCTTCTTGGGTACGGGCACCACGGTTGAGCAGATGGCCTCGATGCTGCCGGCGTTTCGCCTGCGCATTGTGACTAATTCGCTTTCGGTGTTTAACTTGCTCGAGGCGCGCGAAGACTGCGACCTGTGCCTCGTGGGCGGCATGTATCGCCGCCGCACCGCCGCCTTTGTGGGGCCCATGGCCGAGGATACCCTGCGCGCGCTGGGAATCGACGCAGCCTATATCGGCGCCAACGGCATTTTGAACGGCGATGTGTCCACGTCTAACATGGAAGAGGGCCGCATCCAGCAGCTCGCCTTTAGCAAGGCCGACTCGCGCTATCTGATCGCCGACTCCAGCAAGATCGGCAAGCGCGACTTCTACACCTTCTGCCGCCTGGACAATTTGGACGCTGTGGTGTGTGAGCCGGGTATCGCCGCCGAGGACCGCACTGCCATCGAGGAGCACACGCAAGTCATTTGCTAGCGAGTGCCGCCGTGCTAGACCAGGCGGGCGTAGTCCTGTGACTGGTGAAAGACGTGGGCGATATAGATTGTTTCGCGCTCAAACTTGTAAAGACAGGTGTAGTTGTTGACGGGAAACGATCGGTAATTACGTGCCGCCAGCTCTTGCATGTGTGAGAGAGGTCGTAGGAGCGGCTGCTCGCGAAGCAAATCAAGTTGATATTCAAACTCAGTGACAAAATTGCCCGCTGCGCGCGGATTCTTGAGGATTTGGGCAAGGTATCCGACGATACTCTCGTACTCATATCGCGCGCTTTTGAGTATTACGACGTTATAGGCCATATTTGTCTCGTATCGAGGTCGCGAAGGTGTCATAGTCGCTATAGTCGCCTTGCGATATCTCGTTTTCTGCCAGCATTATACGAGACAGCAGCTTGGCTTTGGCGATTTCGTCTTGCATGAGGCGATATTGGTCGCTGCTGATGCAGTGCATGGCCTCGTAGCCGTTCTTGGTTACGGTGACGTCGTGCTCGGACTCAACAAGCGCGGTGAATGTGGCAGTGTCCTTCATGTCTCGGACGGGCACACAGATGGGCATAGGTATCTCCTTCGCATTGGGACATAATTGTACCACGTCATAAAAAATTGTCGGCGCCGCTGAATTGTCTCAATCTGTAACAGGTAGGACCGAAAAGTTCGGTTAGATGTTACGGATTGAGACAAACGTGCGGCGCGGGCCGCTCAAAAGCAAAAAAGGCAGATACGACCAAGGATGCGGGGCATCTACCGGGAAGGTCGTATCCGCCACACGGAAAGAGGCGCATGGACGCAGCGCCCATGCAATCGGGATTGGTAAGGTGCTCAATCGCGCGCGATAGTCGCGGCGGCCGGTGGAGCAGGCTTGCAAGCAGGGGCAAGTGACACGCTCAACACGATTCTAAAAACAAAAAGGCCAGGATGCAGTTCATCCGGTGGTGTGTTCATCGCCTTCGTTGCCAGATTGCTCTGCACGCTGGCGCGTTGCGACGAGTTATGAGCCCATATCATGCTGAGAAGGCAAAGCCCAAGAACAAAAGTATCCCCGTCGGACCTAAGTTCCGACGGGGGCTACGGTGCGCTATCGCGCTGAATGGGTGTGATTACAATTGAGTGGCACAGGTACCCTCAACCATAGCGGGAACAGCGGCAACGCCCTGCTCGACCATGCAGTTTACATCGATATCGGTGTAGAACGCGATGTGGTTGGTGAGCAGCACGTTGGGGAACTGGCGTAGGTAAGCCATCTTGCGGTTGGCAAGAATGTCGTGCATACGGTTCTCATGGTAGATGCCCACTTCGTCCTCGAAGACGTCCATAGCAAGCGCACCGATCTTTTCGGACTCAATCGCCTCGATGACGGCATCGGTGTCGATGAGCTCACCGCGCGAGACGTTGACGATGGTCACATCTTCGCGCATCTTGGCGATGGCATCGGCATTGATGATGCCGCGGGTGGAGTCCATGAGGGGCACGTGCAGGGTGATGACGTCGGAGTTGGCAACGAGCGTATCCATGTCAACGTACTCGAGGCTGTCGCGGTTTGCCAGCTCGGCATTGGGGTAGGGATCGTAGGCCAAGATCTTGCAGCCAAAGCCGGAGAGGTTGTCGATGACGGTGCGACCAATGCGGCCGGTGCCAACCACGCCCACGGTCAGCGTGCGCAGTTCGCGGCCCAGCAGCCCGTCCAGGGAGTAGTCATTCACCTGCTGGCGCCAAATGGCGGCCTTGCAGCGGCGCAAGGCCATCAGGATGAGCATAACGGTGAACTCGGCAACGCCGTAGGGCGGATAGGCGGTGTTGCACACCTTGATGCCCAGCTCCTGGGCGCGCTTGACGTCCACGTGGTTGAAGCCGACGCAGCGGATAGCGATGTAACGAACGCCCAGCTCGTGCGCGCGCTCCACCAAAGCGGCGGACATCACGGATTTGTTGTTGATGATGATTCCCTCGCAGCCTGCAACGGAGTCAATGTTAGCTTCGGAGAGGATTTGAGTGTCAAAGGAGATGGAGTAGCCTGCTGGAAGATTGGCGGCAGCGCGCATGTAGGCGGCGACCTCGTCGTCGCGCAATTCGAACAGTCTGATGTTCATAGCGTTCCTTTTCTATGTCGGCGTATGATACGTCGCGGCCGGTGCCCGTGTGGCCCGTCCGCCGCGCTCGGGGATACCGTTCCCGTGGCGCGTTCATCGTCGTTACGATAATAGGCAGGTTTTTCGTGCTGCAACATCGCATAACCAGCACTTCCACGATTGCTATTTCACCTACGCGGTGAAAGATTTGAATGCGCGTGAAATTGGCAGGTCCTATGACGGAAGGTATAGTTATCTGAGACGATGATAGGAGGGTGCCGTGAGTTCCGATCGAAGCAGGGAAATTGTTCGTATTCTCGAAAGCGGGGCGTCCTGGACCACGGCGTCTCAGATCGCTTCGCAGGTTGGATGCTCTTCCCGTACTGTCAAAAGCGACATCACCGCGCTGAATCGCACCCATGAGGGCATGATTGTTGCCAGCTCGAAGGGCTATCGTATCGAGGATGCCACAGCAGCGGCGCAGCTGCTGTCGCAGCAGGCGAACGAGGTGCCGCAGACGGCCGAGGCGCGCAAGCGTTATATTCTGTTTGAACTGCTGATGCGCCACCGCAAGGTGCGCGCGGCTGATTTGGCGGAAAGCCTCTATATCTCGCTTGCGACGCTCGATAATGAGCTGGTTGCCATCAAACGAGAGTTGTCCGGGTACGGCCTGGTGCTGCGTTCGCGCGCGGGCTCGCTGTATATCGAGGGCAGTGCATCGGGTGAGAAGTAGATGGTCAACCAGCTGATCTTTGACGAGACGAAGGACTATTTCAGCCAAATCGACCTTATCAATCGCTATTTCCCCAAGCTCGACCTCGCGCAGTTGCAGGAGCGCATCGACGCATGCCTGAAGCGCCGCGGGTTCTACATCAACGGCTATGCGCTCTCGAGCCTCATCATACATATTGCCATCTTCGTGGAGCGCACAAGCAATGGGTTCGAGTCGGTACCGACGACGGTCAAGGCGGCTCAGCCCGCCGGTAACGAGGCGCGCGAGGGTCTTGACGAGGTGGCGGGTGAGGTTTGCGCGGCTATCGAGGACCTTTTCTCTGTGCTCGTGTCCGATGCCGATCGCGATGCCGTCCGCTTGATGCTGGGTGCAAACTTGATTCATGCGAATCGTTTTGAACCAAGTGACCCGGAGCACCGGCATGCGCGCGAGCTGTTGGGTGCGATTGTGGAGCGCGTGCACGATCAATTCGGGCTTAATTTGAGCGATGGCGAGTTTGAGCTTCGTTTCTCTCTGCATCTGGCCAATATGCTATCCCGCGTGCGCTGCGGGATGCTGTTGCGTAACCCGCAGCTCGAGGCCATCAAGAGCAGTCAACCGTTTATTTACGATGTTGCGGTGTTTGTCGCCGATGTCATCGCTGCGGAGACCGGCGTTTCTGTCAACGAAGACGAAATCGCCTACATCGCGCTCCACGTGGGGTGCTTGGTGGAGGGGCAGCGCGCCAATGCCGATAAACTGCATGCGCTGGTGGTGTGCACACGTCACAACGCCTACGAGACTCATATCGACAGTTTCCTCGATGCCCTTGATGCTTGTGTGGTGGTTGAGGGTATCGTGCCTGCCATCGACGCGGCGGGTGACATCTCGCGCGTTGACCTCGTGATTTCAACCGTGCCGCTGTCGGGGTATTGCCCGGTACCGGTGGTTAATGTCTCTCCGTTCTTTAGCAAGCAAGATATTTCGCTGATGCGTGAGCGTGTCGAAGCGCTGCTTAAGGCGCGCCTGCGGACAAACCTTGAGTGCAGCATGCGCACCTTCTTCACCGAGGATTTCTTTGCGATCGAGCCCGAGGTTGACGATTGGCGCGATGCGATTTGCAAGATGAGTGCGCCGCTGATCGAGGGTGGCTACGCGTTTGAGAATTTTACTGAGCGCCTACTGGAGCGTGAGGACATCAGCTCCAGTGCATACTGTGACATCGCGATGCCACACCCGCTCGATATGGACGCCAAGCGCACTGCCATCTCGGTCGCTCTGTTCCCGCGCGGCCTTGCGTGGAACAACGCGACGGTGCATGCGGTGATCATGCTGTCGATTACCCGTGATGACCGGGCGTTTTTTGGCGAGCTGTTCAATTACATCTCGGGTGTGCTACTCAAGCCCGGTGCTGTGCGCGCCATCTCCCATGCAAAAAGCTACCAGGAGTTCTTGGACGCCCTGTTGCGTTGTGCGTAGGGTTTGCGTACAAGCGGGGGTGGCTACGTCAAAAAGGCCCTCCGTCGGGTGGTCGCCTTCTCGCTTGTCGCTTCGCGACATTTCAACTCATAAATAACAGCGCCCGCTCGAGCACATACTCGGGCGGGCGTTGCATGAAAGGAGGGCCTTTGATACGCGGGCGAGGTCTACTTGATGAGCTGGTGGGTAGCCATGCGATCCATGGCCTCGATGACCAGCTTGCGAGGCATGCCCAGGTTCAAGCGCACGAAGTCGGCGCCGTTCGCGACATAGAAGGTGCCATCGCCCACGATGACGCCCGCCTTCGCTGCCATGTGGTTGCAGATTTCGGTTGCCGTGGCGCCCGTGCCAGCGATGTTCACCCACGGTAGGTAGGATGCATCCATACGCATGAGCTCCCAACCCTTCATCTTCTCCTCGATGAAGGCGGCGGTCTGTGCATAAGACTCGCGCAGATAGTCGGTGATCTGGTCCAGCCACTCCTCGGACTCATCGTAAGCGGCGATGATGGCGGCGCAGCCAAACGTGTTGGGAGAGGTAATAGAGTTCATCTCCAGGCGATGGCGGAAGATAGTGCGGATGCGCTCGCTGGGGATCATAGAGTAGGAAGTCTTGAGGCCGCCCAGATTAAAGCCCTTGTTGGGCGAGGTGAGTACGATAAGGTTGTCCAGATAACGCTCGGGCAGCTGCAGGGCCGAGATGAACGAGCCGGCCATGATGTGCTCGCAGTGAACCTCATCGACCACCAGTAAGCAGTTGTGCTTGTGGCAGATCTCGGCGACGCGGGTGATTTCATCGAGCGTCCAGATGCGACCACCGGGGTTGTGCGGCGAGCAGAACAGGTGCACGCGTGGACGGAAACGATCCATCTGTTCCTCGAGCAGGTCGAAGTCGATGCGATAGGTGCGATCGCGATAGATGAGCGGGTTTTCGATTACGCGGAACCCGTTGTTGTGCGCCGCGTAGCCAAAGGGGTCGTAGACCGGCGTGTTGAGGATGACGCAGTCGTTGGGCTGGCAGAATGCCTGATACAGGTAGTGGATGGTCGGGACGGTTCCATAGGCGAGTGTGATCCACTCGCGCTTGACCTCGTTGTTATGGCGGCGGCGCTGCCAGTTGATGACGGCGTTGTAAAAGCCGTCGTGCGCATAGCCATAGCCGTATGCTCCGTTTTGGGCTACCTCGGCCAGACGCGTGCAGATTGCGGGGGCGGCGGCAAAGTCCATGTCGGCGATCCACATGGGAATGTAGTCATCCCCAGCCTTAGGGAATTTCTGCTTGATGATGGCGGGGTCCCACTTGCGAGCGTGATCGAGCGAGCGGTCAGCCATGGAATCGAAGTCGTAAACCGGCATAAGGTATCCTCCTCGGCGATATAGGCGCGACCCGCGGATGTGGGTCGCACACCGCCGGCGTGGTTCGCATCAGCGGCGTATGTTGCAGATAAGTATGACAAAGATGCATATGGAGCCCCATCCCCAGTAATTGCACGGCCGTGGTGAAAGGGGAGGGGCTTTCACCGTTTCACCGCTACGGTGAAAGCCCGGATACATCATTTGCGGCGCGCTGTCGATACACTCGCATACAGACGCCGCCACTACGGGCGCCGCCATACGACCACAAGGGGGGTTACCTATGAACAAGGAGCTTATGTTCGCCTTGAGCAACGCCGACGCTGTCGCTTGCCGCGAGGGCGAGGTCCGCTCCATCATGCATGCCGAGCTTGACGATATCGCCGACGCCGTCGAGTACGACAAACTCGGTTCGATCATGTTTAAGAGCGCGGGTACCGAGGAGAATCCGGTCCGCATTCTGTTCACCGGCCACATGGACGAGGCCGGCTTTATGGTTCGCTATATTTCCGATATCGGCATGGTTCATGTGATCGGCGTGGGCGGCCCGCGTAAGAACAGCGTCGAGAGCCAGATTGTGCGCATCAAGACGCGTAGCGGCGAGAAAGTTCGCGGCGTGTTGTTTGCCAAGCGCGATACCGACGGCACTCCGACCGATATGTACATCGACTTTGGCTGCGAGACGGCTGAAGAAGTCCGTGAGCTGGGCATTGAGATTGGCGACTGGGGAACCTTTGCGGCCGAGTGCGAGCTCAAGCCCGTGAGTGACATTCTGCTGGGCAAGGCGTTCGACGACCGCGCCGGTGTGTATGTGGTGACCGAGGCCATGAAGCGCCTGGCCAACACCCCGCACGCAGCCGAGCTGTGGTTCGCCGGTTCCTCTTCCGAGGAGGTTGGCTGCCGTGGTGCTCAGACGGCTGCGGCGCACCTGGATGCCGATATCGTCATCCCAGTGGACATCGCTAATCCGCCCGAGTTCGATCGCGGTTGGAATAACAGCCGCAAGAACGGCCACGGTCCCATGATCGTGCACTACGACCGCATGCATGTCCCCAACGAGAAGCTGCTGCACTTCATCGTGGACACCGCCGAGAAGAACAACATCCCCTTCCAGCGTGACCTGTTCAAGGGCGGCGGCACCGATGCCGGCACCGCTCATCTAGTGGGAGACGGCAAGCTGGCAACGGTGATCGGCGTGCCGTTGCGCTACTGCCACGGTTCGTGGTCTGTCATGCGTGGTGCCGATTTGGACGCGGCAGTCGATCTGGTATGCGCGCTGGCAACCTCGATCGATCGCGTCACCTATGAGGAGCTTAAGAGCTTTGAGTAGCGCTTCGGCAGTCAACGGTTTCAATCGGGCGCGCCGTCAAAGCGGTGACGTGCCCGCCGAGCAGAAAGGGATTATCCCGGTGGAAAACAACGAACAGCAAATCATGACCATCATCGGCTCTGCCGGCGCCAGCAAGGGCAAGGCGTTCGCCGCGCTCGCTTGCGTGCGTGAGCGCGACTACGAGGGCGCCCGTGCGCTGCTTGCCGAAGCCAAGGAGGCCGATCTGGCCGCCCATGCCGCCCAGACCGAGGTGATTACCCAGGCCCTGTCCGGCGCGGAGAACGCCGCCGCTGCGAGCCTGCTTATGGTCCATGCCCAGGATCACTACATGACCTCTCAGCTCGCCCGTGACCTCATCGAGGAGATCGTCAAGATCTTCGAGGAGCGTGACGCCGAGGCCAAGCAGGCGTAAGAAACACGTCTGCGAAGGAGCGATGCGCGCTACGAGCGCTGCGGTCCGTTCCTTCTCCAACAGTATTCAATTGCCGTTAGAAAGGGATAAACAATGGCAAAGATGAACATCGTTTTGTGCTGTGCCGGTGGTTTCTCCACCACCATGCTGATGGATTGCATCAAGCAGACGATCCACAACAGCCAGAAGCTCAACGACGATGACTTTGAGCTCAAGGCCATCGCTGCCGACCTGCTGGACCAGGAGGTCGACCACATGGACGCGTTGATTATGGGTCCTCAGATCGCCCATAAGCTCGAGTCCATCAAGCCCCTGATTGAGCCTCGTCACATCCCATACGTGATCGTCGATCAGGAGACCTACGGCAAGATGGACGGTGCTACCGTGTTTAAGCAGCTGCTCATCGCCAAGAAGAAGGCTGACATGGCCCGCGAGGCCGCCGAGGCAAACCAGTAAGCCCCTGTTTGATATTTCCTGAAGTGGAGGATGCGACGTATGTCGGAAGCTGTAGAGAAAAAGCAGAGTGCCTTTGATAAATTCGAAAACCTGCTGAACACCTATCTTGGCCCTGTTGCCGAGAAGATGGACAAGCAACGTCACCTGTCCGCAGTTAAGAAGGCCATGATCGCCATGACCCCGCTGCTACTGATTGGTTCGTTCTGCCTGATCCCGGCCGCCATTCCCAACATGATTGGCGAGACCAACCCCATCTCCGTTTGGATTCTGAACAACACCCAGTACTTCGATTTGGCCTATAACGTTTCCATGGGCCTGATGTCGGTCTTCGTTTCCGTCGTTACCGCCTACCACCTGGCCAAGTCCTATGAGCTGGACGCTCCCGGCTCCATGTCCATGGCCCTCGTTGCCTTCCTGTTGCTCGGCATGGAAATGGACGAGGCCGGCGGCATCGCGCTGCGTGGCATGGGTTCCAAGGGTCTGTTTGTTGCCATGGTCGCTTCGCTACTCGCGGTCGAGGTGTACCGTTGGTGCAAGAAGCGTCACTTCACCATCAAGATGCCTGATACCGTGCCCGACTTCATCTCGAGCTCCTTCGAGATCATCCCGGTCACCGCTATCGTCATCGGCCTGTTCTTGGGTATCCGTGTTCTGTGTCAGGGCGTTTTCGGCATCATGCCCAACGAGATCTTCTCGATCATCCTGGCCCCGCTCGTCGGTTCGATGGACAGCCCGCTCGCGGTTACCTTCTACCACATCCTGCGCTGCTTCATCTTCTTCTTCGGCATTCACCCCTCCGTTCTGTCGCCGATTGTTCAGCCGATTTCCACGCAGTTCCTGGCTGAGAACATCGCTGCGGTTCAGGCCGGTGGTGTCGCTACCCACATCTTCACCCCTGGCCCCATGTCCGCATTTGGCGGTTTCACCGGCCTGGGTGTGACCATGGGCGTTGTTATCTGGTTCATGTTCTCCAAGTCCAAGGTCCAGCGCGAGATCGGCCGCATCGCTTTCATCCCGTCGCTGTTCGGCGTAAACGAGCCGATTCTGTTCGGTGCTCCGATTGTTCTGAATCCGATTTTCTTTATCCCGTTCGTTATCTTCGGCGGCATCCTGTCCTCCATCCCGTTCTGGTTCATGAGCTGGGGCTGGGTACCCTGCTCTACCTTCACGCCTCCTTACGTCGGTGTGTTCCTGGAAGGCTTCCTGACCAACATGTCTTGGACCTCGATTGCGGCCAACGTGGTTCAGCTGGTCCTCGCACTGATCGTGTACTACCCCTTCTGCAAGGTTGCCGAGAAGCGTGCATTGGCTGAAGAGGCTCGTATGGCTGCCGAGAAACATTCCGAGATCTCTGCTGAGGACGAGGCTCTGCTCGAGGATCTTGACCTCGACTTCTAATCAAGTGGAATAGCAGGCGCCTGTACCTGCTGATTTTGAAAGTATGAAAGCCCGGCGATGGGGGAGACTTCATTGTCGGGCTCCTTTGAAAGGCGCTACGTTCGATGAATGCACATGTGAATAATATCCGTACCTTCTTGGACGAGCACGAGCTCGACGCATTGCTGATCAAGAGTAAAACCATGAAGCGCTACCTGGGCACGTTGACCGGTAGCGGTTGCAAGGTGCTCATCACGCGTGACCGCGGTTTTCTCATCATGGACGGCCGCTATGTGAACGAGGCCCAGGGTCGCGAGTTCGATCTGGAGTTCCGTGTTCACGAGCAGGGGAAGAGCTATTTGGTCGAGCTCGAGCGTGCGCTCAAGGAGTGCGGCTGTGCCACGGTGGGCATCGAGGAGTCCGAAATCTCAATCTCGGAGTATCGCAACTTGGAGGGCTTGGGCTTTGGCACTACGCTGCTGGGCAGCGAGATGGCGCTGATGCGCCTGCGCAAGGACGAGGCTGAGATTGCTGCGGTCCAGCATGCGGTCGATGTTGCCGATGACGTGTACGCCAAGGTGATCGAGCAGTTGCACGTGGATATGACTGAATTTGAAATCTCCGCACTCGTGCACTATTACTCGATTGCCGCCGGTGCCGAGGCAATGTCGTTCGATACCATCGTTGCCACCGGCGAGCGCAGCGCCATGCCTCATGGCCGTCCTACCGACCGTCGGGTCCAAGCACATGAGCCGATCCTGATTGACTTCGGTGTGCAGATCAACGGTTATCAGTCAGATATGACGCGCGTGTGCTTCCTGGGCGCCCCGACCGACCGGATGGCTCATGTGTACGAGACCGTTTTGAATGCTCATCTTGCAGGCATCGATACCATTCGTTGCGGTGTGGTGGCGCGCGATGTGGATGCGGCCGCACGTCGTGTAATCAACGAAGCGGGTTACGGTGAGTATTTCACCCATGGTCTTGGTCATGGTATCGGCATGGGTGGCGACTTGCCGCTGCTAAACCCCTCTGGTGAGATTGTGCTCGACAACGGAATGATCATGTCCTGCGAGCCGGGCGTATATATTCCTGGAGTCGGAGGCGTGCGCATTGAAGACGACGTCTTGTTGAAAGACGGCGTTGCATGCCCGCTTAACCATACTGATAAGCAGCTGCGCATTCTGAATGTGAGGTAGCGCATGGCTAAAAAGCGCAAGGAACGGCCGCGTGCGGCGACCGCGGAGCAGATGCCTTCTCCTGCGGCGAGCACTGTGAGCAAGATTCACAAGGAATCGAAGGCTAATGCATCCTCGATTCTGCCGGCGCCCCCGCTGTCGCGTTTGTACGCGTACGTTATCGACTGGATTTTGGGTGGTATTGTCTCTGGCTTGCCAGCCGTGTTGGTTTATCTTGCGCTGACCCACAAGAACGCGATGCTCCCCGACTTGTACGTGTTTGAGGCAATGGGGTATCCCTGGAGCGTCGGTATCGTGGTCGGACTATCGTGCGTGCTCGCCGCTATCGCATACTTTGTGCTGATTCCGTTGCTGGCGTGGCCGGGGCAAACGCCGGGCAAGCGCATCGCGCATGTTCGTGTCGCAACGCTTGATGGCGGCTTGCCTTCCGTCGGACGCTTGATTTGGCGTCAGGTTATCGTTGGCTTTTTGCTCGAAGGCAGCGGGTATGTGGTGTCCCGATATATTCGCGAGACAATGGTGCTTGTCACCCGCGTTGACGTGAATTATTACTGGGAAATCGCGGGCATGATTATTACAGCGGTGTCTCTGCTCATGTTCCTGATCGTCCCCGCGCGCCGGTGCGTTCACGATTGCCTGGCTGGCACGCGCGTGGTTCCCACTGAGGGGCATCCGCTGTATCAGGACTAGTCACCTGTGAATTTGCCGCGGCGACGTTGTCCGCGGCCTACTTGTTGTATGCATGCGTAATGTCCGGCATGCTTCTACCTTGCCTAACGCGCGCGTTGGGCTAAATGAATTGGTCGGTCTACGACGAAGGAGTTAGAAATGTATAGCAAGAACGTTATGGTCGTTAACCCCACTGGCCTGCACGCTCGCCCTGCAGCGACGCTGGCGACCGAGGCTGCTAAGTTTGCCTCGAAGATTGAGGTCCGCAACGCCTCCAAGGATGGTGACTTCAAGGACGCTAAGTCCATGATTGCCATCATGACCTCGGGTATTACCCAGAACGATGAGGTCGAGTTGCGTGCCGAGGGCGACGACGAGGTTGCCGCCGTTGACGCGTTGGTCGCTCTTATTGAGGGCGGTTTCGGCGAGTAGCGCACTCTTGATGCGGACGGGTGCGCGTTCTTGCGCGCCGTCGATTTTGGCAAGAACGCCAATGCAGATGCCCTTCTCCGAGCGATCGGGGAGGGGCATTTTATTGTGAGTTTGAGTGGCACGTCCGCCGAGGTTCCTGATAGTTCGCGCTATCTTATCGCCGACTCCAGCAAAATCGGCAAGCGTGACTTCTGCACGTTCTGCCGCCTGGACAATTTGGACGCCGTGGTGTGCGAGCCGGATATTGACGATGAGGATCGCGCCGCCATCGAGGAGCATACGCAGGTTATCTGCTAGCGAGTGCTGCGGGAGATGCTTTTGCCCCTGCCATTGCGGAGTATTCACATCATCACGACGCATAATAGGTGCGCGTGCAGATTGCAGGTTCCCCTGTGCGATGAGTTGCAGCTGTTTTACGGTGAGGCATAGCATCCGTTATGCGTAAAGCTCGGTATTACTGTATGTCTCAACCATTGCAATGGTCGGTATTTTTGTAGCTATAAGCTCATTTAAAGCTCGGTATTTTTGTATTATTAGATATATCTGAAGGTCGGTATTTTTGTAAACTAGCACGTAAATTATGCTGAGGTGAGATTATGTTTAAACGGAAGGCATATGATCGTCTGCAGGAGTGGAAAGAACGCTCGCAAGGGCGCACTGCGGTGCTTATTGAGGGTGCAAGACGCGTTGGCAAAACGACGCTCGTCAAGTGCTTCGCGCAAAATGAATACAAGGATTATCTGTACATTGACTTTTCGGCTGCTAGTAAAGCCACGCTCGATATATTTCTGAACCATCGTGAAGATGTCGATCTTTTTTTACGCATGCTTCAGCTGCAGTATGGTAAGGCCCTCGAACCGAGAGAGTCGCTGGTCATTTTTGATGAAGTGCAGCGGTTTCCCATCGCGCGCGAATACATAAAGCATCTTGTAGAAGACGGCAGATTTGATTACATCGAGACTGGCTCTCTTGTCTCCATCAAAAAGAATGTCGATAGCATTGTCATACCGTCAGAGGAAGAAAGAATCCCTCTCGAGCCCCTCGATTTTGAGGAGTATCTTTGGGCGACCGGAAAAGATCTTTATGCAGAAGAGATCCGTAAAGCGCGCGAATCTCGGACCGCGCTTCCGGACGGCGTTCATGCGACGTGCATGAGGTTATTTGATGAGTATATGCTTGTCGGTGGTATGCCTCAGTCGGTCGACTCCTTTGTGGCAGAGAATGATTTTAGAGGATGCGACAGGGTTAAACGGCAGATTATCGCACTGTACAGGGAGGACATTGCCAAGTTTGGAGGTTCGGACGCTAGACGTGCGCTGGCGGTTTATGACGATATTCCGGGTCAATTATCTGCGGCAAATAAACGGTTCAAATTTGACAGCTTGGAGAAGGGGTCCCGTTTTGAGACATATGAGTCGGCGTTAATCTGGCTTGAGGATGCGCGACTGATTAACCGTTGCTATTTATGCAGTGATCCGAGCGTGGGTTACCGCCTGCACGAGGACGCGTCTTCGCTTAAATGCTATATGGCGGACACGGGACTGCTCGTGAGCTTGGCGTTTGATGATGGTCCGGACCTTATGGATGTTCATAGAGACATTCAATTTGGAAGAATTTCAATTAATAAAGGAATGCTAATCGAGAACATCGTGGCGCAGCAGCTTAAGAGTCTGGGGCATTCGCTTTTTTATTACAGCTGGCAGGAGCCTTCCAAAACAGAGGGGAGTCGGCCCAGAACGCGTGAAATTGATTTTCTTGTTTCGCGCGGCTTTGAAGACGCGGCTGGAAAACCGCGGGTCACTCCTGTTGAAGTTAAATCTTCCAAATCGTATTCAACAATCTCGCTTGACGATTTCGGCAGACGATTCGAACGACGAGTCGGAGAAGAGATAGTTCTTCACCCAAAACAGCTCAGGGCTGAAGGGCATAGGATATATCTACCTCTGTATATGACGATCTTTATCTGATCGGTGGAATGCGGCCAAAAAGGGGGCATGCGGCTGAGATTGTCAGCCCGGTCTATTTTATTTGTCTCGATCTGTAACAGCTAGGGGCGAAAACACAAGCTAGTTGTTACAGATTTAGATTGAAGGGATTGGCTCGCACGTTTATCTAAATCTGTAACAACTAGACGTCCAAAACCGGGTTAAGTGTTACAGATTTAGATATTTCGGCCTGGCTTCCACGTTTGTCTCAATCTGTAACAGGTGGGACCGAAAAACTCGGCTAAATATTACAGATCGAGACAAACGGCTCCCGGTCCGCCCAAACACAAAGGCCGGGGGCGGCGCGCCGTGTGACGTGCCGCCCCCGGCTGAGAAATGGGGACAAGTTATGTGAGTGGGGCAATGCCGCTCGTCGCAAGCCACTAGTCCAGACGACGGGTCTGCGCCACGTGCTTGTACCAGTAGGCGCTCGCCTTGGGCGTGCGCTTTTGGGTCTTAAAGTCTACGTAGAAGAAGCCATAGCGCTTGTTGTAGCCGTTGGTCCAGGAGAACTGATCCTGCAGGCTCCACAGGAAGTAGCCGCCCACGTTGACGCCCACCTCCATGGCCTTGAGCAACCAGCGCAGGTGCTGCTCGATGTAGTCGATGCGCGGCTGGTCGTCCACAAAACCGTCCTTGTAGGGGTCCTTGTAGCCCATGCCGTTCTCGGTGATGAAGATCTGCTTGTAGTTGGGATAGCGCTGCTTAATGTAGACGAGCAGATCGAACAGGCCCTCGGGATAGATGATCCAGTCCCAGTCGGTGGTGGGGATGCCGGGCTTGTTCACATGCTCGCCAATACCCTTGACGCGCCAGCGGCCGGTGCCCTTCTCGCCCGTACCGTTGTGGTGCAGGTCGTTCTCGCCATCGTAAGCCTTGAGGAAGCGGCATTGGTAGTTGTTAACGCCCAAGTAGTCGTTGTAGAGCGCTGCCTCGCGCATAATCTCGAGGTCATCATCCAGAATCTCGATGGCACCGCCCGAGATGGCAGCCAAGCGGTTGGCGCACTCGAGGGTGTCGGGCGCGTAGTCGCCGCGGAAGGTGGCGTCGAGCAAAAACTGGTTCTGCAGCACGTGCTCGTTGTTGGCGGCCTTGATGTCGGCGGGGTCGTTCTCGTTGAGCGGGTACTTGAACTCTAACGACTGAATGACGCCGATCTTGCCCTTAAAGCCGCCGTTGTGGAAGGCCAGCACAGCCTTGGCGTGGGCAAGCATCATGTTGTGCTCGCACTGGAAGGCCTCGGCCAGATGAGCTTTGACGCCGCCGGGGAAGGTGCCCTCGATGTAGGTGTTGGAGGCGTCAGCCCAGATCTCGTTAAAGGTGAACCAATAGGTCACCTGGTCAGCGTATTCCTTAAAGCAGAAGGTGGCAAAGTCCACAAAGGCGTCGATGGTCTCGCGATTGAGGAAGTCGCCCTTCTCAAAGAGGGGCAGCGGCGTGTCAAAGTGATGCAGCGTGACAAACGGCTCAACGTGGTGCTTGTGGCACTCGGCAAAGAGATCGTGGTAGAACTGCACGCCCTCGGGGTTTACCTTGCCAGTACCCTCGGGGAAGATACGGCTCCAGGCGATGGAGAGGCGGATGCCGTTGATGCCGAACTCCTCGCACAGCTCCAGGTCGACGGGGTACTGGTTGTAGAAGTCGGAAGCGGGATCGGGAGAGAAACGGCCCTGGGCCTCCAGGAAGTCGTCCCAGGCAACCTTGCCCTTACCGTGAGTGCGGGTCTCGCCCTCTACCTGGTAGGCAGCGGTGGCGCCGCCAAAGACAAAGTCCTCGGGAAACTGCGCAGGCGGGTTGGTGACGCTAGCAGGATTAACGGACATGATGAAATATCCAATCGTCTAAATCGAAGTGCCAGTCGGTCTTGGATGGTCGGCTGGCCCTGAGCGTTACTTACTTCGAGAGTTGCTCGCTTACGAAGGCGAGAGACTTGTCGCCGTTCTGGGAGAGCTCGATGTATTGCTTACCGCGGCAGGCGACGCACTTGTTGCCCACGCGCTCGCAGTCCTTCTGCAGGTCTGCCAGGTAGCTTGCGGCCTGCGGGGCCAGGACGACCAGGTCAAAGTCGGGGAGCATATCCACGTGGTTGCCATAGGCCTCGGCAGCGGTCTCCAGATTGATGCCGCGCTCCTTGGCAGCCTTGGCCAGCGCGTTGGCGAGCAGGCCCGAGGTTCCGCCACCCTGGCAGAGCACGAGCACGCGCTTGCCGTTGAGGTCGCTGGCGGTCGTAGCCTCGGCAGCGGGTGCTGCGGAAGCGGCGGGGGCGTCAGCCTTCACGGTCTCGGCGGCAGCGCCGGCGGCAACGCTCTTGGCATCGGCCTTGCCCTGGAAGGCATCGTTGAGCTTGGCAGCCTTCTCGGCGTTCTTGGCGGCGAGCTCCTCCTGGGAGATCTCGGCCTCCTCGGCGCACTTCTGGGCGTCATAGGCACGGAAGAACGGGTAGTACAGGGCAAAGTCGACGATCAGGATGATGGCGAGCATCACAAAGGCGAGCGGCTGGAAGCCCAAGCCCATGATGGTGCCGATGGGGCCGGGGACGGTCCAAGGCAGGGTGTACATAAAGCCGTTCATGCCCAAGAAGTCGATAAAGATCTTGAGGATCCAGATGTTGGCGATCGGGGCAAAAACAAACGGGACAAAGAAGACGGGGTTGAGCACGATGGGCGCGGCGAACAGCAGCGGCTCGTTGACAGCAAAGCAGACCGGGACGATGGCGGCCTTACCGACGGCGCGCATCTCCTGGGATTTGGCCAGGAAGCAGAACATGAAGACCAGGACGAGCGTGGCACCGGTGCCGCCCATGCAGACGACGAAGTACTGGGCACCCTGGGTCAGGACAGCGGAAGCGTGCTGGCCGGCCTGGAACGCAGCCAGGTTGTCGGTCATGTTGGCGACGAGGGCGGCGGCGATGGCGGGCTCGACGATCGAGGGGCCGTGGACGCCCACGAACCAGAAGAGGCTCATAGCGCCGTAGATCACAGCGAGGCCGATGTAGCCGTCGGCGGCGGTGAACAGGGGCTGGAACACCTGGATGACGCCCTGGGCAAAGCAGAAGCCAAAGGCAGCACGGAAGACGATATCAAAGACCCAAAAGACGGTGATGCAGACGGAGAAGGGGATGATGTCCTTAAAGGTCTGCGAGATGTTGGGCGGAACCTGCTCGGGCATCTTGACGGTGATGTTGCGCTTAATGAAGAACTTGTAGATGATGCCGGTCACAAACGCAGCGATAAAGGCGGTCAACAGGCCCTTGGAACCAAGGTAGGTGGTGTTGAAGCCGCTGGCAGCGTCCGTGGCGATGGTGTCGCTCGAAAGGAGCAAGAAGCCGATGATGGCCGCGCACATGCACGAGATAAAGTTGATCTGGTTGTTCTTGGGCAGGTCGCGGTTCTGGGCGTCGGCGAAGTGCTTGGCCGTGGTGGCGGCACAGGCGATGGCCAGGATGCCCATGGAGTAGTTGTAGCACTTCCACAGGGCGTTGTTGATGTCATCGGGCCAATAGAAACCCCAGATGTTGGGGACCGAGGCTACCAGGCAGAAGATGGACGAGAAGATGATGATGGGGATGACGGAGATAAAGCCGTCGCGGATCGCCTTGAGGTACTTGTTGCGGGCGATCGCGTTGAAAAAGGGCTGGCCCTTTTCGATGATGGCGATGAGTTGCTCCATGCAATGCTCCTAAGAGTCGGTGGGTTAGCAACGATGGTAGCTTTTGGCGTTCGGTTGCCAAAATGTTGACGTTGCCATTTTGCGACACAAAAAAAGACGCGAACCAGTGGTTCCTATGCCTGCGAACCATCGATTCCTTACGCGTAAACGTTTGAGCCGCCCGGTGGCTCTGTATTTGCGCAATGGCAACGTTAACATTTGGGCGACAAAAGCCGTTCGGGGAAGCAAGATTGTCGGTGAACGGTAGGTTTTAGGTGGTAAACGTATTGTGGGGGAGGTGTTGGATATACTTGAAGGCGTTCATTTGACTGCGTAGGGTGCCGCCAATGGCATCGTTGACATAGAAAGATCGACCTATGGCCGCTGTTAAAAAATCGGTTTCCGTTAAGGACGTGGCGCGTCTCGCGGGCGTCTCGGAGCAGACGGTCTCGCGCACCGTGCACGATTCGCCCAGCGTGCGCCCCGAGACCAAGGAGCGCGTGCGTGCCGCCATGCGCGAGCTGGGGTATCGTCCCAATTTTGCCGGTCGATCGCTGCGCCGCGGCAAGTTTAAGACCGTCGGTGTCGCCATGTTCAACATTACCGGCACCGGCAACCTCGACCGTATGGAGGGCTTTACCGCTGCGGCCGACAAACACGGCTATGCCATCACCCTAACTAAAGTAGACGGGCATCCGTATACCCTCGAGAGTGCATCGTCGCGCATGAGCGCACTTCCGGTGGATGGCATGGTTGTGATCATGAATCGCATGCCGGCGGACTTTGGCACCTTCGAGCCGCTGCCCGGTATGCAGACGGTGCTCGTTACCATGCTGGAGCACCCGCTCTGTTCAACGGTCGATAACGACCAGTTCGATTGCTCGCGCCAGGTGGTCGAGTACTTGCTGGTGCAGGGGCACAAGACCGTGCACTTTATCTCATGCCCCGAGCGCTCGCTTTCGGGCATGCAGCGCGAGGAAGGCTGGCGTGAGACACTGCGCGCATATGGTATTGAGCCGCCGCGACTCGTCCGTGGCGATTGGACGGCACAGAGCGGATATGCTGCCGGTCAGGCTCTAGCGGACGATCCGACCTGTACCGCCATCTATGCTTCCAACGATGCCATGGCCTACGGCTGCATTCGCGGGCTCGAGTCGCGCGGGAAGCGCGTGCCCCAGGACGTGAGCGTAGTGGGTGTTGACGATAGTCTGGGCGACATCGTGCCCGACCGTCGCCTGACCACGGTGCGCTTTGACAACAAGCGCGTCGGCATGTGGGCTGTCGACAAGATTGCCGGCGCCGAGGGGGGTGCGTCTGGCGTGGAGCACATGCTGATCCCCGGCATGCTCGTAGAGGGTGATACGGTGCGCGATGTACGCTAGGGTGTGGACCTGTTTGGGTTGCCACTAATTGTGTTCGATATTGTTCGCATTGGTTTAAAAACCGTTCACGGGCGAAAATCGACCGTTCATAGCTCGAAATTGCGTTTTGCATTGTTCTGTTTTGTTTGAATGTTAATGTTTCTGTCATACACAACGCAGCGCGTATGCCCGGACGCGATGCTCTCCATTGGTTCATATGTGAAAGGAACGCAATATGGCAACCAAAGAAGAAATCTCGATGGTTGGATTCGAGATCGTCGCATACGCGGGTGACGCCCAGACTGATCTGCTTGCAGCGCTCGATGCTGCTCGCGAGGGTGATTTTGAGAAGGCCGAACAGCTGCACAAGGATGCGAGCGATGCACTCATTGGCGCCCACGACACGCAGACCAAGCTGCTTTCGCAGGAGGCCGGCGGCGGCGAGATGGAGATGACCTTCATCATGGCCCACGCTCAGGACACCCTCATGACCACCATGATCCTGGAGAAGCAGACCCGCTTTACCATCGATGCCTATAAGCGCATCGCCGCACTCGAGGCTAAGCTCGCCTAACGAATCCTCACAATCAAGTCCCCTTCCAAAAGCTCTGCCGCAAACCCGCGACAGGGCTTTTTCTTTTTACCCGGCACTTGGGGACGTTCCTTATCTGCCGGCAGTTAGGGACGATCCTGCCATGCATTTGATCCTTTGAGGATGGAAGAAAACGGGTCATTAGGTTTGCTGCGATGCCGAATCGGCCTGTCGGTTACAAAACTATGCCGGTTTACTACGATGAATCGCATTCTTTCAACTATGGAAAGAACAGCGTTATCAAAGCCGCAGGTAGAACGCTTGTCATTTTCTACTAATAGCAAATGTGGTCGGTCCTATCGGTTTTATCGTAGTAAACCGGCATAGTTTTGAAATGGCACTATTCGACTAGCAGCGTTATGGAGCTTCTGCACGCCCTCCCGTTCGGTTTTTCGATGGGTGGGTATACTTTCCACCGCATTACAGGCCGGAATGAGGAGGTATCCAAATGCCGGACAACGGATTGATTCAAAAGAGAGGCGCGCACGAGGTAGCTCATGGGCGTTCTGTCCAGATAACCGAGCACACGACAGTAACCGAGCTGCAGCCCAGCCTGTCCGATGTCGTGTGCGCAAACAAAAAACTGCAGATTGGCATCATCGTCGCCCTTGTGGTTATGGCGCTCCTGTCGGGCTTTGTCGCGCGCCCGCATTTTGCCGATACCAAGACTTGGGACTCCACCATCGAGGTTATCGATCAAAAGAAGGGCAACGTTTTGGCGCTCACGACCTCGTGCGTTGCCCTGTCTGCGGGCATCACGGCGCTGCCTGGAGATACGGGAACGCCGGTTGCCGAGCAGCTCGCACAGCTTTCAGGCAACCTCGGTATCGTGCTTGCCGTGCTATACCTAGAGAAATACTTGCTCACGATTTTGTGGTCGGTTGGCTTGGGCATCTTAATCCCGTTTGCGTTGGTGCTCTTTGCGGTCTCGCTTGGCATTCACGGACGCTGGAGCACGAGTGCCGTCCTGCGTCGCGTGGCGACCCGCGTGCTGGTAGTCGCCATGATCGGCATGGCGTTGGTGCCTGCAAGCGTGTGGGTATCGCAAAAGGTCGACGAGACATATCGCGTCAGCATTGAACAGGCCGAGCAAAAGGCGGCCGACGCTGCGAGTGCGGCAGATAGCGACAGCTCCAAAGCAAGCAAGAAAAAGACCGAGTCTACAGAGTCCAAAAACGTGCTCGAGCAGTTGACTGACGGGGCCTCGAGCCTGGTCACGTCGGTGACCAGCGGTGCCAAGCAGATGACCGACAAGATCGTGCAGCAGGTGACCGACCTCATCGAAGGCGTCATTGTGATGATCGTGACCTCGTGTGTGATTCCTCTACTGGTGCTCGTGGCGTTCCTATGGCTAGGACACGTGCTGCTGGGGATCGATGTCTCCGGTCCCGCGAACTATCTGACGGATCGTTTCTTGAGCGCTCCGTCCAAACATGTCAAGAAGAGTGGGCAGTCTGAGTAGGCGGCAAAGCGATCTTTGGAAGATCAACCGTAAGAAGGGCGGCCGAGACACGTTCTCGGCCGCCCTTTTGTCTGTTGAACACATGGTCGCTACGTCTGCGCCGAGCCCAAACGGTCTGCAATCAACCGTGAACGGTATTTGTTCAAAAAAGAACAAAGATAAACAAATAATGGTTGCAGTCGCTGTTCGAATGTGTTCAAATAAACATGAACAGTGAAGAACCGCACATTCAGATGCCCGGACCTGAACGCGATTCAACACTTCCAAACAGAAACTACGCACCTGCGTATCTCTCAAGGAGGATGTCATGAGGGTTGTAATCGCTTCCGATGCCGACGGTATGTCGATGAAGGAGTCCATCAAGGAGATGCTCATCGCCGACGGTCACGAGGTCGTCGACTATTCCGAGACCCCTGCCGCGGACTTTGTCGATTCCGCGACCGCCGTTGCCAAGGACCTGCTGGAGCACAAGGATTCCCAGGGCTTCGCATTCGATAAGTACGGCGTCGGCTCCTATATGGCCGCCGTCAAGATTAAGGGCATGGTCGTCGCCAACATTTCCGACGAGCGTTCCGCCTACATGACCCGCGAGCACAACGGCTCGCGCATGGTCACCATGGGCCCGGGCGTTGTGGGCACCGAGGTCGCCAAGAAGATCGCCCGCGAGTTCCTGCGCGCACAGTACGCCGGCGGCCGTCACCAGATCCGTGTCGACATGCTCAACAAGATGGCCTAACGAGAACCACCGAGAACTCGAACTTCTACCTCAACTTGTGAATTCAGACGAAAGGACGTTCTGATGAAGAAGACCATCGCAATCGGTTGCGACCATATCGTTACGGACGAGAAGATCTATCTGGCCGACCGCCTGGAGCAGGCTGGCTACAAGGTGCTCGACTGCGGCACCTACAGCCACACCCGTACGCACTATCCCATCTACGGTAAGGCCGTGGGCGAGGCTGTTGCCAGCGGCAAGGCCGACTTTGGCGTGGCCCTGTGCGGCACCGGCATCGGCATCACCAACGCCGTCAACAAGGTTCCCGGCGCCCGCTGCGCGCTGGTTCGCGACATGACCTCTGCCCTGTATGCCCGTCGCGAGCTCAACGCCAACATCGTGGGCTTTGGCGGCAAGATCACCGGCGAGTTCCTGATGGCCGATATCATGCTTGCCTTCCTGGAGGAGCCCTACGAGAAGACCCCCGAGCACGATGCCCTGATCGCCAAGATCCATGCCTGCAATAAGGCCGACGCCGAGGCTCAGTCTGACCCGCATTTCTTTGACGAGTTCCTCGAGAAGTGGGACCGCGGCGAATACCACGACTAAGGAGGTTACGCGGTTTTACCAAACCGCGTAACGGGTCGACGCTGCGCGACGCTCAGGCACCCCATCTCGCCGCTCAAACCGTCGCTCGCGTACATGAAGTACGCGTCGCTCCTCTTTCGCTGCGACCTGGGGCACCTGAGCGCCGCTCGCTGACGTTGAGGGTGCCTGTGGGGTTCCCTCTGTTGCGGCGAAGCCTTTTGGTTCAGCAAGCTGCTCCGATAACACGTTTGCTTGCTGAGCTTGTGTGCTTCGTTTTGGCGGTACCCGGCATTCTGCAGCTTTTCAATTGACGGCTCGCGTTTCTGTGATGAGGCGCGGGCCGGTTTTCTATCAGCCCCACTGACTTGGCGGGCTGTCGTAAGAAAGGGAAGGCTCCTATGGAGTTTGTTCTTGATAACGGTTCTATTCGTGTGGCACTGAGCACGGCTGGCGGATCGTTCACTTCGATTAAAGCCAACGGCCGCGAGTACCTGTGGCAGGGTGACCCGGCGGTCTGGTCGGGCCAGGCACCCATTTGCTTCCCGATCTGCGGCGGCCTTCGTGACGGTCACGCAATGACCATGGGCGGCCGCGAGGTAAAGCTCGCCCGCCACGGCTTTGCTCGCAAGCAGGAGTGGAAGCTCGAGGAGCAGAGCGACAACATGGTTGCGCTGAGTCTGAGCTCTGCCGACCATGCCGAACTGCTCGAGCAGTATCCGTATCCGTTTAAGATCGTTGCTCGTTACACGATTGATTCGGAAAAGGTGGCCGTGTCGTACGAGGTGACCAACGAGGGCACCGAGGACATGCCATTCTTTGTGGGTGGTCACCCCGGCTTTAAGTGCCCGCTCGACGAGGGCGAGTCCTATGACGACTATGAGCTTCGTTTTGATCAGCGTGAGGCCGCCGAGCTCTGTACTGCCGTTCCCTTGACGGGCTTGATTGATGTTGAGCATCGCAGCAAGAACCCCATGATCGGCCAGAACCTGCCGCTTACCCACGAACTCTTCGACTTCGCGGAGACCATCTTTGATGTGCTCGTGAGCCGCGTGGTTACGCTGACCAAGAAAACCGAGGACAAGGGCGTGCGCCTGACGTTCCCCGATATGCCATACCTGATCGTGTGGAGCAAGCCCGAGGGCGATTTTGTGGCCGTGGAACCGTGGGGTGGTCTGTCCACCTGCTCCGACGAGGACGATATTCTAGAGCACAAGCGTGGCTGCCTGGTTGCCAAGCCGGGGGAGACCGTCATCCGCGGTTTTGAGATCGAGATCCTTTAAAGAGCTATCGTATGTTTGGGGTCGCATACGTCGTGCCCCGGAAACAGGAGTTCAACATGATTCTGACCGTTACCATGAACCCGTCGATCGATACACGCTATCAACTCGATAAGCTGATCATCGACGATGTTAACCGTGTGACGCCCGAAAAGACCGCTGGTGGCAAGGGCCTCAACGTGAGCCGCGTGCTACTGCAGTTGGGCGACGACGTGCTCGCGACCGGTCTGCTCGGCGGCCACATGGGTGCCCATATGGCCGAGCTTATGGATGCCGACGGCGTCAAGAACGACTTTGTGCCCATCGCCGGTGAGACGCGCATTTGCCTGAATATTCTGCACGAGGGTAATCAGACCGAGCTGCTGGAGAGCGGCCCTCAGATTGCGCCTGCCGAGCTTGAGGCCTTTACGGCCAAGTTCGCCGAGCTTGCAGCGAAGGCGGACGTCGTGACGCTTTCGGGTTCGCTGCCGCGTGGCGTCGATGCCGGTTACTATGCCGAGCTCGTCAAGATTGCCGAGGAGGAGGGCGCCAAGGTGCTGCTCGACACTTCGGGTGCATCGCTGGAGGCCGCGCTGGAATCTGACGCTAAGCCTGAGCTCGTAAAGCCCAACCTGACCGAGATTAACGGCCTGCTGGGTACGTCCTTTACGACCGATGATGTCGATGCCCTGCGCGAGGCGCTTGCCGCCGATGGCCGCTTTGCCGGTATTCCCTGGGTCGTCGTCTCGATGGGCGCTGCCGGTTCGGTGGGCTTCCATGAGGGCCGCGCGTTCCGCGCCAAGACGCCCGCGATTGCGGCTGTGAACGCAACGGGTTCCGGCGACTCGACCATCGCCGGTTTTGCGCATGCCATTGCTGCTGGTGCCGACGACGTCACGGTGCTCAAGACCGCCAATACCTGCGGTAAGCTCAACGCCATGGATCCCAAGACCGGCCACCTGGTCATGGACCGCTGGGAAGAGATCTACAACAACGTTGAGGTCGTAGAGTTGTAGCGGTTGCGACTCCTAATAGAATGAGCGTGGATAATCTCCCGCTTTTGGTGCCCATACGAGCTCAAAGTGGGAGATTTTCCACGCTCGAGTCATTAGTCATTGGGGACGTTCTTGTTTGACTAGTCGTTTAAGAACGTCCCCAATGACTACACGCAAAAACGGCGCCCGCTGGCGATGTTGCCGGCGGGCGCCGTTGTCTTGAAGACGAAATGATCCGTTTTCCTCCGTCCCCAAGGGATCATTACAGTGAGTCGATAAAGCGCTGTTGGGCGGCGCGGCCGGCTTCGTCCCACTTAAAGACGCCGGCGTTGTCGAGCACGTGGCCAAACACCACGCCGACCTCCTCGTGCAGGATGTCGATGGCGTTGTCCGCCGTAAGCTCGTCGGCGCGGCGGGCATAGACGTCCTCGGCCCACGCGGCATGGCTGCGGCAAAGGTCGTCGCCCTCGAGCGCTGCGGCAAGGTCGTAGCTGGTATCGGCTTTGGCTGCCAGCAGGTGCTCGCGGACAGCGCCGAGCTCGGGAACCAGGCGCGGCGGAAGAATAGCCAGGCCCATAACCTCGATCAGGCCGATGTTCTCCTTCTTAATGTGGTGATACTCGGCATGCGGGTGGAAAACGCCCAGCGGATGCTCGTCGGTCGTGATATTGCAGCGAAGCGCCAGGTAGGCCTCGTAAATCTCGCCGCCGGCGTTGCCGCGGGAGTCGACGCGGCGGATGACGGGCGTCACGGTGTTGTGCGCTACGCCGTCGGCCGTGTGCGCGATAACGCCCGCAGACTCGTCGGTCCACTCGCGCCAGGCGAGGATAATCTTCTCGGCAGCGTCGAGCAGCTGAGCGCGGTCATGCGAGCGCAGGCGCAGCACCGAGAGCGGCCACTGCAGCACAGTGCCGGTGACCTGGTCAAAACCGGGCATGCTAAACTGCGAGACCTCGGCGGCATGCATCATGGGGAACTCGTGCGCGCCGCCCTGGAAGTGGTCGTGCGACAGAATCGAGCCGCCCACGATAGGCAGGTCGGCGTTGGAGCCGATGAAGTAATGCGGGAACAGGTCCACAAAGTCGAGCAGGCAGGTCAAGCCCTTGCGGTCGACGTGCATCGGACGATGCTCGGAGCTCATGGCAATGCAGTGCTCGTTAAAGTAGGCGTACGGGCTGTACTGGAAGCCCCAGCGCTCGCCGTCGAGCTGGATGGGGATAACGCGCAGATTCTGGCGGGCGGGGTGAGCTCCGCCGTCGGCTGCGGCGGAGCGTCCGGGATAGCCCTCGTTTTCGATGCACAGCTGGCAGGCGGGATACTTCTCGCCCGTGTTCTTTGCGGCGCCGGCGGCAGCGATATCGCGTGGGTCCTTCTCGGGCTTGGAGAGGTTGATGGTGATCTCAAGATCGCCCCAGTTGGTGGGGGTGCTCCATTTGATGTTGCGCGCGATGGCGGCACGGCGCACGTAGCCGGCGTCGCAGCACAGGCCGTAGAACCAGTCGGTTGCGGCGCGGGGCTCGTTGACGCCCATACGTCCGTTGAACTCCTCGTTTACAACCGAAGGCCTCGGCATGATCGCACCCATGATGCGCATGGCGATGCGGTCGCGGCCTGACGCCGTGTCCTCGGCGGCACCGTTGGTAACGGCGGCCTCGGAAAGCGCGGCAAGCATGCCTTCAAGATCAAAGTCGGGCAGGGTATTGGGGTGCAAGAGCGAGAGTTTCTCAACCTGGAGCGCCCAGGCCATATCGAGTGCGGGACCCGTGGCGCCGATGCACTCCAAAATGGTGTTGTATGCCCAGATCCGGTCGTCCTGGCCGATCATCGATCGGTGGATGGCGTACTCGATCAGGTTCTGCGCGGCCTCTCGCACGTCAGTCATTACAGCCATGCCGCGTAAGCCCCCTTGTCAGAGATGGCGTAGTGACGGGCAGAGCCCTCGCCCAGCCAGCCGTTCATCTTGGCAATGAAGGTGTCGACCAGATCGAGCGGCACGAAGGCCTGGATGGTGCCACCAAAGCCGCCACCGTGGATACGGACGGCGCCGCGGCCGTCGAGCACGTGCTCGGCCAGCGCCAGGGCATACATGGAAGGCTGCTCGGAACCCAGCTTGGCAACAACATTTTGCAGGTACATGGCAGAGCTGGCGCCGGACTCGCGCGTCAGGACCAGGAACTGGTCAATGTCGCCGGCGTTGAGCGCTGCCCAGCGCTTGTCGACCAGGCCGTTCTCGTACCAGTAGTGAACGGCGCGCAGGCAGGCGCGGTCGCCCAGCTTGGCGCGCAGCTCGGGGAGCTTGGCGTCAAAGTCGGCAACGTTGACCTCGCACAGGCGTGCCTTGCCAAACTCGGCGGCGACGTCCTGCATCTCGCGCGGAACGGCGGCGTAGTCGTCGGTAGCTGCCACATGGTCGGCGCCAACCTTAACGAGCACAAGCGCATAACCGTGATCCTCAAAGTTGAGCTCGAGCTTTTGGGTCTTAGGCTGGGCCTGGTCCTCAAAGTCCATGTAGGCAAGGCCGCCCAGGCACACGGCGGCTTGGTCCATCAGACCGCAGGGCTTGCCGTAATAGTTGTTCTCGGTGCGCTGGCTCATCTGGGCGAGCGCGACGGGCTCAATGGCGGGCGCGCCCCAGAGCGTCTCCATGGCACGGCCGTACGCGGCCTCGACGGCAGCAGAGCTGGAAAGGCCACCGCCCGAGGGGACGGAGCAGGTGAAGGCGAAGTCGAAGCCCTTGGGCTCAACACCAAGCGCTGCGACCTCGTGGGCCATACCGCGCACGAGGCTTGCGGACGTGCCCTTCTCGGACTCCTGAACATTCAGCGTGTCGAGGGTAATCTCAAACGTGGGGTAGCCCTCGTCGGCGACGCGGACCTTGTTGGAATCGGTTGCCACGGCGATGCCGTCGACGGCGACATCGAGCGAGCCGGCGATAACGTGACCGCCCTCGTGGTCGGTGTGGTTGCCGCTGATCTCGGAGCGGCCGGGCGCGTGCACATAGAGCACCTGGCGATCGCCGATGGGGCCAAACTCCTCCTCAAACAGCTTGGTGAGCGTGGCGAGTGTCTTTTCGTCGGGGGTGGTCATGAGGGTCCTTTCCTTGGCGCATACTGACGAGTTTTCCGTCGTAGTGAGTACGTTAACAATTTGAAGCGGCATAAACTCAGCATCTACGATGCCGCACGTTACGGGCTATGTTAACGTACTCATAACACAACACTTATCACTTTTTGAGAATCTGGTAATCGGTAGAAATTCAGCCGTGAACGGTACTGCCGTATGGACTTATAAAGCAGAAGAGATGCAGATAGAAAAAGTAGAGTACGTTAACATGCGTCCGACGATAGCGGGCCTCGGCGCGGGATGTATTTCTGCCCGGGCCGGCATTCACGCTATTCAGATCTCTCAAGGGTGAAGGTGATCCTGTGGCAAGGCGCCCGTCCAACGATACCAGTTCGCGTCCGGTCTCCATGGCCGACGTCGCCCGCGCTGCTGGCGTTTCGCAGCAGACGGTTTCGCGCGTCGCCAACGGCTTGCCCAACGTTAACGAACAGACGCGCCGGCGCGTGCAGGCCGCTATGCAAGAGCTTGGCTTTCGTCCGAGTTATGCCGGTCGCTCGCTGCGTGACGGCCGTTACCATTCGGTCGGGCTGTGCGTCAACGATGTCACCAAGTTTGGGAACCTCTCAATGATCGACGGCATCGCCAGCGCAGCTCGCGAGCATAATTGCGCCATCACGCTGGTCGAGATGTCCAAGACCGAGGAGTTTTCGCTTGCCGAGGCCACGCGTCGTATGGCCGCGCTGCCCGTGGACGGTATCATCATCGGCATGAGTCGCATGGCGCCCGATTTTGAGACGTTCGATCCGTTGCCGGGCATTGGAACGGTCATCGTTACCATGTACGCGCATCCGCGCGTGACCACGGTCGATTCCGACCATTACGGCTGCTCGCTATTGCTTATGGATCACCTGTTTGAGCTGGGGCACGAGCAGATTCGCTATATTGGCGGCCCGTCGTTCTCGGTCGACGAGCAATTTCGTCGCGCCGGTTGGCAAGATACACTCGAGCGTAAACACATCGAGACGGTAGAGCCACTCGAGGGCGACTGGTCTGCCAACAGCGGCTACGAGGCCGCTCGGTACTTGGCTGAGCACGACCGCACCATGACGGCGATTTACGCGGCAAACGACCAGATGGCAAACGGCGCCATTGCCGCGCTACGCGATAGCGGCTTGCGCGTGCCCGAGGACGTGAGCGTGGTGGGCGTCGACGATTCGCTCGACGACTTTGTCGCACATAACGAGCTCACGACCGTTCGATTCGATCTGCATCAGCGCGGGCGCGAGGTGTTCGAGCGCGCAGTTCCCAAGGCGGGGGCATCGGACAAAACCGTCGCCATTCGTATTCCCGGTCAGCTCATCGTTCGACACACCACGGCAGCGCCGCGTGCATAGTTTTCGAAGGTCAACGGCTCGGCGTTGCATATCAATAACAATCGGTAAGGATGCCGGCAGATAGCCGTGACTATGAAGGCGAGTGCTATGATAGACGGGTTCTTTTGTCTATCTAGGAGGCTTTGCCTGATGGAGATCACCAAGGATATCCGCTACGTTGGCGTCGATGATCACGACATTGACCTGTTCGAGGGCCAGTACGACGTGTCCGAGAACGGTATGGCATACAACAGCTACGTCATCCTGGGCGAGAAGATCGCCGTCGCCGATTCGGTCGATGGCGGTTTTGTTGACGAGTGGCTCGGCAACATCGAGGCCGTGCTCGATGGCCGTACGCCCGACTACTTGGTCGTCCATCACATGGAGCCCGATCACTCCGCCGGCATCGCCGCCTTTATGGAGCGCTATCCCCAGGCGCAGATTGTGGCAAGCATGGGCGCCTTCCGCATGATGGTCAACTACTTTGGCACCGACTTCCCCGAGCGCAAGATGGTTGTCAAAGAGGGTGACGTGCTTGATCTGGGCGGCCACAGCCTGACCTTTGTCGGCGCCCCCAACGTTCACTGGCCCGAGGTACTCTTCTCCTACGAGGCTACCGACAAGGTGCTCTTTAGTGCCGACGGCTTTGGCAAGTTTGGCGCCAACGACATCGAGGATCCGGAAGGGTGGGCCTGCGAGGCGCGCCGTTACTACTTTGGCATCGTGGGCAAGTTCGGCAAGTTTGTGCAGGCCGTGCTCAAGAAGGCCGCCGACCTGGACATCCAGATCATCTGCCCGCTTCACGGCCCCGTGCTGACCGAGAACCTTGGCTATTACCTCGACACCTACAACACTTGGTCGAGCTATCAGCCCGAGGACGAGGGCATCACGATTGCCTATGCGAGCGTGTATGGCCATCTGAAGGCTGCCGTTGAGGAGCTTGCATCTGCGCTCGAGGCCCGCGGCCAGAAGGTTTCCGTCTTTGACCTGGCCCGCGACGACATGGCCGAGGCCGTTGAGGATGCGTTCCGCTATGACCGTCTGGTACTCGCTTCCATCACCTATCAGGGCGAGATCTTCCCATTCATGAGCACCTTTATCCATACGCTTGCCGAGCATGCCTACCAGAACCGTACGGTGGCGCTCGTCGAGGGCGGCTCCTGGGCGCCCGCAGCTGCCAAGATTATGACCAAGGAGCTCGAGGGTATGAAGGACATCACCCTGACGCAGAACAAGGTGACCGTCCTGGGTTCGCTCAACGACGCCTCGCGCGCTCAGATCGAGGCCCTCGCTGACGAGCTCTCCAAGTAGCGATACGTTCACGTTTAACGCTCAAACCACCACAAAGGGGACGGTGAACCTTTGTGGTGGTTTTTGTTTAAGCGCCGGCGATGAGGAGATTTGGGCGGGCGTCGTCGGCGATCTCGGCGATTGAGGTGGCGACGGCGTGATCGGGGTCACGGTCCATCACGATGGCGTTGACGTCGGTCAGCTCGGCAAAGCGGTACATGCCACGTCCGTTGACCTTGCTGGCGTCCATGAGGGCCACGCTTTGGCGGGCGGCGCCAATCATGGCCGCTTTGGTCTCGGCCATCTGGGGAAAGTCGGTGGTAAAGCCGCAGCCGGGAACGAAAGCGCCAGGGCACATGACGGCAAGATCGGCGTGGACCATTTGGAGCGCCTGCATGGTAAGTGGGCCGTACAGATAGCGATGGCCTTTGCGCAGTGCCCCGCCCAGCATGACGACATCGACTGAGGGCATGCTCTCGTCGATGTAATCGGCAATGGTAATGTCAGCCGTGATGACGGTGATGCCATCGCGCTGGTCGAGGAGCCGAACGAACTCGAGTGCCGTGGTGCCGGAGTCGACAAGCACCGTGTCGCCGTCGTTAACAAGCCTGATAGCGCTTTGCGCAATGGCCTGCTTGGCGGCGACATTGACGTTGATGCGGCGATCCTGGGTGGATACGGTCAGTCGCTTCTGGAGCGACACAGCGCCGCCATGCGTGCGGCGCAGCTTGCCGGACTCGGCGAGCGCGTCTAGGTCGGCGCGGGCGGTGACGGAGGATACGCCAAAGGTCTGGGCGATTTCTGCCACCTGCACCGAGGCGTTATGTTCAAGCATCTCCATGATGGCGGCGCGTCGCTCATCGGCGAAAGCTCGGGTTGTTGCGTGGGCCATAGCTGCTCCATCCTCAGCCTAAATTTGCAGGAATTGTGTTGAGTCTATTTTCGTTCATTTTCTTTTTGAGCAAGTAAACGCCTTTCGATTACTTATCTTTTCTATAAAAGAAAGATGATTCGCTTGAAAACGGTAATGTCGGATAGGGGAATTTAGCCTGAATCCCTTCCGTTTGCTTTTCAAAAACGAGCGTTTTGGCCTGCGTGCCGGCGATATCTCGTACATGCGACAGATGCGATTTTCATACAATGGGCGCAGCAAAATGCAAGGTAAAACGCCTTGCGGACACGTACGCCCGATGTCCAGATGCGGGCGAGGGAGAGGAGCAAACGCTCATGGCACTTGTTACCACCGAAAAGATGCTCAAGGACGCTCAGGCCGGCCACTACGCCGTCGGCGCGTTCAACGTCGAGAACCTCGAGTTTGTTATGGCCGTTCTGGCCGCTGCCGAGGAGACCAAGTCCCCCGTCATCATGCAGACCACCCCGGGCACCATCAAGACCGCTGGTCTGGACTACTTCTACGGCATGGTCAAGGCTGCCGCCGAGCGCGCTTCCGTGCCCGTTGCCCTGCACCTCGATCACGGCGATGGCTATGACCGCTGCATGCAGGCTTTCCGCACGGGCTACACCTCCGTCATGATCGACGGTTCGCACGAGTCCTTCGAGGACAACATTGCCCTGACCAAGTCCGTCGCCGACGCTGGCCGCGCCATGGGCGTGCCCGTCGAGGCCGAGCTCGGCAAGGTCGGCGGTAAGGAGGACGACGGTCCCGCGGTTGAGGGCGAGAGCCCCTACACCGATCCTGCCGAGGCCAAGGAGTTTGTTGAGCGCACCGGCTGCACCTCGCTGGCCATTGGCGTTGGCACCAGCCACGGCGTGTACACGAGCGATCCTCACATCGAGCAGTCCGTGGTCAAGGCCATTCGCGACGCCGTCGACGTGCCGCTGGTTCTGCACGGTACCTCCGGTGTGCCCGATGAGCAGGTTGCCGAGGCCGTGAAGAACGGCATCTGCAAGGTCAACTACGCCACCGAGCTGCGTCAGGCCTACACCAAGGGCTTCATGGCCTACATGGCCGAGAACCCCGCTTGCTTCGATCCTAAGAAGCCGGCCAAGGAGGGCATGCGTGAGATCACCGAGCTGGTTAAGATCCGCATGACCAACCTCAACTCTGTGGGCAAGGCAGAGTAACAGCAAGGGTACTCCGACTCGCTACATATCCCGGGGAGGGACGAGGACTTAGTTCCCCAATCGTCCTCGGGCATGCAAAAAGCCTCGCTGCGCACTTCGTGCGGCGAGGCTTTTTGCCCCCTGCGGAGAGATTGGAGAACTAAGCCCTCGTCCCTCCCAGGTTGACCTACTCGAGGTCGTCGCCCTTGTGGCGTTAGGTCTGAAAATAATAAGAAGCCTTCGCGCTGCGGAATGATTTTGGAAACTAAGTACGGGGGCCCGCCCAAGTCGTCCTGCTCAATCGCCCTTGTGGCGTTGGGGCGGAAAGGGTGGGGCGCGT
Organism: Collinsella sp. AF20-14LB; assembly: GCF_003459505.1. Lineage (GTDB taxonomy): Bacteria > Actinomycetota > Coriobacteriia > Coriobacteriales > Coriobacteriaceae > Collinsella. The sequence continues at coordinate 71,172 of NZ_QRWD01000010.1, forward strand.
GGGTTATTTGGTTGTTAGGGTTAGTAGGTCGTTGGGGGTTTTGAGGTTGTAGGTGGCGTTTGGGATATCTTGGTGTGATCCCCATGCTGCTCGGGCAAAACTGACCCCTGCTGAAGTTGCGCACTGTTCGTCGTAGACGGTGTCGCCAACGTAGACGACGTTGCCAGGATTCGCGCCCGCACGTCGGAGATATTCGAGCATGGGTGCGGGTGCGGGTTTATGTTCGGTTGTGTCTTCGACAAGGATGATGTGCTCAAAATACTTATCGAAACCAAGGGGTGCAATTTCTTTTGCGTATTCGTCGCGCGCACGTGAGGAGACGATGCCAAGTTTGCAGCCGCTATCGGCGAGTGTTGCGATGACTTCAAGCAAACCTGGAAACACGCTGATGGTGCTTTTAAAGCTGGCGGCAACTTGGCACCAGCGATCCAACGTTGCCTGCGAGTAGATCCCAAGTTTCTCAAGGGCATCCTTGCCGGGTATGCCGAGGGCAAAGTCAAGCTCGTGTCGGGGAAGCGTTTTGCTGGTCTCTTCTTGGACAATCTGGACAAGCGATGACAGAACGCTTTCTTCTGTATCTGCCAATGTCCCATCAACGTCAAATACGATATGGTCAAAGTGCTTCATATGATTGCTCCTCTCTGTTGTTTGCCTGCAAGTTTGATGCAGTGACAGAAGAAGGGTTAGCGGGATTTCTGCCTGGTGCTATCGAGATTCTGCCTCGCTGCTCGATAGCTCGAAGGAGTGCACCCCATTTGTTCTTTAAATACCTGGCCAAGATGGCTTGCTGTTATAAATCCGCATTGGCGCGCGACTGTCTGTACCGTTCGCGTGGTGTGTGCCAAAAGTTCGCAAGCACGGTTTATGCGGTATGCGCGTAGATATGCCGCCGGGGTCGTTCCTGCACAAGTTTCGATAATGCGGTAACACTCTCTTTCGCTTACGCCGGCTGCAGATGCCATCTGGGGCACATCTATAGCGGCTGCATAGTTTGCGCGGACAAAGTCCAGGATTGCCTTGAACTGTACGTCGCGGCTGGTCATCCAAGAGGCGCCGTCGGAAGAAAAGAGCGGTTCGGCCTTGGCGTTAATCTGAATCCAGAGCTCTGACAAACTATTTCGAAGCGCCATCTCGTTCTGCGGCCGTCGAAGGTCGTGGCTAAAGGAGCTCTTCAGCAAATCGATAAAGGGCATATCGTCGGGATTGGTGGGCGACCATTTGAGCACATCGACGCCTCGACATTGAAGCAATGGGTTGATGTAGCGCTTTTGGAGACGTCCCGCGGGATCGCCGAGCATCGACGGCTGAAAGATATGCAGCATTTGAATGGCTGGCGCCGAATTGGGTGATTGCAGCGTGCTGTGCAAAACGCCGCCGTTGATAAAGCCGGCGGACCCTTCCTCAAAGCGTACGTGCTCATGAGCCGCGTGCGTTCGATAGTCAATCGCTCCCTGCTCCATGTAGAAAAGCTCAACTTCGGAATGCCAGTGCCAGGGGACGGAATTGCCCGGATAGCGAGCGAATTCTGCGCGTTCGGCAATATAGGGCCAGTCTTCGGCGGTCTCGGGAAACGCTTCCTCGCGTCCTCCGCGGTGCAATTCTATGTGATCCATGTTTCGCATGGCATCAGTATAAAGCGCGATGGGCTTAGATTGCTCTTGCCTGTTCGGGGAACGCCTTGTCTAGGGATGCTTGGAGCTTTTCGAAGGATGCTCGTAAGTTGAGGCTCTGATTGGCTGAGCGCTTGGTTTTTGTGGTGGGGGAGTCGAGGAGGCCGTTTCTCTGTGTCGGGGGGAAGGAGAAAAGGTTTGCATGTTTTAGGGATGGCTGCTGTGCTGCGTCATTGGAAGAATGCATGCTTTTGCGGCCTCCTCGATATCCACCAAAAGGATGCGCTCGGGGTTTGCTGCTAGGTCCCGTGCGCTGGCTACATTATGCCGCGGCTGCCGCAAAGAAGCGCTAAAGAAAGGCTTAACCTGGTTTGGTGTTACGATGAAACTGCAGGTCAGAGGTATCGAGTAACACTCTTGAAAGGTTTTGAGCTTAAGGGCTTTCTAAGGTTTGTGACGTGGATGTGGCGCGGACGTGCGGAGCGTGTGAATGCTCGCTGTTAGCGCTGCGGCTCTGTGGCGCGCACCTGCTCGATGACCTTTTCCATCGTGGCGTCGATGCGGTCTTTTTTGAGTTCGCATTCCCAGATGGTTATGGGCGTCCAGCCCATTTGAGTGAGCGCTGCCACAGCAGCACGGTCGCGCTCGACGTTGCGACGGAACTTTGCCTCCCAAAACTCAACGTTGCGCTTGGGCTGGCTTGGGTTGCACTTGGGGCAGCGGTGCCAAAAGCAACCGTTGACGAAGATGGCGATCTTGCGGCCGGGGAAGGCGATGTCGGGCTTGCCGGGTACCTTCCATTCCAAACGATAGCCCGTAAGGCCCGCGGCCCGTAGGCGCTGACGTACGAGCAGCTCGGGCTTGGTGTTGGCGCGCTTGTTGCCCTTCATGGACTTTTTGATTGCGGCGCGACGGCGGACCAGTTCGCGCTCGTCAGCGGAGAGGTCCGAGGTATCGATGCCGTCGAGCAGACCGGGCTTGGGACGCTTTTTGCTGCGGCGTTTAGGTGCGCGCTTGGGTTTGGTGGCGGGTTTGTCGGTTGTGTTGGGCGCGGCGTCATCGGCGGAGCTTGCCTCAAGCCGATCTTCCTTTAACTCAATCAGAGCATCAATGAGCCCCTTGTCGGCGGGCATCCATTCCACCGTGGCAAGCGAGGTGCGTGGAATCCAGCGGATATCAAGCTGGCGGTCGTGTTTCTGGGGCTCATCGGATTCATCGGCGAGCGAGCAGTAGTAACACTCCATGGAGAGATGAAAATCGGGGTAGTCATACTCAACGGTGTAGAAATCACGCAGGTTGGTGACTTTTACCTGTAGCTCTTCCATAAGCTCGCGGCGCACGGCGTCTTCGGGTGTCTCGCCGCGCAGAAGTTTGCCGCCCGGGAACTCCCATAGTCCCTGCATGTTGCCGTAGCCGCGCTGCACGGCAAGCAGCTCGTCAGATCCTTCCTTGCGAATGATCCCAGCGGCAACATGAACAGTCTTCAACAGGAGCCCTCTCTCAACATCAACACATGGCAGACTACGCTTACCTTACGCAACGGTAAGGCAAGCGTAAGCCATATCGATGGTAGCCGACTCGGCTCCTTGCGACTATAGATGCCGTAGACTAATCGCAAGAAAGGACTCGGTATGCAAACCACGCAAACGGCGACCCCGGTACTGGAGGTCGCGCATCTCGAAAAGGTATATGGAGCACTGGGCAACGTGACCCGCGCGCTCAACGATGTCAGCTTTACCGTCAACCGCGGCGAATTCGTCGGCATCATGGGCGCCTCGGGCTCGGGCAAGTCGACGTTGCTCAACTGCGTGTCGACCATCGATAGCGCCACGAGTGGCACCATCCGCATCAACGGCCAGGACGTGACGCGCATGAAGCAGGCCAAGCTTTCGCAGTTCCGCCGCGAGGAGCTGGGCTTTATCTTCCAGGACTCCAACCTACTCGATACGCTCACGGCACGCGAGAACATCGCCCTGCCGCTCACCATCGCCCGCACAAACTCGGCAGAGATCTCGACCCGCGTGCAGGATGTGGCCGCGCGCCTGTCTATCAGTCAGGTGCTCGACAAGTATCCCTACCAAATGTCGGGCGGCCAGCAGCAGCGCGTTGCCGCGGCTCGCGCGCTCGTCACCGACCCCACCATGATCATGGCCGACGAGCCCACCGGCGCCCTCGATTCCAAGAGCGCCCGCCTGCTGCTCGAGAGCCTGGAGGCCCTTAACCGCCGCCTGCGCGCCACGGTGCTCATGGTCACGCACGACAGCTTTGCTGCCAGCTACACGAGCCGTGTGCTGTTTATTCGTGACGGCAAGATCTTCACCGAGCTGCGCCGCGGCGACACCGACCGCCGAGAGTTCTTCGACCGCATTATGGAGGTCGTTGCCATGATGGGCGGTGAAGGCTCCGATGCTCTGTAAACTCGCTTGGGGCAACGTCCGCCGCGCCGGCCGCGACTACCTCGTCTACTTGCTGACGCTCACCCTGGGTGTCACCGTATTCTATGCCTTCAATACCGTCTCGATGCAGGTCGACATTGCCGGCATCAAGGAGGAGGGACTGTCCGAGCTCATGGGCAGCATGCTCGGTTACCTGACGTACTTTTTGGCCGGCGTCATGGCCTTTTTGATGGTGTATGCCAACAACTTCATCATGAAGCGCCGCAAAAAGGAGTTCGGCCTGTACCAGGTGCTAGGCATGCGCCGCGGGCGCGTCGCCACGATCATGGCGCTCGAGACCGTGATCGTTTCGGTCGGCGCCTTTGTCGCCGGCATTGTGCTGGGCGTGGGGCTCTCCCAGCTCATGACATTCTTTACGGCCTCGCTCTTTAAGACACAGATCGCTAATTTCCACTTCTTTTTCTCGGTGCATGCGTTCAACCTGACCCTTGCCTGCATGCTCGTGATGTTTGTGCTTACGCTACTGCTGAACCTTCGCGCCGTGCGCCGTACCAAGCTCATCGAGCTTATGGGCGCCGAGCGGCGCAACGAGAGCATCAAGACGCGCAACCCCTGGATTGCGATCGCCATCTTTGTCGTGGGCGTGGTGCTGGTGGGCGTGGCCTATTACCGCCTGTTGCGCGATGGGTTCCCGCTCACCGCGACGGAGGGTAAGCTGCAGGAGGCCATGAACCAGTTTGGTATCACCACGGCCATGGTTACGGTGGGTACCTTTGCCCTGTTCTGGGGCCTTTCGGGCATGCTTATCAAGCTGCTGCAGAGCCTGCGCAGCGTGTATTGGCGCGGCCTCAACATGTTTACCGTGCGCCAGCTTGCGGCCAAGGTCAACACGGTGTGCTTTTCGATGGGCGTCATCGCGATGATCCTGTTTTTGGCCATCACCTCGGTGACGTGCGGTATGTCTATTGCCAATGTGATGAACGAAAACCTGGAGCGCTATAACCCTGTTGACGTGTCTCAGACGTATGTCTATTACACGCCCGAAACGCTCGACTACTACAAGGAGTATGTCAATCCGTCTGAGGCCGATCGCATGGTGCTGGCCGATGCAACGGTCGATTTGTACGCTGCATGGCATGGCGAGCGCAAGTCGGCGGACAACAACGACGAGGCCGGGAAGAAGGTCAATATCGCCGATGTTGCCGGTGAACATGTGCAGATCGACTCGTATCTGAGCTATACGCTTGGCGGCTCGGATCCTTCGGTGACGGCGGGCGAGATGTGCAAGGCCATGGGCGAAAAGCTCCCCAAGGTGCTCGAGGGTAGCAATGCCGATGATATGGGCCTGTTTGTGACGCCGGCGAGCCAGTACAACAAGCTGCGCCAGATGATGGGCGAGGAGCCGGTGAGCATTGGCCGCGACCAGTACGTGCTTACGTGTGATATGGGCGGTGAGCTGGGCGACCTGTACACCAAGTATATGGCTGGCGGCCATACCCTCACCTTGGACGGGCATGAGCTCAAGCCCGCAACCGATAAGTCGGACGAGGACACGGCGGCCATCGCCAACTCGGCGATGGGCAGCAATCCCGGTACCGTGGTCGTAGCCGATGAGCTGCTGTCCCAGCTTAATCTGCAGCCGTATTCCAGTAATCTGCTCGTTAATTACAAACAGGGTATGGATACGACCGAGGCAGACGAGAGCATTAAATACACCTTGCTCGATAATCTGCTCGTTGACGGCAAGGAGCCGGGGTCGTGGGGAGTCTTCATCACGCGTTCCGAGATGTACACGCAAGCAGCGCAGATGAACGGCATGATTAGCTATCTGGCCATCTACATTGGCTTTGTACTGGTCGTTGCGTGCGCGGCAATCCTATCGATCCAGCAGCTCTCCAATGTGGCCGACGGCAGCCGCAGCTATCGTGTGCTGGCACAGATCGGCTGTGACGACCGCCAGATTCGTCATTCGGTGATGGCGCAGCAAGCGGTATTCTTCCTGTTCCCGCTGGCAGTGGGCTTGGCGCACTCCTTTGTGGCGCTCAAGGTGATCATCGAGCTGGTGAGCACGTTTGGCAACATGAGCATCGGCGGCACCGTGGGTCTTACCTGTGCGATTTTCCTGGCAGCCTATGGTGGCTACTTCCTGGTGACCTACCTCATGAGCGCCGGCATGGTACAAGCTGCCATCGCCACCCGCTACAGCGAGTAGCAAGCGGGCAAAACCGTCGCAAAATCAGAGCGAATAACCGCCGCGAAGGGAGTCCAGCTCCCTTCGCGGCGGTATTTTGCGTATCTAGAGCATCTCAGATGCAAGTGAGTAGGCTTTTTTGGATCTGCCGAGCACATCGCGGCAAGTGCTCAATAAAATCGCAGGTCAGGGCTGTGGCGTTTTGAGGTGTGCTCGGCATCCCGCCAAAAGCCTACTCACTTGGTTTTTACCGCTAGAAGACCGCCGCGAGGGAAAGCAGCTCCCTCGCGGCGGTTGGCGTTTGCCCAGATAAAACCTGCCAAAACAAACCTGTCCCTTTTTAGCAGGTTATCGCTTCCAAAAGTGGAGGATCAACGTCGTGCGGTTTTGCTGCTCGGTTTTGACCAGGATGTTGTGGATGTGGGTCTTGACGGTGCCCACGGCAAGGAATAGCTCGTCAGCGATCTCTTGGTTCGATTTGCCCAGCACAACCAGACGCATAACTTCGGTCTCACGGTTGGAGAGCTTGTAGGCGTTGCGATAGAAGGGCATCTGCTCTTCGATGTGTCGATCAAGATCGCTGACGTTCTTTTCCTCGGGTGCCTCCTGCATGCGGATTGAAAGCACGTGGTAGGAGTAGATGATCAGCAGAATCACAAAGTAGCAGGCAAAGACGTTTTCGCTAAAGTTGCGCTCGGACAGATATAGTTGCAGCCAAGAGGGCGCCAGACTCATGGGGACAATCAGAATGTTGTAGAAATCCTCGGCAACGATGCAACCGACCAGAATAGCGCCGATAATCAGGTGCTTTCGTTGGTTGTTAACGCGTGCCTTCAGCTCGACTTGTGTGCTCTTGCGTGCCGTCCAAAAGATATATAGCCCCACGAAAACAAGGAATACCTGACGCATCGTGTAGTAGAGCCATTGATGAATGGGGCCGTAGGGGACAGCGACGATAATCAGCGACTCGCACAGCAAAAACGTTAAGACGGGGATAGCGAACTGCTTTTTAGAATGTTTGTCGAGCAAGTCCATGGCAATCAGCCAAATAAAAGCCTGCGAAGCGGTCGCCACAAGGGTCCGCAACACAGGCATGGTAATGGAGTAATAGTCGTTGGCCGGAAAACTCTGGTTTTGCAGCGTGTATTCAAAAAAGAAAATCTCGGTCATCTCGATGGCATAGCAGATAAATACGCCGCTGCCATAGACAAAGAAGCGTCGACGAGATGAGGCATAGGCGGCAAGCGAAAGCACTGCCGTCACAATACAGATCACGAGTATTGCTAGGGTATAGAAGAACATCAGAGTGTTCATCTGTCACCGTCCCATCTCATTTAATCTATGGCCGAGCTCTGTATACCTTGTGGGATATAGACGTCTCAACCCTTCGTTTCATTACGGATTAGGCGCCGAGATACAGCATAGCCGTATACCGTTCGCGGTTCTAGATGGTAAACCCCCTGTAAACTCTTGACCTGCGGGTTTATATTGGTTTAAAGGGGGTGTAACTCCGTGAACGGTCTTTAATCCCGAATAAACTAGGTAAAAATTGCATACGGGTGAATGATGGTCTTGTCAACACGAGGCGTGATGTTCGAGCGCCTCATAGTAATAGTCGGCAAGACCGGCGGAAAGGAAATCGACATGGCACTGCCTAAGGATTTCATCGACACCAACGACTTCACCAAAGAGCAGATCCTGGCTATCGAGGATCTTGGCCTGGCAATGAAGAAGGCCATCAAGGTTGACGGTTATTATCCGCACCTGCTCCGCAACAAGAGCCTTGGCATGATCTTCCAGCAGGTTTCCACCCGCACCCGTCTTTCCTTCGAGACCGCCATGTGCGACCTCGGCGGCCACGCTCAGTTCTATGGCCCTGGCACCATTCAGCTCGGTGGCCACGAGTCCCTGGGCGACACCGCTCGCGTCATGGGCGACCTGCTCGACATCATGATGGCTCGCGTTGACCGTCACAAGGACGTCGTCGGCCTCGCCAAGGGTTCCGCCGTGCCCGTCATCAATGGCATGTCCGAGTTCAACCATCCCACGCAGGAGATGGGCGACCTCATGACCATGCTCGAGAACCTCCCCGAGGGCAAGAAGATCGAGGACTGCACCCTGGCCTTCATCGGCGACGCCACCCAGGTCTGCGTCTCCCTCATGTTCATCGCCTCCAAGGTCGGCATGAAGTTTGTCCAGTTTGGACCCAGGGGCCACCAGATCCCCGACGGCGGCCTGCACGTTGGCACCGTTGAGGAGCGCGCCGAGTTCGGCAAGCAGATGATGGCCATCGCCGAGGAGAACTGCAAGGTCTCCGGCGGCTCCGTCGTCATCTCCGACGACATCGAGTGCATCAAGGGCGCCGACTTCATCTACACCGACGTGTGGTATGGCCTGTACGACGAGGAGGTCTCGGGCGAGAACTACATGGACGTGTTCTACCCCAAGTATCAGGTCACCATGGACATGATGAACTTCGCCGGCCCCAACTCCAAGTTCATGCACTGCCTGCCGGCCACTCGCAACGAGGAAGTCGTCGACGAGGTTATGGACGATCCCGAGCGCTCCCTGTGCTGGGTCGAGGCCGAGAACCGCAAGCACTCCATCCGTGCTCTCCTCGCTGCCCTGGGCAAGCGCACCCCGCTCAACGACGAGGGTGTCGAGTACTCCGCCAAGGCCGAGCTTCACGCCGCTCTCGAGGCTCTCGAGCAGCTCTAAGCCTTAAGCCTGCTAAACGCACGTTTGCGGGCGGCGGATGCTCGTCTCCTGTCGCCCGCTCACCGAGGCTCAGGCAATTGCCTTAGTACCTTGGGCCTCGGATCTGTCCAAGACTGAGCGAAGGAGCTCATCATGAGCGACGGAAAGAAAAAGCTTTCCTTTTTGACGGTCATTTCGACCATCATCTGCGTCGTCTTCGTTTGCGAGGCCGCCGCTCCTGCTGCTGCCATTGGCAACCAGCAGTTCTTCTGGTGGATCTTCCTGATCCTGACCTTCCTGCTTCCCTACGGCATGGTTGTTGCCGAGCTCGGTACCACCTATGACGGCGAGGGCGGCATTTACGACTGGGTACGCGATGGCCTGGGCGACAAATGGGGCGCCCGCATCTCGTACTACTACTGGGTCAACTACCCGCTGTGGATCGCCTCGCTGGCTACCATGTTCCCCGACATTATGGGCATGGTCTTTGGCGTCGAGTTCAACTTGATCGCCAAGATGGGTATCGATCTTGCCTTTGTGTGGATCGTCTATCTCATGGGCCGCTCCAAGGCGGCCGACTCCGAGTGGGTCCTTAACGGTGGCGCCATCATCAAGGTCGCCGTCGCCGTTATCGTTGGCGCTTTGGGCATTTGGTATGCCATGGAGAACGGTTTTGCGAACGACATGTCCGCTGCCACCTTCCTGCCCGAGCTCACCAACACCAACGCTCTCGGTTACCTGTCGATCATCATCTTTAACTTCATGGGCTTCGAGGTCATCTGCACCATGACCGACGACATGGCCGATCCCGCTCGCGATATCCCCAAGGCCATCATCGTCGGTGGCCTGTCCATCGCCGTGATCTACCTGTTCGCTGGCTTTGGCATCGGCGCCGCCGTGCCGGCCGACTCCATCGATCCCGACTACGGCATGATCGTCGCAGTCCAGACCATGGTGGGCGACTCCATGATCTTTAAGGTCATCTGCATCGCCTTCCTGATCACCCTGTTCGCCAACATGGCCGCTTGGTCCTTCGGCGTTAACTCCGTTGCTCGCTACGCTGCCGAGCACGGCAACATGCCCAAGGTCTTCGCCTCGATGATCTCGGATGACGACATGCCCAACGGCGCCAACCTGGTCAACGCTGTCGTTGCCTCCCTGGTGCTGTGCCTGCAGCTCGTTCCCATCGACGCCATCTCCAACGGTGTCTTCTGGATGCTCTTTGGCACCTCTGTCGTCTTCCTGCTGTTGACCTACATCCCGATGTTCCCGGCGTTCCTCAACCTTCGTAAGAACGACCCCAACCGTGAGCGCATCTTCACGTTCCCGTTTAAGGGCGCCATGATGAAGGTCATGCTGGCCATCCCCTGCATCGAGCTGGTTCTTGCCATCGTTGCCACGCTGATCCCGTTCTCCGCTGCTGAAATTGGCGACAAGGTCCCGATGATCGTTATCTTCATCGTGCTCGTGCTCATCGGCGAGGTCGTCCGCGTCGTCAGCGCTAAGGGCCGCGAGACCGAGTACAAGGGTCTGACCCCTGAGCTCGCAGCCCAGCGTCTCGCTGAGGAGGCCGCCGAGGCCGAGGAGAACTAGAGCACCCGGTTCTGGGGCTCCAACCCTCCTCGTGTACCAACGCGCGCTTCGTCGGGCTTGTCGCTCCCGACTCCGGGCACTCTAGCCTCTTCGGAGGCGTGTCCAAGCGACAGGTTTGCTAACCATTCCCCCGGGGTGGGTGTGAGCGATAGCTCCGGTAACCACCGCCCACCCCAATCTCTCTTCCGTATCCTTCGTGCGTTTTGTCTCCGCGCACTTGGTTACGTCGTCGCTTGCCGGTGCGATTCCGTGAAAACCGGCACCGGGCGCCCCGACCTTTGCCGGGGAACGGGCGCCTACCATCTCTTGGTTTTAGGCTGCGGGTAACCCGCCCGCAGCAAGCGATCGTTCGATTTGGAGGAAATCTTATGCGTACGATCACCGAGTCCGAGTCCACCCCCAAGGCCGACGGCTTCTTCATGCCCGCCGAGTTCGCCCCGCAGGATCGCGTGTGGATGGGCTGGCCCCACCGCACCGACACCTGGGCCCACGGCGCCAAGCCGGCCCAGAAGCAGTATGCCGCCATCGCCCGCGCCATCTCCGAGTTCACCCCGGTCTATATGTGCGCCAACCAGGTCGACTACGCCAACTGCAAGGCCGTCTTCGAGAACGACGAGAACGTCACCGTCATCGAGATGACCACCGACGACGCCTGGTTCCGCGACACTGCCGCCACCTACGTCATCAACGGCAAGGGCGAGAAGCGCGCCAACCACTGGCACTTCAACGCCTACGGCGGCCTCGTCGACGGCCTGTACTTCCCGTGGGACAAGGACGAGCAGATCGCCCTCAAGATGGCTGAGCTCTCCGGCTGCCGCCGCTATCGTCCCGACGACATGATCCTCGAGGGCGGCTCCATCACCGTCGACGGCGAGGGCACCCTTGTCGTGACCGACCAGTGCCTGCTTTCCCCGGGCCGCACCTGCTCTGCGGTTCTGGAGGAGGAAGAGGATCCCGAGTCCATCTGGCCCAAGTACCGCAAGAAGTTTGAGCCCTGGAGCGAGGAGCTTCGCGCCTACATGGACGAGCACCTCAAGGATTACCTGGGTGTCGAGAAGGTCATCTGGGTCAAGGAGGGCATCGACCCCGAGGAGACCAACGGCCACATCGACGACGTCGCCACGTTCATCGCGCCGGGCGTCATGGCCTGCATTTGGACCGACGATCCCGAGTATCCGTTCTACGAGCAGTGCCACGCTGCCTACGAGACCCTCTCCAACGCCGTCGACGCCAAGGGCCGCAAGATGAAGGTCTACAAGCTCTGCATGCCCGTGAACCCGCTGTTCATGGACCAGGCTTCCTGCGACACCATCGACGCCGACGAGAACGCCGAGCCGCGCGTCCCCGACGAGCCGCTGATCGCCTCCTACATGAACTACCTCGTGACCAACCACGGCGTTATCGTCCCGCAGTACGGCGACGAGAACGACCAGCTGGCCGTCGACACGCTCCAGAAGATCTACGACGAGGTCTGGGGCGAGGGTGTCTACAAGTGCGTCGGCGTTCAGTCCGAGCAGGTCGTCTTCGGTGGCGGCAACATCCACTGCATTACGCAGCAGGAGCCGTCCGCGTAATTGTCTGGCTTCCCGAGGCACGGCACCTTGCCCTTCAATCGTCGGGCATGACCCTTAAGGTCTATGCCCTCCTCTTTCAGGGCAATCTGCCGCACCTCGGAAACCCAGCCGATCAATCGGACAGTCGATGAATCGCACCGTGACCATCTCGGGGCATTGATGGTCGGTTTATTCGATGTCTTGGTCGGTTGGGTTTTTCTTTGGGCACTCCGTTGCTTCCACTTCGGAGTGCCCTTTTCTTTGATTGAGTACGCGTCTGGCCTGGGATTTTTTGCGGGTTAGGCCAATTGTTCGCTTGAATTTCCCAGGTCAGACGCGTCTTCAATTGCCGAAAGTTATCGGTCGTGAACGCGGCCGTTTTGATCGGAGTATCTATGTACCAGCGTATCGTTATCTACACGCGCCTGTTCCGCGAGCGTTGGTCCAACAAATGCATCCTCTCCTCTCTCTGGGATGGCACCTGCACCGGTGACGCGGCCTGCAACCCTACCTTGGGCTGCGCCTTCGGTACAGATGCCATCCTTTTTGCTGTAGGGGAAGCGTGCCATGGCAGGTAAAAAGTTCTCCCTGTTCGAGGTCATCCTCTCGGTTATCTGCGTTGTCTTTACCATCGAGGCGGCTGCTCCGGCATCTGCCATGGGTAACGTGCAGTTCTTCTGGTGGATCTTCCTTATCATTACGTTTTTGCTTCCCTATGGCCTGGTGGTGGCCGAGCTCGGTACGGCGTTCGATTCCGAGGGCGGCCTGTACGACTGGGTTCGCCTGGGCTTGGGAGACCGTTGGGGTGCACGCTGCTCCTGGTGCTATTGGGTCAACTTTCCACTGTGGGTGGCAAGTATCGCCTGCATGTTCCCCAGTGTCATCAATGCGGTATGGGGCATCGAATTTTCGCTTGGGGTCCGAATTGCCATCGAGCTTACCTTTGTGTGGGGCGTCACGGTCATGGCAATGCAGCCGGTGGCCGAGGCCGATTGGGTCATGGATGGCGGCGCCGTCATCAAGGTGCTCATTACCGCCGTGGTGGGAATCATCGGCATCTGGTTTGCCTGCAACAACGGCTTTGCCAACGACATGTCGTTTAAGACCTTTGTCCCCGATCTGGGAGACACTAACTCACTGACGTATCTTTCAATCATCCTATTCAACTTTATGGGCTTTGAGGTGGTCGCGACCTTTGCCAGCACGATGAAGAACCCATCGCGCGATATCCCCAAGGCGGTTATCGCCGGTGGCGTTGCCATCGCGGCGATCTACATTATCTGTGGCATCGGTATTGGAGCCGCGGTTCCCACCGAGCAGCTTTCACTCGATTCGGGCATTGTGGACGCGGTTGCCGCCATGGTGGGGCGCGCTCACCCGCTGACGATGGTCGTGGGCGTGGCCTTTTTGGTGACGCTGTTCGCCAATATGATCTGCTGGAGCTTTGGCGTCAACAACGTAGCGAGCTATGCCGCGCGCCATGGCAACATGCCGCGTCCCTTTGCGTTGGTGTCCAAAAAGACCGGCATGCCCAACGGCTCGGCGCTCATTAACGGCTGTTTTGCCAGTCTGGTGCTGCTGCTCCAGATTCCGCTGGGTGAGGGTTCCGACGTCTTTTGGGTCTTCTTCTCGATGAACGTCGTCTTTCTGCTCATGAGCTATATCCCCATGTTCCCAGCGTTTTGGCGTCTGCGCAAGCACGATAATCGCTCGCGTGTGTTCCGTGCGCCTTTCGAGGGCAAGGTGCTCGCGGTGGCGCTTGCGATTCCCGTGGTGGAGCTCGTGCTTTCGATTGTTGCTACGATTGTGCCGCTCAACAGCTCACCTGCCGAGATGGCAAAGTTGCCGATTCTCGCGGGCGTAGTGATTGGCCTGTTATTGGGCGAGGTTTCGCGCCTCATATCGCGCCGCGGCCGAAGCGTCGACAATCCCGGCGTTGGTGCACGGGGGTCAGGTTACTTTGCACCAAAACAGTAAGCGCCGCGAGTTGCGCAGCGCTTGGTGCATCTTGGATTACTGTTCGCGGTGCTCGGGATCGGAAACGAGCTTAGGCGCAAAGAAGGGGACGTGGCCCAGATAGGGGCAGCTGTCCGAACGCTCTTCGACGACACAGGGGACGTCATTGTAGGTAAGTGAGTCGCACAGGTGGACGATGGCCTTGGCGGCAGGGGCAACGAGTATTTTGAGCGGTGCGATAGGCGCCATGGCATCTCCTTTCATCGGTGAGACACAGCTTGTTTATCTAAACGATACAGTACGTTTAATCGGTGAGTCTAATCTTGCGGCAAAGAATCTGTCAACATCCTCACGGCATCTAGACAGGGGAGGCGGGCATGAGTTTCGCGTTCTATATCTACACCACGATTATCATGGGTGTGGCTCTGGTGACCAGTGCCGTGGCATTGGTGGTTTGGCTCATGACGCGCCGTCGCGACAGCCTGGTGGCCGCGGCGGGCTTTTTGCTCTACATGCTCGATATGTCGGTCATTTTTTTTGACGAGTACAATCGGCTCAAATACGAATACGCTGTTACCTTTAGCGAGCCGTTGCAGCACCCCTTGCTGCGCTGCGTGCTCGGTATTGCCATCTATGCCTGCGTGGTACTGTGGATGTTTGCGCGCTTGCGCAAAAGACCGACGTCGCGCATGCTCGGACTTGCTATCGTGCCGTTTTCAATCTTGCAATTGGTGCTGGTGCCTCGCAGCGGTGCTGCCGGAGAGGTGCAGCAGTATCTCTTTTGGCTCACGCGTGACCTGGGCAATGTAGGATGTCTTGCCTATGCCGCCTGGCATTACCGGCACAGGGCCACGCGTGTTGAGAAACTCGACCTCGACCGCTCAAAGCTCTTTTGGAAGGTGGCACTCGTTCTTGCGTTTTGCGTAATCGCCGAGGACACCTACATGATTTTGCTCTGCCGCCCCGACTCTCAAAACCCCGTCATCAGCCTCTTTTTGTGGTATCTGTCCGAGCGCAATATCTCCGAAAACGTGCTGCTCGTGGTATGCGCGGTCCAACTCTTTTGCCAGTTTAGCCATATCCTGCGCGTGTATGCCCGTCATCCGCGTGCCGATGAGGACGTGGCGGCCGAGAGCGCACGCTCTGGGGACGATCTAGCATCACGCGTTGTGATCTATGCCGATGCCCATAAGCTGTCGCGGCGCGAGCAGGAGGTGCTCACGCTGGTGCTGAAGGGCAACGACGCCCAAAACATCGCCAGCGAGTTGGTCATCAGCCCTGGCACTGTCAAGGCGCACTTGCATCGCATCTACGTTAAAAGCGGTGTCTCCAACCGAGATGACCTCATAGATGCCTTTTGGCGTTCCTAGCCCTATTTTTCCTTGAATGCGAGCCTTGCCGATAAGGCGGGCGCCGTTGGGCGTAATGAAGCGGCATTAATCTCAGACAATAAACCCGCAGGTAAAAAGTGTAAACCGGCTTAAACTGACCGTTTGCGGCCCCTGACCTTGGCATGGGTTTGCCCCTGTGTATCAATGGATATAGCGCGAAGCCGCGGACGTGAGACAGACATCTGAGTACGGCTTACAGGCACGCGCCGATGCGGGAGTGCTTTGCTCCCGACCGAAAGCCAGCGCGGGCGGTGTACCCGCGTTACATCCTAAAACGTCTGAGGAGGCTCACATGGAGAAGGCTGATGTAGTAATCAAGAGCAATGCCGTTTTTACCGGCGATGGGATCGAACCGTTTAAGGGCGGCGTTGCCGTGCGTGGCGATAAGATCGTTGCCTGCGGTGACGATGCCCACTTGGCGCCGTTTATCGGCCCCGATACTGAGGTGCGCGACTTTGGCGACCAGCTCGTTATGCCTGGCCTGATTGACTCGCACACGCATTTTGCTCAGGGTGCGTTTATGACCGACCCCGATTTTGCCGTCAACCTTATCGATTGCACCAGTTTTGAGATGGCGATGGAGCGTGTTGTAGCGTTTGCGAACGCCCATCCCGATAATGAGTGGATTCTGGGCTGCCAAATCATTCAGTTCCAGTGGGATATCCCCGAGATGCCCACGGCCGCGATGATCGATGAATACATCTCCGACCGCCCGGTCTTCCTGCAGCAGGTTGACCTGCATACCTTTAGCGCCAATACCTGTGCCATCAACAAGGTGGGAGTGACTTCGCAGACGCCCGATCCCGCAGGCGGCAAGATCCTTAAGGATGCCGACGGCAACCTGACGGGCGTGTTTTCCAACAATGCCGGCTCCTTCTTTATGGATGAGGTCTACGACCCCGCGATGGACGTTGCGGAAGCTTCGTTTACCAAGACGGCAAAGCGCGCTAACAGCTTTGGCATCACCACTGTCGGCATGGTCAATCCTACGTTTGTGAGCATGGAAAACCCGTATGCAGTGCTTGCGGATCTTAATGCCAAGGACGAATTGCCGCTGCGCGTCTTTTTGTACACCGATCTGTTTGAGAACGAGAGCATGACGCTCGATCAAATCAAGGCCAAGTACAACTTCCCTGGCACGCAGGTCGAGTGGCACGGCTTTAAGCAGTTTCTTGATGGCGTGTGCTCCGACCACACCGCTTGGATGCTTGAACCCTATTCCAACGCGCCCGATACCTGCGGTGAGCCCGCGGAGGATCCAGAGCGCATCCGTGCCGCCATTGTCAGGGCGCAGGAATGGGGCGTTGACACGCGCGTCCATACGATCGGCGATCGCTCGGTGCGTTTTGTGCTCGATTGCTTTGAGGAGGGCGAGCGCTTGCATGGTAAGCGGGGTTGCCGCCACTCCATGGAGCACAACGAGACGGTTCAGCCCGAGGATCTGCCGCGCTACGCAGAGCTTGGTATATGCCCCGGCATGCAACCGTGGCACATGCTGCTCGATATGGCTGACCTTGCCAAGGACGATGCCGTGGGCCCCGAGCGTGCTGCGCTTTCGTGGCCCCTGCATAGCCTGCTTGCCAGCGGTGCCGTGGTGCACCTGGGCAGTGACTTCCCCGTTGTGGGCTTGGAGCCCATGGAGGAGGTGTACGGCGCGGTCTTCCGCATGCTCGAGGACGGCTCCAACCCAGAAGGGTGGTTCCCGCAGGAGCGCATCACCATGGCCGAGGCCCTGCGCGCCTACACCTACGGCAGCGCCTACGCCATGCATGCCGAGGATCGCATCGGTACGCTCGCATGCGGCAAACAGGCTGATATCTGTGTGCTCGACCGTAACCTCTTTGACTGCGAACCGGCTGAGGTCCTCGAGGCCACGGCGTCTCTCACGATGATTGCCGGCAAGGTGGTCTACGAGGCCTAGCGGGGCTGCTGCATCGCTGGGCGGTGCCGCAGCCTGTGCGTGCCGCCCATCCATTCATGCATCCATTCATCAATCTCTCATGGAAAGGGGAGAACAATGGCAGAAGAAACGACCGCCGCTGTTGAGGAGGAGCGTGAGCTTGCCTCGCAGCCGATTCCCGGCCTGGTGCGCAAGTACACCATCATCACCGGCCAGGGTATGCTCGCCCAGATTATCATGGTGGTCCTTGAGGGCCTCGTGATGGGTTGGGGCCTGGGTGCACACGGCCTGGCCTGTGTTTCGATCATCATGTCGGTCGAGTACATTAACCTGGCCTTTGGCAACCTGTTTGGCACCGGCGTGCCCGCCGTGGTGGGCAACCTTTTGGGTGCCGGCGACATTAAGGGCGCCAGCAAGGCGTTTAGCCAGGGTTTTTGGCTTACCACGATTGTGAGTGTGCTGCTTGCTGTGGTGATGGCTGTGTTTACCGAGCCCATCTGCGCATTCTTCGGCGCCACGCCCGACATCATGGCCGATACCGTTGCCGGCGTGCGCACCTTCTCCGTGCTGCTGCCGCTCACGGTCATTGGTCAGATGGTCACCGCCGTCATGCGTGTGGACGAGAAGGTTCAGATCCAGGCCAACCTCATGACCGTGTCTGCCATCGTCGCTATCTGCTGGCTTGCGCTTTCCACGTTTGTGCTCAAGCTTGGCGTTATGGGAGCTGGTGTGTACTACGGTCTTTCCATCGGTATCTGGGCCATCGGTATCTTCTGGTTCATCGGCGGTAAGAAGTCGCAGCTCCAGATCAGCGCCGCCGACCTCAAACTCGACATGGCCATCTGCGGCCAGATCATCAAGATTGGTTTCCCGTTCTTTTTGGTGCAAGCTGCCACGTTCATCTTCAACACCGTTGCCAACTCGTTGCTTGGCCAGCTCGGCGGCGACATGGGTTCGCTCTACATCGCGGCCTTTGGTGTGATCAACGGCTACATCCTCTACATTACCATGATGGTCGCCCAGTGCTTCTCGTACGGCCTGCAGCCCATTGCCGCCTTCAACGCCGGCGCCAAGGCGTGGGCGCGCCTCAAGGAAACGCTCTCCTGCACGCTTAAGTACCAGGTCGTGACGCTTGCTGCGGTGTCTGCTGTGCTATGGGTGGCCGCAACGCCGGTCTGCGCCTTTTTTGCTGGTAGCGATCCGGCGCTCGTCGAGGTTGCCGCCAACGCCACGCGCATCGTTATCCTGGCCGTGGCCCTGGGCTATCTTGCCATGACCATGTCGATGTACTTCCAGGCGGTTGAGAAGGTGGGTATCGCCACGTTCACCGGTCTGCTCCGCTACGTGATCTGCTCCGTGCCGCTTATGTACCTGCTTGGCAACATGATGGGCGTTCAGGGTGTCTGGTTTGCCTTGGTGGCGGCTGACGCCATCACTGGTCTTATCTCCATCGCCCTCGCCGTCCGCGAATCCAAGCGACTTGCCACGCTCTAGACTCGGACACGGCCGGCCCGCGATAGTCGAATAAGTCAACTCGCCTGCAAGCCACCACAATGGGGACAGTTCCCATTGTGGTGGCTATTGTTATTTAGGGTCTGAGATTTCGGCTCTATAAATAACGTTTTTGAACTGGGCTACTAAAAGATTGTGGAAAACACTACTACAAGATTATGGAAAACGCTACTGCAAGACTATGGCAAATGATACTATACGATTATGGTAACAGCGTTATAAGGGGCGTTGATATGGCCGAGTACATTAACAGGGATTTGCATGAGTTGCTCATTCGCATGGCGGGTTGGTTTCCTGTTGTGTCGTTGACGGGGCCTAGGCAGAGCGGTAAGTCTACGCTGGTTAGGCATGCCTTTCCCGACTATTCCTATGTCACGCTTGAGGACCCCCAAACGAGGCGCGCGGCCTTGGAGGATCCGGTGAGTTTTATCCGCAACCGAAAGGGCGGACTCATCATCGATGAGGCGCAATACGCCCCGGATTTGTTCTCGATGATTCAGGTTGTTTCGGATGAGCGGGGAGACGCCGGTCAATACATCCTTACGGGATCGCAAAACTTTTTGATGATGAAAAGCATCGGCCAGTCTCTTGCCGGGCGAGTCGGGATCTTAAAATTGCTGCCATTTTCGTTTCGAGAAGCGGAGAGGGGCCAGCAGGGGCAGTTGGAAGTGGATTTGTTTGCGCTCGAAGGGGGATACCCTCGCCTGCGTTCCGCCGGAATGCCGTCCTCGGTTTATTTCCCCAGCTATATTGATACCTATGTTGAGCGCGATGTTGTGGGCTTGCTTGACGTGCGCAATAAAGCGGAGTTTCATAAGTTACTGTCCATAATTGCCCAGAGCGCCGGTGCTCTCATTAATATATCTTCGCTTTCTCGAGATACGGGTGTGAACGTATCGACCATTAAAAGCTGGTTGTCTATCCTGGAGCAGAGCTACCTGACGTTTTCACTGCAGCCTTATTATGCAAATGCCAGGAAACGTTTGACTAAAACGCCCAAGCTTTATTTTTACGACACGGGGCTGCTCTGCTACTTGCTCAAAATTGGATCACTGGAGCAACTTTTGGAGAGCCCTTATCTGGGGGCAGTTTTCGAAAACCTCATCGTTTCCGAAACGGCGAAGAGCCATCTCAACGTGGGCGAGAATCCCGAGTTGTATTTCTATAGGGACGACGGCAAGCGAGAAATCGATTTGCTCGACTGCACAAACTCAGGGAGTCCCAAGGCTATCGAAATAAAATCATCCAGAACGTATCACGATAAGTACGCCCGCCATTTACAGGCTGTATGCGATGAGATCGACATTGCAAAAGATGCGCGCTATGTTGTGGCCCGCGTGGATTCAACGTATGAGTCGAAAGACTGTAGCGTGGTCTCGGCGCGTGATTGGCTTTTGCGATAACAAGTTCGGCGTATTAACAACTGCCGCGAAGGGTCCGGATCCCTTTCGCGGCGGTTTTTTGCCGATCCGGTGCGCCTCAGATGCAAGTGAGTAGGCTTTTTTGGATCTGTCGAGCACACCGCGACAAACGCTAAATAAAACCGCAGGTCAGAGCTGTGGCGTTTTGGAGTGTGCTCGGCCTCCTGCAAAAGGTCTACTCACTTGGTTTTTCGGCGAGAAGGCCGCCGCAAGGGCAAGTAGCTCCCCTCGCGGCGGTTGGCGTTTTCCCAGATAAAACCTGCCAAAATAAACCTGTCTACTCTTTGAGCCAGAGCCGACACTAATTCAAATGGCGAAATCAAAGGGCGTTCTCTGCATGGAGGGCGCCCTTTTTTATCGCGGGATGTTTTGCGTGGCAGTCATGAGGCCCAGGCGGTTGCTGACGCCGAGCTTGCGATAGATGGCGTTGAGGCTTATAGGACAAAATGTGTGTCCCGATAGAACATCCGTTTCCATCCA
>NZ_QRWD01000011.1 GCF_003459505.1 Collinsella sp. AF20-14LB
CGGAAAGCACATTAAGTGCTTTCCTTTGCGTGCGGAACTCGCGACAAACTTAACCCCCGCCCCCAGCCCCGGAGACCCTCCCTGCCGTCACTTTCTTCAACCAGTTCTTGTTGCTCGCCGCTTCGCGGCTCGGCGGCCCCGTTCTCCGTGGCGGGGGTGTCTTAGATTCTTGTTGGGACTCTGCCTTTGGCTCAAAGAAAACGGGAGATGCGTTGTGCATCCCCCGTTTTTGTTGCGGTTAGTCCAAGTCAATAAACTTGGTGCTTATGATCTTGCCGTCTTTGACGAGCATTCTGGCCATGGTGGGGCCTCGGGTGCCTCTGGGGTAGCTGGCGCTGCCCGGGTTGAGGACTAAGCAGCGGCCCACTTGGGCTTCTTTGGTTACGTGGGTGTGACCGTTGATGGCTACGTCTACGGATCCCACCGGAAGGTCTTCGCGGTAGTGGGCTACGGCGAATTTGAGGCCTTCGTAGGTAAAGAGCGCAAGACGGTCTACGTCGGGGCCGTAGTCGCGGTAGTAATCGTTGTTGCCCAATACGGCCCGCACGGGGGCGATGGTGCATAGGTGCTCGTAGTCCATCTCTGACGTAAGGTCGCCGGCGTGGATGATCAGGTCTGCGCCCTCAAGCTCATCCAAGAGCGCAGGCGATAAATAGCCGTGGGTGTCCGAGATGATGTCGATACGCTTGGCGCTTGCGCTGTTCATGGGATCCCTTCCGCAAAAAACGATTCGGCAGATACATACAAAAAAGGCCCCACGGCCCCGCAGACGATGGGTCTACAGGGCTGCGGGGCCAGTGTGCTAGAGACTCAGAGCCTTCTTGAGCGGCACGACGCGGCGGCGAGAAACCGGCACGCGTTCGTCGACGCCCGTAATGCCCAGCTGGATGGCGCCCGAGGGCACCGTCTCGACGTCCGTAACGCACGCCAAGTTGACGATATAGCGGCGGTGAACACGGAAGAAGCCAAAGTCGCAGAGCTTGGCCTCAAACTGCGCCAGCGAGGTCGTCGACAAAAAGCGATCATCGACGGTATAGATGCAGGAGTAATCGTCCTTGGCCATGATAAAGCGAATGTCGTCCACGGGAATGAGCACCTTGCGGCCGCCCTTTTCCACCGGGATACGCTCGATGGTCACCTTGCTGTCCGTAACCGGCTTGGCGCGTTGCATGACCTTCTCGATCGCGCGATCCAAGCGAGCTTCCTCGACCGGCTTCATCAGATAATCGACGGCATCCACGTCGAATGCCTCGACCGCATGGTCGCTATACGCAGTCACAAACACGATCGCCGGCGGATTTTTGAGCTTATGCAGCGCCTCGGCAAGTTGCAGGCCCGAGGCACCGGGCATCGAGATATCGAGAAACACGACATCCACGCGACTTTCCATAAGCATCTCGATGGCGGAGCGGACGCTCGACGCCTCCGTGATCGTGCCGATCTTGCCCGTTTGCTCGAGCAGGAAGCGAAGCTCCGAGCGAGCCGGCGCCTCATCATCCACAATCATCGCACGCAGCATAGGGATAAAACCTTTCGTCAACTAACTACGCCGGGCATCCGTCGCATGACGTTGAGCCCGTAGCTTTTTATTTTACTCTTGAATGTCAAAGATGCTCTATGACAAATCAAGATGAAGAAGCACTTTGGTGCCCTTGCCCGGCGCCGATTCGACACGCGTATAGGAGTGCGGCCCAAAAAAGCGATGGATGCGCTCCGAAATATTGTGCATGGCCACACCGGCGCCGCCACCCTGGGGAGAGCTGGCGTCGGGACGGGCAGAGCGCTCGTCAAACAGTCTGGCGGCGGTACCCTCATCCATGCCCACGCCATTATCGGCCACGGCAATCAAGATTGCATCCTCGCCGTCTTGGTGAACGGTCACGTCGATCCTCAGGGCGTCGTCATCGCCCATACCATGACGCACAGCGTTCTCGACAATCGGCTGGATCACGAACGCCGGCACCAGCGTATCTTCCACATCCTCGGACACATCGAACGTCGCAAGCACGCGGTCCTCGCCAAAGCGGGCCTTCTCAAAGGTAAGGTAGCGCTTGGTCTGTGCGACCTCGCGCGAGACCGGAATAAGCGATCCCGAGTTGTCGAGCGTGGCGCGATAGAACGATGAGAACTCACGAAGCAGTTCGCGGGCCCTCAGCGGGTCGGTGCGCGTAAACGATGCAATGGTGTTCAGCGTGTTGAACAGGAAGTGCGGGTTAATCTGCGCCTGCAGCGCACGCACCTCGGCGCGCGCCGTGAGTTCCTTTTGCACCTCGAGCTCGTGGATGGCGAGCTGCGTGGACAAGATCTCGGCAAAGCCCGAGGCAAGCGCGTACTGGGTACGGTCGACGGCGCGCGGGGTCTTGTAGTAGAACTTGAGCGTGCCGACGGTACGATCGCCCACCTTGATGGGGGCGATAATGCCGGCGGGGACTTGGTTGTGTGAGCCGTCCGAGCCCACGACATCCACCATACGGTTGAACGACTGCACGATGCCATGTTCGATAACGTAGCGTGTGGCAAGCGTGTGGATGGGAGAATCTGGCAGTAGTTTTTCCTCAAACTCGCCCGCGCAGGCAAGCACGTTGTCCTCGTCGGTGATGGCCACCGTCATGGCGCGCGTCTCGGGCAAAATGCGCTGGCACACCAAACGCGCCGACTCCTGTGTCAAACCGCCCTTAATACCCTCGAGCATGGCCGAGGCCACCGAGAGCGTCTCCTCGGTGTACTGGGAGCGCACCGAATCGGGATTGAGCGTCAAAAAGATAAAGATGCACAGAAAGATGCACAGCAGCGCGCAGGCAATCACCGTGGCAATCGGCTCGATTCCGGTCGCCAAGGCAAAAATAAAGTACACCAACACGCAAATGGCGCAGGCAACGGCAATGATGCGAAAGATTGATATTGAACTATCGCGCTGGGCGCGGCGGTCGATCATTCGGCCCCCTCCAGGATACTGATCAGTTGTGCGTCACGCCAAAGCCCGTCCATGATCTTGGGCCAAAAGCTCTGGAAACGCAGGTAGCTTGCAGCGTTTTGGCGTGCATAGGCCTTTGCCTCGTCGATACCATGGCGCCAGATGCGCAGGTAGCCCTCATGCTCGCGGGTAAACACGCTGCGGACCATAGCGGTCTTGCGCACGCGGTCGTCGAGCTCACGCGAAATCCACGGGCCCGGGTAGGGCATGAGCGATGCCGCCGTAACGGGAATGAGCTCCTTTTGATGCGCGGCGAATGTCAACTTGGCCCGTTCGTAGTACCAACGGTATACATCCTGCATAAAGCGCGGTGAGCGCTTTTCGGACTCCGGAGGCAGATGGCGCACGGTCCACTCGTTATCGAACCACACGTCGTAGCCAAACATGCGCATGTTAAAGAGGTAATCCAAGTCCTCGCCGCGGGTGATAAACGGGTCAAAGGCCACACGCGTAAAGGCGCGGGCGTGCAGGGCCATCAGGCCGCCGCACACGTAGTTGGAGCGCGAGATGCGGGTGCCCGAGAGCGCCTTTTTCATCCAACGGTTGAACTCGATGCGCTTGGTCCACCAACGATGGCAGATGCCCGCCTTGTCCGTGGGAGCCAGCGGCGAGCCGTCGCGATCGTAGAAATAGCCGCTCTTGACCAAGATCGGCAGGCCCTGACGCGTCTGCTGACCCAGCGCGTAGGTCGCGCGCTTCATAAAGTCGGCATCGATGACAGTCTCATCGTCATCCAAAAAGATAACCGCGTCATGCCCCAGCACAGCGGCACAAGCTAGCCCCATGTTGCGGATGGCACCGTAGCCTCGCAGGCTCACGCACTCGCCCGAACCCTTAGGCGCAATCTGAGCAACCCGGTCTGCGATGCGCGAGGCCTGGGTGTTGGTGACAACGGTGACCTTGAGCGTGGGATGCGCGTCGACAATCTCGTGCACGCGCAGCGACACATCGGCTGTGGCAGAAACGGGACAGACCACCAAAAGGATGATGCGCGGGATGTCACGTACCTGCTCAAGCGAGGCCAGGCAGCGGTCGAGTTCGGGATTGTCGGCGTTGAGTCGCGTCGAATGGTCATAGGTGCCAGGGGCGTTTGCGCAAGCGTCATCGCCCGCCCAATACGTTGGAATCACGACCGTGGCGTTCATGCCTTACCCTCCCTGCAACACAAAAACGGGACGCCGCCAAACACAGGCGACGCCCCGCGACCTAGCTGATTCCATCATACCCACTTGGGCAAATCATTGCTCGCAAGTCGCAATGTTTATTGCGGATAACCCCAAAAGAGTACCGTGGACAGGCACAATAGCCGCTCACTCCTATGCGGCATGCTCTGCCGCCCGAGTCATGCGGGACAGGCGGACCAGCAGCATAAAGCCAACGACCAGCAGCACACCAATGGAAAGGACGCCCAGCGACGGGTTGCCGGTCAGCGAGGTGACGATCGACACCAGGAAGGTGCCCATAACGCTTGCATAGCGGCCAAAGATGTCAAAGAAGCCGTAGTACTCGTTGGACTTTTCCTTGGGAATAATGCGGCCAAAGTAGCTGCGGCTGAGCGCCTGCACGCCGCCCTGGAACAGGCCGACCATAATGGCAAGCACCCAAAACTCAAAGGCGGTCTTTAGGAAGAACGCGGCGAACAGCACAATGCCCATATAGGCGGCGACTGCCACCAATATCATGTTGAGCGTGCCCACGCGGCCGGCGAGCTTGCCGTAGATGATGGCGGACGGAAAGGCCACGAACTGCGTGACGAGCAGCGCCAGGACCAACTGGGTCGAATCGATGCCCAAGGCCGATCCGTAGCTGGTTGCCATGGAAATGACCGTGTGCACACCGTCGATGTAGAAGAAGAACGCGATCATGTAGACCAGCACGGTCTTGTTGTGGGCGATCTCGCGCATGGTGTGTCCGACCTCGGAGAACACACCGCCCACGATGTGGCCGATGGTGTCCTCGGGACCGCGCTCGCGACCGTACTTTTGCTTATAGGTGCGAATGAGCGGCAGGGTAAAGATGAGCCACCAGGCACCAGTGATGATAAACGACAGACGCGTTGCCAGCATGGTGGGGACGCCAAGAGCGGGGCCACCCATGATAAGCGCCAAGCAGATGATGAACGGCACGGTGGAACCGATGTAGCCCCAGGCATAACCCGAGCTGGACACGGCGTCCATGCGCTCGTCGGTGGTAATGTCGGGCAGCATAGCGTCGTAGAACGTCATAGAAGAGTTAAGGCCGATGGTGCACAGCACGTACACGGTCAAAAATGCCATGGCGGACATTGGGATAGCCTGCGCCAGGCAAAGAACCAGGCCCGTGAGGAAGAAGCCCAAGAAGAACTTGATCTTGTTGCCGGCGTAATCGGCAAGCGCGCCCAGAATGGGCATGAGCATGGCAATGACCAGCGAGGCAATCGTCTGAGCGTTGCCCCAAGCGACCACCAGGTCTGCCGAGGAAGCACCGGTATTGATGGCGTTAAAGTAGATGGGCACCACCGAGGTATTGAGCAGCACGAGGGCTGAGTTTCCCACATCGTACATGACCCAGTTACGCTCGAGCTTGGTGTATTTCATGGACAGGGACCCTTCGTATTCGCCCGATATGCAGTTAGTTCATCGTACCCCAATTGTCCAGAAGCGCCGGTAAGGATTCGGCAAAGGGGCACGCATGGGCCCTACTCCTCGCGGTCGAACTCCTCGTCGGCGCCGAGCACGCGACCGCTGTAATTGACATGGTTGGTCACGGCTTCCATATCGCCGGTCTCGATAAAGCGGGCAACCGTGCACTCGTAATCGAGCAGCGCGCGGTCAAAGACCTCGGGGAAGCTCTCGGTCGAGACTTCATCGGTAAAGGGGTTCTTCCATGCCAAGTGGCCCAGGTTGCCGGTACGCTCGGGCAGCTCGGTCGTCACGCGGTGCGCAAGGCCGTCGAGCAGCGAATAATCGTGCACCAAGCCCTCAACCAGCGAGATCGCGCGCGTCTTTACGGAGCCGGCCGGCTCAATCGCGCGGTAAAGTCGCTGCATATTGGCAACGGCAGCACCGTACTCCCCCGCCGGAATGTCAATGCCGTACACGCGTCCGGCAACATAGCTCATCAGCACGCCGGCCACGCGATTGATGCGATCGGTGGTGACGATCTCGCCCGCCGGCGGATAATCCTCGACCGTGGCCCCGTCACGTTTAAGCTGCAGCATCAGCACGTCCAGGTCGCTTTCGAGCACGGCGTGAACTTGACTGCCCGAAGCCTCGAGCTCGGGGTCGGACTCAACAATGCCAAACTGCTGCTCGTAGACAAAGGGGTGGGCATTGCGGTCGAGCACATAGTGCGACAGCAGGCCCAGCGCAAAGGCGCGACCCAGGTTGGCATCGCGCGGCTGCAGGTGCGACACGCCGTCGCGCAGGCACGCGAACTGGCGAGACATGCGCGACCGGTGCATGACCTGCGCCAGCAGCGTGCAGTCGGAAACACGCGGTGTCAGAATGTGAAAGAAAAACGGGTCGGGGCCTTGGTTGCCCAAGATAAAGGCAATGCGCTCTTCATCGGACGCGATGACGCCCTGCGGAAGACGGTCGATGCTTTCCTCGCCAAACAGATGATGGGTGATAAGCGCGGGCATAATGATCCTTTCGATTTCATTCGATGCCACCCATTATGCCCACCGCGCGCCCATGCCAAACCTGCGATGGTAAACGACGGCACGCAAGCCTCTTACGCAAGCCCCAGGTGCGACTTGACCTCGGCGGCACGACGACGGGACACCGGCACCGTCGAGCTCACGCGGTCGAGCCTGAGCTCCATCAACCCCGTGGAGCCAATCTCAACATTGTGCACGTCTTCCAAATTGACCAGATAGCTGCGATGAACGCGAATAAAGCCCTCGGAGCCCAAGCGACGTTCGAGCGAAGAGATCGACTCATTGATCAGATATGTTCCCTCGGCGCAGACGGCGTTGCAAAAATCGGCACGCGCCTCAAAGTAGCAGACATCCGCCACGGGGATGAACACCTTTTTGCCCCCGCGATCCACCGTCAGGCGCAAGGGCTGGCGCGGATCATGGACGACACGACGAACGCCCAGGGCGGCCTCGATCTTATCGAGCGCCTTTGACAGGCGGGCATCCTCGACCGGCTTGACGACGTAATCAATGGCATCGAGGTTATAGGCATCGGCCGCATACTCGGCAAATGCCGTCACAAACACCACGACCGGCGGCGTTTTTAGGTTCTGCAGCGTCTCGGCAAGCTCGATTCCCGAGCGGCCGGGCATCGTGATATCCAAAAACAGCACGTCGGGCTTGTTCGACAGAATCGACTCCACGGCCTCGGTGACATTGCCCGCCTCGGCAATCTGTCCCACACGTGCATCCTTTTCCAGCAGATAACGTAGCTCAGCCCTAATAGGAGGCTCGTCATCAACCACCAAGATGTTCCATCCCTCGGACATATGCGCTTCCCCTCTTTTTTTCTCTCAATCCAACTGCGCGCTACACCTTCATCGGCGCCGGCTCATGCGGCTCGCCGTTCAGCTCGACGATGACCTGCGTTCCCACGCCCTCCTGGGACTTCACGCGCATGCCCGAATCTTCTCCGTAAAAGAAATGGATGCGCTGAAGTACGTTAAAGAGCGCCAGGCCGCAACCTCGCTTGACGGAACCGTCGGCGGTAATGCTCTCGGGCTCCTCTCGGCGATGCTGCTCAAACAGATGCGCGCAGACTTCTTCGCTCATACCGATGCCGTCATCTTCGACGATGATCTCCAAGCCGTCATCGGTCTCAAAAGCCCTAACATGAATAGAAAGCGGCTCGGTCTCGCGCTGCGCATGCTTGATGCAGTTTTCGAGCAGCGGCTGCAAGATAAACGGCGGCACCATGCTGTCGCGCACCTCAAAGTCGATATCGACCGAGACGCGCAGACGGCCGTCGCCATACCGGGCCTGCATAAGGTTGATGTAACGAGTGCCCTGTTCCACCTCGTGCTCGAGCGTTGTGAGGGTATCGGAATCGGACAGTGTCTGACGGTAGTAATTGGAAAAGTCGATGAGCAGCGACCTGGCCTTGTCCGGCTCGGTACGCACGAGCGACACGATGATGCTGATGGTGTTAAACAGAAAATGAGGATCGACCTGCGATTGCAAGGCGCGCAGCTCCACGCGAGCTGTAAGCTCGTCCTGGCGCTCGAGCTCAAAGCTCGCAAGCTGCGTGGAAATGAGGTCGGCAAAGCCCGAGGCAAGCGCCGTCTGGCGCATATCGATGCTGCTCAGACGGGGATAATACAGCTCGAGCGTGCCCACGCAATGCCCGCGCACGGTCAGCGGCGCGACAATGCCGGCGCGCAGACGGGGAAAATAGCCGCCCGTCTCATTGGAGGCGTCACGCGAAAATACACTCTGTTCGCCAGACTCGATCACGTTGAGCGTGGTCTTGAGCACGACCGGGGTGCCGGCAGGGCACTTTGCCGAGTCCTCGCCCCAGCTTGCCAACACCTGTTTGCCATCGGTAAAGCAGATGGCAGAGGCGATGGTCTCGGACAGGATAATTTTAGAGGCGCCCAGGGCCGCTTCGGGCGTAAGGCCACGCGACGTGTAGGCGAATATTTTTGATGCGATGGCGAGCGTACGGTCGGTTGCGCTCGATGTGAGGTCGTCGGGGACCACAAAGACGTACGAGAAAAAGAAGCACAGCATGACCAGGCCGGCAATAACGACAACGCCCGGAACGGGATTGGGATTATCGGTTAAATCCCAGATAAGCAGCAGGATAAGCGCCGGAACGACAATACCGAGCAGGATGGCCTGAACCACATGCTGGGCCGTACGAAAGACCTTGGTAGAGTTGTAGCTCTTGCCCAGAATCAGCCTGTTTAAATCCACCGTCGTCCCCTCTTGTCCGTAGCACCCATAGCAATAAAGAGGGCCGCAAGCGACCCTCTCCATTGCATTATGCAATCAAAAACTGTGTTTTACATCAAGCCATCGACAAACGGTATCTTAGGCGCTGTATTTGTTAGCCTCACCAAAAGTGCCAGCCTCGACGATCCAGCCGTCCTTCATGATGACGTCCATGTTGTCGGTGTTGAGCACGTGAATGTCAGCGGCGACGTCACCGTTGACGACCAGCAGGTCGGCGCACTTGCCGGCCTCGATGGAACCGGTCTCGTCCTCGATGTGGCACATCTTGGCACCGTTGAGGGTAGCGCAGGTGATGGTCTCGACCGGGGTGAAACCGATCTTGTCGACGAACTCGTACATCTCCTCGATGGAGCAGGTGCCGTACGGGGTGACGAAGGAGAAGGAGTCGGAGCCGATCGTCATGACGACGCCGCGCTTCTTGGCCTCGCGCAGGCAGTCGTAGTTGCGCTGCAGCTCCTTCTCGACCAAGGTGCCCTCGTACTTGTCGTGCAGCTCGGGGACGTAAACGGGCGGATAGGTGGCGTACCAGGTGGGCAGGAAGGCAATCGTCGGGGTGAAGAAGGTGCCCTGCTCGGCCATGAGGTCCATGGTGCGCTCATCGATATCGAAGCCGTGAATCAGCTGCTCGCAGCCAAAACGGACGGAATCGTAGGCAGCGGCGTGGTTGTTGTAGCAGTGGCTCCACACGGGTATGCCGACCATCTTTGCCTCTTCGACCACGGCCTGGATCTCCTCGGAGCAATAGTGCTGGTCGCGACCGGAATCCCAACGCCAGATGCCGCCACCGGTAGCCCAGATCTTGATGGCATCGGGGTTCTCGCGCAGGCGACGACGGACGGCCTTGCGCAGATCCCAAGGACCATCGACCTGGTCGCCCCAGGGATGGGATTCCTTGTTGAGCTCCTGAGTGCAGTGGTGGGAGTCACCGTGGCCGGCAACGCGGCAGAAGCCAAGACCAGTGGCCAGAACGCGCGGGCCCTTGAAGACGCCCTTGTCGATGCAGTCGCGAATCTGGATACCAAAGCGGCCGATCTCGCAGACGGTGGTGAGGCCGTGGGTGAGGCAGTCGTAGGCCTGCTTGACGGCGACGGCTTGCTTCTCGAGGAGCGGCTGCATGACCCAGTCGGTGTCATCGTCGGTCAGGTTGCCCGAGAAGTGCAGGTGGGTGTCGATCAGGCCGGGAAGGACGGTCTTGCCGGCGGCGTCGATAACCTCAACGCCCTCGGGAAGGTCCTGCATAGCACCGGCATACTCGATCTTGCCGTTGTCGTCGACGAGAACGAGGGAGTTCTCGACCGGCTCGGCACCGGTACCGTCGATGAGCTTGCCGCCAACGATTGCGTACTTAGTGGACATGGTTCCTCCTTATGGATCCATATAGTGGGCGAGGCCATGTTGGGTTATGGCCTCACAAAGCTACCCAAGTGGTGCCGGGTTCGGTGCGCGGAAGAGAGGGGTCCGCGCACCCGATCCGCCCCGGCTCGGCGTTATTTTTTGCGGGAATTGGTGAAGGCCATGAGGGCCAGGCCAACGGCCAGCCAGCCGATCACGATGCTCCACTCCACCATGTTGAGGGAGGCGGGAGAGAATGGGACCACGAGCAGGCCAATGATGACGGCGCAGGCAGCGACAGCGAGGCTGATGCCAAACTTGCCGCCGGGCACCTCGTAGGGACGAGGCAGGTCGGGCTCGGTGAAGCGCATGCGCAGGCAAGCGAGGGCGACCATGCCGCAGGAGAAGATGAAGGCGAGAGCCGACACGTTGGTCAGAGGGATGAGCATGTTCTTGCCCAGGAACGGACCGATGACGGTGATGACGCCCAGAACGGCGCAGGCGAGCTTGGGAGCGCCGGACTTGGGATCGACCTCGGCGAACTTCTCGGGCAGCTGGCCCTTGCGGCCCATGGCGAGCATGATGCGGCTCGTGGCGCCGTAGAAGGAGTTCATCGGGCCCATGGGTCCAAGCGTGGCGATGACGAGCATGGCCAGGTACAGGAGCATGTTGATGCCCTTGAGGCAGGCAAGCGCGGGAACCGGGCTCTTAACAAACTCATGCCAGTCGAGGATGGTGCCGAACGAGTAGATGCAGACCATGTAGAAGCCGCCGGCGGCCAGCAGGGCCAGGGAGATGATCTTGCCGAACTTGTTCCAGTTGAGGCCCTCGGCTGCTTCCTCAGCCTGCTGAGGAATGGTATCGAAGCCGGCGTAGAAGAACGGGGTCAAAACCAGGACCGACACGATGCCGGCGAACAGGCTGGTGCCCTCGGTAGCGGGCTTGCCGCCGCCAGCACCGGTGACCTGGGAGAACACGGGCATGGCGTGTTCCGGCGAACCGGTGAACAGCGAGACACCCATGGCGAGCAGCATGCCGCAGAGCAGAGCCTTGGTCAGGAAGGCCTGGAGCTTGGCGGCCGAGCTGGCACCGCGGAAGTTGAGGAAGATGACGTAGACTGCAAAGCCGAGCGCGATTAGCGTCGGGAACAAGTAAACGTCGGCGCCCAAGATGGTGTAGAGCTTGACGGCGCGCAGCCACTCAAGACCGGGCAGGCTGCCGAACATCTCGGACACGAGGGTCGAAATGGCGATGGCCTCCCACGGGCACAGGATGCCGTTGCCCAGGGCCAGGAGCCAACCGGTGATGTAGCTCAGCGTACGGCCAAAGCTACGGTCGACATACTCGACGATGCCGCCCGAGATGGGGATAGCAGCCGTGAGCTCACCGAAAACAGCTCCGACGGGCACGAGGAAGATTGCACCCAAGAGGAATGCGATCATAGCGGGAACGGGACCGCCGCCCACGACCATCCAGTCGCCGACCTGCAGGACCCAACCAGTACCGATGATGGCACCGAAACCGATGGTGAAGAAGTTCCAGAGCGAAAGCGTTTTCTTCATGCCGCCGTTACCTTCGACTGCAACTTCTGCGTTCTTGTCCGCCATTGTTCCCCTCCTTTCCTTATTGACGCCTCTTTGGCGTCACCCCTTGCGCGGTCTGTTTTGCCGCGCGCTTTTATTTCGTGGCTTTAAGATACGGCCTTGGCACAGCAGCGCCGCTTGTGGCTCGACCGAAGGCAGAACTGCAAAACGAGCGGCGCCGTTTTTGGGACGAACGGCGGAAGACGTCATTCGTCTTGGACGCTTTCATCTTGTCTGCTTTTGAATACCTGTTGCCGTGACGCTTGGCGCGCGGCGCGGCAACGTTCATACCATTTGTCAGGCTTTTGGCGCACATACCCATGTGTCGCGCCTCTTTTTATGTAGGATAGACAAGTTACACATGAGGCAAGGTGATTCGAATGGCATATGGATACAATGACGGCGACCAACGGCCACAAAGCGTGCGCCTTGCCGGCCGCACCACGCCAACGCCCAGAAGCACCTCCGACAACGACAACCCGCAGCGCCCCCAAGAGCAGCTCGGGGCTTCTTCGCGGCAACAAAGCCGTACCGTGCAGCAGTCAGACCGCATGAGTACGAGCACACGCCAACGCCAGACCGACACATCGCAGCCACGCCGCTACGATCGCCGTAAGACCGACTACTACGTTAAGCGCTCCTTTTCGCGATCTCAACGCGATCGCGGCAATTCCGCCCCTCACCCCGCGTCGCATACCACAAGCCACACGCTTCCGGCCCGCCGCCTACGTCTTGCGCTTTGCTCCATCGCCGCCTGCCTCGTCTTTGTGTTTTTGGGATCCTGTATCTCCCACGGGTCAGCCGGTCTTGAGCCCACTGCCGAGGACAAGCTGCTTAAAGCTCCCGTCGCGCCCGGCTACTCATTTGCTTTTTCGACCCCGCGCTCGCAGTGGAGTGCCGGCACCATGCCCCACATCTACCAAATTGACCCCGCATGGTCGGAGCTGCCCTATGCCGGCGGCACTATTCGCGAAAACGCTTGCGGTCCCACTTGCCTCACCATGGTCTATATCTTTAAGACCGGCCACACCGATAAGACGCCGGTCGATATATGCACACTGGCCGAAGCCGGCAACTACGCCCCCACTGGTGCCACCGAGTGGTCGTTTATGACAGGCGGTGCGTGGCAGCTGGGACTCAACGGAACACAGCTCTATAACGATCGTGAATCGATTACCCAAGCACTTCGCGCGGGTGCGCCCGTTATCGCCGCAGTGCGCCCCGGTACGTTTACCAACGTAGGCCACTACATCGTGCTCTACGGCATCGACGATGCCAACCAGATTGGCGTCTACGACCCCAACTCGGCCAGCCGCAGCGCCCGTCGCTGGGGCGTCGTAGAGGTCCTTAACGAAGTCGAAGCCATGTGGGCCTACTACTAGTCGTTTAAGAATGTCCCCAATGACTAGGTGAATAGCAAAAGCCCCGCAGCCGGAGCGGACTGCGGGGCTCATGAAGAGAGGCTAGTTTGTGGGCGCTTTGCCTGGCGCCCACGAGAGAGGCAACAGAGCAGAGACTACTCGTGGATGCGGGTACCGGAGAGGCCGGCCATGGTCTCGGCGGCCTTGTCCAGTGCGCCGATGATGCAGGTGCGGCCCTTGCGGGAACGCGCGAACTTGATGGCAGCGCGGACCTTGGGCTCCATGGAACCCTTGCCGAACTGGCCCTCGTCGGCCAGGCGCTCGGCCTCGTCGGCGGTGAGGTCCTCGAGCTCCTCCTGGTTGGGCTTGCCAAAGTTGATGGCGACATGCTCGACGGCGGTCAGCAGGAACAGAACGTCGGCGTCGCAGTCCTCGGCCAGCAGCTCGCCGCCCAGGTCCTTGTCGATGACGGCGGGAACGCCCTTGTAGCAGCCCTTGTTCTCGTAGTCGCGGACGACGGGGATGCCGCCGCCACCGCAGGCGATGACGATGAACTCGTTGTCGAGCAGGTTGAGGATGGAGTCAGCCTCGACGATCTTCTTGGGATCGGGGGAAGCGACGACGCGACGCCAGCCGCGGCCGGAATCCTCGACGAAGACCTTGGAGGGATCCTCGGCCATGAACTCCTTGGCCTGCTCCTCGGTGTAGAAGGGGCCGATCGGCTTGGTCGGATTCTTGAACGCGGGATCGTCGGGATCGCACTCGATCTGGGTGACGACGGTGGCGGCGTGCCAACGCTTATAGCGCTTGTGCATCTCGCGGCCGATGCCCTGCTGCAGGTGGTAGCCGATGTAGCCCTGGGACATGGCGCCGCACTCGGGCAGCGGCATCTCGGGGGTACCGATGGCATCGTGGGCAGCGGCGAAGGCGTTCTGGATCATGCCGACCTGCGGGCCGTTGCCGTGGGTGATAATGATCTCGTTGCCCTGCTCGATAAGACCAAGGAGAGCGTGGGCGGTGTTGCTCACGGCCTCGATCTGCTCGACGGGGTTGTTGCCGAGGGCGTTGCCGCCGAGGGCGACGACAATACGATCGGGCTTGCCAAGAGGCTTAGACATTGCTGGAATCCTTTCTGTAAAAGGCCTACAACCCATTAATAACCCGCGTCCGTGCGATACGCGAGTTTATTAAGGTTTATATTCTCTTTATCGCTCATTTTATTCATTTTGAAAATACCTAAGCGGCGAACGGTCGATTTTACCCGCTCAGCGTAAAGAAGCCCAGTTCAGGCATATCTACGCCATTTACGTGCAACTTTATTTAAATAGAGCAGGGATTAGACCAGATTATGCAAACTATATCTTTGCTAAACACAAAACGGACAGCGCAATATCTTACTCGCACTATACGCGATTCTATACATTAATTTGACGAGTATGCACCCCTGCAAAAACATGGGGCTTTTCATCCAACATAAGGGATAGCCGATCGCGCTTCACCCCGCGGCAAGCGACTGCGAGTTCGCAGTATGGAACTTTACCGTCGGCTTCTGCATGAACGCTGCCGACGCCCTTTCGCTCCTGCGCGCCCAAGCAGCCGAGAACGCTAACGGCGCCACTGCCAACCTGGCCACCCTCAACAACGGCGCCGCCAGCCTTTTCGCAAAGTACCGTGCTGGCTCGCTGGCTTTGAGGCCTAAGTGAGCTTTGCTATTTGCCAATTTTTGTATGATTTGGGTCAAATCTATTTGTCATTTTTTGTATGATTAGGGGCAAATCTATTTGCCAATTTTTGTCAATGAGGTGTTTTAATGCTACGCCGCAAGGTCACTGATAGGCTTTTGAGCTGGAAGAATAACTCCCATAAGGCCCTGCTTGTTACCGGTGCGCGTCAGATTGGCAAGAGCTATGCGATTCGCGCGTTTGGAAAGAGCAACTACGCTTCGTATTATGAGGTCAATCTGCTACTTGATGCCGAGGCAAGAGACGTACTTGTTGGCGCTAAGAACTCCATTGACTTCATCAACCGTGTGGCCCTTCTTGCGGATGCACCGCTTGTTGAAGGAGACACGCTTATCTTCGTCGATGAGATTCAGGAGTATCCGCAGATCGTTACACTTATGAAGGCGCTGGTCGAGGACGGACGCTTTAGCTATGTCTTCTCGGGGTCTATGCTTGGGACTGAGTTTAAGGGGATCTCTTCTTTTCCGGTAGGGTATGTCGAGCACATTGTTATGCGGCCGATGGATTTTGAAGAGTTTTGTTGGGCAAACAGCGTCAGCGAAAATGTGCTTGCAGATATTCGCAGCCGCCTTGTCGAGAGACGTCCCGTCGAAAACTATATTCATGAGGCGATGCTCAAAAACTTTAGAGCCTATATCGTTTGCGGCGGCATGCCGGAGGTCGTTCAGAACTATATCGATTCGGGCTATTCGCTCGTGAGAACGCGTGAGCTTCAAATTCAGCTAGTCGATCAGTACAAAAGCGATATCTCTAAATATGCATCGACTCGAGCGTTTAACGTTCGCTCCATTTTCGAGCAAATTCCCGTTCAGCTTGAGGCGGAGTCCCATCGCTTTATCGTCTCGTCTCTAGGCGAGGGAGCTCGTCTTCAAAAATACGAGCAGGATTTCCTATGGCTGGTGAACGCAGGCGTTGGATTGATGGTCCCCCAGGTGACGGAGGCACGAAGCCCTCTCAAGAGGACGGAGAAAACGACGGCCTTTAAACTATACGAGTCCGATACAGGTATGCTCGCATCGCGGTATCCCGGCAGCACGGCACGCGCCGTCTACCTTGACATGAAAACCCCCAACCTCGGCGGCCTCTATGAGAACGTGGTCGCACAGGAACTCGTTGCCCTCGGAGCAGATACGTGGTACTACCAAACGCGTGAGGTCGGTGAAGTCGACTTTGTAATCGAAGGTGCCCGCGGGCATGTTGTCCCAATCGAAGTCAAATCGGGCAAGAAAGTTCGAGCACATGCAGCCCTCGACCGTTTGATGAGTGTGGGCGAGTACAAAATTCCCGAGGCCGTTGTGCTGAGCCACGAAAACCTTTGCAAAGAGGGCAAGATCCTTTACGTTCCAATCTATATGACATTCTGTCTCGATGAGTTTATGGAAAAGGACGACCCCAACAACGATTTCTCGTTTGCACCCATATCTCTCTAGGTCATCTGAGTCCGCAAGCCAGCCCCCACGCCCAAAGTACTGCGCCTTTCGCGCCAAAGGCGCGAAACAGCAAGGGGATAGAAGGCAGCGACAACCAACTCCCCCACTATGCCCAAAGTGCTGCGATGTTTCGCGCAAAGCGCGAAACAGCACTGGGGCAGCAGAAGGCCACAATCAGCTAGCCCTCCATGCCCAAAGTGGCGCGTGGTTTCGCGGCCACGCCGCGAAACAGCGACCGGGACAAGGCACCCCCACAGCCACATCCTTCATTCAGCCCCACAATCCGAGGACGTAGTCGTAGCAGGATCTGAGGGCTGACCTTCGCGGACACTCCGCAGGACGAAAGAACCCCCGCCGCACGTTAGTGCGCAGCGGGGGTTCTTTCATGTCCGAGGACGTCCGCGAAGGTCAGCCCTCAGATCCTGCGGTGGGAGACCTAGGCCTCGTTGTACACCGTCTTGAGCTTCAGCAGGTGAGCGTAGCGGTCCATAGCGGCCTGCTCGTTCTCCTTGAAGAGCTCCTCGGCACGCTCGGGGAAGGAACGCGTCAGCGAAGCGTAACGGGCCTCGTTCATCAGGAACTCCTGATAACCGCCCGCGGGCTCCTTGGAATCGAGCGAGAACTTCTTGCCGGCAGCAGCCTCGGGGTTGAAGCGGAAGAGGTTCCAGTAACCGCACTCGACAGCCTTCTTCATCTCGGCCTGGCAGTTCTGCATGCCGCCCTTCTTGATGGAGTGCATCTCGCAGGGGCTGTAGCCGATGATGAGGGACGGGCCGTCGTAGGCCTCGGCCTCGTGGATGGCCTTGAGGGTCTGAGCCGGGTTGGCGCCCATGGCAACCTGTGCCACGTAGACGTAGCCGTAGCTCATGGCAATCTCGGCCAGAGACTTCTTCTTGGTCACCTTACCGGCAGCGGCGAACTGAGCGACCTGGCCCAGGTTCGAGGCCTTGGAGGCCTGACCGCCGGTGTTGGAGTAGACCTCGGTGTCGAAGACGAAGACGTTGACGTTGTGGCCGGAAGCCAGGACGTGGTCCAGGCCACCGAAGCCGATGTCGTAGGCCCAACCGTCGCCGCCGAAGATCCAGAAAGACTTCTTGGTGAGGTAAGCCTTGTCGGCGAGGATCGCCTTGGAAGCGTCGCAGCCGCACTTCTCGAGCTCGGCAACGTAGGCAGCGGCAGCGGTCTTGGAGGCCTCGGCGTCGTTGACGGAGTCGATCCAAGCCTGGCCGGCGGCCTTGAGCTCATCGGACGGACCATCGGCAGCGATGATGTCCTGGGTAGCGGCGATCAGCTTGTGCTGAACGGCCTCATAGCCAACGGCCATGCCCAGACCATGCTCGGCATTGTCTTCGAACAGGGAGTTGTTCCACGCCGGGCCGTGACCGTCCTTGTCCTTGCAGTAAGGAGCGGTGGCAGCGGGGTTGCCCCAAATGGAGGAGCAGCCGGTGGCGTTGGAGATGAACATGCGGTCGCCGGCAACCTGGGTCACCAGACGTGCATAGGCGGTCTCGGCGCAGCCGGCGCAGGAGCCGGAGAACTCCAGGTAGGGCTGCTTAAACTGGCTGCCCTTAACGTTGGCCGCGATGAGCTCCTTCTTCTCGGAGACGTTCTCGACCATGTAGTCCCAAACGGGCTGCTGGTCCATCTCCTGCTCGGTGGGAACCATCTCGAGGGCGCCCTTGGGGCAAACCTTGACGCAGTTGGTGCAGCCCATGCAGTCGAGCGGGGACACGGCCATGGTGAACTTCATGCCCTTGGCCTTGGGGCCCATGGCGTCGAGCGTGCGGGTAGCCTCGGGCGCGGCGGCAGCCTCGTCCTCGGTCATCGCGAACGGACGGATGGTGGCATGCGGGCACACATAGGCGCACTGGTTGCACTGGATGCACTTGGTCTCGTCCCAGTGAGGAACGACCACGGCGACGCCGCGCTTCTCGTATGCGGAGGCGCCCAGCTCAAACTGGCCGTCGGCGCAACCGACGAAGGCGGAAACGGGCAGGCTGTCGCCATCCATGCGATCGATGGGCTCGAGCAGGTTCTTGACCTGCTGGGCGATGGCGGACTTGGTCTCCTCGGAGAGCTCGACGGGAGCGGCGTCCTCGGCGGTAGCCCAGTCGGCCGGAACCTCGAACTTACGGAAAGCGGTAGCGCCGGCATCGATGGCCTTGTGGTTGGCGTCGACGATAGCCTGGCCCTTCTTCATGTAGGACTTGGTAGCCGCGTCCTTCATGTACTGCAGGGCGTCCTCGGCGGGCAGGACCTTGGCCAGCGCGAAGAAGGCGGACTGGAGCACCGTGTTGGTGCGCTTGCCCATGCCGACCTTGGCCGCCAGGTCGATAGCGTCGATCAGGTAGACGTTGACGTTGTTGTTCGCGATGTAGCGCTTGGCCACGGCGGGCATGTGCTCGGCGAACTCCTCGTCGCTCCACTGGCAGTTGACCAGGAAGGTGCCGCCCGGCTTGACGTCGCGGACCATCTTGAAGCCCTTAACGATGTAGCTAGGGTTATGGCAGGCGACAAAGTCGGCCTTGGTCACGTAGTACGGCGAGCGGATCGGGGAATCACCAAAGCGCAGGTGCGAAACGGTGACGCCGCCGGTCTTCTTGGAGTCGTACTGGAAGTAGGCCTGAACGTACTTGTCGGTGTGGTCGCCGATGATCTTGATCGAGTTCTTGTTGGCGCCGACGGTACCGTCGCCACCCAGACCCCAGAACTTGCACTCGATGGTGCCGGGGGCTGCGGTGTTGGGCGCATCCTCGGCCTCGGGCAGGCTCAGGTTGGTCACGTCATCGACAATGCCGATGGTGAACTCGCGCTTGGGCTCGTCCTTCTTGAGCTCCTCGAAGACAGCGAAAGCGGACGCGGGAGGCGTGTCCTTGCTGCCCAGGCCATAACGACCGCCGACGACCTTGATGCCCGTCTTGCCGGCCTCGTAGAGAGCGGAGACGACGTCCTGGTAGAGCGGCTCGCCGATGGAACCCGGCTCCTTGGTGCGGTCCATGACGGCGATCTTTTTGACGGTCTCGGGGAGAACGTCGACGAAGTGCTTGATGGAGAACGGGCGGAACAGGCGAACCTTGACCAGACCGACCTTCTCGCCGTGAGCGTTGAGGTAGTCGATGACTTCCTCGAGCACGTCGCAGAAGGAGCCCATGCACACGACGACGCGATCGGCATCGGGAGCGCCGTAGTAGTTGAACAGGCCGTAATCGGTGCCGAGCTTCTCGTTGATCTTCTTCATGTAGCCCTCGACGACGGCAGGGAGCTCGTCGTAGACCTTGTTGCAGGCCTCACGGTTCTGGAAGAAGATGTCGCCGTTCTCGTGGCTGCCGCGGGTGTGCGGGTGCTCAGGGTTGAGCGCATGATCGCGGAAAGCCTGGACGGCGTCCATGTCGCACATCTCGGCAAGATCCTTGTAGTCCCACATGGCGACCTTCTGGATCTCGTGGCTGGTGCGGAAGCCGTCGAAGAAGTTAAGGAACGGGGTCTTACCCTCGATGGCGGCAAGGTGAGCCACCGGCGAGAGGTCCATGACCTCCTGGACGTTGCCCTCGGCGAGCATGGCGAAACCGGTCTGGCGGCAGGCCATGACGTCGGAGTGATCACCGAAGATGTTCAGGGCGTGGGAAGCGACGCAACGCGCGGAGACGTGGAAGACGCCCGGGAGCTGCTCGCCCGCGATCTTGTACATGTTCGGGATCATCAGGAGCAGGCCCTGAGAAGCCGTGTAGGTGGTGGTCAGAGCACCGGCGCCCAGCGAACCGTGAACGGTACCGGCTGCACCTGCCTCGGACTCCATCTCGACGACCTTGACCGGGGTGCCAAAGATGTTCTTGCGACCCTGGGCCGCCCACTGGTCGACATGGTCGGCCATCGGGCTGGACGGCGTAATGGGATAAATTCCCGCTACCTCGGTGTACGCATACGAAACATATGCGGCCGCCTCGTTGCCGTCCATAGACTTAAACTTACGCGCCATATACCCCTCTCCTCTCATATAGGTATACAGGCCCCGGCGATCGCCGGGATGTTGGCGTGATGGGATTTTCGCTGTTGCTTCCAATCATCTGGCAGGCAGACTGAGCAGCAGGTACATGGCATGGAGAGAAGGTGTGCCAAGGCGAGGGGCGCTTGCGCACCGCAGGCCCAGCTACCCGTCTTGCACATGGCCGAGCGCCGCAAAGGCCGCATGCCGGATGCTCCCGGGCACGCCCCGGCGATGGGAAGCGCCCGCAACGGAAATCCGCATGCGGGTTTATTGTACCCCGCCGTCAAGTGTAATTTCGACAAATATAGGCGGGCGGTAAAGGTTTACCTCGGGTGACCGTCAAGGGCCAAAATGGTCCCTCCATCCCCGGGCGACTGGCCCTGGCGCGCCAAGGAGTGTCCCCAAGTGCCGGCAGAAAAGGAACGTCCTTAACTGCCGGCTAGAGGGCACCGAAGAGGATGGCATAGGTAGTGGATTCGCCGAGCTTGAGCTCGTCGCCGGGATTGAGCTGGGCGGAACGGCCGGGCTCGACCTGAATGCAAACGCGCGTGGCCCCGTTTACCACCACGGTTCCGTTGGTGGACGACAAGTCCTCGACGTGCCAGATATTTTGAGCATCGCACCAGATATGGGCATGGCGGGCCGAGACATCGTCGCCGACGTCGGTAATATCGCCCTCACCAGTGGCCAGCGCGCCAATCTCAACACCCTGCTCACTCGGCTGAATCCAGCGCGGGGCGCTCACGACAAAACTGTTTTGCACGCGCAGCAAGCCCAAAGGGTGCGCCGGGGCGGGTTCGCGTTCGCCCGCAGTCAGCGACATGCCAAGCGAACGCGGCGTGGATGTGCCTCCGCCGCAGGTCGCGTTCGCGTAGTCGATGGCATAGTTCACCGAGGACCGCACATCCGCCGAACAACCGACGGCGACAAACAGCACCAGCACGACCTCGGCGCGCTCGGCGGGCATGAGTTCCGCCGCCTGGGACAGGCGATCGAGCGCGTTGCGATAGAGATTCGTGTCCTGGTGGCACTCTTCGAGCGCGCGTACCATCGGTTCACCTGCAGGACCGCACACCATATTGATTACAGCCGTGGAGTCCATGGGATTGCGCTGGCGCAGGGCCAGTTGCGACATAATACGCGCAGCCGAGGTACCGTATTCGGCAAAGTAGCGCTGCTGAAGCGTGCCGACCGGCGCGCGAACGATAAAGCGGGAAACCCAAGAGCGATCGGCGGCTCGGCTCTGCGGGCTGCGGCCGTCGGCGAGCGGACGGGACGAAAGCACCAAGCCGCACAGCTCGATATGGCTCAGATGCGCTGCGCGCTTAAAGATGTCAAACATGGCCCCGCATGGGGTGAGCTCAACTTGAGATGCCATGACCTAGGCCTCCTTGGTCGTAGAAATAGAATCGGACGATACTTCGACAGGTCCGCCAAAAGTACGGACAGCTGCGGCTCCACCGGCAAGCGGAGTCGCCATCTGGGCTTTTGTGCGTCGCGGTGCCGAAACGGGAAGTTCAAAGGCAAAGCCCATCGCAAGCAAAAACCACGTAAGCGTATAGGTTG
Source organism: Collinsella sp. AF20-14LB (assembly GCF_003459505.1). Classification (GTDB taxonomy): domain Bacteria; phylum Actinomycetota; class Coriobacteriia; order Coriobacteriales; family Coriobacteriaceae; genus Collinsella. The sequence goes on from NZ_QRWD01000011.1 coordinate 21,888, forward strand.
CAACCAGAGCGGCAACAAGGCCGCCCATCACGGCGCGTTGGGAAAATACGCTACATGCAGCCACAACCAGCACCGGAACCTCGCAGGCAGAAAGCGCAAGCACACCCTGCAGGAAGCCCGAGCGCCGATCGTGCGCAAGTGCCCCCGCGGCAACGCCGGCTATGCCTGGCAGCGCCAACGCCAGTGCGGCAATAATACCCGGTAGCGACCCAGACCACACGAGCGATCCCAAAGTCGCCGTCACGCGAGCGCCCGACGCCAGCAGCGCGGCCGAAACCACGACCACAGCCCAAACCACGCCACAGACGACCGTCGCGCCGACCATCAGCGCGCGACGAACCGCGCGGCCAGACGCATCCATGGGGCACGGCGTGAGCGGCTCGCCGCGGAGCGAACGACCGACATTTTGCGCATAGTGGTCACAAAACGCCGAGAGCGCCGCCTCGACCGCCGCCGGCTCGGGACGATCTTTTTGATGGCTGGACAGACAGGCCATCACCACGTCGAACAGCTGGGCATCGACAAACGCCAGCGCATCGCGTAGCTCCTCGGAATCCGGCTCAAGCCCCAGCTGCTGGGCCTGCTCGGCCGCAGCGAGCGCCACATCGGGCTCACGACGAAGCAGCTGAGTCAAATCGCAACCGGGCGCATGGGCACCAATGGGATAGTCGGGCAGCGTGTCCATCTTGAGACGGTAGGGGCTGGCGATGTCGCGCGTCTTTTTGCGCGAACCCGAGGTGCCCGAAGTGCTCGGCGCGGCTTCGTATGGCGCGGCGCCGGCAATGAGCTCGTAAACCGTGCTTGCTGCGGCATAGACGTCGATCGCCGGCGACATACGCAAAGCGCGCAGGTCGGGAATATCGTCGGTGAGCATCTCGGGCGGGGCATAGGCAACCGTCGCGCGACGCAGCGTGGCATAGCGCTCCGTAAACGACGCCTTGCCGCCGGTACCGGCCACGGCCGACGCAGGCTCAAGCGCCAGCGACGAGCCAAAGTCGATCAGGCACAGGTCAAAGGTGCCCTCGGCAAGCTGCCGGTCAAGCGGTAGACGCGCCGTACGCACCATAATATTAGCGGGCGAGATATCGCGATGGACAAAGCCCTCGCCCACCAGGCTCATACGGCAGAGCAGATCGAACAGGTCGCGACCCAGACGCGCCGCCACAAGCGGCGATAGGCGGCCGGCATCGTCCACGGCAAAGCGCGAGCGCAAGCGGGCGAGCGTCTCGCCCTCGACCCATTCCATGACAATTGCAGGCACACCGTCGACCTCGCCCCAGCCATAGAGGCGGGGAAAGCCCTTAAGGCCCGAAAGGGCGCGATGGCATTCGTATTCCTCGCGAAACGCCGCTTTGAACTTGGCGACCAGCGCCTCATGGGCGGCGGCATCGTCAAACTCATCGCACGTTGGCAAGATGAGCTGCTTGAGTGCCACGGCCTCGCCTTGGGCGTTGACGGCACGCGTCACGCGGCCGATACCGCCACGGCGCATGGTGGCATCGTCGGCAAACAGCATCGTAAAACGACGCAGATAGGCAGGCAGTTCGTCCTGACCGAGCGCAATGGCCGGCTCAAACCCGTCGACACGCGCCAGGCGCAGGCCGACCATGGGATCGCGACCGAGCGATTGTGGTGTGGTGGATGCAAGATCGGTCATCATAGGGCAAGCGCCGCCACGTTATTGTTGAAGTTACCGAGCGCGACGTCATCATCGCCGTAATGGCCGACCCATTGACATAGGTTGGTGTAACAGCCCCACAGATTGGCATACTGCTGATACCACTTTGACCGGGGCGAGAATGTCTGACGACCGAACTCGGCTCGAATGACAAACATCTCCCCGACCAGGCTGTCGCACGGCCTGGGATCTCCCGTAGAGTTATAGGTCGAGACCACGTCATTGGCACGAGAAACATAGCCGTCGAGCATGTTGTACTTGGTCACAAGCCAGCTGTGAATGCTCTCTTCCTCAGCAGCGGAAAGGCCACCGGAGTTTGCATCGTTGTCAGTGTTGCCGCCCGTCGAGCCGCCGTTTCCAGACCCTCCGGCAGAGGAACCCGACCCAGAGCCACCGCCCGAACTCGACGAATCCGAGCCGGAGCCAGAAGTATCCGAGCTACCGGGCTTTCCGGACTGCTGGGCGTCCTGCTCCTTCTGCTGCTCGACCTTATTCACCGTTGCCGCCACGCTATTGTTGGACAACCGATCGATGATCTTGGTGTTGGTGAGCACGATGGTTTTGCCATTGGCAAGCGTGACTTCGTTGTCCGGGGCCTCGGCGCCGTCCGCGTCGCCGGTGCCAAACACAATATGCGCGACCACACTTGCCCAAGCATATCCAGTCGTGGTCCCCAGGTCACTTTTGACCTCATGCCCCACGCGCGGTTCGCGTGCGGCATGTGCCTGCATCATGGACGGCACGGTCATGCCATAGGCAGAAACGCCAGCTATGACCAGCACCAGCGAGCAAGACAGCAGTGCGTACGCCCGCGGCGCCAAGCCCAGTCGGCGTCGCATGCGCACCGCGGCGCCGCGCTTTGTCTGAGTGCCACCGGGCCGCATGCGTTCTCCTCCAACAAAAACACGCCGCTCGGGAGCGGCGCATTCATTCGAATCCATATTTGAGTGTATCAGCGAACCCAAAAGGTTGCGCAACGAATGGGCAAATTAAGGATGCGAGTGGAAGCATCCATGCGATAAGCGGATACAAAGCATCTTTGTTGCACAACAAACTTACAGTCGCACGGGGAAATTATGGCTACCCCGTGCGTCGCGATGAAGACATACGGCAGGAGCAGGCTCGCCACCTAAATCGTGCGACGGGCCTCGATGGCGCGCCCAAGCGTAAGCTCGTCGGCATACTCCAGGTCGCCGCCCACGGGAAGGCCGCTCGCCAGACGCGATACCTCAACGCCCAGCGGCTTGATAGTGCGGGCCAGGTAGCTCGCCGTGGTCTCGCCCTCGATATTGGGGTTGGTGGCGATGATGACCTCGTGGATGTCCTCGTGGCCCAAGCGTGCCAGCAGCTCACGAATGTGCAACTGCTCGGGACCAATCTTGTCCATGGGACTGATCACGCCGCCCAATACGTGGTAGAGACCGTGGTAGCTGCCCGTGCGCTCAATCGCCTGGACATCGCGCGGCTCGCCCACCACGCAAATGCGAGTGGTATCGCGCATCGAATCCTGGCAGATGGAGCACTCGTCGGCCGTGGCGTAGTTAAAGCAGCGGCTGCAAAAGTGAACCTCCTGCTTAACCTCCAGGATAGCCTCGGCCAGGCGGCGCGCCTCCTCGGCATCGGCCTCGAGCAGGTAATAGGCGATGCGCTGGGCCGACTTGGGACCAATGCCCGGCAGACGGCCCAGCTCATCGAGCAATTTTTGCAGACTATGGTTGGCACTCATATATATGCGTGTCTTAGAACGGCATGCCCGGGATGTTGAGGCCGCCGGTGATGGCGCCCATCTGCTTGTTGGCGAGCTCGTTGACACCGCGGACGGCCTCGTTGACGGCAGCCATGATCATGTCCTGCAGCATATCGACGTCCTCGGGATCGAGGGCATCGGGGTCGATGGTGAGGTTGACGAGCTCCATCTCGCCGTTAACGGTCACCTTGACCATGCCGCCGCCGGCAGAGGCGTCGACGGTCTGGGACTTAAGGTTTTCCTGCGCGGCGGCAAGCTGCTCCTGCATCTTGCGAGCCTGCTTCATCATTTGCTGCATGTTCATACCGGCCATGATGGCTCCTTTACGTGCGGCCGCGCGACAAGCTGCAAGGGCAGCCGGAGCGCGACGGGACTTTCAAACTCAAAAATCGTACCACGGCGCGGGGCAAGCAAGCGGGGCGGACACGCTACCTCAGTCGATATACATGTCCTTGAGCGTGACGCACGCCCAAGATTATGCAAGGTCGAATTATGCAAGGTTGCATAATTATCTCAAGCTACATCTAGCAGAGCTGGAACCAGGCAGTTTATGCGTAGGGCTACAAGGCTACATGGCAAAATGCCGAGCCGCTGCTCGAGGCGGCACGCATGGCGGCTGGGTATAATTTGATTGTCATAGATGACGATTTGGAGGTGCCCTCGTGAATGTCCCAGCCGTACTCCAAAACATCCGCTCAAAACACCCCGTTGCATATGTGGTTCTCTATCTCTTTGTCGTCTGGGTATTGCTGGTTATCATCACCCATGCCATAGCTTTTGGAGCAGAACTGCTGATAGCCAGCTCGGACCAGCCCGTCGTCAAATGGGAGACGACCGATGAATGCACCGACGGAACCCGAACCATTTACTACAACAGCCCGTCCCTCTACCAAGAGTTCAAGGTCAAGATAAAGGACTCCAAGATTGTCGATGCCGAACTGGGCTCTTTATTTACAATCGGAGCAACCGTCAACGCCGAGCAAGTCGAGTACACGGACAGCCATGCGACGTATCGTATCGACCTCAGCATCCTAGGCCGACCGTCACGCGCCTGTCTGCTCGAATGCGATATACGCGGCACCACGTTGCACATGTCCGAAATACAGATGCGCCCGGGCAAGGGGTTCTCTTCTTGAGCAGTATACCCGCCTGCGCAGCTACTCCACCGGCTTGAAGATGGTGGACTGGCCGAAGACGCTGCGGATGAGGGCTTTGGCCTCGTCCTCGGTCTGCGGGATGCTCGGGGCTGCACCCTGATGGCCGAAGGGGCCGCCCGCACCGGAGTTGGACTCCCAGGGAGCTGCAGGAGCGTCCTCCTCTTTGGGGGCAGTTGCAGCGGACTTGGGCGCGGACGCCGCACCCGGCACGTCGAACGGAGGCAGATCGTCCCCACCAGCATCGGCAACAAAACCGCCAACCATGGCATCGTCGTAGGGAACCTGCTCGGATTCCCATGGCGCAGACGGCGCGGCGGGCTGAGCCTTGGGAGCGGACGCGCGCTCGGGCGCTCGGGGCGCGGGCTCGGTCGGGAGCTTGCCCGTGGCAGGAGCGCCGGCGGGGTTGTCGGAGCGCAGCCAGGGGGCTTTGCCCAGGTCAGACGACTTGGGCGCGGGCGAGGCAGGCTTGGGCGCGGGTGTCGGAGCAGCCGGTTTGGCCATGACGGGCTTAGGCGCCGACGGGGTCGGCGCCGCTATCGGTGCTGCTTTTGGCTGCGTCGCGCTGGCGCTCGAGGATGCAGGGGCCGCCGAGGACACGGGTTGCGGGTCCGCAGATACCGCAGCCCGTGCAGATGGAGAATGCTCCTCATGTTGAGGAGCCGGCGTGCCACCCCCATCCAGGACATAGTCGACGGTACGACGACCGAAGACCGCACTGACTGTCGGCAGGACCACCGACTGCGTGTCGGCGCGTCCAAGCATCTTGATGGCAAAGGTCGAGCCCGCGGGGAACGAGACCGTGAGCCTGGAGCCGTCGTCAGCCGTGGCGCGGGCATTGAGCAAAAGCCCCGCGTAGGAAGCCTGACGCGCCTTGACACGCTCGACAACCTCGGCCCATTTGCGCTGCAGCTCTCCGGCATCCTCGACCGCGGGCGTCTCGGCAGTACCGGCGGCGGCAACCTGGGCGGCATTGTTGGACTGGGGCTTAGGTGCCGGAGCGGTGGCAGGCGCGGGAGCCGCAACGGGCTGAGGCGTCGGAGTCGGCGCAGGCTGAGGTGCAGGCGCTGCAGGCTTGGAAGCTGACACGGACGCAGAACGGGACGCAGGCTGGGCAGCCGGAACAGCAGCACCACGGTCCCAAGGCATACCGCCCTGGCGCGCGGACGTAGCAGCGGGGGCAGCGGATGCCGCCGGAGCGGCAGCACGAGCGCCCGAAATGAGCGTCGGCTGTTGGGCAGCAGCGGGTACGGATGCTGCAGGCGCGGCGGCCTGAGCAGCAGCCACGCTCGCCGGCACGGCGCCGTTGGCAACCATGGCCTCCAAGCGGGCCACGCGCTCGGCCAATGCCTCAATCGTTAAATCGGCCTCGGGACGTGCCAGGCGCGTGCAGGCGATCTCGAGCACCAGGCGCACGTCGCTCGCGCCCCTCATCTCCAGTGCGGCATCGTCGAGCACCGTCAGCACACGGGCCAGGCGGTCGGCAGGATGCTCGCCAAAGGCAGCGGCCTCGGCAGCAAGCGCCTCGGCCTGCTCGGAGCCGCCCTCAAACAGCTCGGCACGGGCACCGGCAACGCAGGCAACGTACACGTCACGCACATGCGCCACCAGGTCGCGCGTCAGCTCCAGCAGGTCGTTTCCTTCCTCGACCTGCGCACGGATCAGTCCATAGAGCTCGGCAACATCGCGATCGGCAATGGCGCGGGAAAGCTCGGCCAGAATCTGGTCCGAAACCTCGCCTAAAAGCGAGCGGGCGTCGTCCGCATGCACAGAACCGTTGCCAAAGACGCTCAGCTGCTCCAGCGTGGACAACGCGTCGCGCATACCGCCCTTGGCATGGCGCGCCACGATAGCCAGCGCCTCATCGTCGTAATCGAAGCCCTCCTGCTCGCACACGTATGCCAGGCGACGCTCGATATCCTCGTTGCCGATGCGATGGAAATCGAAACGCTGGCAGCGCGAGAGGATGGTCTCCAGAATCTTTTGCGGGTCGGTGGTGCACAGCACAAAGATCACGTGTGCCGGCGGCTCCTCGAGCGTCTTGAGCAGCGCGTTGAACGCCGCCGTCGTGAGCATGTGGACCTCGTCGATGATATAGATCTTGTACTTGCCGCGCACCGGGGCAAAGTTGACGGAGTTGATGATTTCCTCGCGCACATTGTCCACGCCCGTGCGGGAGGCGGCATCGAGCTCGTAGACATCGGGGTGGTTACCCTCGGCAATGAGCTCGCACTCCTCGCAAGTACCGTCGGGCATGCAGCCGCTTGCACCCTCGGCGCGCGCCGCCTCGGCATTGCGGCACAGCAGCGCCTTGGCCAGAATGCGCGCCATGGTGGTCTTGCCCGTGCCGCGCGGTCCGCAGAACAGGTAGGCGTGGGACAGGCGCCCCTCGGTGATGGCGTGCTCGAGCGTCGAGACGATATGCTGCTGGCCCACCACGGAGTCAAAGGTGAGCGGGCGATACTTTCGGTACAACGATTCCATGGGTGCTCCCCCGGGTATACTGAGTCTTGTTGCCGCGGCGGCCATGCGGTCGCACGGCATACTGCATTCCATAATAACCCGTACGGCGAGCCCGCCGCGATAGGAGTCCAAAGAGCATGGCAGACGCAGAGAGCAACCTCGTTCCCTCCGAAGCAGCCGACCAGGTCGAGGTCGCGCTCGAGGAGCAGGCCGCAGCCGACGACGGCATCCTGTACCTCAACGAGTACCAATACGAAAACGACCTCGTCACCGACTTCGCCCGCCTGGTCGCCTCGCCCAGGCGTCGCGGCTCGCTGTATGTCGCCGCGGCAATTGCCGCGCTCATCGGCATCGGCATGCTGGTGGCCGGCGGCAACTGGATCAAGTTTGGCGTCGTCTTGATCGTATTCGGCGCCTTTTTGGCCTGGTGGAGCAAAAACCTGCACCACACCCTCGCCCGCGACTTTATCGACGCCGTTGAGGCCGACGAGTCCATGGGTGGCCGCTATCGCCGCGTCGCCGCCAACGAGGACGGCCTGATGGTTTGGGGCACGAGCGGCAAGTCGCAGTTCTTCCCGTTTGAAAAGCTCGACCACGTGCTCGACGGCGAGCGCATCTTTGTGGCCATGTTCGCCGACCAGGGCGTGACGATCCCTAAGGACACCTTTGTCCGCGGCGATGCCGAGCAGTTCGGTCCCTTCCTTAAGGCGCGCATCAACAAAAAACTCCGCATCGAGACCAAACGCAAGAAGATGAAGGCAGAAAAGGCCGCTGCCGAAGCAAAACAGGGCGACAAGCCCCAGGAGACCAAGGGCAAGCAGCGCAAGCAGAAGAAGAGCAAGAAGAAGCGGTAGGCCGGCCGACACCGAAGGCGCCTCGTCCCGCGCCCGATTCCGGGCCGGGGCGCCTGGAATCGGGCGCGCGTACCGCCAATGGACCCGTTTTGCCTTGCTCTCGAGCTATTTCACTTCAAACCTTAAGAGCCTCCGCTCCGGCAGATCGGTCATCTTCATCGTGTAAGTCCCGGGAAATGCTTTCTCAAAACGGACGGTCTCGTAACCTTCGAAATAGTCGTTGGTGTTCTGCATCATAAATGGGACGAGCAACTCGTTTTCTGCCCCAACCTCCACGGCAAACGCAGCAGAGCCGCCAAGGACCGGCATGGCTTGCGTTATCAGATCGGTATTGACTACAAAATCATAGTTTGGCGCAGACTCCGGAACCAGATGCCAAACATACGCTTTGATTCCACCGTCGATATTATCCCTATTTCTGACACGCATCTTTACGGCGATAACGCACGTGATGTCGGCATCCTTCAGTCTCGTTTTCGTATCCACGGTGCCATATTTTGAATAATCGTCATGTGCTCGTTTGAGATACTCGCGCGGCGTGAGCAACTCCGCCCCGTCTATGCAAAACGAATACCCATCAGTCACCACATCCTTCGACCCCAGAAACGCTCCATCCATCGAGAGCCATTCGCCCTCCGCGTAATATTTCTCAGGAATGACCGTCCGGTTCCCGTTAACGACGCTCACCCTCATGCCCGCAAGGCCGGCAGCAGCACAGCAAAAAAGCGCGAGCGCCGATCTTCTCGTCCACAGGGTCTTCTTCATCGCGCTCACGACCTTTCCCGAACTTTCACAACGGCACCGTCGCGCATGCAGTAAACCCGATCGGCCAGTTCCTCGAGCACCTCTCCGTCATGGCTGGACAGAAGGACCTCACGACCCGTTGATGCCGCCATCGCCACAACGCGCTTGAGCATTTCAACGCCCGCTTCGTCGAGGGCATTCGTTGGCTCATCGAGAACAAGCAGCTTCGGCTTCTCCATAATTGCCGCAGCTATCCCCAGACGCTGCTTCATCCCAAGCGAGTATGCTCGGAACTTCTTTTTTTCGTCTGCATCGAGCCCCACGAGCCGCAGGGCAGAGCGAATGTCCTCGGGGGTGGCAACGCCCTTGATCTGAGCGATGAGCTTCAGATTGTCGTAGCCAGACAGATATCCCAAAAAGGAAGGCGCCTCGATCAACATCCCCAGACTCGGCGGGAACGAGATGTCCGCCCCAAGCCTTTGGCCATCGATAGAGATTTCGCCTTCGGTAGGCTTGATCAACCCGCAAACCGCTCGCATGAGCATGGTCTTACCCGAACCGTTTATCCCCTGAAGCCCGACCACAGTCCCAGGGTCAACCTCGATGGACACGTTGCGCAGGACATCGTTTTTACCCATGCGCTTCGATACGCCCCTTACGATCACACTCATATCTTGTCCCCCTTTTCTATAAGGTCGGCCCTTCGAAACCACAGTCCACCCAACGATAGGCATAACGACATAAGCCCAATTGATGACAAGACACTCGAGCCCGCCGCGATTCCCTCTTTGACAATTCCACCCCAGCGCAACAGCATCAAGGCGTTACCCAATAGCGCCCAATGTCGTGCATATGCCGAGCAGATCAGGTAGCTCATTAAAACCACAAACGAGACTGACGACCCAAGCACAAACCCAACCGCTGCCTGCGCAAACGCAAGCGCCTCAAAAGCAAATAAGAGACCTATGAAAAACGGCAGCGCATCTGCCTCGGCAGCTTTGAGAAACCACGGCGCCAAATTAGCCAGTTGAAGCGACTCACCATGAATGACCGCGCTGAACGAGGAGCTCACCACCAAGCTCCAAATCACAACAGAGCAAACCACCACGAGCAGTGAAAATGCCGTTACTGCCGCCACCAAGATAAAACGCGAGACCCACCAAAGGGTTCTTGCCCGGCATCGAACAAGCGCTTGCAAACCAAACCCGCGCAACGATTCGGTCGGATAGTCGAGTGTTGTATAGAGAATAAGCAGAATGAGAAATAGCCATCCTAGCGGAGGCACAAACATGACCCCGGGCCTAGGCTCAAACGGAGCAGATCCGGCAAACACGAGCGCAAGATTATCCGCAAACCCCAAGGTATCCGTTCTAACCCCATACACAGAAGACAATCCGTAGGCGTACACCAAGTTCGCAACGGTCACTGCCGCAATTGCAATAAAAGTGATGATGTTCTTCTTCAAAACGGTCCTCAGGTCCGCGGCGACCAGCCTAAACAGCATCAGACCACCTCGCGTCTTTTCCACGCCCCAGAAAAAGCCAACGAAGCAAGGGTCAATAATATGATTTCCGCAAAACCGGCTCGAATGTCTGGCCAGTTATTCAGCGATTCCGACCTGATGCTGTTGAGGATATTGCAGTTAAACCCCACACAAGCCATTACGCCGAAGATCCAGCCATTTGCAAAATGCCACGCAACCATTAGCAGATACGGGACAATTATCGCTTTGATTCTGCTACGAAACAAAATTGAGAAGCCAGTTACAGCCATGGATAAAGTCCCGAGCGTGACAGCATCGAACAGCGTGTATGCGAGCACATATGACAAAGGATGCGAATAAAATAGACCGGAGAAGTAGCTATGCAGGTAAAGTCCTACGTAAGTCGACTCATCGACCCGAGGAAGATACGCAGGAAAAAGCATCGAGACGATCAGGAAATTGACGAGCAGAGGAATGGCAGTCACTGTAAACGCGGAGAGGAAAGCAGACAGCATCTTTACGTTCACGTACGCCTTTCTGGAAACGCGCGTGCATATCTGCATGTCATAACCACTCAAACGCTCAAAGAGACACGACCAAGATCCAGCCAACATTGCAAGCAGGGGCAGTACATAGAAAAACACCGACGCAGACAGTGGCGCGTTCGCGCTCACAACAATCCAGTTACCGAAGCTGCTTTCACGTGTTTGACCGAGATAATTTTCGGCTTGCACGCCAACGCCGTAACCAAAAGAAAGAAGGTTGTGGCGCTCTTTTTCCAAATTTGCCCACGGCTCCAGCGCGGCAGCTATTGCAACTGCGACCGCAATCAAGAGAGCAAGGATAAAAGCTGGACGTCTAATCGTTTTCGACAGTTCGTATCTTGCGAGCTTTTGGTTCATACGTCCTCCTCCCCCTTCCGACCCAGAAAGCCGGAAGGGAGCCATTTCAAACAACTATGCGGGAAGCTTGTGGAAATGCCCGACGCAGTCGGGGCTCCATACACCAATAACAGTGCCGTAGCCAGACTCCGCCCATGCAGTCAGTCGCGCCGCAGATCGCCCGTTCTCACGGACGAGGTTATACATTTCCCACTGTCCCTTGTGATTCGAACGATACGTTCCCTGAGTACAATTCATGCTGCCGCTACCGCTTGTGTTATACGCACCGTCTGTATATAACCGAAGCGGATTTCCCGTATGGCCCTGGATATCCAGATAGAGCGATGAGGAATCATCCTTTTGACGGTAGCCAGTTGCACTCGTCCCGGCACATTGAAAACTAAATGCCTTATCGGCATTGTTCGTACAGGTCGTAATTCCCGTATCGGCGTTTTGAGTAATGCTGGAAACCTGAGAGGTGTCAAACTCCTCTTGTGCAAACGATGCAGCGGGAACCCCTAGGGACAGACCAGCTGCAATCACCAAGCCGACTCCGATTCGAGCAATAGCGCTCCTTGGCTTAATCATGGCCTTCTCCAATCAAAAGCGGTTAACAATGCGTCGATGCACGGCAACCTTCGCATGAATAGAGAAAGATGTCTGTAAACACCCGCTATTGAGTTGATTGCTCAGGCGTTTACACGTTATTTACCTGCGATAACAATAAAATTAGCTCCGCCTTATTCTTGATCTTCAACTGGCGGTAAGATGCAGACCGCAGCGCTTGCACCGTAGATGCAGCGTAACCGACATCCTCCGCAATGGCCTTTGTCGTTGCCCCCTCTGCCGTCATCAGCAAAATTTGCGACTGAACATCAGAAAGGGAGCGCGACGTAAGCAGGGCCAGCTGGCGCACGCGGGCCGTTTCGGTGGACCCGTTCGCCCGGTACTCCAAGACGGCCTTCTCGTCCTCAACCGAGCGGGCGAGCGCGATGTGCGTAACGAACATGGGCACAGACCAGCAAACAATCACCGTTGCCACGACGACATTGACAGCCGAACTTTGCCCCAACAACGACGCGAGGAACAACGGCTCGAAAACCGTCAGATCCTGCACCATATTGAGCAAGACAGCCCAAACAGGAGCCGTCGCCCCGAAGCAAAGCATCCATATCCCAAGCATTTTGCGCTGCGGACAGCTTCGCATCACTATATATGTGAGCAGCACCCCCGTCAGCACCGCAAGTCCATGGATTCGCCCCCTAGCGACCGCATAGATTAAGGCAACCATGCCCATTGACACCAACGGCACGATAGCCCGAGCATGGGCATGCACCTTAAACGGACGCAGCCCAACAGCGAGCGAAGCCGTAGACGCCACGCCGCAAAACAGGACCGGCACAGCCATCAACGGATCGCGTATGCACCTCCATGCCGCGATATAGACAAAAGCCCATTCCACGGCAGACAGTATCGCCCACACGCACGGGCTTCCGAGCCCAATCGCTTCACCCGCTCTATCCAGCGCAGCGCCACGATTCGCTTTTCCACCCGCGTAGCGTAGCGACAGAAGCAGTCCGAGACCCAATGCGTAGCTTAAGAGGGAAAAGGCGACAGCCCGCGAAACACCGGACCCCCAATCGCTATCCGCCATTACCAAGGGCCCCGCCGCAAGGAGGATAAAGAATAATGTGAGCAGGTATCGAAACAGCCGGCGCGTTCGAGCTGATGCCACTATATCGTCAGCATGCCGCTGCGGTAGCTCATGCCCTACAGTATCGCCCTCACCCGCAAACAGCGCCACGAGCTCGCGTGAGCCCGCAACCGACGCCTTCCCGTATGCTCGGTGAAGCGTTGTTCTCACCGTCGATGGCTTCGTATCCGTCTCCTTGGCAATTTCCGCCGGCGTTTTCCCTTTGAGCAGCAGTCGAACAAACTGCTCTTCTCTAGGCGACAGGGCAGGGGAAAACACCCCCGCATCGAATGTGTCGGACGCACAGGCGATATCCGAATTGTTGTCCCGTTTCCCCCTTAGCAACATGCATACGAAGGCAGCAGCGATAACGGACCCCATCGCCAGCAATGCAATGACCACGGCATCGCTTGCGAAGTATGCCGCCTCAACAGCCGGAATAAGACCAATAGGAACTGCTACGAGCACAGAACAGGCAAACACGTCGCGCCGCCCATGGCCAAAGGCACGAGGGCGGCAAAACGGCGGGGCCACAGTCAATGCGAGATAGACCAACGGAATTAAAAGCGCAAGGCCAATTGACGCGGCCGTTACAGGGGGCATCCCCCATGGCTCGGGAACGACTCTCCATGAAACTCGACAGCAAAACAGCAGGCAAGACATGACGGCTATTGTTTCTGTAAAAATCGCGTCCTGCGGGTGACGAGTTTCCCTTTCGTCAGTCCGTGTCGACCTCTGCGTCAAAGGAGAGTCCGCCGTGCCCCAAATAACATATGAGAGAAGCAGCGACCCAACAAAGCACGAGACACACGAAACGCCATGTAACAACCAAATCGGTGCAAACACGATTGGAATAGAGTCTCCGCGAGCATAGAAAGCCAGGTCGGCCCATTCGGGAACCGTTGCAATAACACCAAGGAAAACACCGATGGCACCGAGATGCCTCGGCCTTCTCATTCCCCCCTTGCATAGCGCAGCACCATGAACAAACGCCGCGAGGCATGCGCCCAGGATAACGAGCCAGGTCATTGCACCTGACGCTAGGCCGATTGAAGATGAAAACCGGTGATAAGGGGTGACCGCCATTACGACAAGCGCAATGGCGCAGGCAAATGTAGCAGAACGGCGGGAAAAGAGCATACGGCCTCCATAGCGTGTCATTATATCGCTCGAGCCGCTCGTTTATCTCTGTTCTCACACCAGCCAGCATCAATGATTCAGGCGAACTCCAATCCGCGCCAGATCACGGTCCGGCTTTTGTTCGCAGTCCCCACATCAAAGCGGGATGCGGTTTCCTTTTGGACGCCGGTTCGGAAAGCGCATCCCGTTCCAGGGCAATATTCTGGGATGCAGTTTCCGCAGCCCACCCCATTTGGAAAGCGCATCCCATAATTTGGCTGAAAACTGAGATGCGCTTTCCAAACGAGCCGAAACGGGCCGAATCGATCGGGCCACCTCGCATCCCGCTATCCTCGCCATCTGCCCGAGCGTGCTACACTAGCAGCATCTATGCCACCGCGAACGGCTCGGCCCCGCGCCCGCCGCTCGCAAACGAACTTTAAACGCACGAGGGTTGGCCATGCCGCTTTTCTCGCAACATACCGCCCGGTTCTCGCCGGACGTTCCTTTGGAGGGCACCAGCTCTCGCGAGCTGCTCAAGCGGTACCAGCCGCTCGAGACACTTGCGACCGGCGGTTTTGGCTCCATCGAGATCTGCCGCGACACGCACCTGCGCCGCCGCGTCGCCATTAAACGCATCCCCCTTATCAACGGTGCCGGCATGCCCGCTAGCGACATCATGGATGTCCTGCGCGAGGCGCACACTGCCGCCATGCTTCAACATCCCAACATCGTGCAGGTCATCGACTTTACGCACGACACCGCCTATGCCTACCTGGTTATGGAATATGTCGATGGCATGTCGCTGGCCGAGTTTTTGCACCGCGCGGACGGCCACTCACTTACCTTTGACGAGGCCGCGGCCATTGCCGATGCCCTGGGCCAGGCGCTCACCTTCGCCCACAGTAATGGCGTACTCCACCTGGACATTAAGCCCGCCAACGTGCTCATCGACCACTCGGGCAATGTAAAGCTCACCGACTTTGGCATGGCGCGGCTGTCGTCCGCCGGTGGCTTTGGCGGCTCACGCGGCGGCACCATCGGCTACATGCCGCCCGAGCAGCTCGATATCGAGACCGGCACGGTCGACGAGCGCGCCGATGTCTTTGCCCTCGCCTGTGTGATCTACGAGGGCCTGTGCGGCAGCGCTCCTTTTATGGCGGCCACGCCCGCCGACTCGCTCGGCCGCATCATCGGCGGCGCCACCTATCCCAGCGAGCTGATACCACACTTTCCCCCGGGAGCCGAGGCCGCGCTCATGAGCGCGCTCTCCCCCATGCCGCAGGACCGCCCCAACAGCATCGAGGCATTTTGCGACCAGCTCCTTGCCGGTCTGGGCAGCGTGCGCGAAGGCCGTCGCAGCCTGGAGCAAATGGTTGGCGAACTTTCGGATGACGAGCAGGAGCTCGACGATATCGAGCCGTCGCACTACGAGGACGACACCATCGAAGTCGACCCCGCACTCGGCTGGGCAGGCACGCGCTGGAGCCATGCGCGCGACTACGCCATGCACGCTATCTCGGCGCTAACGTGCGGCGCCTTTAGCTTTTTGCTGATGCAGACGGCCGGCGTCGCGGCGCTTCCCGGCCTGGTCATTGCGGCTATCGCGATCGGAGCGGCGGCCGGCCTGGCCCCCCAGATTGGCTCGGCCATCTCGGCTGTGGGCTTTTTGGTGCTCATGGCAAACGCCACCATGCAGGCACAGGGCGTCCTGTCGATGTTGCCCGTCGCGGTGATCTTTGCCGCCGCCATGTCCGGTTGGTGGATCGCCTGGGGTCGCACCGAGGCTGCCGCGAGCGCCGCACTCACCTGTGCACTCGCGCTTGGCTGTCTGACCGGCAATACCTTCCTGGCAGCTGGGGTCACCGCCGGCGTCGCGTCATTTTGGCTCGGCCCGGCAAGCGCCGCCGCGGCAACGGGCATGGGCGCACTTTTTGCCCGTCTGGCCACGGTCGCGCTTTCAGCCGGAGGCGTGCTGGGGCTCGGTAACGTTGCCGCAGCGCTGGGAGACCCACTCCTTTGGGCTGCCTTTGTGCTGGTAGCGGCAACTGCCGCGGCGTCATCTGCGCTGCTCAACGCCCATGCCAAGCGTGCCGATCAGGGCTCAAACCTTGCCGTAATCGCCGCCATCGCTGTCGCCGGCATCGGCTGCGCAGCGGCGTCCTGTCTTGCACACCATATGGAAATTGCCAGCCTTGCAGCCGCGGTCGTCGCCAAGGCGGCGGTTGCGGGAACCCTATCCTCTATAATCGTTGGGATATGCCTATATTTGCTCGGATACCAAAGAACCTATACGGAGAGTGATCTTTCGTGAACTTCCTGAACATCTTCGAGGACCACGTGGCCGGCATCTTCGGTGCCACCCGTGCCCCGTTCTCCTTTAAGAAGCTTGCCAAGCAGGCCGCTCGCGACATGGAGGATCAGACTCTGGTGATCAACGGCGTCAACACGGCGCCGGCACTCTATACCATCCTGATCGCCGCCGACGACGATCCCATGCTCGCCCCGTTCTACCCCGAGCTTTCGCGCGAGGTCCGCGAGTTTGTGAAGGCGCAGGCCGAAAAGCGCCGCTATGTCTTTGTCGGCGAGCCCCTCGTGCGCTTTATGATCGATCCGCAGCTGCGCGCCGGCAAGTTCTCGGTCTTTGCCGAGAACGTCGATGCCCCCACGCTCGGCCGCCTGTACGAAGAAGAGCGCGCCTATCAAAACGGTCTGGGCCAAAACAACTCCGCGGCAAGCCGTGCCGCCAGCGCCCCGCGCGCCGGCCAGCAGCAGTTTGCTGCCCCGCAGCAGCAGCGCCCCGCCGCCATGCCCCAGCAGCAGCCGACGCCTCGCGCCGCCGCTCCCGACCCGCTTGCCGTGGCAGACCCCTTCGCGCCTAGCGTCCCCGACCCCGCCGCAGCACCCATCCCGGTGCCGCAGACCGTCTCGCGCGACGCGCTTGCCGGCATGGGCGGAGCCGCCGCGACCGGTGCCGCCGTGGGCCTAGGCGCCGCAGCCGGCATCGCCTCCAACATGGCGAGCACTCGCGCCCCGCAGCGCCCGCTCGCCCAGCTCGTCGACGTCGTGAGCGGCGAGAGCCATAGCATCACCTCCGCACAGGTGACTATCGGTCGCGAGCGCTCGGTTTCCGATATTGCCCTGCGCGACCCCAACGTGTCGCGCCGCCACGCCCAGCTCACCTTTACGGGCTCGGATTGGTCGATCGAGGACCTCAATTCCACCAACGGCACGCTCGTCAACAACCGCCGCATTACGCGCTGCCCGCTGCGCAACGGCGATCTGCTGACGTTTGGCCTGAGCACCTTTGAATTTAGGGGATAGTCGCTTATGAACATCGATATCGTCCTTTTTGCAGGCCGCATCGTCCTGGTCGCCCTGCTCTATATCTTCCTGTTCGCCGTCATGAAGACCGGCGTGGGACTTGTGCGCGGACAGCGCCGCGACTCGGCTATCTGGACGATCGATGTGGACAAGGGCCCGCGCGGCATCCGTGGCATCCACGTAGACATGCTCGGCCCCGTCATCGTCGGTCGCTCGCCATCTTCGGACATCTGCATCAACGAACCGTTCGTCTCGGCCTCGCATGCGCGCTTTTCGCTGCAGGGCCCGGCGCTCATCATCGAGGACCTCAACTCGCTTAACGGCACGCTCGTCAACGGCCGCCAGCTCGTGGAGCCCGCGACGCTGCGCGAGGGCGACGAAGTCCAGATTGGCGATGTGGTCATGAAGGTGAACCGTCGATGATCGACGAGGAGAACAAGTCCGCAACTATGACCGAGGCACCGGCCGCCGCCACAGCTGCGCCGGCCCACGCCGCTCCGGCGGGCTCCGCACCCGTGGAGCCCGAGGACACCGTGTTCTCCCTGCCTCTTTCGCATGTAACGCATGATATTTCGGATCTCGCCGATAACGAGGACGAAGAGGATGCCGTAGCGGCGCCCATCGGCGCACATGCTGCGGAACAGCCCACAGCGCCCGAAGCAACCCCGGCGCCGGCTCACTTTGCAGAGCCCGTCGCCGCGGCAATTAACGAGAGCGCTGCGGTGTTTGCGGCACCCGAGCCCGCCGCGCCGGCGTTTCCCATAGCCCCGGCATCCGAGGTTGCGCCCGCGTCTACGCCGGCGCCCGAGCCTATAGACGTCAGCCCGCAAGACGACGAGTCGACCGCCCGCGTGTCCGAGGAGCCCGACTCCCCGGACACCGGCGATTCCGAATCAAACGCCGAGACCGACACCGTCTCTCCCGGTGACACAGCCGAGATCGACGTTGCCGCCGTTGAGGCCAAGCTCAAAGACCCCGGCTCGACCATGAGCTTTGAGCCCCTGACCGAGGAGCGCATCGAGACCGACTCGACCTATGATGCCGGCACCACCACGCAACTCATGTGGGGCGCCCGCTCTGACGTTGGCTGCGTACGCCCGCACAATGAGGATTCCTACCTGGTGCAGTCGCCGCTCTTTTGCGTATGCGACGGCATGGGCGGTCACGCCGCCGGCGAGGTAGCCTCTTCCATCGCCGTCGAGACTATTGCCAAGACGGCCCCGCAGTCCGCCGACGCAGCACGCCTGGCCGCAGCCGTCGAGGCAGCCAACGCCGCCGTAATCGAGGCCGCCTTGAATGGCCTAGGCAAGCCCGGCATGGGCTGCACAGCCACTTGCGCCTATATCGAAAACGACACGCTCGCCATCGCCCACGTGGGTGACTCTCGCGCCTACCTGCTCCACGAGGGCACGCTCATCCGCGTGACCCGCGACCATTCCTACGTGGAGGAGCTCGTGGACGCCGGCGAGATTACGGCAGACGAGGCTCGCGTCCACCCCAACCGCTCGGTCATCACCCGTGCGCTGGGATCGGACCCCGCCATGTATGCCGACCACTTCACTCTGCATATCGAGGAAGGCGACCGCCTGATCCTTTGCTCTGACGGCCTTTCGAGCATGATTCCTGATAGCGATATCGAGAACATCGCCACGCAGTCCTCAACCGCGCAAATCTGCGTCGACAACCTAGTGGACGCGGCGCTTGCCGCCGGCGGCCACGACAACGTGACCGTAGTAGTCGTTGACCTGGTTGACGATGGCGTTATGCGCGAGGCGCAACGCGTGCGTCGCCGCAACATTACTATCGCCGCCATCCTGGCCCTCGTCTTTGTGCTGGCAGCTGGCATCTGGGCCTACACGGGTGTCACCGGCTCGTACTACCTGGGTACCCACCAGGGCAATGTCGCCGTCTGGCGCGGCCTGCCCGGCAAGCCGCTCGGACTCAAGCTTCACTGGCTCGAAAGCGAAACCAGTATTAAGCTGTCCGACCTGCCCGAAGACACGCAAAACCGCCTCAAGGCGGGCATTCCGCAAACAAGTGTCGACGATGCGCAGGACACGATATCCAAGTACCGCCACCAGATCGACGAGGAGCAGACCCGCCAGGTGATCGACGCGCAAACGATTCGCGACAACACCAATCAGGGATCGACCTCCGAATCAGATTCCGAGAAAACCGCCGAACAGTCCGCCGAGGCCGAAGCCTCCGAAAAGAACTAGAAAGGGAGTGCCGCTTATGAGTCGCCGCAACACCGAGCTGCTCTTGCTCATCGCCTCGGCGTTCCCCGTCATCCTACTGTATGCGATGTACGTCCTCACCGCGGGCGCTGCCATCTCCTTTGAGACGCTCGCCGTACCGATCGGCCTCTTTGCCGCCTTTGCCGCGGCCCACATTGCCGTGCGCATCTTGGCGCCCGGTGCCGACCCCGCCATCCTGCCCATTGTCTTTGTGCTTTCGGGCATCGGTATCACGTTCGTGACGCGTCTCGCACCCGCTCTCGCGATCTCACAGCTCATCATCCTGTTTGTCTCGGTGGCCCTGATGGTGGGAACGCTCGCACTGGTCAAAAACCTCGACGTGGTCATGCGCTACAAGTACACCTTTGGCATTATCGGCATCATCCTGCTGATGCTGCCCATCTTTATCGGCACCACGATCTCGGGCTCCAAGCTGTGGATTCGCATCGCGGGCTTTACCATCCAGCCCGGCGAGTTCGCCAAGGTCTTTATCGTGCTGTTCCTGGCCGGGTACCTGGCCGAGAACCGCGAGCTGCTCTCCATCTCCAACCGCAAGATCCTGGGCTTTAAGATCCCTCGCCTGCGACTGCTGCTGCCGCTGTTTGCCGTGTGGGGTGTGTGCTTGCTCGTCGTCGTCTTCGAACGCGATCTGGGTTCGGCCGTGCTGTTCTACACTATCTTCTTGCTGATGCTCTACGTTGCCACGGGGCGCTTTTCGTATGTCGTTATCGGCCTTGCGCTCTTAGCCGTTGGAGCCGTGGGCGCCTACAAGTTCCTATCGCACGTTCAGGTGCGTTTCCAGGTTTGGGTCGATCCGTTTAAGGACGCCCAGGGCCAGGGCTACCAGATCGTCCAGTCGCTCTTCTCGCTTGCCGATGGCGGTCTGGTCGGTGTTGGCATCGGCAACGGCATGGCCAACAACATCCCTGTCGTCGAGTCCGACTTTATCTTCTCGGCCATCGGCGAGGAAATGGGCCTTTTGGGCGGCGGCGCCGTGCTCATCCTGTTTATGCTTTTTGCCGTGCGTGGCCTCACCACGGCAGCCCGCGCCAAGTCCGACCTTGCCGCCTTTAGCGCGACCGGCCTTACGGCGGCCATCAGCTTCCAGGCATTCTTGATCGTCGGCGGCGTAACCCGCCTGATCCCGCTGACCGGCGTCACCCTACCCTTTATGAGCCAGGGCGGCTCCTCGCTGCTGGCAAGCTTTATCATCGTCGCGCTGCTGCTGCGCGCCGGCGACGAGGCAACCGGACGCGAAGCCGAACTCACCGGCACCGGCACCATGGCCGCCATCACCGATGACCAGGTCGCATCCGCCGCCGCCCCGACCGGCACACGTTTTGCCAGCGCATCTTCCTACGGCCACGGCAACCACTCCGCGGGTTCTCGCATGCGTCGTCGCCTGCTCGACACGCCTGAGTCCGGCGTGCTCGGCCGCGTGGCACTTGCCAACCGGCTGACTCGTGCCGTGTTTGCCTTTACGGCGCTGTTCGCCATCCTTATCGGCAACCTCACCTATGTCCAGGTCATCAAGGCGAAGGACTACCAGGACATGCCGACCAACAACCACACCATCGCCCGCTCCAAGTACATCCAGCGTGGCTCCATCATCACGTCCGACGGCGTGACACTAGCCGAGTCGCTGCAGCAGGAGGACGGCACCTACGCCCGTTCCTACCCCAACGGCAACATGGCCGCGCACGTGGTGGGCTACGTGAGCCAGCAATACGGCACCGCCGGCATCGAGAGCGTCATGAACGATACGCTCACCGGCTCCAAGGATTACTCCAGCTGGAACAACGCCATCGCGTCGCTCGCGGGGCAGACCCAGCCGGGCAATACCGCCAAGCTCACCATCGACTCGCGCATCCAGACGGCTGCCGAGCAGGCGCTCAAGGGCTTTAAGGGCGCCGTGGTGGTCATGGATCCGCGCACCGGTGCGGTCCTTGCGTGCGCGAGCTCGCCCACCTACGACAACACCAACATCGATGCGCTGCTCCAGTCGGGCGGCGGCGAGGACGGCTCCATGTACGACCGCGCCATGGACGCGCTGTACACCCCGGGCTCGACCTTTAAGGTCGTCACGCTCTCCGCGGCACTCGAAACCGGCACCGCCAGCCTTACCAGCACGTACCAGGCGCCCGGCTCCATGGATATTGGCAACGCGCCGGTCACCAACTCTGGCAACGAGAGCTACGGCACCATCAGCCTGCAGCAGGCCTTCGCCGTGTCGTCCAACGTCGTCTTTGGCCAGGTGGCAAACGAGGTCGGCGCCAGCTCGCTCGTCCAGTTTGCCAACGCCTTTGGCTACGGTCAAAAGCTCGGTCAGGATCTGACCACCGCGGCTTCCATCATGGCCGACCCGTCGCTTATGACCGAGTGGGAGACCGCTTGGGCAGGCGCCGGCCAGCCCGTCGGCATGGACCACACGCCTGGCCCGCAGACCACCGTTATGCAGAATTGCGTGATCGCTGCAGCTATCGCCAACAGCGGCGTGGTCATGGACCCGTTCTTTGTGTCCCAGATACTCGCCCCGGACGGAACCGTTGTTAAGACCACGCAGTCCCGCTCGCTGGGCCAGGCCGTCAGCTCTGCCACGGCCGACCAGGTCAAGCAGGCCATGCTCGCCGTCGTCCAGTCCGGTACCGGCACCGATGCCCAGATTCCGGGCGTCAAGGTTGCCGGCAAGACGGGTTCGGCCGAGACCGGCGGCACCAACGTCAACTCTATGTTTGTTGGCTTTGCACCTTACGATTCACCCACGGTTGCCATCTCGGTGGCCCTGGAGGATTTCGACAAACACGACGTCGAGGCGGCCAAGATTGCCGGCATCGTCCTGACCGCGGCGCTCGCCGCACAGGGAGCGTGATGCCCGTGATCAAAGCGGATACTTGGGGCGCGCCGCGGCCGATGAGCTAGCGGCTACGCGCCACACGGCCCCAGCGGCCACACATTTGGTACTACACACATCGTTGAGCGAATAGTTATGTTAGGAGCAGGAATGGAACAGAGGGTCCTCGGGGGAAGATACCTCCTCAAGGATAAGGTGGGAACGGGCGGTATGGCGACCGTCTTCCGTGCACAGGATCAGGTCCTCGACCGCACGGTTGCCGTCAAGATCATGCTGCCGCAGTATGCCGGCGACGCCACCTTCGCCGCCCGCTTTAAGCAGGAAGCCCAGGCAGCTGCCGGCCTGTCCTCCCCCTATATCGTGGGCGTCTACGACTGGGGCAAGGACGGCGACACCTATTACATCGTCATGGAGTACCTGCGCGGTACCGACCTTAAGAGCGGCATCAAGAGCCACGGCGCCCTCGATCCCAAGAAGGTCGCGCAGATCGGCTCGCAGATCAGCTCCGCGCTTTCGGTCGCACACAAGCACGAGATCATCCACCGCGACATTAAGCCGCAAAACATCATGGTGCTGCCCGACGGCAACATCAAGGTAATGGATTTTGGCATCGCACGCGCCAAGAACAGTCATCTCACGCAGGACAACAACGTGCTGGGCACCGCCCACTATGTAAGCCCCGAGCAGACCCGCGGCCAGGACCTCGGCCCCACCTCGGATATCTACTCGCTGGGTGTCGTCATGTACGAGTGCGCCACCGGCCGCGTACCCTTTGACGGCGACGACGCCATCTCGGTCGCGCTCAAGCAGGTCAACGAACTCCCCATCCCGCCGAGCCAGATCAACTCCGGCGTCGATGCCGACCTGGAGCGCATCATCCTCAAGTGCATGGAGAAGGACCCGGCAAACCGCTTCCAGACAGCCGACGAGCTGCGTCAGGTGCTCAACAGCTACCTGTCCGGCCGTGCTGTCAACGTCTCGGAGCCCACGCGCGTCATCGGTGCCGCCGGCGACCTGGGTGCCACCAAGACCCGCGAGCTTTCCGACTCAACGCGCGCTATGGTTCGTCCCGTCTCGGGCGTGAGCGGTCAGAATACCGCCCGTAGCTCAGTTTCGGGCTCCACCGGCTCCTACGAGGTCGAAAAGCCCAAGTCCAACAAGAACAAGATTATCGCCGCTGCGGTGGCAGCCGTTGCCGTCATCGGCATCGTGGTGGCCTTTGCCACAGGACTCTTTGGCGGCGAGCAGGTCACCGTGCCCGATGTGCTGGGCAAGGACCAGCAGACTGCCGTCGAGCAGATCAAGGAAGCCGGCCTCGAGGTCGGCACCATCGACCAAAGCTACAACGACGATATCGACGAGGGCAAGGTCGCCGAGCAGACGCCCAACGGCAAAACCAAGAAGGCCAAGGGCACCAAGGTGAACCTGGTAATCTCCAAGGGCCCCAAGCCCTCCGAGAAGGTTGAGGTTCCCAAGCTTGTCGGCCTGACCAAGGACCAGGCAGAAGCCGCGCTGGCAAGCGTTGGCCTGAAGGGCAACGCCTCCGAGGAGGCCAACGAGGCCGATGAGGGCCAGGTCTTTGAGCAGGGCACCGAACCCGGTAAGGAAGTCGAGAAGGGCACGACCATCTCGTACAAGGTCTCCAGCGGTCCTGACACCACCTCCGTCCCCGATCTGACCGACATGACCGAGGCCCAGGCGCGCAACGCCCTCGATATGGCAGGCTTTGGCGTCGACGTGAGCTACCAGGAGAACGATTCGGTTACCGAGGGCACCGTGATTAGCTGGAACCCCAGCGGCAAGCAGAAGCCTGGCGCCACGATTACCGTCGTCATTGCCAAGAAGTCCGGCAAAGCCAGCGTTCCGGGCAACCTGTACGGCAAGAGCATCTCCGCCGCCGTTACCGCGCTCAACAACGCCGGGTTCTACAACATCGCATTCTGCGATCAGAACGGTAACCCCGTGAGCGGCAACGAAAACGCCACCGTTACGGGCGTCTCCCCCACCGGCAAGCAGTCTACCGACAGCACGATTACGCTGACGGTCGCACTTTCTGGCTCGGGTTCGGGTTCGGGCTCGGGCACGGGCGACGATTCCGGTACGGTCAACTAGTCGCCACCCCACCGCCCATTACGGCTCTCGCCGCAAACATATTCACTCACAGGCGCCCGCTTGCTCCCCCAGCAAGCGGGCGCTTCGTTTTTGACATGGCATGAACCAGAAGAGCCCGGCACCGTGGCGGTGTACCGGGCTCGATCAATCTCTGGTGCCCCCGGGCGAATTCAACCCCCCCCCGCAGGAAATTGGTGACGCGGGTGTCGACGGCTCGAACCCTGCCCTTAGACCAGAAGAGCCCGGCACCGTAGCGGTACCGGGCTCGGCAAATCTCTGGTGCCCCCGGGCGGATTCGAAAACTCCCCCCGCGGGGAAATTGGTGACGCGGGTGTCGACGGTCCTAATCCGTCGGCAGCTCCCACAAACCAGAAACGGCGCCGCTCTCGCGACGCCGTTATAATCTTCTGGTGCCCCCGGGCGGATTCGAACCGTCGACACCCGCTTTAGGAGAGCGGTGCTCTATCCCCTGAGCTACGGAGGCATGTTGTATTAGTGTAGCAGATTTACGCCGCTGTAATGCAGCGTATACCCACTCTTCGAAGTTGCGGTGGAACAGCCCTCCGGAAAGTGCGTCCCACTATCCAGGCAAATTCTGGGTCAGACTTTCCCCATGAGACCTCGCTGGGAAACTGTGACCCACAATTTCGACTCGAAACGGGACACGGTTTCCCAAACGACCCCGTTCCGGAAACTACATCCCGGAATCGACGCTCGAACTGGGATGCACTTTCCCGATCGAGCCACATAGGAGACTGCGCCCCACTTTGAGGGGGCGCTCTTTAATGACTAGTTGCCTTTGTGGAAAAGGTTCTTGATGACGGAGGGGATGCTCTTGGCGCCCTTGGCCGTCACATCGATAAAGTCGGGCGAACGAACGAGCTTGTCCTCGTCAATGTACTTACGCACCGCGCGAAGCGTTTCCTTGTCATTGCGCGTCGAAAACGTAAAGTGGCCATTCTCTTTGGTAAAGATGGCAAAACGCGTAATCTTCTTGGTGCCGCGCAAAACCTCGGCGGCAATATAGTCGACCTCGTCCCACGGGATTTGGATATAATCCTCGGGATTACGCTCGTTATAGTACTCAAACGCCTTATTGCCCACCATCACGTTACCGTGACTGGTAAGCCCCATCAGGCAGGTTGCCGGCGTTGCCAGATCGACCGTGCTGTTCTGAGATTGCGCCATACGCGCCTCGCCCTCCAATAAAAACAATCGGACCGCATCCAGTGTACCCACCGGGTGCGGTCCGTTTCAATGGCTCAAAAGCCCTTGCCTAGCAACTCTCGGTCTTAAGCCGAAGCGTGCTTACATGAAGCCGCAGACGCGACCGATGA
This sequence comes from Collinsella sp. AF20-14LB, assembly GCF_003459505.1. GTDB lineage: Bacteria > Actinomycetota > Coriobacteriia > Coriobacteriales > Coriobacteriaceae > Collinsella. Next base: position 47,565 of record NZ_QRWD01000011.1, read on the forward strand.
TGCCGACGGCGAAGAGAGCCAGGATGATGACGATCGGGCTGACCTTCTTCTTGAGGAGCTTGCAGACCAGAAGGGTCAGGCACACGGCGGCAAGGCCGGGGATGAGCTGATCGAGGTTGGCCTGAAGCGTGGTGACCTTCACCGGGTCGAGTGCGTTGGCACCGACAGAGCTGTACATCGTCAGTGCCTGCTTGATGCCCTCAGAACCGGCGGGCAGGTTGGCCCAGTCGATATAGGCGCCAGCAGACTGCGTGACCTTGGAGACGACCGGGGTGAAGGAGATGGACACCCAGCGCTCGACCAGGGCGCCGATGATGAACATACCCAGGATGGAAGCACCCTCGGTGACCTTGCCCATCAGACCGCCGGAGAGGTCCTTGGCGATGGAGGAGCCGACCTTGTAGCCAAACTCCTGCGTGTACCACAGGAAAGCGTAACGGATGATGTTCCACGCGAAGAAGAACAGCAGCGGACCGGCGATGCTGCCGGACAGGGCCAGGGAAGCGCCCAGTGCGCCCAGAATCGGGCGAAGGGTGAACCAGAAGGCGGGGTCGCCGACGCCGGCGAGCGGGCCCATCATACCGACCTTGACGCCCTGAATGGCGACATCGTCAATCGGAGCACCGTTGGCGCGCTCCTCCTCGAGGGCGAGGGTAACGCCAATGACGGGGGCGGAAACATAGGGGTGGGTGTTATAGAACTCCAGGTGGCGCTTAAGAGCGGCAATCTGGTCATCCTTGCTGGTGTAGAGCTTCTTGATCGCAGGGATCATTGCGAAGCACCAGCCGCCGTTCTGCATACGCTCGTAGTTCCACGAGCCCTGAAGGAACTGATGACGGAAGCAAACCTTCTTACGGTCAGCCTTGGTGAGCTGAATCTTGTTCTCTGCCATATGTATCACTCCCCTCCTACTCGTAATCGTTCAGAATGTCGCCGAGCGGGTCACCGGAGCCACCGCCCATGCCGCCACCCTGCTTGGCCAGATCCTTAAGGCCAAGGTAGATGAGGGCAAGGGAGATGCCGATGAGGCCAAGGGCGATCAGCGTGAGCTGAGGGATGGCAGCAAGGACAAAGCCGAGGATGAAGAACGGCCAGGTCTCCTTGGTGGCCATCATGTTGATGACCATGGCGTAACCGACGGAAGCGACCATGCCGCCGCCGACAGCCATGCCGCCGGACAGCCAATCGGGCATAGCGTTAAGCGCGTTGGTAACAGCCTCGGCCGGGATGATGCACAGAAGTACTGCCGGGATGGCGATACGAACACCCTGCATGAGGATGCCGGCGTACTGCCAACGCTCGATGCCGGCGAAGTCGCCCTTCTCGGCGCAGGCGTCCATGCCGTGAACCATAGCGGTAGCCAGGGTACGGCAGATCATGGTCAGGAACAGACCAGCGACCGACAGCGGGACGGCGACGGCGATGGCGGCGGTAACGGCCTTGGCCGAATCGGTGGCGCCACCGTTGAGGGCGAGCACCATGATGATCGAAGAAGCGACCGAGGCCAGAGCGGCGTCAGGCGCGACGGCGGCGCCGACGTTAGCCCAGCCAAGGGCCATCATCTGGAGCGAACCGCCCAGGAGGATGCCCTCCTGAAGGTGACCGGTTACGAGACCGATAAGCGTGCATGCCACGAGCGGCTGATGGAACTGGAACTCATCCAGAATGCCTTCCATACCGGCAAGCAACGCGACAATCGCAACAAGCAGAATAGTGATTGCAGACATGTATCGGACCCTCCTTTACTATGCTTGAGCGGCCAGTTCGGCCTTAGCTTTCTTCAACATGGCGTCGAGATCCTCGGAGGAATCCGAAGGAACCTTGCGGACCTCGAACTTGACGCCCTTGGCCTTGAGAGCCTCGATGGTCTTGACGTCGTCATCGCCCATAGCGACAGCGTTAGTGACGACGACCTTGCCCTTGGAGTGGGCCATGGAACCGATGTTGGCTTCCTTGATGTCGACGCCGGCCTCGATGGCCCTGAGCAGATCCTGCGGGTTCTCGAACAGCAGCATCGCCTTGGTGTCGCCAAAGCGCGTGTCCTTGACGACCTCGGCCATCTTCTTGATGGGCACGACGTTGGCGTGGACTCCCGGAGGGGCAGCCTGCTCGATCATGGTCTTGCGGAGCTCGTCGTGAGCAACGCCGTCGGAGACCACGATGATGCGGTTGGGGTTGATCTGCTTGGTCCACGTGGTGGCCACCTGACCATGCAGCAGACGCGTGTCGATACGGACGTGGGCGATCTTGATGTGCCCGTCGCCGATCACCGTTCCCGGAGGAATGGCACCCGCAGGAGCAGCGGCGGCCGCAGCCGGCTTCTTCTCCTCGGGCTCCAGAGACTCGGGCTTGACGCGCACACCGGCCTTAGCCTCAGTCACGAGATGTTTTGCGATCGCATGTGCAGTGTTCTTTGCGTCAAAGCGCTGCGAATATGCCTCGATGAGCATAGGCAGGTTGACACCGGTGACGATAGCCCAGGAATCATGGCCCTCGATGAGACCGCTAATCTGGTTGAAGGGCGTGCCGCCCCACAGATCAACGAGGAAGAGCACCTGCTCCTGGTCCTCGAAGGAAGCGACTGCTTCCTCGACCTTGGCTCGGAAGTCGTCGGGGCCCATGCTCGGCTCGAGCGAGACCACGGCTACAGACGGCTGATCGCCAAAGACCATCGAGCCCGTCTGCTTGATTCCAGCCGCCAAGTCACCATGGCTAGCAAGAACAATACTTACCATCACATAACCTCCTTTTTGTCTACGTAATTCTTACACGACAGTTATGGAGTATAGCTGCAAATACAGCAGAATTGTTTGAAAAACTGCAAAAGGTAACATTATTTGTTTAAACGTCTTGTTTTGTTACAAGCTGATTACATTCCAGTATTTTGGCTGATTTGCTGCTGAGGATTGATAGCTGATCTATGTACATGACCGAATTGAGCACGCTGTTCATTATTGCCGGTTTTAAACAGACACAAATGTGCTCGGGTTGAGGCTATTTCGTTTAAACAGATGGTGCTTGACTAATGGTAAGGAATATGCTCTAGGAAAGTAGTCGTTGGGGACGTTCTTTAATGACTAGTCGTTTAAGAACGTCCCCAACGACTAAGTTAGGCGATGTGGAGGGGGTTGGCGGCGTCGACGGCGTCAGGAGCAGCGGGACCATCAGGGGCAGCGTCTGCCGGGTCCTCGTCGGGGGTCTCGATCTGCTTGATCATGACATCCTGGCCCTGCAGCAGATAAGTCTCGCCGCTACCGCAATGGGGACAGGTCTTGCCGTGCTCGACCGTCGCGTAGTCGCGGCCGCACGCCTCGCAATGTGTCACGGCTTCAACGGGCTCCACGATAAGCTCCGAGCCCTCGGTGATAGGCTTTTTATCTGCTGCCCAGCGCCAAGCGTCGAGCAGCAAGTCGGGAACGACGCCCGAGACCTCGCCCAGCAGCAACGTCACGCTCGAAACGCGACTTACGCCGTTGGCGCGAGCCACATTCTCGACATCGCGAATGATGTGATACACGATTCCGAGCTCGTGCACTTTTAATTCCTTCCGCCGTTCCCGTTATGACTACTTACTTGCGACCGAACTTAATCTTGATGGCGCGCTTTAAAGCATACTTGCCGAGGCTTGGGAGCTTTTGCTCGTATTTGACCATCGTGGAGCACTCGGGGCGATCGCGATCCAGATGGATGGCATCGAACGCGCACTTGGTGGTGCACAGGCCGCAGCCGATACACTTGTTGGGGTCGACGATCGAGGCGCCGCAGCCCAGGCAACGGGCGGTCTCGGCGCGCACCTGCTCTTCGGTAAAGGTCTCGACGTACTCGCTAAACGGCGCGGCCTTCTCGCGCTCGCGGTCCACATGGGCAACCTCGCGGCTCGCGTTGTCGTAGCTCTCGATCACGACATCGTCGCGGTCAAGCGCGGTGTAGCGGCGCTGGTTGCGGCCGATGGTGAGCGTGGACCCCGGCTGCACAAAGCGATGGATGGACACGGCGGCCTCGTGACCGGCGGCGATGGCATCGATGGCAAAGCTCGGACCGGTATAGACGTCGCCGCCCACAAAGATGTCGGGTTCGGCGGTCTGGTAGGTCTGGGGATCGGCAAGGGCGCCCTGACCACGGCCAAGCTCCACCTTGGAGCCAGCCAGCAGGTCGCCCCACACGATGGACTGGCCGATGGACATGACCACGCGGTCGGCATCGACGCGGCGCAGGTCGTTCTCGTCGTACTCGGGCGCAAAACGGCCCTCGTCATCGTAGACGCGCGTGCAGCGCTTAAAGGTGATGCCGCACACACGGCCGGCCTCGTCCAGATGGACCTCCTTGGGGCCCCAACCGCAACTGATGTGCGCGCCGTCCTCGATGGCCTCGCGACGCTCTTCCTCGCTGGCGGGCATCTGCGCCTCGCTCTCCAGGCAGAACATCTCAACGTGCTCGGAACCCAGACGGCAGGCGTTGCGGGCAACGTCGATGGCCACGTTGCCGCCGCCCACCACGATGGTGCGGCCGGGCAGCGCATCGATCTTGCCACTGTTGACCTCGCGCAAAAAGTCGACGGCCACGGTCACGTCCTCGGCGTCCTCGCCCGGAATGCCGGCAAGGCGGCCGCCCTGGCAGCCAATGGCAACGTAGAAGGCCTTAAAGCCCTGCGCGCGCAGCTCGTCGAGCGTCACATCGCGACCGACCTCCACGCCATAGCGGAACTCGGCACCCATCAGGCGAATGACCTCGACCTCGGCCTCGATAACATCCTTCTGCAGCTTAAAGCTAGGAATGCCGTAGGTGAGCATGCCGCCCGGGCGCTCGTTTTTCTCGAACACGACGGGCTTGTAGCCCTTCTCGGCCAGATAGAAGGCGCAGGACAGACCGGCCGGACCGGCACCGATGATGGCGATCTTCTGGTCGAAGCCGCCGGCGCGCGTCGGCATCACCACGGGCGGGACATAACGGGTCGCGGCATCCAAGTCGCGCTGGGCGATAAACTTCTTGACCTCGTCGATGGCCACGGCGGCATCCACGCGACCACGGGTGCAGGCGTCCTCGCAGCGGCGGTTGCACACGCGACCGCAGATGGCGGGCAGCGGGTTCTCGCGCTTAATGAGTGCCAGCGCCTCGTCATAGCGACCCTGCGCCGCAAGCTTCAGATAGCCCTGAACGGCAACGTGCGCGGGGCAGGCCGTCTTGCAGGGCGCGGTGCCGGACTCATGCGTCTCGATGCGGTTATCGTTGCGGTAGTTGGGCGACCACTTGGTGTGGTCCCACTTGGTGGCATCGGGCAGCTCCTGGCGCGGATACTCGGGCACGCGACCGCCAGCCTTTTTGCTGCAGAGCTTTTGGCCCAGCTTGGCGGCGCCGGCCGGGCACACCTCAACGCAGCGACCGCAGGCAACGCACTTGTCCTTCTCGACCTTGGCGACATAGGCCGAGCGCGACAGGTTGGGCGTGTTGAACAGCTGAGAGGTGCGCAGGGCGTAGCACACGTTGACGTTGCAGTTGCAGATGGCGAAAATTTTGTTCTCACCGTCGATGTTGGTGATCTGGTGCACAAAGCCGTTGTCCTCGGCCTGGCGCAGGATGTCGTAGACCTCCTCGCGCGTCACATAATGGCCGCGGTCGGTCTCGACCACGTAGTCGGCCATATCGCCCACGGCGATGCACCAATCGGCCGGGTCGTCGGCGCAGCCCTCTCCCATCACGCGACGGCTCGCGCGGCAGCTGCAGGTGCTAGCGGCATATTTGCCATCGTATTTGTCGAGCCAATGCTCGATATGCTCGATCGGCACCGAGGTGCTCGCGGCATCGATGGCCTTCTCGACCGGAATGACATGCATGCCGATGCCGGCACCGCCGGGCGGCACCATCGGCGTGGCCTTGGACAGCGGTCCCTTGGACGCCTGCTCAAAGAACTTGGCATAGACCGGATGCTCCTCGAGCTGACCCATGCGCATGTTGAGGAACTCGGCAGAACCCGGCACCAGCATGGGCAGCACCCACTGCTTGGCGCGCTCGGGGTTTTCCCAGTTGTACTCGAGCAGACCCGTGTAGCTCATGTCGTCGAGCATCTTCTCGATATCGGCTTCGGGCATGCCGGTGAGCTTGACCATCTCGGGCAGCGTATAGGGACGGCGCATCTTCATCTTGCAGAGCACTTCGGCCTGCTCGTCGGTTGCGGCCTCGGCAAACGACCAGTACTCGTAGCCCAGCAGCTCGTCGCGGTGCAACAGGCGGTTGGTGCAGTGCTCACACAGCTTGACAATAGCCTCGCGCGGATGCTCCGGCAGCGGCGGCACGAACTCCGCGCCGATATCGGGCTCGGTGTAGCTAATTCCCGGTCCGTTGAGAATCATGGTTGTCCCTTCTCTTGCCACAGCCCGGCGAGACCGCGGCGCCCCTCTTTGTACGGGTTCGACATGCCCCCATGCCGTTCACCCGCTATTGTTGACATTGTGTCAAAAACAGTATTGACGAACCGTCAACAATATTCAAGACTGTTAGGCGAACGGTCGGGCCCAAACGGATGAAAGGCGGCAAACGCATGAGCGATAACACGGCAAACATCTCTGTGGCTGATGCCGTCCTCGCGTCCGACAGCACGGCAAAGCGCCTGACGGGTGACGAGCGCCGACGCGAGATTCTCGCTGCCGTGCGCGCCGTGAGCGCCGAGCTTGGTGTGTCCCATCTTTCGGTATCGGCTGTGACCAAGCGGGCCGGCTGCACGCGCTCGCTGTTCTACCACTACTTTGCCGATATGGACGCCGCCGTCACCGCCGTTATGGACGAGGCGATCGACGGCTTTATCGCCGAGCTCGAGCAGTGGAACGCCAGCCGCACGGTTGGCGACATCGAAGGCGCACTCGACACCGTCGCTCCGCTCTTTAAACGCCTGGTTGTGAGCGGCCACGAGTTGCCGAGTACGCTCACCTCGAGCAGTGGCGCGCTCTACGGCGGCTTTTTGCACAACGTGGTCCAGCGCGTGGCGCAGTATATCTGCGACACCACCGTGGTGGATTTTGTCGCCCATCACGAGCTACGCATCGACCATGTCTACGAGACGTTCTACACCCTCATCATGGGTCTTTTGATGTATATCCGCACGCACCCCGATGTGCCCGACGAGACGGTCAAGGAAATCATCGCCTCGACACTCCACATCGAGGGCTACACCGCCAAGTATCCGGAGCGCAAGCCCCAGAACTGACGACATTTGGCCAAACTGCCCGCGATCGGAAGAGGGGCCGCGGGCGTGTGAAAGGAGAGCAGCATGCTGTTCGATGTTTGGGGTAGCGATACCCTTATCCACTGGGCCGGCTGGGCCATGGTCTTTATTGGCCTGATCGTGCTCAACGAGGTCGGCCGCCGCACCAAGCTGGGCGCGGCAATCATCTTTGGCGTGGCTCCGCTGGCCATGACCATCTACTGCGTCGCTATCGCCATCGGCGTCTCGCAGGGTGCCGAGTGGGCGCTCACCAACCCCACCCATGTGTACCAGAACAGCTGGTTCCACTACGCCAAGGTATACGCGGCGCTGGCCGGTTGCTGGGGCTTCATTGCCATTAAGTACCAGTGGGGCAAGATCGGCAAGGCGCATTGGTTCCGCGCGTGGCCGTTTGTGATCGTCGCCATCAACATCATGATTGCCGTCGTGTCCGACTTTGAGAGCGCCTATCACTTCTTTGTCCTGGGCCAGTCCACTTGGGTCACCTCCGAGGGCGCCACGCAGCTTGCCGGCTGGAACAACGTGCTCAACGGCATCGCGGGCATCATCAACATCTTCTGCATGACCGGTTGGTGGAGCGTCTACGCCTCCGAGGACAAGACCGACATGCTGTGGCCCGACATGACCTGGGTCTACATCATCGCCTACGACATCTGGAACTTCTGCTACACCTACAACTGCCTGCCCACCCACTCCTGGTTCTGCGGCTTTGCGCTGCTGCTGGCGCCCACCGTCGCCGCCTTTATCTGGAACAAGGGCGGCTGGATCCAGAACCGTGCCTTTACGCTGGCCATTTGGTGCATGTTTGCCCAGGTGTTCCCGTACTTCCAGGAGGAGTCCATCTTTGTGACGCACTCCACGCTCGACGCAGGCGCCGCTACCGCGGTCTCGGTCGCTGCGTTGATCGCCAACATCGCCGCGATTATCTACGTCGCCTACCGTGCCAAGAAGCTCGGCCGCAACCCCTACAAGCAGGATGTCTTTGAGGGCACCAGCGATTGGGAGAAGGCTACCGCTCGCCGCGCCAAGGTTGATTACGCGCACGCCGAGTAACATGCCCGGCGCAAACGCCGCTTGAATGTGAAGCAGCATAGCCGGCTCCGCGCAACTCAACGCATTGCAGAGCCCCCGGAATGTGATTCGTCCGCGTTCCGGGGGCCTTTTGCTGCCGCGAGGATGCGGCCGAACGATGCGCTCAGGTTAAATCGGATCTTATATTTCGTATGCGCTTTATATGGCTCCATTTTTGGGTACAGTGTTGAGCCGATATTGCATTGGGGGATATATGAGCGATGAGACGTATGGCCGCGAGGATGCGGCCCAGGATGCGGAAGCATGTGCCGAAGCCCTGGAGAGCCTTGACCGGATCGCGCTAGACGAGCTCTCGTTTAGCGATTCGGTCGTCGACGCGCAAGACGAGGTGCACGAAGACACTGAGGACGAAGGCGGCGACGCCAAAGACGCTCCTGACGAAGCCGAAGAGGACGATAGCGAGGCCGACGACCAGCCCGAATCCGACACGGGCGAGGAAACCGTCTTGCTCGACAGCTTACCGGCCGAAGATTCGCTGACCCGCGAGCTTCCTGGCCTGGGTTCCGCACCAGCCGTGGACGAGACCATCGCCATGGGCGATATTCCCCTACCGTCCGTTCCCTCGGCACGCGAGGCCGAGGTTCGTCATCGCAAGATGTCGCCCAAGCGCCGCAATCTGATGGTCGCCGGTATCGTGGCCGCCGCGCTCGTCGCCGGCGGTGCAGGCTATGCTGCCTGGAACGGATATCAGCAAGAGCAGGCTGCCGCTGTCGCCGCCAATGCCCACACGATGATGTCGGTGCAGATTGGCGTGCATGCCGCGGGCCTCGACTGTTCCACCAGCTCTAAGATTCCCGTACAGGTGAGCGGTCAGGACGCTGATGGCTCATCCGTGAGCGAAACGCTCTATGTTGACGAGCACGGCCGCGGCATCAAACTGCTGCCCGGCGATTACACGCTCTCCATCGCTGCCTCTCCCATCGCGGCCGACGGCACCATCTATACCGTCCCGACCACCAAGGCGCAGGTCACGATCAAGAGCGACGGACAGGACCTAAGCAGCCAGGCCGCCTTTAAGCTCAAGGTGCCTTCGGCCGACACGGTAACCGACGACCAGATCGATGCCGCCGCCAAATATGCCGAGGAGGGAGGCGCGAGCTCCGCCGCCACCGCCAAGGTGCTCCAGCAGGCGGCAACCGCGCGGCGCGACGCCGCCGTCAATGCCGTGAGCGCGCAAAAGGCACAGGCGGCCCGTGATGCCGACGCCCGCCACAAGGCAACCGACCTCTACCAGCTCGATATCCCCGTCGAGTGGTACGGCAAGGTCGAGACTTGGCAAAATGGCAGCACGCTATGCATCTATCTTGCCGGCGACAGCGATACACCGATTGTGACGCTCGTCGCAGTGCGCGAGGGCGAGAGCTTTACGCCCGATGAGGGCGATACGGTTTTGGGTGCGGCCAACCTAGGCAACGGTTATACCGTCTACGCCAGCGGTCCCGTCTATCCGTACGTGGTGCCCCAGACCATCAACGGACGGACGCAGAATCCCGTGTCGACCTACCCTATGGACTCGGCCATTGAGCTTGTCGAGCTCACGACCGGCAACCGCTACACCTATAGCCAGATCAAGAACGTACTGGTCGGCAAAGACGGCAAGGCCGACGCTGCGACCAAACTCGAGACCGACTACCTCGCCCAGATTCTCCTGCCGAGCATCAAGGCCCAGGACTAGCGGACCATGACACCTGAGTCCTGGCCTCGCAAATCCATAGACGATTAGGAAAGGAGCCACTTCCATGCGGGCACAGCATGTACCACGCCGTGTTTGCATGGAATATCGGCCTGCTCATCCATGGTAACGATTACCGACTCGCCAAGATCAAACTGGGCCATCGCGGCATCGAGCGCGGCAATTTCGCGCTCGCGCGTTTTCTCGCTTGTCATATCCACACTTACCTGAATCAGGCCGTAAGCCTGCATGAGCAGTGCATCCCCAGCCACAAAGTCCACCTCATGGCTTTTATTCTTATCTTTAATCAGCAGGCGGCAAACCGAACCGGGCCGCACGGCGGGGGTCCTTCTTCTGAGCGCATTGAACACCGCGGTCTCGAGCCTCTGACCATGATCCAATGCCGATGCGGGGGAGAACGCTCCGAACATCGCAGGATCGACGGCGTAGACCTTAGACGCAGACCGCGTATTATTTGCAAGCGAACGCGTGAACTCCGGCACCGAAAACAGCAGGTAGGCGTCCTCGTAATACTCAAGTAAGTCGCTGAGCGTATTTCGACTGACGGATATCTGTCTGCTCTTGAACTCGTTGTACACTTTGTTCACTGACAGCTCTCGTCCCGAAGATGCCATGCACCGCGCCAGAAACAGCGAGGCCAAACGGGGGTTCTTGACGTCGTAACGTTCAACGACGTCCATGGCGACCGTTCGCGACGCATATTCCTGTAGCAGCTGAATCGCGTCTGCGGGCGTCTGCTCAAGTGTCGCGATGAATCCCCCTCGCTCGAGATATCCGACCAGATGGTGTCGGAGCAACGCTGCATCGCTCGAGGAGAAGGGTGCGTTCGACTCAGGAACGCTCCCCGTCTTATATCGGACGTATTCCGAAAAACTCAACGGAAAAAGCTCTCGCACAAGAGAACGGCCCCTGAACTCGCTCTTAAGTTCTGAGGACAGCATCTTAGAAGAAGATCCCGTCACGTAAACGGTCGCCTTCTCCGTATCGACCACGCGTCGCAGAAACGCACCCCATTCGGGTATTTCCTGGATCTCGTCAAAGAAAAGGTAGGCGCCCTCGCCTCGAGCAGCAGGATATAGTGCATAGAATGTATCGAGCACGTCCGCTAGTAGCGATGGCTCATACGGACGCAAGCGCTCATCCTCAAAATTGAAATATAGCATCCGGTCAAGCTCGACGCCTTGGCCCTGAAGCCGCCGTATCTCCTGATACAGGCGATACGTCTTTCCACAACGACGGGCGCCCACAATCACATATACGATGTTGTCGCGCTTTGGCTCCTGCGGGTTGCCCAGATCAAGGTCGCGCTCAAAGACCTGCGGAATCCCCTGTTGCTCAAAGTCCTTTATTTTTTGAGCCACCAAGTCGTTGAATGCCATAATTCTCCAATCTTGCTCTCCTGCTAATCAAGATTATAACGATTCTTGATTAGCAGGAGAGCAAGATTATGCGTATCTTGATTAATGGATAAGCAAGTTTCTATTAGTGGCCCCTCCCGGAGGATATCGAGCGGCCGAGGGGGGTAGGCATGAACGCCTCTAGCCGAAAACAAAGTAGCTAAAAAAGCCCCGTCCCAAATGAGCTACTTAACGCCAGGGGTCGGCTTCGAAGAGGGGCTCGCGCTCGGGGCGACGATCGCTATAAGGATCGTAGCCGTCGTCATCCTCGTTCTCGGCACGGATGTAGGGGTCGCGCGGCTTGGGCACAGGCTTGGGTGCAGGCTTGGGCGCGGCCGGCGCGGCGTTGGCGACCGGCGCATTCGTCTTGTTCTTGTCTATCATCTGCATATCTCCTTGCCATGCAATCGTGTTCAACATTATCGATTGTCGCACGAAAAAGGGCGGCGGACCCAATTGGATCCGCCGCCCTTGGCGTTTAGAGACGGCTGGCAGATTTTAAGGCATGTCCCATAAATCTACTCGGCGTCGGGGACCTCGTAGGTAGCAGACGGCGTGTTGTCGCACACGACGGTAAAGCCGCCGTCCTTGTCGGCATCGACCGTCACCTGATCGCCCTCGCGCACCGTACCGTCGATGATGGCGGCGGCGATGGCGTCCACGACCTCGCGCTGGACCAGGCGCTTGAGCGGACGGGCACCGAACACGGGGTCCAGGCCACCCACGGCGAGCATCTGCTTGGCCGCCGGGGTGATGGCAAGCGTCATGCGCTCCTTGGCCAGACGCGCGCGGACGTCGGCAAGCTGGATGTCGACGATCTTCTCGATCTGCGCCATGCCGAGCGGATGGAACACCACGATATCGTCGATACGGTTGAGGAACTCGGGGCGGAAGGTCTGAGCCATGGCGGCGTCGACCTGATGGCGCATCTCCTCCTCGTCCTTACCGGACAGATCGGCGATGGCCTTGGAGCCCACGTTAGACGTCATGATGATGATCGTGTTCTTGAAGGACACCTGGCGACCCTGGCCATCGGTCAGACGGCCGTCATCAAGCACCTGCAGCAGCACGTTAAAGACATCCGGATGAGCCTTCTCCATCTCGTCGAGCAAAATCACGGAGTACGGACGACGGCGCACGGCCTCGGTAAGCTGGCCGCCCTCGTCGTAACCCACGTATCCCGGAGGCGCACCGATCAGACGTTGGACGCTGAACTTCTCCATGTACTCGGACATGTCGATACGCACGAGAGCACGCTCGTCATCGAACAGGCACTCGGCAAGCGCCTTGGCGAGCTCGGTCTTGCCCACGCCGGTGGGGCCCAGGAAGAAGAAGCTGCCGATGGGCTTGTCCGGATCGGAGAGGCCCGCACGGCTGCGACGCACGGCCGCGGCGACAGCGGAGACCGCCTCGTCCTGGCCGATGACGCGCTTATGCAGCTCGCCCTCCAAGCCCTTCAGCTTGTCGAGCTCGCCCTGCATCATCTTGGAGACGGGCACGCCGGTCCAAGCGCTCACGACCTCAGCGATCTCATCGGAGGTCACCTGTTCGTTGAGTCCCTCGCCGTCCTGCTGCTTTTGTGCCTCGAGCGCAGCCTCGGAATCCTGAATCTGCTGCTGCAGGCCAGGGATCACGGAGTAGCGCAGCTCGGACGCACGGCCCAGGTCGCCGTTGCGCGTCGCGCGCTCCTCTTCGCTCTTGGCCTCGTCAAGCTGCCCCTTAAGCTCCTGCACGTGGTCGATGGCGTTCTTCTGGTTGAGCCAGCCGGCCTTTTGCACGTTGAGCTTTTCCTGGACCTCGGCGATCTCCTGGCGCAGGGCCTCCAGACGCTCCTTGGAGGCGTCGTCGGTCTCCTTCATGAGCGCCTGTTCCTCGATCTGCAGCTGGGTGAGCTGACGCGTGGTGGCGTCAATCTCGACCGGCATGCTGTCGAGCTCCATGCGCAAGCGGCTTGCCGCCTCATCGACCAGGTCGATGGCCTTGTCGGGCAGGAAGCGGTCGGCGATATAGCGATCGGAGAGGTCGGCAGCTGCCACGAGCGCACTATCGGTGATATGCACGCCGTGGAAGATCTCGTACTTCTCCTTGAGGCCACGCAGGATTGAAATGGTGTCCTCGACGGTGGGCTCGGAGACCATCACGGTCTGGAAACGACGGGCGAGTGCCGCGTCCTTCTCGATGTACTTGCGGTACTCGTCGAGCGTAGTCGCGCCGATTGCGTGCAAGTCGCCACGGGCGAGCGCCGGCTTGAGGATGTTGCCGGCATCCATGGAGCCCTCGGTGGCACCCGCGCCCACGATGGTGTGGAGCTCATCGATGAACAGGATGACCTTGCCTTGCGCCTTTTGCACTTCCTTGAGCACGGCCTTCAAGCGGTCCTCGAACTCGCCGCGATACTTGGCGCCGGCGACCAGCGCGCTCATGTCGAGCTCGATGAGGTCGCGGTCGCGCAGGGTGCTCGGCACGTCGCCGGCCACGATACGCTGGGCGATACCCTCGACGATGGCCGTCTTGCCGACGCCCGGCTCGCCGATGAGCACGGGGTTGTTCTTGGTGCGGCGGGACAGAACCTGGATGGTACGGCGGATCTCGTCGGTACGGCCGATGACCGGGTCGAGCTTGCCGGCGCGGGCCAGATCGCAGATGTTGCGACCGTACTGCTCCAGCGCCTCAAACTGGGTCTTGTCCTCGGCAGACGTCACGCGGTCATCGCCACGCAGCTCCTCGTAGACCTGCTCGATGCGCTCCTTGGTCACGCCAGCGTCACGCAGTACACGACCAGCCTCGCCCTTGTCCTCGGCAAGCGCCATCAGCAGATGCTCGGTCACCACAAAGCTGTCACCCATCTTGGTGGCCTTCTTCTCGGCCTTCTCGATGACACGGACGAGCTCATTGGAAAGGCCCATCTGCTGGCCCTCGCCCGAAACCTTGGGCGCGCGGTCGATGGCATCTTGTGTGGAGCGTGCAAGCTGGGCCGGATCGGCGCCGATGCGCTCGATGATCACGGAGATATTGCGCTCGCCGGCACCAAGCAGGGCGGACAGCAGGTGAATCGGCTCCACCGCGCCGGCCTGCGCGTCGGCAGCTGTGCTCATGGCGGTCTGCAGCGCCTCGCGCGACGTCATTGCTAGCTTATCGATTCTCATGGAATCACCTCTCTTGGGGCGGCCGCCCTACGGGGCGGCTTCACGTTGTTCGAGAAGTATTGTTGCCAGCTTTGCGCGATCTTATACACAAATCTAAGTCTCTATATATAAGATTTTCTGAGTGATTGAAAGATAGGACTTGAGAGTTTCGGTCCGGCGCGACCGTGGAACCCAACTGTCTCAATCTGTAACATCTGGCAGCCCTTTTCGGTCCCAGGTGTTACAGATTGAGATGGAGCGCGGAGCCCCGCCCAAAAATCTCAATCTGTAACACCAGGCCCGCTTTTAACAGCCCAGCTGTTACAGATCGAGACAAACGGAACCACCACAAAGGGGACAGGCACCTTTGTGTTGGTCCACATCAACATCGAGCTCGCTCCTAATATCCGTTATTCCTGCTCGTATTGAGGTTAAAATGAACTGTGATTAAAGCATATTCATTTCTCTCGTTCTTGATAGCTCTTCGTCTCAAGGAGCAGATATGAAGTCGTCTTATTCTACTGCTCGCAACGTCATTGCCATTCTCGCCATACCCATCGTGATGCTCTTTCTTATCGTCGTCACACCCTTTTCCCTGGGTATCGCCTCGCCCTTCGATTTGTGCGGGATGGTCGACGCCGGCTCGCGTGCCACCTCGCTCTCCTTTATCTGCCGCGGTGTGCTCTACGAAGATGCAATTCCCACCGGGCTTTGGCGGTCAAAGCTGCCGCTGCTCGGTCAGGTCGACGGACGTTCTCCCTACTTCAACCTTGAACCTCAAGCGATGAACTATCTGATCGATGACCAACCCCTTGCCTCCATCACCCTCGCTTACGACTATGCTCCAAACACCGATGAGCGTCACATGAACCAAGTCCTCGACAAACTGCTTGAACAGTGCGGGCTCACCGATGAGGTCGGCCGAACCGTCGACAGCGACCAGAAATTAAAGCGAACAGAACTCCGCCGCATAGGAAAAATCAGAGAGCGAGGCAGAGCTGCCTACTGGCAGGCCTGGGCGATACGCGACAAAAGCGAATTTGGGCACAGCACCTATACGGTCACCGTCTTCACTAAAGATGGAATCAAGGACAATGTTGACGATTTCGCATCGTCCAAACTCGGCATCCCCAAAACGACCAAATCCGCCAGCCCGGACGAAATCCTGTAGAGGTTTTCATTGAAATGTTGCTCAACCCGAACGGCGACATCGAGCTCGCTCCCCACCACCACAAAGGTGCCCGTCCCCTTTGTGGTGGTTTTCGGCGATCATTTCCGCCCTACGATGCAAGAAGCCGCCGCAGGAACCATCCCTGCGGCGGCTTCTTTGGGTTGGCAGGGACCAATCGCCGGCGTTGAAGGCCGTTTTTAGTCTCTGACGTTGGCTTTTGGCCCCTTCAAGCTATCCGACAAATATCAATATCTTGATAGGATTTCATTCGAGCTCTTAAGCAGATATTCGCGCAGCAATGGAATCGAGAACCTCACCATGCCACGTGAGGGCGCATCGATAACCTGTGCCTTGATAAGTTGCCGTCGTGTCGCTGTCAGGCTCGCAGGGGGCAATGAGAGCCCCGCTGCGATCTCTTTGGTCGGCACATTCCCCTCATGCTTGGCCATGGCAATGAGGTACTCAATCGCGCGAAGCGGCAAATCGGCAAGGGCAACGTCGAGCACGGAGCCCTCAAACTCCCCATACGCATCTTCAATGCCCTTCTGGGCATCCTCAAGTGAAATCGACGCATCGCGGTCGGCATGCCTGCGCGCATTCGCGAATACGCGATAGCCCACGAGTTGCACGAGATACGCATATCCCCTCGTAGCACAAGCCGTCATTTCAAGCGCCTTGCCATCCAAGTGCAAACCGGCACCTTCCACGGTTGAAGCCATCGAATCCGAAACATCCGACAGCGGAATCGAGGCGAGCTCCTCAGCCTTAGCTCGTTGTAGAAATGTAAGGGCACGGCCGTTGATGAGGTCCATTACGCCCATGGTCAAGCCAGCAAATACAAACGCGATATTCTTGCGTTCGCGGATAAGGTGCTGCACGGCCGCTGCAACGAGCCGCACGTCATCAGCATCCGCATCCTGTATTTCATCGACCGTCACCAGCAGACCGGCACCATGTTGCGTTTCCCGCGACGCCACGCTCGTCAAGACGCCCCGCAACGTCTCAGGCCCGGTCAAGGACTTAGATACGCCCGCTTTCACCACACCAAGACTTGCTTCTAAATGAAGCTCGGTATTGTCCGAGGTGCGTGCGAGCTCATGTTGGATGGCGTCGACGATACTGCCCGCCGCAGTCACGTCAACCACGCGCCAACCATACGACTTCGCAATATCGCCGAGCTCTGTCAACAGCGCCGTCTTGCCCGACCCGCGCGGGCCGGTAATGCGCATGAGCCTTCCGGGGGCGCCCACGCCTTCTTCGATGCCGTCCCTAAAATCATCAATAACCCGCTCGCGTCCGATAAGGACCGGAGGTTCAGCGCCAGCGGTCGGCTTAAACGGGTTGATTATCGTGCGCTTCAATGTCCCCACCTTCCTACTGTCGTCGTTATCGTGATTATAGTATCAATAGTGCAAATAGTGAAAGTAGTGAGAATAGTTCAACTATTTAATCATGCGGCCGTTTCCCGCCGCTAACAACTAAAGGTGCCAACAGTCCGCGTTGGACTCTAACAGGAAAACATTTGGCCCCTCAAAAACCACCGCAAGGGGCCTTTGTGGTGGTTTTCGCTCCAACACACCCCGCTGTCTCAACCTGTAACATCCAGCGGCCCTTTTCGGTCCCAGGTGTTACAGATTTAGATGAAGCGATCGACGGCAACCGTTTGTCTCAATCTGTAACAACTACTCGGCAAATTGGGGTCCAGATGTTACAGATCGAGATTAACCGCGGAGCCCCGTCCGAAAATCTCAACCTGTAACACCAAACCCGCTTTTTGCAGCCCAGCTGTTACAGATTGAGACCAATGAAACCACCACAAAGGCGCCTGCCCCCTTTATGGTGGTCCAGAGAAGAATCAGCCCCAATTACAAGAGGCGGCATCAAGCCCAGCCTACGTTTGGCGACCCCAAATCGAAGCCCAATGGGGCCTTTCAGCCCCCTCATTCCGGGCGGTCGCTTTCTTTTGAATATTGTCGTAAGCTGGTATCACTTATATTAATGAATGCATACTGTTTGCGAGGTACCCGCCGTGAAACGCTCCACCTATATCGGCCTGCTCGTCTTAGCGTTTGCGATTACCTCAGTCGGCGTGGGCATTATCTATCTCGCATTTCTCCCCGCCTCTGCAACGCAGGCGGTGATTGAGACCGTAAGCTATCCCATCGAAATCCTCACCGATATCGTCAAACCCGATTCGATCACCGTCGATTTTGACGGTACGCCCGCAGCGCTTGGGGTCAGCAACTATCCCCGTATCGAACTTGGGGCCAAGCGCTATACCAAAGATGAGCAGCTTATCGGTAAGGCAGCCAAGCTGCTCAAAGGCAAGACGTTTAAGCGGTGGTACGGCGCCGTAATATATCGAGCCAAGAACAGCCAAATGAATGGCGGGTATTATTCGACCCTTGAACTCGATGCGGCAAACGGGAGCAGACTGTGCAACGTCTCATACGACCCCGGCTATGTGGACAATGAAGGGCCGGGGGTCTATATCTCGGATGGCGACGTAATCTACGTCATGGAGGGCGACCAGACGGCAGTCGTCAGTTTTATGGATCAGTGTACCGAAGATGCCTACGAACAAACCTGCGAGCCCGATCCGCAGACAGCGCGCAACAGTGGCTCGGCACGCACTTGGCTATTTGACGACGAAATAACCTGGACCCCATCGAAATAAGGACCCGTCGGGCAGGCATCTTTGTGGTGGTTTTCGACAAAAAGAAGCCGCCCCATTAACAGAGGCGGCATCAAGCAAGTCTATTTACTAGCGTCCCTCAAGACCCAACGAGAACGTCGCGGTAGCCCCGACCATGCCTTTCCCTCGGGCGACCCTCGCGAAGCGCGTGAGCGAGCGGGAAAGGGTAAGCCCCGGGCGGACAATTAAGTGCGTTACTCGGCAGCGGCCTTGAACTTGTTGTAGTTGATCAGGCAGCCGGCCTTGACGATGGCACGCTCCTCGGCCGTCATATCGGCAATGTAGAGCTCAATCTGCTCGACCGCACCGTCGGCGCGCACCACGTAGGCGGCGATGTTCTTGAGGTCGCCATCGAGCGCGGCACGGATACCCGGCACAAAGACATAGTCGCCCACCTCAAAGTTGGGCTCGGCCTCCATCTGGAAGGGCACCATGCCCCAATTCATAACGTTGGAGCGATAACGCTTGGTGGCGTACTCGTGGACGATGTTAGCCAAGCCGCCGATGACACGCTGGCAGCTCGCGGCCTGCTCGCGGGCAGAACCGTCACCGGGCTTCTTGGCGTAGAGCAT
This sequence comes from Collinsella sp. AF20-14LB, assembly GCF_003459505.1. Taxonomy (GTDB): domain Bacteria; phylum Actinomycetota; class Coriobacteriia; order Coriobacteriales; family Coriobacteriaceae; genus Collinsella. The sequence goes on from NZ_QRWD01000011.1 coordinate 66,526, forward strand.
GGAACCGAACTCGGTCGCCTTGGCATCGGCCGCGACACCCGCGCCGGTCAGCGCCTCAAACACACCGGCAAGCTCGGCATCGAGCGCCGCCAGGTCGCCTGCGGACTCGCCGGCCACGCGGCGCTTCTCCACGGCGTCGACCTCCTTGGAACGACCGACGTAGGCAGGGTCGCGGCGGCTGAGCGTAAACTCGGCCAGACCCACCGGGTTGGAGCGGAAGGAGCTTGTCTCGCCCGAGGGAATGAGCTCGTCGGTCGTGGTGACCGGGTCCATGATCTTGGAGCACACCTTGAGCAGAATGTCGTCGCCGAGCGGCTCCATCGCAGGCCACGGCTTGATGTTGGGACCCTCGACCAGCTCGTCGGCCGGCTCGGCCTTGCCGAAGCCCCAGTACACGCGCTTCTTGTAGGGAGCGTCGTCGAAGGCGTACTCGCAGGCCTCGTCCCAAGTCTCCTCGGGCAGATCGGTCGCCGCCGTCAGGATGCCGCCGTTGGCTGCGGTCGCCGCAATGGAGCGAGCGTCCATCAGGGCCACGGCGCTCAGCTGGCCGTTGCCCGGCTTGGAACCCTCGCGGTTGGGGAAGTTGCGCGTGGTGTGGCGGATGGACAGACCGTTGTTGGCCGGCGTGTCGCCGGCACCAAAACACGGGCCGCAGAACGCCGTGCGCACGATCGCGCCGGCCTCCATGAGGTCGTAGATATAGCCGCGGCGCGTGAGCTCGAGCGCCACGGGCTGGCTCGTGGGATAGACCGACAGCGAGAACTCGCCGCAGCCGGTATTGGCGCCCTTGAGCACACGGGCAGCCTGCACCACGGAGTCGTAGTTGCCGCCCGAGCAGCCGGCGATAACGCCCTGCTGCACGTGCAGCTTGCCGTCGACGATCTTGTCGAGCAGGCTAAAGTGCGTCTTGCCCTCACCGATCTTGGCGGCCTCGAGCTCCACCTCGTGCAGAATATCCTCGAGGTTCTCGTTGAGCTCGTCAATCTCAAAGCCGTTGGAAGGATGGAACGGCAGGGCGATCATGGGCTTGATACTCGACAGGTCGACCTCGACGCAGCCGTCGTAGTAGGCGACATCGGCGGGCTTGAGCTCGCGGTAGTCGTCGCCGCGGCCGTGCATGGTCAAAAACGCGTGCGTGTCCTCGTCGGTTGCCCAGATGGAGGAAAGGCAGGTGGTCTCGGTGGTCATGACGTCGACGCCGTTGCGGTAGTCGGTCGTCATGCTCGCGATGCCGGGGCCCACAAACTCCATGACCTTGTTCTTGACGTAGCCCTTGGCAAAGACGGCACGGATGATGGCGAGCGCCACATCGTGCGGGCCGACGCCGGGGCGCGGGGCACCCGTGAGGTAGATGGCGACGACGCCGGGATAGGCGACGTCGTAGGTGTCGCGCAGCAGTTGCTTTGCCAGCTCGCCGCCGCCCTCGCCCACGGCCATGGTGCCCAGAGCGCCGTAGCGGGTGTGCGAGTCGGAACCCAGGATCATCTTGCCGCAGCCCGCGAAGTTCTCACGCATAAAGGAGTGGATAACGGCGATATGCGGCGGAACGAAGATGCCGCCGTACTTCTTGGCAGCCGAGAGGCCAAAGACGTGGTCGTCCTCGTTGATGGTGCCGCCCACGGCGCACAGCGAGTTATGGCAGTTGGTGAGCACGTAAGGCAGCGGGAACTGCTCCATGCCCGAGGCGCGCGCCGTCTGGATGATGCCGACAAAGGTGATGTCGTGGCTTGCCATGGCATCGAAGCGAATCTTGAGCGCCTCGGGGTCGCCGGACGTATTGTGTGCCTGGAGGATCGAATACGCGATGGTTCCGCGTTTGGCATCCTCGGGCGCCTGCGTAATGCCGCGCTCGGCAGCCTCGGCCGCAGGCACGACCTCGCTGCCGCCGCGCAGGTAGATGCCGTCCTCGTACAGCTTGACCATACTGTCTCCCACTCTGCCCAAAAGATTTGGGCGCATAGCATACATTCGTTCAATATCGTGCCATAGAACGGTTGCGAGTTGGTTACGAATCTGCACGTTCACTTTATCTAGGTAAAGTAAAGGACGTGCCGGTCGAGGGCCGGAAGATTTTGTGCAAGAGCGTCCCTTTCGACTAGTCATTTAAGAACGTCCCCAATGACTACCCTACCGCATCCGGAGCAAGGCAACGCCGCAGGCAGAGGACGGACAGCGAGCGCCGTCCAGAGCGAACAAGTTGGCATGGAAAAGGCAAGGCATAGACCTTCTGGTCATGCCTTGCCCTTTGAATGACAAATTGTCGCTCTGGACGGCGCGCAGCGTCAACTGGTCCGCCGTTCGTCAGAACGGCGGACCCTAGAGATCTCCGCCGGCGCCCAGCAGTTTGCGCATGACTTGCTCGGGGTTGACCGAGCCGTCGCGCGGGGCCAGGGCGGTGATCTTCTTCTGCATCTTGTACTCGTGCAGCTCGTCCTCGAGCTGGCGCACGCGTGCGCGGAGTTTTTCGTTCTCGCGCTCGCGCTCCTCGGCACGCTCCTTCATATCGAGGATGCGCACCACGCCGGCAAGGTTGATGCCCTCGTCAGTCAGCTGGTTGATGAGCTCCAGGCGCTCGATATCGGCACGCGAATACAGACGCGTGTTGCCGCCCGAGCGCTGGGGGTTCACCAGGCCCTTGGACTCGTAGACGCGCAGAGTCTGCGGATGCATGCCGGTCAACTCGGCCGCCACGCTGATCATGTACAGCGGTTTATTCCTATTGTCCTCGGCCATGCTACCTGACCCCTTTCCGTCTCGTTATCGTCCATCATAAGCCCGCGGGCGCGGGTGTGCGCCACGACCGCCCTAGTACGTCGCCTTGTAACGGTTGACCTTCTCGCGATAATCGCGCGTGTCGACCTCGCGCAGCTTGGTCATGGCATCGCGCTCGTCATCGGATAGGTTCGTGGGGACCTGCACCTTGATCTCGACGAGCAGCGCGCCCGTACGGCCACGGTGCTTAACGTCGGGCGCCCCCATTTCCTTAAAGCGGAACTTCTTGCCCGTCTGGGTACCCGCGGGCACCTTCAGACGAACCGTCGCACCGCCGGGCGTCGGCACGTCCACCGTGCAGCCGAGCGCCGCCTCGTAGACCGAGATCGGCACCTCCATGGTCACGTCGGCACCTTTACGCTTAAACAGCGGATGCTCCTCCACGTGCGTGGTCACGACCAGGTCGCCGCGCTCGCCGCCGGCAACGCCATACTCGCCGCGACGCTTGTAGCGCAGCTTGCCGCCGTCGACCGCGCCTGCAGGCACCGAGACCGTAATGGTCTGCTGCTCGCCTGTCGAGGGAATGCGGTAGGTGACCTTGTGCGTCACACCGCGAAACGCGTCCTCGGCCGTCACATCGACGGTCAGCGACAGGTCGCCGCCCTTGCGAGCACGGCTGCGGCCCGCGCCGGCACCGGCAGCACCCGCAGCCCCGGCAAAGCCCGAGCCCCAATCGCTGCCCCAGGCGCCGTTGCCGCTAAAGATGCTGTCGAAGATATCGCCCCAGCCGCTCGCACCGGCGCCGGCACCGTAGCCGCCGCCATACGCGCCGCCCGCGCCCGGCATGCCGCCGAACATGAGCATCTGGTCGTACTCTTTGCGCTTCTTCTCGTCCGAAAGCGTCTCGTAGGCCTCGCTGATCTCCTTGAACTTGGCCTCGTCGCCGCCGGCATCGGGGTGATATTTTTGCGCGAGCTTGCGAAACGCGCTCTTGATCTCTTTGTCGGAGGCGCTCTTGGATACGCCCAGGATGTCATAGAAGGTTTTGCCTGCAGCCATCGTAGCTCCTCTCCTGTTTCATCCGCCGCCCAGCGGGCGGCGGCTCATGCTTTCATATGGCACTAGGCCAGAAAGGGCCCCGGGTGTTGCCCCGGGGCCCTTCTCAATTACTCCTCGGTGCTCTCGGCCGTATCGGCCGTAGCATCCTCGGGCGCCGCTTCGGGCTCCGGTGCGGGGCGCTTCTCGCCACCGTAGGTCACCGTCACCATCGCGGAACGCAGGATGCGATCCGCCATGCGGTAGCCCTTCTGGTACACGTCGTTGACAGTCTCGTCGTACTGCGATGCGTCCTCGACACGCCCCACGGCCTGGTGCTCGAGCGGATCGAACGCCTCGCCCTTGGGGTCGATGGGCTCAACGCCCTCGTGCGCAAACACATCGAGCAGCTTGGCATGCACCGCATCGACGCCATCGACGAACTGCTTAAAGTCGTCGGAAAGCTCCTGGCTACGGGCATGGTCGATTGCACGCTCGATATCGTCGATCACCGGCAACAGCGCGGTGACAAGCTTCTCGGTCGCGCGCTCGCGCTCGGCGATACGCTCATTGGCGGTGCGGCGACGGAAGTTCTCCCAGTCGGCCTGCAGACGGGCGGTACGCTCGGTGGCGTCCTTTGCCTTGTCCTCGGCGGCCTTCTGAGCCTCTGCCGCAGCATCGAGCTCATTGCGCACGTCGGCAAGCTCTTTCTGAGCCTGCTCGAACTTGAGCTTAAAGTCGTTGTCGGCGGCTTCTTCACCGGCGCGGATAGCGGCTTCCACCATCTCGTCCTCGGTCATCGTCGCCTCCTTGTTGGAATCCTCTACCTGGTTCTCGGCAGCCTCGGCGGCCGAGGCCTCGTTGGCCTCGGTATCGTCAACGGCCTCTACGGGAATCTTCACGTCCTTCTCCTCAGAGTCAACGGGGGCGGCGCCAGCGGCGGCCGCCTCCGTGCGAGCTTTACGGGCGGACATGATTATTTGTCCTCGTCGTCCACAACCTCGTAGTCGGCGTCGACAACGTCATCGTCGGCAGGCTGGGCGCCAGCGGCACCGTCGGTCTGCTGCTGAGCGTCGGCGTAGACAACCTGGGCCAGCTCGTAGGCCACGGACTGCAGGGACTCGCCGGCGGCCTTGATAGCCTCGACGTCAGAGCCCTCGAGCGCCTTCTTGGCGTCGGCGATAGCGGACTCGGCCTTGGACTTCACGTCGGCGGAAACCTTGTCGCCCAGCTCGTTGAGGGTCTGCTCGGTGGAGTAGCACAGGCTGTCGGTCTGATTGCGGACCTCGACCTCTTCCTTCTGCTTCTTGTCCTCCTCGGCATGAGCCTCGGCGTCCTTGACCATACGATCGACTTCGTCGTCGGACAGAGCGGTGGAGCCGGAAATGGTGATCTGCTGCTCCTTGCCGGTGCCCTTGTCCTTAGCGGAGACCTTGACGATGCCGTTGGCGTCGATGTCGAAGGTGACCTCGATCTGCGGCACGCCGCGGCGGGCAGCCGGGATGCCGGTCAGCTGGAACTTACCGAGCGACTTGTTATCGCGGGCAAGCTCGCGCTCGCCCTGGAGCACGTTGATCTCGACGCTGGTCTGGTTGTCGGCAGCGGTGGAGTAGACCTCGGTCTTGGAGGTCGGGATCGTGGTGTTGCGGTCGATCATCTTGGTCATGATGCCGCCCATGGTCTCGACGCCCAGCGACAGCGGGGTAACGTCGAGCAGCAGGATGCCCTCGACGTCGCCGGTGAGCACGCCGCCCTGGACGGCAGCGCCGTCGGCAACGACCTCGTCGGGGTTCACGGACATGTTGGGCTGCTTGCCGGTCATGGTCTTGACCAGATCCTGGACGGCGGGCATACGGGTGGAGCCGCCGACGAGGATGACCTCGGTCAGATCGGAGAGCTTGAGCTTAGCGTCGCGCAGGGCGTTGGTGACAGGCTGCTTGCAGCGCTCGAGCAGGTCGCGGGTGATCTTCTCGAACTCGGCGCGGGTCAGCGTGTAGTTGAGGTGCAGCGGGCCGGACTGGTTCATGGTGATGAACGGCAGGTTGATGGTGGACTGCTGGGCTGCGGAGAGCTCCTTCTTGGCGTTCTCGGCGGCCTCCTTCAGACGCTGCAGGGCCATGGGGTCCTGACGCAGGTCGACACCGTTCTCCTGCTGGAACTTGTCAGCCATCCAGTCGATGACGCGCTGATCCCAGTCGTCGCCGCCCAGGTGGTTGTCGCCCGAGGTGGACAGAACCTCAAACACGCCGTCGGCGAGGTCGAGGATGGAGACGTCGAAGGTGCCGCCGCCCAGGTCGAAGACCAGGATGCGCTGGTCGGAGCCCTGCTTGTCCAGGCCATAGGCCAGAGCAGCAGCGGTCGGCTCGTTGACGATACGCTTGACGTTGAGGCCGGCGATCTTACCGGCGTCCTTGGTGGCCTGACGCTGGGCGTCGTTGAAGTAGGCCGGGACGGTGATGACGGCGTCGGTGACGGTCTCGCCCAGGTACTTCTCGGCGTCGGCCTTCATCTTTGCGAGCACCATGGCGCTCACCTGCTCGGCGGTGTAATCCTTGCCCTCGATGTCGACGACGGCACGGCCGCCCTGGCCCTCCTTGACCTCATACGGCACGGTCTTGAGCTCGGAGGTGCACTCGGAGTACTTGCGGCCCATGAAGCGCTTGATGGAGAACACGGTGTTCTTGGGGTTGGTGACAGCCTGGTTCTTAGCGGCCTTACCCACGACGCGGTCGCCGTCGGCACGGAAGCCCACGACAGACGGGGTGGTGCGGTCGCCCTCGGCGTTCACGATAATGGTCGGAGAACCGCCCTCGAGGACGGCCATTGCGGAGTTAGTAGTACCAAGGTCGATACCAAGAATCTTACTCATTAGAAATTCCCTCTCTCTTTTGCGTTCGCGTCGCCTCGACGGTCTGTCGCGCGGCGCTTCGGCTTGTCTTTCAGGATGTAGTGTATCCCCTTATGGGCCGGAATATACAAAATCTAAGTCAATTCATATAAGATTTCTTATTGCTGAGAGTTTAGGTTCTCAAATGTGCAGGTAGATGCACTGTTTGAGTTCTCGGCAGATCTATTGAGATCTATGTAGAGATAACTGGGGTTTGCGTCCGGGGGTGCCTGGGGGCCGTCTTGCGGCAAGCGCATCCCGGTTTGAGCGTAGATTCCGGGTCGCAGTTTCCGTCTGAAGGCTCAACCGGAAACCGTATCCCGTTTTGAGAGCTGATACCGGGTCGCAGTTTCCGCTAGCGGGCCCAACCGGAAACTGCGACCCGGTTTTCGGCCAAATAACGGGATGCCCTTTCCGCAGGCGCGCTCAATAGGTCAATATTACAAGTCACCTATAGCTAACATTTGCGCAGCTCAACGGCCCCACCTGCGCGTTTTTTAGTAAACCTTGGCATACTCGGCGAACGGTATGAAGATGCCGGCCAGAGGGTATTGCAAACGGTCGCTCCCGTGGTATGTTTTTGCCCGAATCAAACCGGCGCGCATCGCCTGTAGCGTCGGTCAACAGAGAGGAAACTACCATGGCTCATCCCGTAATTGATGCCGACGAGTGCATCGCTTGTGGCGTTTGCGTCGACTCCTGCCCCGCTGGCGTTCTGGAGCTCCAGGACGTCGCTACCGTCGCCGACGAGGACTCCTGCGTCGCCTGTGGCGCTTGCCAGGACGCTTGCCCCGCTGGCGCGATCACCGAGATCGTCGAGGAGTAACAACTCCCCCACTTGCACACTCAAAAGTACACCGTGCACAAAAAAGGAGGCTTCTGCATCGCCGCGGAGGCCTCCTTTTGTTTGTACAGGCAGCTAAGGCTTATAGGACAAAATGTGTGTCCCGATAGAACATCCGTTTCCATCCATTA
>NZ_QRWD01000012.1:0-349 GCF_003459505.1 Collinsella sp. AF20-14LB
GGGGGAGGGGGCAGGTTCTCCACGTGTTACTCAGCCGTTCGCCACTCGCTTCCCTCCGAGGAGGGGTGCCGTTCGACTTGCATGTGTTAGGCGCGCCGCCAGCGTTCATCCTGAGCACGGGGGAGGGGGCAGGTTCTCCACGTGTTACTCAGCCGTTCGCCACTCGCTTCTGCCCGAGGGCAGGTGCCGTTCGACTTGCATGTGTTAGGCGCGCCGCCAGCGTTCATCCTGAGCCAGGATCGAACTCTCCGTCCAAAAATGCATGGGCTTCGAGCCCGTCCGGTCCTCACAACTGTTACGCTGATCGGTTCCGTTCGATTCATATGGTTCTGTTTGATAGGAAAAGGAA
>NZ_QRWD01000012.1:359-73809 GCF_003459505.1 Collinsella sp. AF20-14LB
AATGGGCCTCGAGCCCGTCCGGTCCTCACAACTTTTACGCTGATCGGTTCCGTTCGATTCATATGGTTCTGTTTGATAGGAAAAGGAATTTCTCGGGGCCGCCTCTCGGCGGCCTTGCGAAAAACAAATCCAAGTCAGACCATTTCAAATGGTTCGATGTCTGCCCGGATGCGACACATCTGTTGTGTCCATCCTCGCAGTATCCGGTTCTCAAGGTGCACGCCTGCGCGGCTGATCCGGTCCGACCGGGCCGCGCGGCAAGGAGATATATTGCCAGACCGGAGGGGCCCCGGGGGCGGGAATCTGGGCGTACACATTTCCTCCACAGTTTGGAATCCGACTAACGTTTGCCAGCCGTTAACTACCGCTCGCCGAGCATCTCTTTATATAAGGCAGTCTCATGGTTAAAGCGGATACGTCCCCCTAGCTAAAGCACAGCCAGCATCGAGCAACTCATCACGTTCTTCCACCGAGAACCCCTCGGCGTAGACGCGCACCACTGGTTCGGTCCCGCTAGGACGGACCAGCAGCCACGTGTCATCCTCGAATGCCAAACGCAAGCCATCCATATGACTAACGTTTTGCGGCACCTTGCCACAAATCGACTTGGGGTTTACGCCTGGCAGCAGGGTTCGTAACGTTTCGGCATCTTCGGCCTCAAGGCGCAAATCGCGTCGACCGTAACTCGTCTTACCAAAACTGTCCTCGAGTTGGTCGACCAGAACGCCCAAAGGCGCGTTCGTCTTTGCCATAAGCTCGCACAGAATCAGACAGGCGAGGATTCCATCGCGCTCGGGCATATGCGCGGCGATGCCGATACCACCGGCTTCTTCGCCGCCTATGAGGACGCCGCCCTTCTTCATCTCGGCCGCTATATATTTGAAACCGACTGGTTTGACGGTCACGCGGCAGCCAAGCGCCTCGGCAATGCGACGCACGAGCGTCGAGCATGAGAGATTGACGACGACGCGCCCCTCCAAATTACGAAATTGAACCAAGTCGCCCAAAACGAGCGCCATGATCTGATGCGGATGTATATATCTGCCGCGCTCGTCAACCGCGCCGATACGGTCGGCGTCGCCGTCGGTCACCAGGCCAGCGCAAGCTCCGTCCTCGATAACCGTGCGCTCGCAAGCGTCCACCCACGGCTCAACGGGGTCGGGGCAGATATCTTCTTGGTCAGGTGCCTGCCCGGCATGAATCTCGTGCACCTCAACGCCAAGCTCGCGCAGCAAGTCAGCTAGATAGCCCTGGGCTGCACCGCCCATGGGATCAACCACCACGCGCAGGTGCGCGGCGCGGATGGCTTCGGCATCGACAAACGATGCCACCGCCTGCATATAGTCAGGAATGATATCCGCGGTGCGATATTGCCCCTCGATCCCCATTGGCTCGGGAGCCATGGTCTCTTCGAGCTCTTCGATGACATCCTGGTTGGCGGTCGAGCCGTCACCCATGCGAATCTTGAGGCACAGATAACCCTGCGGATGATGGGACCCCGTCACCATGAGCGCGCCGCACGCCTCACCGTCATACGCCGCCGCCCACGTAAGGGCGGGGGTCGGAACAGGCCGAGATGCGAGCACTGCGTCCAATCCGTGAGCGGCAAGCACGCCTGCCGCAAGCTCAGCAAACTCGCGCGCCTGCGGCCGGGTGTCGAACCCTATATATACTGTTTTGCCGGGATTGATCTTTTGCCACAACTCGCCGACGGCATCGGCAATGCGGGCAACGTTGTCGACGGTAAAGTCGTCGTCGACGCGGGCGCGCCAACCGTCAGTTCCAAAATGAATTATCGCGCACACGCGCAGACACCTCACAGTGTTTGGATCATGGTACGCATGAGGTATACCCGCAGCACGCACTCGGCAACCTGTCGGCACCAGCATTCACCATTTGGGCAAATGCTGCCGAGGACATGCAAGCAGTAAAAAAACCGCCCCGTATGGAGCGGTTTTGCCCTTTATATATCGAGCGCCTCGGCCATCGCTGCCGTAGTGATTGCCGTGGTTCCACAGCAACTGCCCACCATTGCGGCACCGGCATGTCTCCATTCGATGCATGCGCGCGCGAAAGCTTCGGGGTTCTCGTGCCATACGGGGCCATCCTGAGTCTGGACCGGATCGCCCACGTTGGGACGCACCGTGACGGGAGTAGTCGCCGATGCAACCATCTTGGGCACCGCCGCGTTCGCGGCCGCAAGCGAACAGCAATTAACACCAACCGAGTTTGCGCCGTGTTTTTCGGCGTACAAAACGGCTGCCTCGATGTTGAGGCCATCGCCCAACAGGTCGCCTTTATCGTCAACGACAAAACTCACCAGGACAGGCATGTCGTCGGCGGCATCTCGGGCGCCGGCAAGCATGGGCTGCAAATTACGGATAGACGTCACCGTCTCGATCAGCAGACCGTCAACACCAGCATTGAGCAAGGCGTGCGCCTGTTCGCGCGCAATGCCTCGGATTTCACGATACTCGACAGAGTCTTCGGCAAACCACTCGATACCGATCGGGCCCATCGAGCCCAGTAGCAGCTGAGGGTGCGCCTGGCGGGCATCGTCGACGGCCCCGCGATTGACCTCCGCCACGGACGGCGCAATCTGATCGTGCTTGAGGGCATAGCTTGATGCCTGAAAGGTGTTGGTAATGAGCACCTGCGCGCCGGCGGCGACATACAAGCGATGAATACGAGAAACGGTCTGCGGCTCTGCCAGATTCCAAAACGCCGGTGGAATGTCGGCGGCATCGTACTCACTCAACAGAACACTGCCCATGGGGCCCTGCGCCAACAAGGTCTCGCTCGACAAGCGGCGCGTAAGTTCCTCGGCACCAAAGCGGTTGTAATAACTCGTATCCATATATATCCCGCTATTCCTCGACGCTGATTCCCTGCTTTTCGAGATAGGCGAGCCAGCGGTTCATCGTGTCCTCGGAAAGCGCATGCTCCATCATGCAGGCCTCGGAATCGGCTCGCTCAAATTCGACACCGAGCTCCTGAACCAAAAACGTGCGGATGAGGCGATGACGGTACCAGATAGCCGTACCAACCTCGCGGCCGCGATCGGTCAGGACTACCTTGCCGTAGTGCGATTGCTCGACAAGTTCGGATGCTTTGAGCGCCGAAACCGCTTTATTGACCGATGCCTTGGAGACGCCAAGGCGCTGCGCGATGTCGACCGATCGCACGCCGTTGGTTTCCCCCTCTTCGCTTTCAATGCGAACCATGCACTCCAAGTAGTCTTCGTTCGCCACCGTCAGATGTAGTTCGCGCGAGCTATTTGTCGTATCCATGATCTTCCGTCCCTTCTGCATTCATTGGCTGATTCTACCCCATCCAAGCGTCGCGGTATGCCGTGGCATACCGTGCTAGAGTTCTTGTTGCACACGACGACCAAGATTGGAGCGGTCTTTATGGAAAACATCACCACGAACCCCGATGTCCTCGAGCGCTTTTTGCGCTACGTCCAGATCAACACGCAGTCCGAGGATGCAAACTGCGATCAGGTACCCTCGAGCGCCGTTCAGTTTGACCTTGCCAACGTGCTGGCTGAAGAGCTGCGCGAGCTTGGTGCGGAAGATGCCCACGTGACCGAGCACGCCTATGTCTGCGCACATATCCCCGCAAGTGTGGGCGCTGAGAACAAGCCTGCCCTGGGCCTGATCGCCCATCTCGACACCACCGAAGTTGCACCGGGCGCCGGCGTGAAGCCGCACATCGTGCACTACGAAGGCGGCGACCTGGTCTGCGGCACGGTTGACGGTAAGCCCGTTGCCATGAGTACCGCCAAGCTTCCCGCCCTGAACAACCTCGCGGGTGAGGACCTGGTCTGCAGCGATGGCACCACGCTGCTGGGCGCGGACGACAAGGCGGGCGTCGCCGAGATCATGTCGCTTGTCGCGCGTATCGCTCAGGACCCTTCTCTGCCCCATCCCGCACTCGGCATTTGCTTCTGCCCTGACGAGGAGATCGGCCACGGAGCCGAGCTGTTGGATATCGATACCTTTGGCTGCAAGTACGCCTACACGGTCGACGGTGGCCCCATCGGCGAGCTGGAGTGGGAGTGCTTTAACGCCGCCGAGGCGACCGTCCGCTTTGAGGGCCAGTCCATCCACCCGGGCGACGCCAAGGGCCGTATGGTCAACGCAGGCAATCTGTTCTGCGACTTCAACGCGTTGCTCCCCTACATGCAGCGCCCGGAGTATACGGAAGGCTACGAGGGCTTTTATCACCTTGAGGGTGTATCTGCAACCGTCGATCACGCCACAGCGCGCTATATCGTCCGCGACCATGACGCCGCCAAGTTCCAGCAGAAACTCGACCTTATTGATGCAGCCGCCTCGATGCTCAACCAGCGCCTGGGTGAGGAGCGCGTGACGGTCGAGATTCAGCAGCAGTATCGAAATATGGCCGAGATCGTTCGTGACTATCCCGAGCTTATTGATGTTGCCAAGGAAGCCTACCTTGCCTGCGGCGTTGAGCCCCAAGTGCTGCCGATTCGCGGCGGCACCGACGGCGCGCAGCTGTCGTTCCGCGGTCTGCCCTGCCCCAACCTTTCCACCGGCGGCTATTGCTACCACGGCGTCAACGAGTTTGTCCCGGTCAGTTCGCTCGTCAAGATGACCGACGTTTTGCAGGAGCTCGTCGCCCGCTTCGCATAAGCCTGGCTGCATAAGCCCAAAAGACGAACCGCCCCGTCCTCTACAGAGAACGGGGCGGTTTTTGATACAAGGGAAGTGGTCAACATCGCAGGTTGAGCCAACGTCAGCGAGCGACGTCCAAGGCGAACAAGTTGGCATGAAAAAGGCAGGGCATTGACCTTCTGGTCATGCCCTGCCTTTTGAATGACAAATTGTCGCCTTGGGCGGCGCGCAGCGTCGAGCCGTTACGGCGTTTGGTAAAACGCCGTAACTTAGTAGTTGGCTTCGTAGCCGTTACCGTCGCCGGTGGGCTCTTCGTAGTAGTCCGAATCGCTCGAATCGCTTGAGTCATCGGAATCGTCAGAGCTGACCGATGAGGTTGCGGTACCGTTTGCGTAGTCGTCAGACGTATTGTTGTTCAGGTCGCCGATCGTAGAGCTGGAACCGTCGGAAAGACCCATGGTGTTGGGACCCTTGGGATCCTTGCCGGCATCGACACGCTCCATCATTTCCTTGAGCTCGTCCTCGTAGACAAAGACGTAGCTCACACCGTCGATCATGGTGCTGTCGTCGGCGTACGAGGGCAGGTTGGCCGAGTAGATACCGTCGACGTCCATACCGCGCATGGCGTTGACCGTAGACACGATATCCTGAACGCTCATATCGGTTACGAGCATATCGGACAGCGAATTAACCAGGCCAAAGATCTTCGTGGCATCGAAGTTATTGAGAATCTGGTTGGCAAGGGCGCCAAGCACCTGACGCTGGTGGCGCATGCGCGTGTAATCGCCGTCGGCATAGATGTAGCGGCAGCGGGCATAGGTAAGGGCGGTAGCTCCGTCCATATGCTGCTGACCAGCGGTAATCTTAATATCCAGGTGCTCGGGGTCGTCAACATCATCGGTTGCGTTAATGTCGATACCGCCAACCGAATCAATCAGCGCCTGCATACCGTCGAAGCTGACCTCGGCATAGTGGGAAATCTGAACACCGCACAGCTCGTTGACCGCCTCGACCATGGCTTCGGCGCCGCCAACGGTATGGCAGGCGTTGATCTTCATGGTCTCGCCCTTGTACACGACCCTGGTATCGCGCGGAACGGAAATGAGCGTCGCCTGCTTTTGCGTGGGGTCGATGCGTGCCAAGATAATCGAGTCGGCACGATACGTATCCTCGCCCGGACGGCCGTCGGTGCCAAGAAGCAGCACGTAGAACGGATCCTTTGCCTCATCGGTGTCAACCAGAACCCGACGCAGATTGTCGGTAATGACATTAGAATCGCCGAGCTTGCCCATAATGGTGGCAAACCACAGGCCGGCAGCGGTAGTGGCACTCAGCAGCACGCCAAGCACGACAATGAGCGCGACGTGACGAATCGTGTGGCTACGACGGCGCTGGCGGGCGCGCTCGGAATAGCGAGCGACGTTGTCGCGGCTGTAGATCTTGGCCTGCGCACCAGTCGAGGGTCTTCGGGTGTTATCCGCCAGGGGCTTCTTGTTAAACATAGGCAACCTGCATTAGTAGATGACGGGATCGGGGACGGTGGCATGTTCGACATGCGCGCCAAGCGCCTGCAGCTTTTCGACAAACTGCTCGTAGCCACGTTTGATGTGATGGATGGCAGAGACCTCGGTGACGCCGTCGGCGATAAGACCGGCAACCACAAGCGCCGCGCCGCCACGAAGGTCGGGCGAGGTGACCTGTGCACCCGAGAAGCCCTTGACGCCATGAATCATGGCATGATGGCTCTCGATACGAATGTCGGCACCCATGCGCACCAGCTCAGAGGCAAACATAAAGCGATTCTCGAAGATGTTCTCGGTAATAACGGAACTGCCATCGGCGAGGGCGGAGAGCACCATAATTTGTGCCTGCATGTCGGTCGGGAAGCCGGGGAACGGAAGCGTCTGGATGTCGACCGGCTTGATGCGCTCGGCGCGATTCACGTGAACGCCGTCGTCGGTACGCTCGCAATCGATGCCCATGAGCTCCATCTTCTTGAGCACCATGCCCAGATGGATGGGGCAAAAACCCGTAACGTCGACACCGCGATCGTCAGCCATCAGCGCACCGGCGACGATAAAGGTACCGGCCTCGATGCGGTCGCCCACCACGCGATGGGTAACGGGATGGAGCTCTTCCACGCCCTCGATGGTCACGACAGGCGTACCGGCGCCGACAATCTTGGCGCCCATTTCGTTGAGCATGTTGGCGAGATCGACGATCTCGGGCTCGCGGGCGGCATTGTCGATAACCGTGGTGCCCTGTGCGCACACAGAGGCCATGATGAGGTTCTCGGTCGCACCGACACTGGCAAACTCGAGCGTGACGGTGGTGCCGCGCAGGCCCTGAGGCGCGCTGGCGTTGATGTAGCCGTGGGCGGTATCAAACTCTACGCCCAGGGCCTCAAGACCCAGAATGTGCATATCGATCTTGCGAGCACCCAGGTTGCAGCCGCCCGGCATGGCGATCTTGGCGCGATGGAAGCGACCCAGCAGGGGTCCCATGACGGCGGTGGAAGCACGCATCTTGGCAACGAGCTCGTAGGGGGCCTCCCAAGAATCGGCCTGAGAGGTATCGATCTCGAGCGTGTGCTCGTCGAGAACATCGATCGTAGCGCCCATGCCCTTGAGCACCTTGCCCATCACGTGGACATCGGAAATATCGGGCACGTTCTGCAGCGTCGTCTTGCCCGGCGCCAGAAGCGTTGCCGCCATGAGTTTGAGCGCGGAGTTCTTGGCACCCGAAACGGGCACGGAGCCTCCGATGGCATGGCCACCCTCAACGCGGATAATATCCAAGGTCTACCCTTTCAAAAAGCATGCCCGGGGTGGCTGGGCCATCCCGGGCATGATGTGTTCGCAAATGGTCGAACGTTAAATCGTTTGACTATTGGGCAAGCTTGAGCTTACACCATGCGATTTCATTATAGAGGTAGGCGCGGCGTGCATCATCCTCCGACAAATTACCCAGCTTCTCTTCAAAACCTTGAATATCAGCTTTAAGCTTGTCGGCATCGACGGTCGCCAGATCGCAAGCGCGCTCGGCGAGAACGGTCACGACATCGTCCGCAACCTGGGCATAGCCGCCGGCCACGGCAAACGTGTGGTCGACAGCGCCCATGGCCTTATCGGAAACGCGAACGTAACCGCGGTCGATCGTGCAGATCTCGCTGGAGTGAGCAGGCAGAACGCCAAACTCGCCGTCCGTGGACGGAATCGACACAAACGCAGCGTCGCCCTCATAGGCGCAGCTCACGGGGCACACGATGCGGATACGCATAACCTACTTCTCCCCCATCTTGCGGGCGCGCTCGCGCACGTCCTCAATCGTGGAAGCATAGCGGAAAGCCTGCTCGGGCAGGTCATCGGCCTTGCCGTCGACAATCTCGGCAAAGGAGCGGACGGTATCCTCGACGCGGACGTAGACACCGGGATTGCCGGTGAACTTCTCGGCGACGTGGAAGGACTGCGAGAGGAACTGCTGAATCTTACGAGCGCGGTTGACCGTAAGGCGCTGCTCCTCGGACAGCTCGTCCATACCCAGAATGGCGATGATGTCCTGAAGGTCGGAGTACTCCTGCAGGAGCTCCTGGACCTTGACGGCGACACGGTAGTGCTCCTCGCCGACGATCGAGGGATCGAGAGCGTCGGAGGAAGACGCGAGCGGGTCGATAGCCGGGAACAGGCCGAGCGACGAAATGCTACGCGAAAGAACCGTGGTGGCGTCGAGGTGCGTAAACGTCGTGGCAGGCGCCGGGTCGGTCAGGTCGTCTGCGGGGACGTAGACAGCCTGGACGGAGGTAATTGAGCCCGTCTTGGTCGAGGTAATGCGCTCCTGGAGGTCGCCCATCTCGGTTGCCAGCGTGGGCTGGTAACCAACGGCGGACGGCATACGGCCCAGCAGTGCGGAAACCTCGGAACCTGCCTGGGAGAAGCGGAAGATGTTGTCGATGAACAGCAGAACGTCCTGGCCACGATCACGGAAATACTCAGCGGTGGTAAGGCCGGCCAGACCGATGCGCAGACGCGCTCCGGGCGGCTCGTTCATCTGACCATAGACCAAGCAGGTCTTGTCGATAACGCCAGACTCGCTCATCTCGAGGAACAGGTCGGTGCCCTCGCGGGTACGCTCGCCGACGCCGGTGAACACCGAGGTGCCGCCGTGCTCCTGGGCGAGGTTGTTGATGAGCTCCTGAATCAGAACGGTCTTGCCGACGCCGGCGCCGCCGAACAGGCCCGTCTTGCCGCCACGGATGTAGGGCTCAAGCAGGTCGACGGCCTTGATGCCGGTCTCGAAGATCTCGGTCTTGGTGGTGAGCTCGTCAAAGCGGGGCGCTGCATGGTGGATGGGGTAGAACTCCTCCACCTCGGGCATGGGCTTGCCGTCGACGGGCTTGCCCATGACGTTCCAAATGCGGCCGAGCGTCTTGGGACCAACGGGCATCTTCATGGGCTCACCGGTATCGGTGGCGATGAGGCCGCGCTGCAGGCCGTCGGTCGAGGACATGGCGACCGTGCGGACGACGCCGCCCGGAAGCTGACTCTCGACCTCGAGGATCGTGCTCAGATGACCGATCGGGGTCTCGGCCTCGACCGTGAGCGCGTTGTAGATCGGGGGCACCGCGCCGTCAAACTTGACGTCGACGACAGGGCCGATGATACGCACGATGCGACCATCACCGGCAGTCGTCTTCTTGGTGGCTTCCTCGACCGCAAGCTTTACGGTGTTATTAGCCATTACTGTTCCTCCAATGCTGAGGCTCCGCCGACGATCTCGTTAATCTCGGTCGTGATCGAAGCCTGGCGCACGCGACTATACGTGCGAGTAAGGGTCGAGATGATCGCGGTGGCGTTTTCCGTCGCGGAGTGCATGGCCTTGCGGCGTGCACCCTGCTCGGCAGCCGCCGAATCGATCAGGGCCTGGTAGATGACCGTCAGGATATACGACGGTACAAGCTTGCCGAGAACATGCTCGGGAGAGGGCACGAACTCGAACGTGGACGAGATGCGCTTAGGGGCGTCGGTCTCGTTCTTACGCGGACCGTGGGCCATAGCGATCATCTCGGGGTCGAGCGGCAACAGATGCTCGACGCGAAGCTCCTGATCCACGCGGTTCTTTGCGTGGTGGTAGACAAGCTCGACACGGTCAAGCTCACCGGCACGATACGCATCGCAGATATGAGAGGAGATCATGCGGGCCTGATTGAAATCGGGCTCAGAGGAGTTGCCCTCAAAGTGCATGATGACGTTTGCGCGGTCGCGAAAATACGTGGCCGGCTTGCGCCCGCACGCGATGATCTCGCACTCGATGCCGTCGTTCGCCCAAGAAGCGGCGAGCTTTTCGGCCGTACGCTCCACCGTCGTATTGAAACCGCCGGCAAGGCCGCGGTCCGAGGCAATGACGACAATCAGGCCATGCTTGACGTTCTCATGCTTCTGCAGCATGGGATCGGTGCCCGAACAGGAGGCGTCGCCGGCGACCGTCAACATGACGTCGGTCAGCGCCTCCTTATAGGGCTCGGCCTGCTTGGAGCGATCGAGGGCACGACGGATCTTGGCCGTAGAGACCATCTCCATCGTGCGCGTGATCTGCTTGGTCGTGGTAACCGAGGAGATTCGCTTCTTAATGTCGCGAAGGTTGGCCATAGGGCTTAGTTCTCCTCTGATCCAGAAACATCCGAATGGTGCTTGGCCATGAACTGCTGCTTAAAGTCGCCGATGACGCGCAAGAGCTCAGCCTTGGTGTCATCATCGATCTTCTTGGCGCGAACCTTGTCGAGCAGCAAGCCAAAGCCATTGTCCATGTACTCGATGAGCTCGGCACGGAAAGGCAGCACGTCGGCGATCTCCAGGTCGTCCAGGAAGCCCTCGTTGCCAGCGAACAGCGCAACGATCTGCTCGCCAACCTCAAATGGTTTATAACGCGGCTGCTTCAGGAGCTCGGTCATGCGGGCACCATGGGTCAGCTGCTTCTGAGTAGCCTCGTCAAGGTCGGAGCCGAACTGCGTAAAGCCGGCGAGCTCCTGATACGAAGCGAGGTCTAGACGGAGGTTGCCGGCGACCTGCTTCATGGCCTTGGTCTGCGCGTCGCCACCAACGCGGGACACGGAAATGCCCACGTCGACTGCCGGGCGCTGACCCTGGAAGAAGAGCTCGGACTGCAGGTAGATCTGACCATCGGTAATGGAAATGACGTTGGTCGGAATGTAGGCCGAGACATCGCCGTCCTGGGTCTCGATGATCGGCAGTGCCGTCATGGAGCCGTAGCCGTTCTTCTTGGACATCTTGACGGCGCGCTCGAGCAGACGAGAGTGCAGGTAGAAGATATCGCCAGGATAGGCCTCGCGTCCGGGCGGACGATGCAGCGTCAGCGACATCTGACGGTAGGCCACAGCCTGCTTAGACAGGTCGTCGTAGATGACGAGCACGTGACCGCCGGGGTTGGTCTCGCTGGCGGGCTTACCATCCTCGCCGTTGTACATAAAGAATTCGCCGATAGCGGCACCGGCCATAGGCGCGATGTACTGCATAGGGGCGGAATCGGCAGCGGTGGCCGAAACGATGATGGTGTAGTCGAGCGCACCGTGCTGAGCGAGGGTCTCGCGGATGTTGGCAACCGTGGAGGCCTTCTGGCCGATGGCGACATAGATGCAGACCATGCCCTTGCCGCGCTGATTGAGGATAGCGTCGATTGCGATGGCGGTCTTACCGGTCTTACGGTCGCCGATGATGAGCTCACGCTGACCGCGGCCAATAGGCACCATAGAGTCGATAGCGAGCAGACCGGTCTGAACCGGCTCGCACACCGGGGTACGGTCGATGACGCCGGGGGCCTTGAACTCGATGGGGCGACGGTGCGTGGCGACGATGTCGCCCAGGCCATCGATGGGCTGGCCGAGCGGATTGACGACGCGGCCAAGCATAGCACGGCTCACAGGGATATCCATAATGCGGCCAGTGGTGCGGCACTCGTCGCCTTCCTTGATGGAGTCGACGGCACCAAACAGAACGGCGCCGACCTCGTCACGGTCAAGGTTCTGGGCAAGGCCGAAGACGGTCTCACCGGTATCGGAGCTCTTGAACTCCAGAAGCTCGCCTGCCATGGCGCTCTTGAGGCCGGAGACGCGCGCGATGCCGTCGCCTACCTCGTCGACCGTTGAAACCTCATGCGTATCGACCGTCGCGGAGAGACTCGTGAGCTGCTCCTGCAGTTTCTTGGCGATATCCTGGGCATTGAGGGTTTCGGACATTAGGCTTCACCTCCGTACGAATTAGCAGAGTTTGCGAGGGTCTCCTGCGCGATGCGCAGCTGCGTCTTGACGGAAATGTCACGACGCTCGCCGCGGGCCTCGAGCACCAGGCCGCCCACGATAGACGGGTCGACCTGCTCGATAAGGAATACCTTGCGGCAGAAATCCTGCTCGCATTTCTTAGTGATGGTTTGACGCAGCTCGTCGTCGAGCGGGATCGCCGTGGTGACGGTCACGCCCACTACATCCTCGTCTTCCTCGGCAACATACTTAAAGGCAGCTGCCACCTTGGGAAGAAGGTCGAGCTGATCGCGCTTGGACATGGTGTCGAGCACGGCGATGATCTCGGGGCTGGCAGAAGCCAAGCGCTCGATCATCTCGAGGTCCTCGAACACATGGTTCTCGGCCTTGGCGGCTTCCAGAAGGGAGCGCGCATAGGTCTCGAGCACCTTGTCCTGATAGCGGCTAGTCGGCATTCAGGCTACCTGCTTCCTGGATGTAGCGCTCGATGAGCTTCTTCTGCTCGGCCTCGTCCTCGAGTGCCTCGCCCACGATCTTGGTGGCGACGGCAACGGACAGGTCGGCGATGGAGCTCGCGGCACCGGCGTAGATGGACTTGCGCTCGTCCTCGACAGTCGTATGGGCCTTGGCGATGATCTCCTCTGCCTCCTTGTGAGCAGCCTCGATGATACGGGCGCGCTCGGACTCGGCGTCCTTACGGGCCTCGAGAACGATGTCGGCAGCCTGACGACGGGCGTCGGTGACGATCGAGTCGGACTCAGCGCGCTTGGCGATAGCCTCCTGCTTGGTCTTCTCGGCCTCGTCGAGGCTCTCCTCGATCTTCTTGCCGCGCTCCTCCATGGTTTTCATGATGCCCGGCAGGGCGACCTTGGCCAGCACGATCCAGATAATCAGGAAGGCGATAAGCGCCGGGATGAACTCCGCCATCTTAGGGATGAGGATGTCCGCACCGGCAGCGCCGTCCTCGGCGAACGCGGAAACCGGCATGAGCAGCGCGGCCGCGGACGCGGAGAGTGCGATCGCGCTCTTCTGGGATGAAAGATTCATACTTGACGCTCCGTGCTATTTAACGATCAGCGCGACAACGAAGCCGATCAGAGCCAGAGCCTCGCCGAAGGCGGAGCCCATGATGAAGACGGTGAACACGCGGCCTTGGACCTCAGGCTGACGGGCCATAGCACCCGTAGCACCCAGAGCAGACAGGCCGATAGCAAGACCAGCGCCGATAACACCGAGACCGTAACCGATAACTCCCACGATTCCTCCTTTGTCGTGCGTGTCTTATTTCACGCAGGATAACCTTTTTATAACTGCCGGGCTCCATGGGTACGGGCACCGGCGGTTTAACGAATTGCCTTACCTTTAAGACGCGAACGGAAGACTACTCCTCCTCCGCGACCTCCTCTGCCTCGGAGACATACACGGCGGTAAGGACCGTGAAGACGTAAGCCTGGATGGCACCGACCACAAGCTCGATCGCATAGATCAGGATGAGGATAGCAAGCCAGGCCAGCGAAGGCAGGGCACCGACGGCGTGGGCCGCGGAAACCTGCTGAAGCAGCGGCTGCATGAACATGCTCGCCATGATGGCGAACGAGCCCATGACCACGTGTCCTGCGAACATGTTGCAGAACAGACGGACGGCGAGTGTGATGAGGCGCAGGAAGGTCGAGAAAAGCTCGACGACCCACACAAGCACGTTCATCGGGAAGCTCACGCCCTGCGGGGCGAGGCTCTTGATGTAGCCGATCACACCGTGAGCCTTGCATCCGTAGTAGATGAAGTACGAGAAGGCGAAGATGGCGAGCGCGGCGGTGGAGCCGATTGCGCCGGTGCCGGGCTTCATTCCCGGGATCAGACCGATCATGTTATTGATCAGGATGAACAGGAAAAGCGAGCACAGGAACGGGAAGTGCTTCTTCCAGTTCTCACCCACGACGCCCTTGCCGATATCGTTCTCGACGTACTCGATGATGTACTCGAAACCGTTGACGAAGAAGCCCTTGGGAACCAGGGTCTGCTTCTTCTTGAACACGGCTAGGACGATCAGGAGCACGATCGTGGAGACGATCAGCCAAAACGAGTACTGCGTGATGCCGCAGCTCAGATCGCCCACGACGGGGGTGGAGCTGAACTCGCTAACCAGATGATTAATCTCATCAGGCAGCTTTTCAAAAATTTCCACGACTTACCTTTCGACCTCATGAGGATCTCGCAGCGCCTTGGCGACGCGAACCGTGCAGGCGGCCATAAAGGCCACGAAGCCGATCGCCTCGCCCAGGAGGAACATGCGAAATGCCTCTCCGAACAACACAAACACAACCAAGGTAAAGACGAGCAGGGCGATTGCCGAGACCGCCAGACTCACCATGCCCTTGAGCATGTCCGCATTCTGCTTATCGTCAAGAACCGGCTTGAGCGTAAAAACAAAGGGAAGAAAGGCGACCGCGCCCGCGATGACGCCTGCAACGATAGCGAGCAGATCGGCTATCTGAAACACTGGCGTCCTCACTTTCCTTCTTTAACGCTTCCCAGAACAGTTCCCGCCAAACATTGGTGACTATTTTACGAGCCAATCGCTAAAGTACAACCGAAAAAGCATCGGTTAATACTCACCTGTTCGTTTTCTTAAGACCTTCTTTATGTCGCAGGTAGGTAATACGTTTTTCTCGAACCCCTCTGGGCTAAACGTCCGTTAACAGGAGTGCGCGTGGACGTCTTTTGCTCGCCCGCGCGCACCATTTCTTCGTATTTGTGACCGTAGCCGACAAGGCCCGACGACTAGAGCGTGCCGTAGATGCGGTCGCCGGCGTCGCCCAGGCCGGGAACGATGTAGGCTGCCTCGTTGAGATGATCGTCGATGGCGCACGTATAAATATGTACGCCGGAGTCCTTTTCGGTCAGCGACTTGAGACCCTCGGGCGCGGCGACGATGCACAGCATGCGGATGTCCTTGACACCGCGCTCGCGCAGGTAGCTGATGGCCATCTCGGCCGAACCGCCCGTGGCGAGCATGGGGTCGACGACCAGGCAGGTGCGCTGGTCGATATCCTTGGGCATCTTGCAGTAATACTCGTGCGGCTCGTGGGTAACCTCGTCGCGCTCCATGCCGATGTGGCCCACGCGAGCGGAGGGCACCAGGTCGAGGATGCCGTCGACCATGCCAAGGCCCGCACGCAGGATGGGCACGATGGCGAGTTTCTTGCCGGCGAGTTGTTTGAACGTGGCGGTAGTGATGGGGGTCTCGACCTCGACGTCTTCCATAGGCAGGTCGCGCATGGCCTCGTAGCCGTCAAAAAGCGCGAGTTCGCGCACGAGCTGGCGGAACTGGTTGGTGCCGGTGTTTTTGTCGCGCAGGATCGACAGCTTGTGCTGGACGAGCGGGTGATCGACAAGCGTCACACGGGACGCGTCGTAGGTGACGGTCATGGGTTGATTGCCCCTTTCGTTGCGGCCGCAAAACGGCCTTGCTGACAAGGCGCGCAGCAATGTTGCCGCCGAACGCCATGCATTAGTTTAGCGGTTTATTGTATCGAGCAGCCCATCGCAGCCCTACTGTGCGGTACTGAGCGAGCGCTTGACTGCATCACGCCAGCCCGCAAGGTTTTGCTCGCGGCGCTCGGCAGACATGTGGGGAAGGAAGGTCCTAACGATCTGGGCATTTTGCTCCAGCTCTTCTAGGTCTTCCCAATAGCCGACGGCAAGACCCGCCAAGTACGCGGCACCGATTGCCGTGGTCTCCACCGTCTCGCATTGCAGCACGGGGATATCCAGCAGGTCGGCCTGGAATTGCATGATGAACTCGTTGCGCGAGGCACCGCCATCGACAGACAGGCGCTCGATCGAAAGCCCCACGTCCTGCTCCATGGCGCGCAGCACGTCGTAGCTCTGATATGCCATGGATTCGCAGGCGGCGCGTACGATGGTCGCACGGCTCGAGGCGCCGGTCAGACCGCACACGATACCGCGGGCATGCGGGTCCCACCAGGGAGCACCCAAACCCGCAAAGGCGGGAACGAAGTAGCATCCCTCGTTGTCGTTAATCGAAGCGGCGAGTTGTGCCGCCTCGCTCACGCTCGAGATGATGCCCATGTTGTTGCGAAGCCAGTTCATGGTGGAGCCGGCAGCGAAGATGGAGCCCTCGAGTGCATAGCTGATCTTCCCGTTCGCAGCGATACCGATGGTGGAGACCAGGCCGTTCTTGGATTCGACGATCTCGTCGCCGGTGTTCATGAGCATAAAGCAACCCGTGCCATAGGTGTTTTTGGTCTGGCCGGGACGGAAACAGCAGTGACCGAACAGCGACGCCTGCTGGTCGCCCGCCACGCCCATGATGGGCGGCGTGTTGGTCATGATGTCGCTCGCGACGCGGCCGTAGTCGCCCGAGCTCCAGCGAACCTCGGGCATCATGGAACGTGGAACGTCAAAGAGCGCCAGCAGGTCGTCGTCCCAATCGAGCGTATGGATATTAAAGAGCGCCGTGCGGCTGGCATTGGTGTAGTCGGTGGCAAAGATCTGGCCACCGGTGAGGTTGTAGATGAGCCAGGTGTCGATGGTGCCAAACATGAGGTCGCCCGCCGCCGCGCTCTCGCGTGCGCCGTCGACGTTGTCGAGAATCCACTGCACCTTGGAGGCCGAGAAATACGGGTCGAGCGTGAGTCCCGTGCGGGAGCGCACCAACTCCTCGCAACCCTGTTCAACCAACGCGTCGATTGCCGGCGCGGTACGGCGGCACTGCCATACGATGGCGTTATAGATCGGCTGACCGCTCACGCGGTCCCAGACCACCGTGGTCTCGCGCTGGTTGGAGATGCCGATGGCGGCAATGCGGTCGGAGTGGATACCGCTCTTAAACTGGACTTCCATCATGACGGCGATTTGACTGGCGAGGACCGCCATGGGGTCTTGCTCTACCCAACCGGGACGCGGAAAACTGGTTTTGACGCTGCGACGCGCCTGCGCGACGATGCATCCGTACTCGTCGACGATGGTCGCAAGTACCGAGGTGGTGCCGCAGTCGAGCGCCATGATGTAGGAACCGCCAAAGTTAAACGAAGCATCTTCCATGCCCAGGCTGCCCAGATTCAACGACATCGCTTACACCTTTCTATTGCATCGGGTCGGACAGGACCCGTTCGATCTCTGATGCGGGAAGTGCGCCTTGGCGCAGGATCTGGAGCCCGCCGTGCTGGAACGACACGATGGTCGAGGCGTCGCGACACGGGGTCTCACCGGCGTCGACGGCAACATCGACCCCCTCCAGGATGCGACCCTCGACGGCGGCAAAGCTTGCCGGCGAGGGCGCGCCGTGCGTATTGGCGCTCGTGCAGGCAAGGGGACTGCCGCAGGCGCGGATGAGCGCCTGGACCACAGGAGAGGCCGAAGCGCGCAGGGCCACGGTGTCGTCGGCAGCGCGCATAAAGGTCGGCACGCAGGGGGCTGCCTTAATCACGATAGTCAGGGCTCCCGGCCAGCATCGTCGCGCGAGTACGCGGGCATCTTCCGGGATATCCACGCCATAGCGGTCGAGCGCTTCGACGCCATCGACCAGCCAAGCGACGGTTTGCGTGAGTTCACGTTGCTTGAGAGTGAAGATGCGGCGGTAGCCGGTACCGAGCGCAGGGACCGCGGCGCCATTGACGGTGGCTTGCGGGTCGCATGACCACGACGGGAACTCGCTTGTATCTTGGGGGACGGCATCGGAGAAGGCTTTAACTGCCACGGCGACACCGTAGACAGTCTCGGTCGGGATCAAGGCCAGGCCGCCGCGGCCGAGCCCCTCGGCAGTGCGCTCGACGGCAAGCCGATGCGGCTCGCGCGCTCCCTCGTATACCCGATAGACCGTCTGCATGTGTATGCCAGCCCCTTACGCTCTGGTGCAAGTTTGTTTACTGTGGGGCATTCTCGCACGAAACGTTCAACCTATTTGTCCAGAGCGCATGTTGGTTTGGTGAGCGGCTCTAGTAGTCGGTGAAAGTGAGGGGGTTATTGGACTGCGACGAACTTCTTTGGCCTGCCGGCATGGCGTTCTTGGGCGGCGTAGCGCTCGATGCTGTCTATCGTTATCATCCGACGGCCGTCGACGAGTTCAACATCGAGCTTTCCGGCTTTGACCAGCGCGGTGATCCGCGGAGCGGAGACTTTGAGGTCCAGCGCTGCGTCTTTAAATGTCCGGCACGCCGCTTCCCGAGCGTCCTCGTGGTCGATTTCGACTGAAAGGGCCACGACCTCGGCCGAGCGTTCGTACCCTGCCGGAGTCAAACCGTTGTTGAGGTCGTCGGCTAAAAACGCCATCAGCGCCTCGGTGGCATGGGCAATCGCTTCTTCGCGCGTATCGCCATCGGCAAAGGCGCCGGGAATCTGCGGGAAGCTGGCACAGTAACCGTCGTCTTCTTTTATGAGAACGCAATCATAGGTAAATCGATGCCTCATTTTGCCTCCAACTACCATCCAGCTTGGCGACGAATACTTGCCCACGTGCCCTTCTTTGGTCGATCACCACCAGAGCCGTTCACGGCGACAACACGGCCACCAGAAACATACTTAGCATGACTACCGACTTGCGCGACCTTCACGAATCCATCGTGCTTGAGTAGGGCAATGATTTCCCGAAAGGTAGGAGGTTGCATGGGCCGACCTCTGTCAGCCGTCCTAATTATAAACTACTTTATAATTTTTGCTAACCAGTTAATAAATATTACTGGCGCTGTTTGGGCTCGGTGACGATGGCCCGAACGATGCGGGGGCGATCGGTGAGATCGCGGACGACGCGCACATCCGAAAGGCCCGCTTGGCGGCAGAGTTCGGCGGCGGCGTCGAGGGCACCCTCGTAGAGCTCGCAGGCAAAGAGTCCGCCGGCACGCAGCATATAGGGTGCCGCATTGAGCAGGCGGCGGAAAATGTCCAGGCCATCGGCACCGCCCTCGAGCGCTAAATCGGGCTCGAAGTCCTTGACCTCGTGCGGCAGCGAGCGCATAACGTCGGTCGGGATGTAAGGCGGGTTGGAGACGAGCACGTCGAAGGTGCCCCACTCGTCGTGGGGAATGGAGCTCACCAGGTTGGTGAGGCTGAAGGCAACCTCATCTGCCGTGAGGCCGAGCGCGTCGCGGTTTTTGGTGGCCAGATCAATGGCACGCGGCTCGATATCGGTAGCGGTGCAGGTAACGTGGCCGCGGCGCTCCCAAGCAAGGGAGAGCGAGATGCAGCCCGTGCCGCAGCCGACCTCGAGAACGCGAGCAGTGCGGGGCTCGGCTGGGGCAGGCGCAGCGGCATCCTGAGCTGAAGCCGTCTCCTGGTCGGCACCCTCGATGGCGATGCCGTATTCGTCGAGCTCGGGCTCAGCAGCTTCCGCAGTCTCGGCTTCCGCTGCCTGCGCGGCGGCTTCCTCGGCCTCGCGGTCGGCCAGTTCCTCGGCATAGGCACGGCTACCCAGCACGTCGCTGCCTAGCGCCGCCTCATCGGCAGCCGTCAGGTTAGCGGCACGGCGCTCGGCGGTCGCGCGTTCGTCTGCCAGCGCGGCCTCGGCTTTGCGGGCCTGCTCGACCTCATCGTTCCAAGGCAGCTCAACACGCTGACGGGCAGCAGCCTCGGGGCTCAGCACCTCGGCATCCAGATAATTGAGGACTTCCTCGACGAGCATCTCGGTCTCGGGGCGCGGAATGAGCACACCGGGGGCGCACGCGACGTCGATCATGCGAAACTGCGTGCTGCCCGTGATGTATTGCAGCGGCTCGCCCTTAGCGCGGCGGACAACGGCCGCGTGCATGGTCTCGAGCTGGGCCGCGTTAAGCATCTCGTCCATGCGCATATATAAGTCGATGCGTGCCAAACCCGTGGCAGCGCACAGCAGCCACTCAGCAGAAAGACGGGGGTGCTCCTCGCCACGCTCGGCTAGGTACTCCTTGGTCCACTCAAGACAACGCTTGATGGTCCAGATCTCGTTTGCCATGGGGCCCTCCCCTCTTAAGCGCCGGGCGGCGCGCGAATGTCGGAGCAGATTGTACGCGAGGCCAGCGTTTGGCAAGGGACGATTGAAGGCGATTATCGACAATCAGCCCAGATTTTTACTTGGAACCTGCCCGAAGTGTTCATTCGTCGACGTCTAAATCTGCATCCGTCAAGTTTTTGGCAAGGTTGCCCCAAAACTGACCAATATCTAACCAAGAACTTGCCAAATCACTTGACGCGCGACGCATCAAAAAATGCACTGCAGCTTCTTGGACGATTTTTTGAGCAATATTTTCGGCAGAAGATGCACGCCGCAATTTCTTTGAGCAGGTAGCTGGCTTAATGGCCATCAAAGCCGATTGAATAACATCTCAAAGCAATGTGCCCAACCCAGTCATTGGGGACGTTCTTAAACGACTAGCTATCGGGGACAGTCTTCGCAGCCAGCCGCGAAGGACCGTCCCCATCTGCCGGCCTTTAGGGACAGTCCCCAACTGCCGGCACAAAAGGAGCGTCCCCAACTGCCAGGTGCCGCAAGAATATCCCTTTTGACTAGTCATTTAAGAACGTCCCCAATGACTACCTTGGAAACCCCGCAGGTTGAGCATACCGCATCCGGAGCAAGGCAACGCTGCAGGTAGAGGACGGACAGCGAGCGACGTCCAGGGCGAACAAGTTGGCATGAAAAAGGCAAGGCATAGACCTTCTGGTCATGCCTTGCCTTTTGAATGACAAATTGTCGCCCTGGGCGGCGCGCAGCGTCGGCTGGTCCGCCGTTCGGTAGAACGGCGGAACCTACACAGCTTGTGCCAGCTTCTCGGCTCGCTCGGCGGCGGCGAGCGCCTCGATGACGGTGCCGAGTTGATCGCCCAGAAGGACGCCGTTGTAGGTGGAGTTGAAACCGATGCGGTGATCGGTCACGCGGTCCTGGGGCTGGTTGTAGGTACGGATCTTCTCGGAACGGTTGCCGTGGCCGATCTGGCTCTGGCGCTCGGCACCGAGCTCTGCCTGCTGCTTCTCGAGCTCCATCTCGTACAGACGGGCACGTAGCATCTGCATGCAGACCTCGCGGTTCTGGATCTGGGAACGCTGCTCCTGCGACTGCACCACGGTGTTGGTGGGCAGGTGGGTGATGCGCACGGCGGAGTAGGTAGTGTTAACGCACTGACCGCCAGGGCCGGAGGCGCAGTAGGTGTCGATGCGCAGGTCGGACTGGTTGATCTGAACGTCGATCTCCTCGGCCTCGGGAAGCACGGCGACGGTCGCCGTGGAGGTCTGGATACGGCCCTGGGACTCGGTCTTGGGAACGCGCTGGACGCGGTGCACGCCGGACTCGAACTTCATGACGGAGTAGACGCGGTCGCCCTCGACCTTGAACTCAATGGACTTAAAGCCGCCGGCCTCGCTGGGACTAGAGTCGAGCACGGTGGTCTTCCAGCCGCGCGACTCGCAGAAGCGCTGGTACATCTTGTACAGGTCGCCGGCGAAGATGGCGGCCTCGTCGCCACCGGCGGCGGAGCGGATCTCGACGATAGTGTTCTTGTCGTCGTTGGGGTCACTCGGGATGAGCATGTACTTGATGTCTTCCTCGAGCTGGGGAAGCTTCTCCTCGTTCTCGGAGATGTCCATCTGGAGCATCTCCTTCTCGTCCGCGTCGGTCGTGTCGCGGAGCATTTCCTTGGCAGCCTCGATGTCATCGAGCGCACCGATGTACTCGCGCGAGGCGGCGATGAGGTCGGACTGGTGCGCATACTCCTTGTTGAGACGCGTGAACTCCTTAATATCGGAGGCGACGGCCGGGTCGGAGAGTTTCTTCTCGAGCTCCTCGTAGGCCTTGATAATCTTTTCGAGCTTGTCGCGCATGGCGGGACTCCTTTATATGCGTGAAGGTGAAAATCGGCAGAATTGATGGGGCGCGGGGCGCCGCTGCGGGGGTAAGCCCGGCTAGAACATGTCGATCTTCAGATACATGCGCATCCCTTCGCGTATGGGGTACATAGTTGCGGTCTAACCCATACATGATAGCGTGCGCAGGCAAACCTGCATATAACCCGCACGGAATGTGACAAAGGGACAGTCCCTTTGTCACATTCTAGAGTGTTTGAAGCAGAGCAATGAGAAAACGAATGCCCTGGAGGTAGGCTCGGTGGGTGATGCGCTCGTTGGTGCCGTGGACGCCGCGGTCGCACTCGTCATCGTCGACCACAAATGCCGAAAAACGAATGCATTCAGAGCAAATGCGCTGGTAGTTGGCAGCGTCGGTCGCGCCAATCACGGTCGAGGGCACAATTGCCACTGGCTCGAATGATCCGTTTTCCTCCATCCCCTTTGGATCACGGAAATAACGGGCGGCGATGGTGCGAACGGCCTCGAGGCCCGGCCCGCCGATGCGCGGGGACGGCGAGGGCTCGGAGCTGCCGGGGCCCAGCTCCACTTCGACACGACCGGCAAGGTCCGCCCCGGCAACCGCTTCACGGCAGCGCGCCACAACGTCGGACACGCTCGTGCCCTCGAGCATGCGGAAGTTAATGTTTGCCCACATATCCTGCGGCATCACGTTAGCACCGGTGCTACCGCCCTCAATTTGGGTCGGTGCACAAGTGGTGGTCACGAGCGGATAGAGCTTCTTGCTGGCGAGGCACTCGCGCACGATGGCGTCCTTGTTGGCGGCAATTTCATCGGCCGTGTAGAGCCCCAACTCGACGAGCTGGGCGGCAAGCAAGTCGGTCACACGCGTCGGCCATTCGATATCGCAAATTGCGGCGATGGCGCGGCTCAGCATCTCGAGTGACGTGCCGCCGTAGGGGTTGGAAGAATGCCCACCCGCGCTCTTTGTCTTGAGAACAATGTCGGCATAACCTTTCTCAGCCAGGTCGGCGTGCATGAGCCAACCCTCGCCCGCGCTGTACTCGGCAGCCGGAGCGATGCGGTAATCGCCCTCATCGATCAGGTACTCAAGCTCAATGCCGCGCTCCTCGAGCACGCGACCGATCGCCCCCGCGCCGCACTGCGTAGTTTCCTCGTCCTGGCCAAAGGCCAGGAGCAGCGTGCGCTCGTGCTCCCAGCCGTGCGCCAGCGCATACTCAACTGCCTCGAGAATGCCTGCGACCTGGTCCTTCATGTCGACAGCGCCGCGACCCCAGATGTAGGTATCGTCCACGTGCCCGCTAAAGGGGGCGTGCGTCCAGTCGGCCTCGGTACCCGGCACCACGGGGACCACGTCCATGTGGCCCATGAACATAACGGGCTTGAGAGCGGGGTCGGAGCCGGCAAGCGTCACCAACAGCGAATGGCCGATGAGCTCGACCTCGCCCGCCGCAAACACGCGCGGCCAGGCCTGCTGCATATAGGCGCGCAGGTCGTCGAACGGTTGCCAGTCCACCGCCTCGGCATCCATGCTCGAGATGGTCGGAAACGACAGCACGCGACCCAAGCGCTCGCTCGCGCCAGCTTCGTCCAAATCGGCAAAATCATCCTCATGCGCAAAGAAGCGCCAAACCTCGGCCATGACATCCTTTCGATTGTGGTGACGAGGGCCGCCCCACCGGAGCGGCCCTGCCACATAAGCGTTTGCGATCGGTTATTTGTCCTCAAGATAGCGCGAGAGGAACTCGCGGGTGCGCTGGTGTTTGGGGTTGCCGAAGAGCTCGGCCGGTGCCGCATCCTCGAGCACCACGCCCTGGTCCATAAAGACCACGCGGTCGGACACCGTGCGGGCAAAGGCCATCTCGTGCGTGACGACGACCATGGTCATGCCGTCGGCAGCGAGCTTGCGCATGACCTCGAGCACCTCTCCCACGATCTCGGGGTCGAGTGCGGAGGTCGGCTCGTCGAACAGCATGATCTGCGGATTCATGCAGAGGGCACGGGCTATGGCCACACGCTGCTTTTGGCCGCCGGACAGACGACCCACGGCGGCGTGCGCGAACTTTTCGAGCCCCACGCTCGTCAGATGCTCCATCGCGACTTTCTCGGCCTCGGTCTTGCTCATCTTTTTGAGCGTGACGGGCGCGAGCGTGCAGTTGTCGAGCACATCCATGTTGCTGAACAGGTTAAAGCCCTGGAACACCATGCCGATGTCCTCGCGCAGCTTGTTGATGTTGCAGCGCTCGGCCGTGAGGTCCTGGCCATGGAACCAGATATGGCCCGCGTCCGGGGTCTCGAGCAGGTTGAGGCAGCGCAGGAAGGTCGACTTACCCGAACCCGAGGCGCCGATGATGGTGACGACCTCGCCGGGATTAACGGACAGGT
The DNA here is from genome assembly GCF_003459505.1 of Collinsella sp. AF20-14LB. Taxonomy (GTDB): domain Bacteria; phylum Actinomycetota; class Coriobacteriia; order Coriobacteriales; family Coriobacteriaceae; genus Collinsella. The sequence continues at coordinate 24,468 of NZ_QRWD01000012.1, forward strand.
CGATGCCCTTGAGCACCTCGAGCGAGCCGAAGCTCTTGCGCAGGCCCTCGACGCGGATAAGCGGCTCATTTGTCTGTGCGGCGGCCGCAACGCCGGTAGTGGCGGTATCTGCCATGATGATTCTCCTCGTCTTGAGCCTAGTTGGAGCTGGGCAGCGTTGCCGGGGCCTCGGCGCCGAGCTTTTTGCCAAAGGCCTCGAGCAGGCGGCTCGCCACGAGCGTCAGGATCAGGTAGACCACAAGCGCCACGCAGTAGACCTCCATCTGGCGGTAGTACACGCCGGCGACGGTAGTGGTGGCGTACATGAGGTCGAACACGCCGATGACCGAGAGCACCGACGAGTCCTTGATGTTGATGATGAGCTCGTTGGTGAGCGCCGGGATCGCGTTTTTAATGCCCTGGGGAAACACAACTTTGCGCATGGCCTGCCACTGCGACAGACCCAGCGAGCGCGCCGCCTCGGCCTGACCGGGGTCGATCGACTCGATGCCGCCGCGCAGGACCTCCATCATATAGGCGGTGGAGTTGAGCGAGATGGTGACGAGGCCGGCGGTGAAGGTACTCCAGATCTGGTTGGCCTGGGCAGTCTCGAAGCCCATGCCGCGCAAAACGGTGAAGCCCGCGTAATAGATGAGCAGGCCCTGGACCATCATGGGCGTGCCGCGCACGATGGTGGAGTAGACGGTCGTAAAGCCGCGGCCGATGCTCTTAAAGAAGCGCACCAGGTCGTTATCCACGCGATCGAACGTCTGAATACGCAGGAACACAAAGAGCAGTGCCAGGAAAAAGGCGATGGCGGTGCCGAAGGTGGCAAGCGCGATGGTGATCTCGATACCGCGGATAAAGAAGTCGCCGCTCTTGTAGGTCATGTAGACCAAGCTCGACAGAAAGTCGCTGGGATTGGAGTCCGAGACAATGCTCACCTGCACCAGGTCGATAAACGACATGACGCAACGGTCGATAAAGAAGATCGCCGCGATGGCAACCACGACATAGCTGCCCAGGCGCGCGCCGCGGCGGCAACGCTCGGATGCAAACGGCGACTTTTGGCGATAGTCATTCCAATGCATGAGCTTGGTGACGAGCGCTGCCGCCGATACGACAATCCAAGCCCACAGAATCGCCCAGAGGCAGTCTTGGAACACGCCCGTGGGTGCCAAGAAGCTCAGCGGCGTGGGGTTGCGCTGGCTAAACGCCAGACCGAGCGCCGCGATAGCGCTCGTGCCCAGATACACATAACGGTGGTCGGCCTTGATAAAGGAGGCCAGACGATTGATGGCTTTCATGCTGTCTCCCTATGCCGGCTGACGGTCGAGGCACGCGTCCCACATCTGGTCGCGCTCCTCTTGGCTAATGCCCTTGAGCGTCTTATTGATAAGTTTGAGCAGCTTGTCCGAGCCCTTGCGGCAGCCGACGTTTGCCGTAACCTCCTGCTTAAAGCCCTCGCCCTCGGCAAAATGAATGGGGACGATACCGGGATTTTGGGCCATATAGCCCTTCTCGTTCTCGGTATTGTAGGTCACGGCGTCGCAGGTGCCCTGCAGCAGGTTCGAAAACACCGTGGGAACCGAATCGACCGGGTTCTTGTGGACGACGCCCGGGATCTCGTCGATGACGGTGTCGAGCATGGTGTCCTTTTGGCCGAGCACCGTGGCACCACTGAAGTCGCTGAGCTTGGTGGCGTTTTGGTAGGGCGAGCCCTCTTTTACGAACAGGCCAAAGTAGCCAATGAAGTACGGGTCGGAGAAGCCGACCGACTCCTCACGCTCGGGCGTAGCGCTCATGCCGGCGATGATGAGGTCGATCTGGCCGTTGTTGAGCGAATCGATGAGGCCCGAGAAGCTCTGCTTGACGGCAACGGGCTCGCCGCCAAGGGCCTTGCAGAGGATCTTTGCGATCTGAACATCGTAGCCATCGGCGTAAGCGCCCTGCACGTTGTCGATGGGGATGGTGTACTCGCTGGCCTCGGAGACCTGCCAGTTGTATGGGGCGTAGGCCGCCTCCATGCCGATGCGGATCTTCTCCTTGCCGATCACGGAATCGGACAGGTCGTCGCGACCGCCGCCCGTGGTGGGCTGGACCACCTTGAGCGTGGACGGGCGCTGGCAGCCGGCAAGCGCGCCGGCGACGACGGAAGCACTCGCAGCGAGGGCGCTACCCAGGAAGATGCGACGACTGCACACCGGCTGGGCCTGCGCGTCGCGCTGATGGGAAGAATGCATAATCTGCCTTCCCTGTTGAATCGTATGCTGACGACTTAACAGGATATACGCCAGCGACCAGCAGCGCAGCACAAGCTCGAAAAATTAATAGACACACGGTAGTCATTGGGAACGTCGATGTTTTGGCAATGCCAGCGAGCGCCGCCCAGAGCGAACAAGTTGGCATGAAAAAGGCAAGGCATAGACCTTCTGGTCATGCCTTGCCTTTTGAATGACAAATTGTCGCTCTGGGTGGCGCGCAGCGTCGACCGGCCCGCCGTTCGCTAGAACGGCGGAACCTCTAGAGCAGGGTAACGCTAAAGGAGCGCTCGTCGGTGGCGCCGGGGGCCAAGACGATGGTGTTGACCTTGTGCTCAAAGACGTCGTCCTCGGTGTCCATGGTGGTGTGACCGGTCCAAGGCTCGAGCGCCACAAACGGGGCGTCGTTGGCGGCAGACCACACGCCGATGTACTTAAAGCCCTCAAAGTCGATCTTGACGCCGTGACCCGACTTGCAACCGCGCAGCGTGAGCGTGGAGCCCGGGGTATCGGTGAACATGATGGCGTCGTTATCGAAGCTGCGGTGCGTGATGGGCAGCACGTCCGAGTTATCGGGGGCCTTGTAGCTGCCCTCGAACGTCATAAGGCCATCGGGCGTGATGACGGGGGCCTCGTTAGTCCAGGCCTCGGTAAACGCCAGCTCGTAATCCTCGAACGCCTCGTCCTCGACACCGGGGGCGGGCACGTTAAATGCGGGGTGGCCGCCCACCGAGAACGGCAGGTCCACGTCGCCGGTGTTGGTGACGGCAAAGGTCTGCGTGAGGGTGGCGTCGCCGGTCAGGGCATAGGTCATGTTGAGCTTAAAGTGGAACGGGAACGCCTTGAGCGACTCGGGCGTGTCGGTAATCTCGTAGGTGACAGACGAGCCGTCCTCAGAGACCTCGACCAGCTTGTGCTCGACAATGCGCGCGAGTCCGTGGCGCGGCATCTCGCAGGTGCCGGCCGCAGACGTTGCCGTGTTGTTGCGCAGCGAGCCCACAATGGGGAACAGGATGGGCGCATGCTTGCCCCAAAAGGCGGGGTCGCCCTGCCACAGATACTCGTTGCCGTCGAGAGCAAGGCTCGTGAGCTGGGCTCCCATGGAATCGATGGCCGCGGTGAGGCCGCCGCGCTTGATGGTAGTGACGGTGGACATGCTACTTCCTCCAAAAATAAACAATAGTGTCGAGGGCTATTGTCCCACTCTTGGCGGCGGGACGGGACGGCAGGCGATTATTGAGTAGCCATAGCGGAATGAGCGGCAAACGCCTACTGGGTATCCACGTAAAGGTCGAACCCGCCCTGCGGCGTGGTGTCGACCGTATCGGGCGCCTGCGAGTTAAAGCTCACGGGAACCATGCGCTTTGAGGCGCGGAAACGCGTACCGTCGGTGGCGACGGGCGGCTCATCGACCGTGAGCTCGTAGTCACCAGGCTTGAGCTCGATACCGTCACCTTCGGAATTGACGTATTGGTACTCGTCGACCGCTTGCCCCTTGAGCGTACGACCCACAATATGGACGAGCATCTGGCTGTCGCCGCGCGCAGTGTCCCACGTCGCGCCGTCCTTGACCTCGACCGACACATGTACCGAGCGCGTGCGGCCGAGCGATTGCTCGACAGACATCTCGACCTTGGCGGCGTCTCTTCGCTGTTGTTCAACATGGCTCCAAACGCTACCAATTACCGAGCATGCGATAACGCCGGCCATGAAGGCGATAAGGATGGGGCCAAGCGGCGAGCGACGTCCCGCATCTTCCTCGTGAGACAGATTGGGGCGACGTGTGGGCGCGAGCGCCTGGGCACCCTGCGAGGGCACGTCGAGAATGCTGAAGGATGCCGTGCTGTCGGGGTCGATGGTGTGGCGCGGCTGCGGGGTCTTTGCCGGCGAGATCGACATGTCGGCTGGCTCACCCAGCGTGGCCGTGGCATCGGCCTTTGCCTCGTCGGCCTCGGCCTGGGCCCAGGCCTGCTCGAAGGTCAGGGGCTCGGCGGCATCGGAGGCGGCTTCAGGCTCGACAGCGGCATCGTTGCCGGTCTCGTCCTCGTCGCTCGACACGTCACGCGGCACGGGCTCGTCCCACTCTTCGTCCGGAGCCTCGCCCTCGCTATACCACCACTCAAAGGTATCGATATCCATACGGGGCGCCCCCTTGGCCTCGCAAATAAACACTTGCTAGCCTTATACCCCCAGACGGCACAGCGGCTCGCCGGCACAGATAGGAAAACCATCACAACATTCGACGCTTTTCCTCGTTTTCGAGATTTTCATCGAATGTTGTGACGGTTTGGGCGGCAGCCACGCCGCGAATGTGACAAAGGAACTGTACCTTTGTCACATTCTGTTAGAGTTGCAGGGATTGAATCCCGCTTATTCATGCGACATTGGAGTTACAACCTTGACCGCCGCAACCACGCCTAAAAGTAAGTCAACCGCCGCCGCGCTCTCCCCCGCGCGCACCAAGCTCTGCCTGGCGCTGCTCGTGCTGTTGGGATTCTCGCTCGGCTGCTCCGAGTTCGTGGTCATCGGCATCGAAAGCGACCTGGCGACGGAGCTCGGCATCTCGCTTGCCACAGCGGGCCAGCTCATCAGCGTGTTCGCACTCGTCTACGCCATCGCTACGCCGGTGCTTGCGCTCAGCACGGGACGCTTCCGCCGCTACCGGCTGCTCGTGTGCTACAGCATCGTCTTTGTGCTCGGCAACCTGGTCATGGCGTTGGCGCCCAACTTCCAGGTACTGTTTATCTCGCGCATTGTCCTGGGCTCTGTCTCGGGCGCACTGCTCGCCGTGGGCGTGACGTACATCCCCGAGCTGCTGTCCCCGCAGCAAACTTCGCTTGCCATCTCGGTGGTGTACGGTGCGTTTTCCGTGGCGATGGTCTTTGTCACTTCGATCGGCAAGTTTGTGGCCGACACGCTCGATTGGCACATGGCCATGTACGGCACGCTGACCTTTGCCGTTCTAATCTGCGGAGCGCTCGTGGCGTTTATGCCGCGCGCTGGGCAGACCGATGAGCCCGCCACCTTCCGCGAGCAGGCGGGTCTGCTACGCGAGCCGAGCATCATCACCGGCATGCTCATCTTTTTGTTTGGCGTGGGCTCGGTCTACGTATTCTACGGCTACGTGACGCCTTATCTTGAGCAGGTGCTGGGCATGGGCACGGTCGAAGCCAGTACCACGCTTATGGCCTACGGCGTGTTCTGCCTGATCTCGAACATCCTGGGCGGATGGATCGACGCGCGTTTTGGCATGAAGGCACTGCTTGTGACGTTTGTGCTGCAGGCCGCGGCGTTACTCGGGCTGTTTGCCGTGGGCGGCACCATGCCGCTCGCGCTGGTCTTTGTCTTTAGCTTGGCGCTGCTCATGTACCTGTTCTCGGTGTCATGCATCACGCACTTTATGGACGTGGCTCGCAGCCGCCATCCCAAGTCGATGGTACTCGCAAGTTCGGTTGAGCCCATGGCGTTTAACGTCGGCATCTCGTTTGGCACCGCAGTGGGCGGCGCCGTGGTAAACGGAATTGGCATTGCGTACGTGGGTGCCGTGGGCGCCGCATTCTCACTTGTGGCCTGGGCGCTCACGCTGGCGACGATTAAGTTGGCTCGCTGGGAGCGCAGGCGGGCGAGGGCGTAAGCGCAGATGCGATACTCGAGCTCGATGATGGCGATCGAAAGGAAACCGCGTATGCAACGCGTGCTGTTTATCTGTCACGGCAACATCTGTCGCTCGACGATGGCTGAGTCGGTGTTTACTGAGCTGGTGCGCCGTGCCGGGCGCGCGGGCGAGTTTGTCATCGATTCCGCTGCGACCTCGACTGAGGAGATCGGCAACCCGCCGCATCACGGCACCGTCGCCAAGCTGCGCGAGGTCGGGATTCCCGTCGTAGCACATCGCGCGCGCCAGGTGCGTCGCGCGGAGTATGGCGACTGGGATCACATTGTCTATATGGATGCTGAGAACGCGCGCGGCCTGCGTCGCATCTTTGGCGACGACCCCGACGGCAAGATTACGCGCTTGCTCGATTGGACCGAGCGCCCCGGCGACGTGGCCGATCCCTGGTACACCGGCAACTTCGATGCCACCTACCGCGGCGTACTCGACGGTTGCACTGCTATGCTCGAGCAGCTGTAATCGATGAAATGCAGAGTTTTTAGAGCCATAAATCGGATGAAATGTAGAAATTTGACCTTACTCGCGCACAGCACAACGACGACAACGCCTAAGCATAGGCATAAGCGAAGTCGGAATTCCCATATACAAATCGAGCGTGGTTTTTCTCCCACTTTGAGCGTTCAAGTGCGCTCTAAACGGGAGAAAATCCACGCTCATTTTCTCGGCGGGAGATAATCCACGCTCAACTACTCGTCGACGATCTCGGCAAGCCAGACGTTCAGAGTATCGACCTCGGGGCAGCAGAACTTTGCCGTACCGGGCTCGTTTCCAGGCACGGTTCCGCCGTAGCGCAGGATATCGATATAGGGAAAGCCCACGTGGCAGGCCATGGAGCACATCTTGCTGCGATCGCGGTCGAAGTCAAAAACGTCGCCCGGCTTGTGACCGTGGTGGCAGCGGCACGTCCCCAGCTGGTCCACGCAGCTCACGCGGATACGCGGCCGCTTGCCACGCGGCGCGCCGAGCGGCCTGTTCTCGCCCGCAGGCTTGACGCCGTCCTCGCCAGCATTACTCATGGTCAATCACATCCAGGCAGGCCTCGATGGGAAGGCCAGCCGACTTGTCCTCTTGGTCGGCATTGCGCTCGATAAGCTCAGCCACCACACGCATGGCATCGGACGTCGCGCGCTGCAGACTCCAACCTGCCATAACGCGGCCGACGAGCACCGCCGAAAACGTGTCGCCCGTGCCCGGGAAATAGACCGGAATGAGCTCAAAGGGAATCGTGAAGTACTCCCCCGCCACATGGTCGTAACCGATAACCGCGTTCGTGCCATTGACCACGGCGCTCGTAATGACCACCGACTTGGCACCCAGCTCGCGCACGGCGTCCACAAGGGCGCGGGCCTCATCGGGCGTGATCTGTTCTGCAATAGGCGTATCGGTGAGCAGACAGGCCTCGGTGTAGTTGGGCACCGCGTAGTCTGCGCACTCCAGCAGGTGCCGCATAAGGCCAATCGTGGACTCGGGCACACCGGCATAGAGCTTGCCGTTGTCGCCCATGATGGGGTCGACGAACACCTTGGTGCCCTTTTGCGCACGGCGGTGGCAAAAGTCCGAGATGATGCGCGTCTCTTCCTCGGTCACGATAAAGCCGGTCGAGATGGCGTCGAACTCAAAGCCGAGCTCCTCCCAGATAGCAAGGCTTTGGCGCACGTACTCGGTGGTGTCGTGGATGTAGAACTTGGGGTAGTTGAGCGTATCGGAAACGAGGGCCGTCGGCAGGTTGTGGATGCGATAGCCCATGTGCGACAGCACTGGCAGCATGGCAGAAAGCGCGACCTTGCCGTAACCGCACATATCGTTAATCAGCAGCAGCTGAGTATTCTTCATGAGGGTCTCCCTTGGTTCGGGCACGGCGCAGCAGCGCCACAGTGCGACTAAGTGTAGCGCAGGAGGCGTTGTGGGCGGGCGGTGGCGCCGTGGAGGTCAAATTGTTGCGGAAAGGTTTCGGAAATGGGGGCTGTTTGCTCCATAGCGGCCTAGTTGATGCTACTCATATAGCGCCATTTCAAAACTATGCCTATTTACTACGTTTAACCGCCCGCCTCCAACCACAACGAATTTCTCTCCAACAAAACCGCAGGTAGATAGTTTGCGTTTTTTCAGAAACAGCTGTTGTGGTCAGCGATGCTGGATTCATCGTAGTAATTAGGCATAGTTTTTGGCAAGGCCGCTTCGAAAGGCATCATCGCAGCCCAAAACGATACCTTTTCCTTCGTCCCCAAGGGATCAGATTGCCGCTTAGGAGCGTTTGCAGCGTCGAGCGGTTACGGCGTTTGGTAAAACGCCGTAACTTAATAAGTTTGGTACCTTGACATTTATTTCTTGCACTCCTAAATTAGTTAGGCACAAAACAATTGCACTACCTAACTAAAGAAAGGAGCGACACCATGTGCGATGACCACATCGGCCTCTGCCCCCACACGCCGGGCGGCGACCCCCATGAACCCGCAGATGCGCCCGCGGCACAGTCCCAATCAGACGCGCTCGCCAAGCACATCCTAAACGGGCTGGGCTTCTGCGGCCACTTTCTGCACTTTCACGGCGGCGGCGCCTCGGGAAAGGCCCCCATCGTCTGCTTGCTCGCCAAGCAGCCAAACGGCGAGATGTCACAGCAGGAACTAGGCCTGCACTTTGATCTTAAGCCCGGTTCGCTTTCCGAGATTCTCTCCAAGATCGAATGCGCCGGCCTTATCGAGCGCAGCCGCAATCCCAAAGACCGGCGGCAGCTCACCATTCGCCTGACCGAAGCGGGATGGGAAAAGGCCCACGTAGAGCAGGCAGCCCGCATCCGCTTTAGAGAACGGGCCTTTAGCGCGCTCACCCACGACGAGCGCGAGGACCTCGCCGAAATGCTCGATAAAATCCGCGTAACCTGGGAGGAACTGGATGATTAAAACCCTCATGGGCAGCATCCGCGACTATATGAAAGTCACCGTTGCTACGCCGTTGCTTGTGCTTGGCGAGGTGCTCTGCGAGATGCTGATTCCATTTATCACTGCCAACCTGATCGACGCCATCAAAGACGGCGCCACCGTAGCCGAGATGCTTCCCACCGCAGGCTTTTTGGTGCTCATCGCGCTGACGTCGCTTGCTTTTGGTGCCGCTGCCGGCGTCACCTGCAGCCATGCGAGCTGCGGGTTCGCCAAGAACCTGCGTCACGACCTGTTCTACAAGATCCAGACGTTCAGCTTTGCCAACATCGATGAGTTCTCGAGCTCCTCGCTCGTCACGCGCCTGACCACCGATATCAACAACGTGCAGCAGGCCTTTATGATGATCATCCGTATCGCCGTGCGCGCGCCGCTGGTATTGATCTTCGCCTTTACCATGGCGTTTATCATGGGCGGCAGCGTCGCCATGGTCTACCTGGTCATCATTCCGCTGCTGGGCTTTGGACTGTTCTTTATCATCTTTAAGGTGCGCCCCATCTTCTCGCGCGTGTTCCACAAGTACGATGCCCTTAACGAGTCCGTCGAGGAAAACGTCACCGGCATGCGCGTGGTCAAGAGCTATGTGCGCGAAGACTTTGAGAAGGAGAAGTTCGCGACCGCCGCGCGCGACGTCCAGATGGACTTCACCCGCGCCGAGAAGCTGCTCGCCTTTAACAACCCCATGATGAACATCTGCGTCAACGGCGCGTTTGTCGTCATCATCTACCTGGGCTCCAAGCTCATCATCACGAGCCAGGGCACGCTGTTCGACGTGGGCCAGCTCTCCTCGACCTTTACCTATGGTTTCCAGATTCTCATGAGCCTGATGCAGCTGTCGATGATCTTTGTCATGGTGACCATGGCCGACGAATCGGCACACCGCATTGCCGAGGTGCTGGCCGCCGAGCCCACGATCGCCGATCCCGCCGAGCCCGTGCTCGAGGTTGCCGACGGTTCCATCGACTTTGACCACGTGAGCTTTAAGTATTCCAAGCATGCGAAGCGCCAGGCGCTCGACGATATCGACCTGCACATTACGAGCGGCGAGACCATCGGCATCATCGGCGGCACCGGCTCGGCCAAGTCCACGCTCGTTAACCTCATCGCCCGCCTGTACGACACCACCGAAGGCGCTGTGCGCGTGGGCGGCGTGGACGTGCGCGACTACGACCTGGACGCACTGCGCCACCAGGTCGCCATGGTGCTGCAGAAAAACGTGCTGTTTAGCGGCACCATCGCCGAGAATCTGCGCTGGGGCGACCCGAACGCCACCGACGAGGAAGTCCGCGAGGCGGCACATCTGGCCTGCGCCGATGAGTTTGTCGACGGCTTCCCCAAGGGCTACGACACCTGGATCGAACAGGGCGGCTCTAATGTTTCGGGCGGTCAGAAGCAGCGCCTGTGCATTGCACGCGCCCTGCTGCGTCGCCCCAAGATCTTGATCCTGGACGACTCCACCAGCGCCGTCGACACCAAGACCGACGCTAAGATCCGCGCAGGGCTGGCAAGCTATCTGCCCAACACGACCAAGATCATCATCGCCCAGCGCATCAGCTCCGTGCAGGACGCAGACCGCATCATTGTCATGGAGGGCGGCCGCATCGCACAGATCGGCAACCACGAAGAGCTGCTCAAGACGAGTGAGATCTACCGAGAGACCTTTACCTCGCAAAACAAGATGTCTGCCGAGGGCGAAGGGGCCGTCGAGGCCGACACCGAGGCATCCGCAACGCAAGCTCAGACCCAGGAAGGAGGCGAGGCACATGAGTAAGGCAACGACCGCCGAGCGCGCGCTCAACCGTAAGGGCGGCACCATGTCGCGCCTCATCAAGACGCTCTTTGGCTTCTATCCCGTGCTTTTGCCCCTTGTCGTCGCCGGCGTGGTGCTCTGCGCCATCATCAACTCCATCGGCGCGACCTTCCTGCAGAGCGCCCTGCAGATTATTAGCGAATCGTGGCAGTCGGGCGATTGGGAAGCCGCACAGCCCAAGATTCTGCAGCTCGTGACCACCCTCGCCTGCATCTACGGCGTCGGTGTCCTGTCCTCGCTCTTCTGGAACCGCGCCATGGCTATCGTCACGCAGGGCTCGCTCGAGAAGCTGCGCGAGATGATGTTCAACCGCATGCAGGACCTGCCGATCCGCTACTTCGACACGCACCAGCGCGGCGATATCATGAGCCACTACACCAACGACATCGATACGCTGCGCCAGATGATCAGTCAGTCGCTGCCCAACCTGCTCATGACGATCATCATCATCGTCACGGTGTTCTTTATCATGCTGTACTACAGCGTGTGGATGTGCCTGGTCATCATCGCCGGCGTCGCCTTTATGACCTTTATGACCAAGCTGCTCGGCTCCAATTCCGCGCGTTTCTTCATTGCGCAGCAGACCGAGCTCGGCGTGGTCGAGGGCCATATCGAGGAAGTCATGAACGGTCAGAAGGTCGTCAAGGCGTTCTGCCACGAGTCTGCCGCCGAGGCCGATTTTGACGAGCGCAACGAAAAGCTCTTCGAGGTCTCACAGAAGGCCAACATGTACGCCAACATCCTCATGCCCATCCTTATGAACCTGGGCAACTTGCTCTACGTGCTGGTGGCCCTTGCCGGCGGCATTTTCCTGGCGCTGGGCGTGCCCAACCTGAGCATCTCGGGCATGGCGCTGTCGATCGCCGTCGTGGTGCCGTTCCTCAACATGACCAAGCAGTTCTGCGGACAGATCGGCCAGATCTCGCAGCAGATCAACGCCGTGGTCATGGGCCTCGCCGGCGCCGACCGTATCTTTGAGCTCATCGACGAGAAGCCCGAAGCCGACGAAGGCTATGTGACGCTCGTCAACGCGCAGGTCAACCCCGATACCTGGCAGCTCGAGGAGGCTGACCACCACACCGGCATGTGGGCGTGGAAACATCCGCACCGCGCAACCGGCGAGATCGAGTACGTGCCGCTGCGTGGCGACCTGGTCATGGACAACGTCGACTTTGGCTACACGCCCGACCACGAAGTGCTGCACGGCGTGTCCGTGTTTGCCAAGCCGGGCCAGAAAGTCGCGTTTGTCGGCGCCACCGGTGCGGGCAAGACGACCATCACCAACCTCATCAACCGCTTCTATGACATTGCCGACGGCAAGATTCGCTACGACGGCATCAACGTCAACAAGATCCGCAAGGCCGACCTGCGCCGAAGCCTGGGCGTCGTGCTGCAGGACGTGAACCTGTTCACCGGCACCGTGATGGATAACATCCGCTACGGCAACCTGGATGCCACCGACGAGGAGTGCATCGCGGCGGCCAAGCTCGCGGGCGCGGACGACTTTATCACCCGCCTGCCCGACGGCTACGACACCATGCTCACCGGCAACGGCGCCCAGCTGTCGCAGGGCCAGCGCCAGCTGATTTCGATCGCCCGCGCCGCCGTCGCCGATCCGCCGGCAATGATTCTGGACGAGGCAACGTCGAGCATCGACACCCGCACCGAGGCCATCGTTCAGGCGGGCATGGATAAGCTCATGGAGGGCCGCACGACGTTTGTCATCGCGCACCGCCTGTCCACCGTACGTAACTCCGATGCGATCATCTGTCTGGACCACGGCCGCATCATCGAGCGCGGCAACCACGACGAGCTGATCGCCAAGCGCGGATATTACTACCAGCTCTACACGGGTGCGTTTGAGCTGGAGTAGGAACGATTACTGACGGAGGGTTCCCCGGGGCGGCGGGGTAATTCCTCCGTGCTCAAACATTCTCGCTGCGCTGCGAAACTGCGCGCGGAGGAAATACACCGCCGTCCACGGGGCACCCTCCTACGCGTGATCAGCCCGTCGTTTAAAACGGAATAAAGGTTAGTGAGGCCCTGGCCGTTTGGCCAGGGCCTCGTTTTGTGTGAGCTACTTGAGGAGTTGGGCAATGGCGTTGACGAATTTTTGGACTTGGAGGGTGGGCTCGAGCGGGTAGTGCAAATAGACCGGCACCTCGCGGCCGCACAAAAACGGTACGCCCACAAAGGCCGGGTGCACGCCCGACCACGCTCCGCAGGTGAGCACCGCGTCGCCCTTTTCCTCCGCCTCGTTAAAAAGCGCAAAGTCAAAGCTGTCCACGTCGATCACGTCCACGCCGCCGTCGGCCAAAAGATCGATACGCAGGCTGTCCATGGCGTCGTTGCCGTGACGAAGCACGCGCAGGCGCATACCCTCCAGGTCGGCAACCGTGATGCGCGTCTTGCGCGCGAGTCGGCTTGTGCGCGGCACGTCGATATAAAACGGCACGGTAACGATGCGAAGCTTTTGGCAGGCGTCTCCCCAGCGCGGGGTCGAAAAACTCGACTGCACCACGTCGACCTCGCGTCCCAGACTGCGCATAACGGTCTCGTGCTCATCGTAAAGGTCCCCCACCGGCACAATCTCAAAACGCAAACGCGGTTCCATGTCGTGCAGCTGCGGCCATAGCGCGAGTGTATGGCGCCCCGGGCACATCATCGACACACCCAGGCGCACGGCGCCGCCATCGCCCGCCGCGCGTCGGGCACGACGCAGTGCGTCCTCGGACTGGCGCATGATCGAGCGCGCGTCGTCCACCAGCAGAGCACCCGCCGGCGTCACCTTGACGCCCGAATGCGAGCGCTCGAACAGCGTGATGCCGAACTCGGCCTCGAAGCCCGAAACCTGCTTGACGAGTGCCGGCGTCGACACGCGCAGCTTTGCCGCGGCACGCGAGAAACTTCCCAGCTCCGCGGCGGCCGAAATAGCGTCAAGTCGTCGATCGTACACGTCAATCTCCCGTTTTCGCACGCGCGGGCCCACAGCACCGCAGGGGGTCGTTTTCGCAGGTCACGCGCTCAATTGAGAACAAACCTCAATGTACAGTGTAAACCTACGGTTAACGTCATTCTAACAAATATGCAATTCACCTGCGCGAACGCTAAGCATACGATAACCAGCGAAAACCACGTGGGTCGGTTAATGGGAGCGACCCACCGGGAGGCACAAGAAGGGAAGTTCCTATGAGCAACTGGCTTAAGCTCGAGGGCGATGTCTGCGCCGTGACCGGCGCACTCGGCGGTATGGGCGTCGAGATTTGCCGCGAGTTCGCCCGCAACGGCGCCAACGTCGTCCTGCTCGATCTGGACGAGGAAAAGGTCAAGGCCGCAGCCGCTGACCTCGCCGCTGAGTTTGGCATCCACGCCGAGGGCTACAAGATGAACGCCACCGACGAGGCCGAGGTTCAGGCCGCCGTCGATGCCACCATCGCCAACTTCGGCCGTGTCGACGTCCTCGTCAACACCGCCGGTATCCTGCGCTTCGCCGCCATGGAGGACCTGCCGCTCTCCGACTGGAACGAGGTCATCAACGTCAACCTCACCGGCTACTTCATCACCTCGCAGCGCTTTGGTCGCGAGATGATCAAGGCCGGCCAGGGCCGCCTGGTGCACATCTCCACCGTCGCCAGCCACTCCCCCGAGACGTTCTCGGGCGTGTACAGCTCCACCAAGGCCGGCGTCAACATGATGTCCAAGATGCTCGCCGCCGAGTGGGGCCCCTACGGCGTGCGCTCCAACTGCGTCGAGCCCTGCTTCGTTAAGACCCCGATGTCGGCCAACTTCTACGCCGACCCCGAGGTCGAGAAGAGCCGCAGCCGCCTGATCGCCACGCGCCGCATCGGCGAGGTCAGCGATATCGCCAACGCCGTCATGTTCCTGGCGTCCACGCGCTCGGACTTTACCACCGGCGACGCCATCAAGGTCGACGGCGGCTTCTCCAATATGATGGGCGACCTCACCGCCAAGCCCGGCGGCCGTCGCGCATACGCCGACAACTACCTTAAGAACAAGGGTGTCGAGCTTTGGTCCGACGAGTCCGGCGTCGCAAAGCCGACCGATCAGTAAACCAGCCCGACTGGGAGGCCCCGCGGACGCGCCCCTCCCTCCCCCGTATCGATTAGAAAGAGTCCAATGGCTTCCACCAACTCCAATAAGGGTCGCGCCGTCGTGCTTTCTGCCGCGTGCGTCACCATGTTCTTCATCAGCTCCATCGCGCTGTACTCCGTCGTGTCCAAGAATCTGCTCGCCGTCTACCCCGAGTGGTCCAGCGCACTTACCTGGGCTTTCCCGGTCTTCCAGACCATCATGGCCGTGACGGGCATCTTCGCCGGCCGTATCTCCGACAAGATCGGCCCCCGCAACGTCGTGATCGCCGCCGCCGTGTGCTACGGCGTGGGCTGGTTCATGTCCGGCACCGTCACCGAGCCGTGGCAGTTCTACCTGTGGTTCTCGCTCGTCGCCGCCATCGGCAACGGTCTGGGTTACAACCCCGCGCTCACCACCGGCCAAAAGTGGTTCATCGACAAGAAGGGTCTCGCCTCCGGCATCACCCTTGCCGCTTCGACCGCCGGCCCCGCCGTGCTGTCCCCGGTGCTCGCCTCACTGCTCATCCCGAGCCTGGGCATCTTTGGCGCCCTCAAGGCACTCGGCGTCATCTTCTTTGTGACGATCGCCGCCTCCGCCCTGTTCCTGAAGGCCCCCGAGGCCGGCTGGCTGCCCGAGGGCTTCGAGGCCCCCAAGGGCGGAGCGCACGCCGGCACCTTCGGTGACCTCACTCCGGGCGAGATGGTCAAGACCCCGCGCTTCTGGGTCCTCATCGTCACCTTCGCCTTTGCCGCCACCGCGGGTACCCTGCTCGTAGGCAAGGTTGCCTCCATCGCCGCCGTCCAGCTCTTCGCCGACCCCACGAGCGCCGCAGCTGTCGCCCTCGGCGGCGTGGTGGTCTCCGTCAACACCTGCGCCAACCTGGTCGGTCGCCTGTCCTTTGGTCAGATCATCGACAAGCTCGGCGCCTATAAGTCGCTGCTCATCAGCCTTGTCGTCACCATCGTCGCGCTCGTCATCATGTCGATGAGCTTTACGCAGAGCATGTTCTTTGTGGCACTCGCCCTGCTCGGCTTTAGCTTTGGCGCCCTGCTCGTCATCTACCCGCCGCTCACTGGTGGCGCCTTTGGCACCAGCAACATCGGCGTCAACTACGGCATCATGTTCCTGGGCTATGCCGCTTCCACCTGGATCAGCCAGCCCATCACCGCCGTGCTGTATCACGCCGAGGCCGGCAGCGCCGCCTACCAGCAGTCCTTCTACGGCGCCATCGTGATCGCCGCCACCGCCGTCGTGCTCACCGTCTATATGATGGTCTCCGACAGCAAGAAGAAGTCCGCTTAGTCGTATCGATGTGACAAAGGGACAGCCCCTTTGTCACATTCGGCAGCCACCAATTATTAAGGAGTCGAAATGTCTGAGCTCAACCCCGTCCGCATTGCCGTTATCGGCGCCGGCGCCATGGGCCGCAACCACATCCGCTTTGTCACCGAGGAGCCCGAGGCCGAGCTCGTCGCCATCGCCGACGCCTTTGAGGGCGCCCGCGCCACGGCCGAGTCCGCCGGCGTGCCGTTTTACACCGATCCTGCCCAGATGATGGACGAGGTCAAGCCCGAGGCCGTCATTATCGCCACCCCCAACGACCTGCACCTGGGCGTTGCCCGCGAGGCTGTGAAGCGCAACATCGTGCCGCTGGTCGAAAAGCCGATCTCCAACGATCTCGAGGATGCCCAGGCCTTCGCCGCCGAGGCCGAGACCGCCGGCGTGCCCGTGCTCGTGGGCCAGCACCGTCGCCACAACCCGTTTGTGAACAAGGCCAAGGAGATCATCGAGTCCGGCGAGCTGGGCAAGCTCACCGTGTCGAGCTTCCACTATATGATCTATAAGAACGACGAGTACTTCGATGTCGAGTGGCGCCGCAAGAAGGGTGCCGGCCCGATCCTGGTTAACCTGGTTCACGACGTCGACCTGCTCCGCTATCTGCTGGGCGAGCCCGTTGCCGTCCAGGGTATGCAGTCCAGCGCCGCCCGCGGTTTTGAGACCGAGGACTCCGCCGTGGTCAACGTTCGCTTTGCCGATGGCGCGCTCGCGAGCATGACCATCTCCGACGCCACCGCCAGCCCCTGGAACTGGGAGGCGACTGCTCGCGAGGACCCGCAGTACCGCCCCTTCGACGCCGATGCCTACTTTATCGGTGGCACCAAGGGCGCACTGTCGCTGCCCCGCCTGCACCAGTTCTCCTACGACGGCGCCTCCAACTGGCACAAGCCGCTGCAGATGGAGATTCCGGCCGTCGACCCGGCACTGCCGCACAAGATGCAGCTCAAGCACTTTGTGAAGGTCGTCCGCCGCGAGGTCGAGCCCGTCGTGACCCCCGCCGACAACGTTAAGACGCTCACGCTGCTTAACGCCATCAAGGAGGCCGCCGAGACCGGCCAGCTCGTCGAGCTGTAATGCCTTAAGAGCGGCCGCGGCAGAAACCCCATGCCGAGTCCCTCGGTCCGTCACAAATAAGCCCCTCTTCTTTGCCCCGCGAGCAGCCTCCTGCCCGCGGGGCATTTTGCTACCTTGCCGACGATTTTTCTGGAGCAGGAGCCATTTTGTACCTCAGATTGATTCGTTCGCCACGAAATGGGCCTATCTACTACGTTTAACCGATTGCCCTCAACCATGCCAAATTTCGAGAAATAAAAACCGCAGGTAGACAGGTTGCGCGTTCTCGGAAAACCGGGGATGGTCGACCCATACGGTTCAAACGTAGTAGATAGGCCGCTTTCGTGGTCCCGCGCCAAAACAGTCTTTTTTGAGCGAAGTGGCAGGTGGTATCCTTGGTAGCTCTGTGCTGCAAACGCACCTCAAACGCAAGGAGTCCCATGGATCTTATCGCCCAGCTCGCGCGCGAGCTCAACCTTAAGGCCGCCAACGTCGAGGCGGCCGTCAAGCTCATCGACGAGGGAAACACCATTCCCTTTATCTCGCGCTACCGCAAGGAAGCCACGGGCGGCATGGACGATGTCGCCCTGCGCGCGCTCGACGAGCGCCTGTCCTACCTGCGTAATCTTGAGCAGCGCAAAGAGGACGTCATTCTGCTCATCGGCGCCCAGGGCAAACTCACGCCCGAACTCGAGCAACAGATTCGCGAGGCCACACAGCTCCAGCGTGTCGAGGACCTCTACAAGCCCTACCGCAAAAAGCGCATGACCCGCGCGCAGAAGGCACGCGAGGCCGGCCTGGAGCCGCTCGCCAACATGATCATCATGCAGGCCTCGGCCAAGGGCAGCGCACTCGACGCCGCCGCGGCATACGTCAACGAGGAGGCCGGCTTCGACACGCCCGAGAAGGCGCTCGCCGGCGCCGCCGACATCGTGGCCGAGACGGTGGCCGAGGACCCCGAGAACGTCGCCGACCTGCGCGCCTTTACGCAAAACACCGCCGACATCGTCGTCGAGGCCACCGACCCCGCCGAGAAGACCCCCTACGAGCCGTACTACAGCTATGATGAGCCGCTGCGTCGCATCCCCAACCACCGTGTACTGGCTATCGACCGCGGTGAGCGTGAGGGCAAGCTCCGCGTGCGCGTGAACGTCGACGGCGCTGCCGCTACGGCACGCCTCGGCAGCCGCTGGCCCCGTCGCCAGGGCGTGTTTGCTCCCGTCTTTGACGCCGCCATCGCCGATGGCTACAAGCGCCTCATGGCCCCCTCGCTGGAGCGCGAGGCCCGCGCCAAACTCACCGTTCGTGCCCAGACCGAGGCCATCAACGTCTTTGCCAAGAATCTCGAGGGCTTGCTCTCGGCGCGCCCCGTGCGCGGCGCCCGCGTGCTCGCGCTCGATCCGGGCTACCGCACCGGCTGCAAGGTCGCCGTCATGGACGAGACCGGCAAGCTACTCGACCACGGCGTGGTCTATCCCACCAAGCCGCGCCACGACGTCGCCGGCACCAAGCGCGAGCTCGCCCGCCTCGTCAAGAAGGACGGCGTCAACACCATCGTCATCGGCAACGGCACCGCCAGCCGCGAGACCGAGGAAGTCGTCTCGGAGTTCATTACCGAGCAGGCGCCCAGCCTTCGCTACACCATCGTCAACGAAGCCGGCGCGTCGGTGTACTCGGCCTCCGAGCTCGCGAGCCAAGAGTATCCCGACCTGGACGTCACCGTGCGTGGCGCCATGAGCCTGGGCCGCCGTCTGCAAGACCCGCTGGCAGAGCTCGTCAAGATTCCGCCCCAGTCCATCGGCGTGGGCCAGTACCAGCACGACCTTGACCAGGCCGAGCTTTCGCGCACCCTGGGCCACGTGGTGGAAGACGTCGTCAACCGTGTGGGCGTCGACGTCAACACCGCGAGCGCAAGCCTGCTGGGCTACGTGTCGGGCATTACGCCAAGCGTAGCCAAAAACATCGTGGCCTACCGCGAGGAAAACGGCGCCTTTACCGATCGCCGCCAGCTCAAGAAGGTCCCCAAGCTGGGACCCAAGGCGTACCTCAACGCCGCGGGCTTCCTGCGCATCAGCGGCGGCAAAAACCCGCTCGACGCGACAAGCGTCCACCCCGAGAGCTACGAGGTGGCCACGTCCGTCCTAGAGCGCGCAGGCGTTAAAGCCAGCGAGCTCAGCCGCGGTGGCGTGCCCGACATCGAGCGCCGCCTGGGCAGCATCTCGGCGCTGGCAAGCGACCTGGACTGTGGCACCCTGACGCTCATCGACATTGTCAACGAGCTCAAGAAGCCCGGTCGCGACCCGCGCGACGACGCGCCCGAGGTGGTCTTTAGCCGCTCGGCACTTTCTATTGACGACCTGGAGCCCGGCATGGAGCTCAAGGGCACGGTGCGCAACGTCGTCGACTTTGGCGCCTTCGTCGACGTGGGCGTGCACCAGGACGGCCTCGTGCACATCTCCAAGCTGGCCAGCCGCTTCGTCAAGCACCCCAGCGACGTGGTGCGCGTCGGCGACACGGTGAAGGTATGGGTAGAAAAGGTCGATCGCGACCGCAAAAAGATCTCCCTCACCATGGTGCGGGGCAAATAAGCCGCTGCAGGCGCTCGGCGGGCCCCATTCCGCCGAGCGCCTCTCCTTCTAAAACGATTTGGCGATATCCCGAAGTGCGAGACGCCGTTTCCGCTAATCATCACCTGCAATTATTGAGATATTCGGCCTCGCTGGGCCGCGATAACACTTCTTCAAAGTGCAAGCTCAACAAATAGGCATCAGATATTCCACAAACGTCCCATATCTGCACCCGCAGAGGTGCGGTACGGGACGTTTTTCAGCCATATTGGCAATCTTGACGGCACTCTGAGGCCGAATATCTCGATTTCTGTTGGTGGGACACTTATGGGCACGAGCCGCAAAGACCTCGTTTGCCCGGTAGAGCTGTTCAACCACGTCAAGCATGAGATCTTGCATGCGCGGAACAAAGGATAATCGAAGGGTCTTGGGCGACTTGCGCGTCGCCCCGAACACATAGCCGGCAGGGTCCTTTGCCTTGGCGATGACTGCCAACTCGGGGCCGGATCGTTTTCGATACTTGATAGATATGGATTAGAAGATCATTAGATTACAGGTTGATCCATAATGCGGAACCGCGTTGTCCACGCGATGCCGTCGGAGCCCACGCCGCCGTCCGAGGTGACGCCGGCCGCGTAACACGAATCGTCATCCGGCGAACGAAGCCGCCAGTGGCACGCGGCGTTGCCATCCGAGCCCAGCCCCATTACTGCCCGAGACAGTTGGCGGGGTAGCACTGTCGACCCCCATCGGAATAAAGGTAGCGATTCAGCTCAGGACCTACCGACGGGTTCGTGTCGGCAGCCCCGGCCTTTTCTTTGCCTAGCGCGACCCTCGCGAAGCGCGTGAGCGATAGGGAAAGGAAAGGCCGGGGCGAACAACCCGCGGCGCAGCCAGTGTTCGCGTTACGGCAGGATATGGAAGCCTAGCGAGGCGATATCCTTGGCAAAACCGCGCACGGTATCGAGCGAGACCTCGTACGGATCGCGACCGATGTTCTTGCGCTTGGCCAGGATGCCGTTGGGCACCGTGATGATCTGACAGCCGCAGGCCTGCGCCTGGTAAATGTTGATAAGCTCGCGCGTGGACGCCCACAGGACCTCGCAGTTGGGCTTGGCGGCGGCCTTCTTGACCGACTCCGTCATAAACGGAATGGGATCGACACCCGTGTCGGCGATACGGCCGGCAAAGAGCGAGATGATGGACGGCGTCTCGGCGTCGACAGCGTCGACCATCTCGTCGACCTGCGCAGGCGTAAAGATGGTGGTGACGTTGACCTTAATGCCGTCGGCGGAAAGCTTGCGCACCAACTCGGCCGTGGACTCGCCCTTGGTGGTCACGCACGGAATCTTGACATAGACGTTCTCGGCCCAGGTAGCGATCTCGCGGGCCTCGATCTCCATGGTCTCGACGTCGTCGGCAAAGACCTCAAACGACACAGACACATCGGTGATATGGGCCAGGACCTCCTTGGCAAAGGCGCGGTAATCCGTCACGCCGCCCTTTTTCATAAGGGACGGGTTGGTCGTGAAACCCTGAACGTTGCCGTTCTCGTACATGTCGAGCATGCCCTCGAGGTTTGCACCGTCAGCGAACACCTTGATTGCCATCTGCCTGATTCCTTTCGCTTGCACACGGGCGTTAAACTGCTAAACACTTTACCTACGTTTATCAAGGCGTGAACTGCGGTTTTTTATCTTCTCGGCGAACGGTATAATCGCTTCAGTGTTTGGATTGATAAATCGATTGAGCATGCAAAAGCAAAGAGTCGCAGTTTGAGCAAACGTCAGAAGGCGAGATTCATTAGATGAGGCCGAAATGTTGCATCGCGGTGACGGTGCCGTCGTTCGCGACGTCGTCGGTCACGTAGTCGGCGACCGCCTTGACCTCGGGCATGGCGTTGCCCATGGCCACGGCCGTCTCGACCGCAGCGAGCATGCCCAGGTCGTTGCCCGAATCGCCAAAGCCAAAGGTGCGCGCGTTGCCGGTGCGACCCAGGTATTCCAGCGCTCGCGCCACGCCCACGCCCTTGTCGATGCCCTTGGGGCTCAGCTCGCGATTCTGGCCACCGGTGTTGCACAGCTCAAACTCGCGATCGATAAAGCCGTCATCGTTGGCTACGCGAGCCAGGTCGCTCGCGTTAATGCACACCTTGCCTACGCGCAAGCGGCCATCGACGCGCATCTGATCAACGCCATGCACCACGCCGGCGCCTAGCAGAAATGACTGTTCGACACCAACTGGCTCAAGTGAATAGGTGGCACCGTTCGTCTCGAACAACGCCTCACCGCCCGCCACAATAATGCGACGCGCAAGCTCCTCGACAATGCCCCCGTCAATGCAATCCTCGTGCACCACACGCCCCTCGACCTCGAGCGTGGCGCCCGCCATGGCCACGACACCCGCAGGGTCGAGCGCGCGCAGGCTGTCCGCAATCAGCCACAAGGGACGACCCGTGCAGATAAACGCCTTGTGCCCCGCATCGCGCAGGCGATGAAACGCCTCGATGACCGCCTGCGAGGGACGCACCGCCGAGAAGTCCTTATCGGTCATATCGTCGGGGTCGAACGACGTCAGCGTGCCGTCCACGTCAAAAAAGAGCACAGCGGAATCGGGGCACGCATCAATCATATGGGTTCCTTTCGAGGTCGATGGCAAACGAAGCATCCATCATATAATGGAGCGACGCAACCAGAGAGGTCACCCATGGAATTTTATGCAAGCTGCCCCGAGGGCTTTGAATCCGCACTCGCCGACGAGCTCAAGTGGCTCGGGCTTTCGCATGTCCGCCGCCTGAAGGGCCGCGCTACGTTTGAGGGCGAGCTCGAAGAAGGCTACCGCGCCTGTCTGTGGTCGCGCCTGGCCAGCCGCGTGTTTGTGGTGCTCGGACGCTTTGAGGCACAGGATGCCGACGAGCTGTACGATGCCGTTTACGACATTGCCTGGGAAAACATCGTCCGCTGCGGCGCCACCATTGCCATCACTGCCCGTGGTGTGACCGAGCAGCTGCGCAACACGCGCTTCTCTGCCCTGCGCGCCAAGGACGCATTGTGCGATCGCCTGGCCGAGACCACAGGCCGTCGCGCCGATGTCGATGCTGCCGACCCCGATGTCCACCTGCTGCTTTCGCTACGCCAGCGCCGTGCGAGCATAAGCCTGGACCTTTCGGGCGACCCGCTGTTCAAGCGCCTGCCGCCCGCCGCGACTCGCGCCGGCGAGGGCGCGCACGTGCTACGCCCCGACTACGCCGCCCTGGTGTTGGCGCAGGTCGGCTGGACCGCGCTGTGCGAGCGCGAGCTGACGGCCGACGACTACGAAAACGAGGCCCTACCTACGCTGATCGACGCCTCGTGCGCCGGCGGCGGCCTGCTGCTGGAGGCCGTGAACATTCTGACCGACCGCGCCCCGAGCGCCGCACGCGAGCGCTGGGGCTTTGAGGGCTGGCAGCTGCACGACGCCACTCTGTGGGAGCAGCTGCTCGCCGAGGCACGCGAGCGCGAGGCGGCGGCGCGCGAGCGCCAGGCGCGCATCGTTGCCGTAGACATCGACCCCGCCGCCCGCAAAACCGCCGAGTGCATGGTCAAGTGCGCCGGCTACAAGCGCTTTGTCGATTTTTGCGCCGCCAAATCTGCCACCGTACTGGACCACGCGGGCGCCGTCGCCGGTGCCGTCCTCGTCGCGGATACGACCGAGACACCGCTGTCGCTTATGCATGACGCCATGACGCTGGTCGGCGAGCTGCGCCGCGCGCCCGAGCTTGCTTCGGCACCGGTCGCCGCGCTCACCCGCGACGGCCTGCTGGCCCGCGCGCTCCATGCCGAGCCCGCGCGCTCCATTGCCGTCATGCCCAACAACGAAGAGGCGACTATCGAGGTTTGGCCCTCGCTCGACCACGCCGCCGCAGCGTTTGAAGCTGCGACCAGCGCGGATGCCGAGGAGCAGACCGCGGTCGCCGACGACGTCATCGGCGACGAAGCCCCCGCCATGCCCGAGCCCGCTGCCACGCTCGACCTGGGCGACGGCAAGCCGCTGCCCGTGCTCATCCCCGAGTCCGAGCAGTTCGCCAACCGCCTGCGCAAGAACGCACGCCTGCGCCGCAAGTGGGCCAAGCGCGAGGGCGTGAGCTGCTACCGCGTCTACGATGCCGACCTGCCCGATTACTCCGCCGCCATCGACCTGTACGAGGGCTGCCCGCAGACACCGGGCCGTTGGCTCGTCATCGCCGAATACGCCGCACCCAAGACCATCGACCCGGCGCTGGCCCAGGCCCGCATGCTCGATATCTTGGCCATCGCGCCGCGCATCCTGGATGTTCCGGCCGAGCACGTGCACGCCAAGGCACGCATGCGTTCGCGCGGCGGCTCGCAGTACGGCAAGCAGGGCGCCGGCAAGGGCGGCTCGGGCGAGCGCGCCAACATCGCGCGCCGTCGCCTGCCGCTCATCGAGGAAGGCGGTCTTACCTTTGCCGTCAACTTTGACGACTACCTGGACGTGGGCATCTTCTTGGACCACCGCGTCACGCGCGATCTGGTGCGCGAGCACGCCAAGCAGGCACGCCGCTTCCTCAACCTGTTCGCCTACACCGGCACCGCTACCTGCTATGCGGCCGACGGCGGCGTCGAGGAAACCGTGACGGTCGACCTCTCCAACACCTACCTGGACTGGGCCGAGCGCAACATGCGCCAGAACGGCTTTGTGGGTCCGCAGCATCACTTTGTGCGCGACGACGTGCTCGCCTGGATTCGCGACCAGCGCCAGACGCGCAACCGCTGGGACCTGATTTTTGTCGATCCGCCCACGTTCTCGAACTCGTCCAAGATGGGCCGCCGCACCTGGGATGTCCAGCGCGACCATGTTGAGCTGTTGGCCGGCGTATCGCGCCTGCTCGCACAGGGCGGCCATGCCATCTTTAGCTGCAACCTGCGAGGCTTCCGCCCCGAGACACGCAAGCTCGCACGCGCGGGCGTGGTGCTGGAGGACATTACGGCGCAGACCATCCCCGAGGACTTCGCACGCAACCAGAAGGTGCACCATTGCTATATCGTGCGCCGCCTGCCCATCGAGGACGCCATGGCCGAGGTCGGCTTTAGCGCCGAGGAAATTGCCGAGCGAACCGAGGAGCTGCGCAACCCCGAGGCCCGCAAGCCCCGTGCGGCAGTACCCGCGCACGCGCAGGCCGGCAACGGCAAGTCCAACTTTGCCGGCAAACCCTCCCCCGCCGGCAAGCCCAAAAAGAAGAAGTTCTACGCCAGCAAGCCTAAGGGCAGATAACAAAGTTGCGGTGGAATACGGACTGTTTTGCCTGGAATTAGGCAAATTTAGACCGTATTTCACCGCAACTCATATTGGGATGGTGGTTGGCGATCTAGCCTTGGGTGACCAGGCGATAGCCGATACCCACGTGCGTCTGGATATAGCGCGGGTGCGCGGGATCGGACTCGATCTTTTTGCGCAGCGTACCCATAAAGACGCGCAGGCTCGCCAGGTCGCTCTTGGTCGCCGTGCCCCAGATCTCGTGCAGGATAAATTGGTGCGTCAGCACCTTGTCGGCGTTGTGCGCCAGCAAGCAGAGCAACTTATACTCGATCGGCGTCAGATGCAGCTCCTCGCCATCCATCGTGGCGATGCCGGCATCAAAATCGATATGCAACTCGCCGGTATCGAACGAGCCCTCGGAGACAACACCGCCCGCCTGCGCATACGAAAGGCGCCTGAGCGTGGTGCGAATGCGCGCGAGCAGCTCCTCGACCGAAAACGGCTTAGTCAGGTAGTCATCGGCGCCGGCATCGAGCGCTCGGATCTTGTCCGCGTCCTCGCTGCGCGCCGAAACCACGATGATCGGCATGCCCGACCACGCGCGCACCGACTCCACCACCTTGACGCCGTCCATATCGGGCAGGCCCAGATCGAGCAGCACAATGCTCGGCGCCTGCGACGAAGCGGCGGCGATGGCGGCGTGGGCGGTCTCCACAGCCATATGGCGCAAACCGTGCGCCTCGAGCGCGGCGACGATAAGGTTGCGGACGGCGGGATCGTCCTCAACGACCAAGATGAGCGGTTTCACGGCAGAGTTCGGCACAGCGCTACTCCTTATCAAACGAAACGTCGGCGGCGGGAAGCTCAATCGTAAAGACCGAACCGTGCGGGTCCGCCGCGGTAACCTCTATGCTACCGCCATGTGCCAGCGCAATGGAGCGGCAGAGCGAAAGCCCCAAGCCCACACTGCGGCAGCTGTCGGCCAGGCCATGGTTGGCGGTGTAGAACGACTCAAAGATTCGCTCGCGGTCCTCGGGCGCAATGCCCGGGCCATCATCAGCAACCGAGCACGCCACGCATCCATCATGGACGCCAATCGAGATCACGATATGCGAGCCGGCGGGCGTATAGGTGATGGCGTTGTTCACCAGATTGACCACCAGCTGCACCATCAGGCGCGCGTCGACGTTGACGAGCGCCGGCTCATCGCACGCCACTACCTTAAGGTCATGCTCGCGCACAGCCGGATTTACGTGACGCAGCGCCTCCTCGACGATATCGTCCATGAGCTCGAGCGTGGTCGACAGGTGCATGCCGCCGCCCTCGAGCTTGGTAATGGCGAGCAGATTCTCGACAGTGGCGTTGAGCCATTGCGCGTCCGAGCGAATGGATAGGAGCATGCCGCGGCGTGTCTGGTCGTCGAGCACGGCCGTGCCGGTCGAGCCCTGGTCGAGCAACACGTCGGCATTACCCGAAATACTGGTAAGCGGCGTGCGCAGGTCGTGCGAGATGGAGCGCAGTAAGTTGGCACGCAGCTGTTCGTTTTTGGCGAGCACCGCCGCTTCCTCGCGAGCCTCCATGGCGCGGGCGCGATCGAGCGCCAGCTCGCCTTCGCTCACGATGGCATCGGCAAGCGTCCGCTCCTCGGGCGTCAGCGCATCGGGCTCGGCGACAATGGCGAACACCCCCACCACCGAGGCAGGATCGCCTGCGCGCACCATGGTATCGCCCGAGCGCACGGTCAGGTATATGCCGTAGAACGCCGAGGCGCCATAGGTGGCATCGAGCGGCGTTCCCACATAGGCGGACGCCGAGAGCCGCGGCGGCATCTGCGGCACCAGCTGGTGTACCGGCGCGGCATCGCCCACGGCCGTGTACGTCGTGCGCGGCAGCAGGTCATCGTTATCGACATCGGCGCTATACCACACGACCGGACAGTCCGAAAGACGCGCCAGCTGCGTTGCCATAGCGTGCACAATCTGTTGCTGATCGCCACACCGCTGCAGCATGCGGTTGGTCTCGAGCACCATCTGCGTGCGACGGTCGCTGGCGGCAGCCTGCGCCAAGGCGCGGCGCAGGGCCAGCGCGATTGAGCTCGACACGAGCGAGACCGCAAACATAATGAAGAACATGCCGGGATAGGCGCGGTCGATAAACGACAGCGCGTAGCGCGGGTCGACAAACAAGAAGTTGTAGAGCGCCACGGCGGCAGCCGAGCTCAGCAGGCAGTACAGGCGGCTCCAGGTAAAGAAAGCGCACAGCTGCACGGCGAACACATAGACGATCATGATGCTCGGCGCGAGCCCCGGATGGTCGAGCAGCGCGCCCACAATCGTCGCCGCGGCTAGCAGCCCCGCCGATACGCAGGCGTCATACAGAGGGCTGCGACGCGTCAGCGTTGTACGCCGCCACCAAAAGTTCTCGGCAATATCGCCGTCCGCACGGACGTCCATCAGCGCCCCGCCCCTCTCTCAAAAACAAAAACCACCACAAAGGGGACTGGCACCTTTGCGGTGGTGGCCTCCTTGTGGTGGTTTCAAGTGTATAGCCTTTGCAGCCTGCGGTCGCTAGACAAACAGCAGACGTCGACTACGGACGCTCGTCGGGAGCCAGGCGCTGCATCTTGCTCACGGCCTTAAACTTGGTGAACAGCGGCACGTACTCAAAGCTCACGTTGGAGTTCTCCAGGCCGTACCAGCGCGCAGGCGTGCCGGCGGCGCGGCGGATGATGTACTTGAGCGTGATGGCCGTACGCTCGCTGGGCTCCACGTCGCTTTCGGGCGCCAGCAGCTTGCGGATCATGACGAACTTAAACGTACCGATGTTGCCCGGGTCCTTGTAGACCGAGTAATCGTGCGTCTGCGCCGGCAGCTCGCCGCTGGCAGCCAGGTCCTGAACAACCTGGCGCAGGTAAGCATTGACGCGCTGGTTGATCTTATAGCCCAGGTACAGATGCACGCGGAATACGTAGTCGGTGCCGAACGTCTCGACCGAGTAGGCAAAGGTATGCGGCTCCTCCATGGTCTCGACATTCACGAACCACCAGGCGCGAGCGCGCTTGGGGTGCTTATCCAAAATCGAGTAGACGATATCGCGGTCGATATAGTCGGTGTTGGTGTCCTTGGTCAGGTACACGATGTTGTCGCTCATGAGCTCGTAGCGATCGTCGTCGCGCAGGCGTTTGAGCTGCGGCAGATAGCTGCGCAGCGGCAGCAGCGTAAACTGACGTTGCTCGACCGCCGTGCCGTTGTACCAGCACACCATAATGCCCATGATGAGTGCGGCCATAAGGATGGTGAAGTAGCCGCCGTGGAAGAACTTGGTGAGCGAGCTCACAAAGAAGAAACCCTCGAGCAAAAGGAAGAAGGCGGCAAAGATCCACGGCGCGACCTTGAGATTGCGCTCCACGTGCAGATAGAAGAAGAGCAGCATTGTCGTGCACATCATGGTCAGGGTAATGGCCAGGCCGTACGCGGCCTCCATGTGCGCCGAGTTCTGGAACAGCAGCACCACGACGACGCAGCCCACGAGCATGACGTTGTTGACCATGGGGATGTAGAGCTGGCCCTTGGTCTCGGCAGGATAGAAGACCTGCATATGCGGCATGAGGTCCAGGCGGCTGGCCTCGGACACCAGCGAGAATGCGCCGGTGATGAGCGCCTGCGAGGCGATGATGGCCGCGACGGTGGAAAGGCCGACGGCAAAGGGGCGCAGACCCGGGGCGAGCATCTGGTAGAAGGGGTTGAGGTCGGCGATACCCATGAGCTCCGGGTTGCCGGCGTTGTTGATAAGCCACGCGCCCTGGCCCATGTAGGACAGCAGCAGGCAGCACTTAACGAACGGCCAGGTGGCATAAATGTTGCCGCGACCCACATGGCCCATGTCGGAGTAGAGCGCCTCGGCACCGGTGGTGGCGAGGAAGCAGCTGCCCAGAATCATGATGCCCGCGTGGTTGTTGGGGCTCAGCAAAAAGGCGATGCCGCGCACCGGGTTGAGGCACAGCAGCACGGCGGGGTGCTGGAAGACAAAGAACAGACCCGTGCCGCCCAGGAACAGGAACCACAGCGTCATGATGGGGCCAAAGGCGTGACCGATCTTGGCCGTGCCGATGCGCTGCACCAAGAAGAGCGCAATGATGATGGCGAGCGTGATGGCGACAACGCGGCCCTGGTCATCCCCGAGCACGGCGTGGACCGCCGGAATGGTGCGCAGGCCCTCGATGGCCGTGGTAACGGTAACAGCCGGCGTCAGGATGCCGTCGGCGAGCAGCGCGGCGCCACCCAGCATGGCGGGGATGATAAGCCACTTGCCGCAACGCTTGACCAGGCTGTACAGGGCAAAGATACCGCCCTCGCCGTGGTTGTCGGCGCGCAGCGAGATCAGCACGTACTTGACGGTCGTCAGCAGCGTGACCGTCCACACGACAAGAGAGAGCGCGCCGAGCACGAACTCCTCCGTCACGCTTCCGATGCCGCCGTTGCCGGCAACGAGCGCCTTAGTTACATACATGGGGCTGGTGCCGATGTCGCCGTACACCACGCCCAGCGTGACGAGCATCGCCGAGATGCTCACAGGAATCGCAGCGTGCGAGGCTGCCTCCTTGGCCTTTTGTTCCATAAGCCGGTTTCCTCCCAACTTTAATGTTCGAAGGGATTATAGGCAATCGGCCCATGTTTTAATGCACTGTTTTCCCAGCTAAATAAACATTTATACGGCCTTTAGGCCACCTCGGCGATATGGAATGTGACAAAGGGACTGTCCCTTTGTCACATCACCGCATTCGTTACTTGCCGAGCCAGTTTTTGAACCACCACTCCATGGAGCGGCTCATCTCGGCCATAAAGGGGCTCGTGTGCTTGCGGGTGTAGATATCCACGACGCGCTCCCCCACCTCGCGGGCATGCGGACGGAACATCGCGTCCATCTCGGCCACCTGCGCGTCCATGGTCGCGGCATCCGCACGGCAGTAGCGTTCCTCGTGCACCAGGTTCACTACGGGATGCGCAATGGCCGGGCGCTCCTTACGGGGCGTGCCGATGATGAGCATCGACAGCGGCATGGTATAGGGCGGCAAGTCCAGCAGCGCGGCGACTTCCTCGGCGTTCTCGACGATATCACCGATGTAGCAGCTCCCCAGCCCCAAGGCCTCGGCGGCAACCACGGCGTTTTGCGCAGCGATCACGGCGTCCTGGGCCGCGATGGCAAAGTCGCCCAGGCCCGGCGCACGACGGGGCGACTTGCCCGTGCGCTCGACAAACTCGGGCTCAAAGCAACCCACATGCTCAAACAGATCGATCCACTTGGCATAGTCGACTACAAATATGAGTGCCCAGGGCGCCTTGGCGATCATGGGCTGATGATCGCACAGGTCGGCCAGGCGGTCCAATGTGGCCTGCTCACGAATGCTCACGATGGAATACATCATCATGGCGCCTGCCGACGGCGCACGGCTCGCCGCATGCAGAATCGCCGCCCGCTGTTCGTCGGTCACCGCCACGGGACGATCGCTGTCATCGCGCGCAAAAGCGCGCGTGGAGGAACGGTGCTCCAACGTGTCCAGCACCGCACTGCCCGTGGTCTCGACCGGATAGCCGCACGTATCGATCGCCGCTCCATCGCCGCCCATGTCCGCCTTGCAAACCT
The DNA here is from genome assembly GCF_003459505.1 of Collinsella sp. AF20-14LB. Taxonomy (GTDB): domain Bacteria; phylum Actinomycetota; class Coriobacteriia; order Coriobacteriales; family Coriobacteriaceae; genus Collinsella. The sequence continues at coordinate 55,076 of NZ_QRWD01000012.1, forward strand.
GCTCGTTCATCGCCTCATCCTCGCTAATTCTTTAAGAAGCCTTTACGTTTCCGTGTAATTCCCGTCCATTATCGCGCAGGTCGCCGCTACATTGCGCAACACCGCCACGCACGCGCGTTATTATGGCTGGTTGTTGTGCGCAGTCACCAAATGCGGCGCATATCTTGGTAACAATCGGGTAAACCCCCGCTTTCGTAGGTTTTAGTTTGTGAGGAGTCTCAGCATGTTCGCTGCCGCCATCTCGCTCGTCGGTCTTGCGGCGACCGTCTACCTTGTCTTGCGCGAGGCCAAGGCCATTCGCGCTCAGTCGGGCACCGTTGCCAAAAGCGCTCTTGGGTGGAGCGTCGCCTTCGGCCTGTTCCAGCTCTTTTTGATCATTTGGGGTGCCATTGGCCTCGTCGCCCAAAACGAGCCGCTCGCCTTTGTGATGCTCATCCTGACCAACGCCATCCTCACCGGCTGCGCTTGGGCCAGCATCGCCCGCGACCGCATCGCCCCGCGCGTCTTTGCGTTCGCCGAGCCCGACGCCCCCGCCCCCACCGGCAAGCTCGCTCGCCTGCGCGGCGCCTTTGTGGGCAAACCGCTCGTCGCCGCCGTCCTGTGCCTGCTGCTCGCCGGCGTCTTTGCGCTGCTGGGCATGGAGGTCTCGTCCAACCACGACTTTACCTGGGTCTACCCCCTGTGTATCCTGCTCGAGTGGGCCATCATCACCACGCTCATGGCCGGCTTGTTCTTCCTGTTCCAGCGCCACGGCGCAGCCCCCGCCGTCCTGGCCTTTGCCCTCTTTATCCTGGGCATTGCCGAGTTCTTCGTCATCACGTTTAAATCCATGCCCATCCAGCCGGGCGACCTTTCGGCCATCTCCACCGCCGCCGCGGTCGCCGGCAACGGCTACACCTTCTCCATCTCGCTGTTCTGCGTGCTGTCCATGGGCTTTACCGCCATCGCCATGCTGCTGTGCGAGTACGCCGGCCTGGTGGCACCGCACCGCCAGAAGGGCGCCGCCAACGCCAAGCGCATGCTGCTCACCAACCTGCTCGTGGCGGTGCTATGCCTGGGCGGCGTGACCGCGCATGTCACGCTCATCGACTACTACAACACCCTCGGCATCACCGTCTACACCTGGCGTCCGCTCGAGAGCTACTGGCGCGAGGGCTACCTGCCTGCCTTTATTAGTGCGGCGCAGTCCATCAAGCCGCCCAAACCCGCCGACTACTCCGTCGACGATGCCAAGGCCACGCTCAAAAAGTACGCCAAGGCCTACGACAAGTCCGATGCCGCCAAGAGTGACGAGCGCACCGCCGCAAAGGAGCAATTCGACAGCGAGAAGCCCACGGTCATCGCCATCATGAACGAGACCTTCTCGGATCTGTCGATCTACCAGAACATGCGCGCCGGCTACGAGGGTCCGCAGTACTTTAAGAGCCTGTCCAACTGCCTCAGCCGCGGCAAGCTCTACGTGAGCGCCTACGGCGGCGGTACCGCCAATACCGAGTTTGAGTTTATGACCGGCAACTCCATGGCCAACCTGGGCTCGGGCGTGTACCCCTACACCATCTACAACATGGAAACGACTGGGAACCTGGCAGAGCAGTTCAAGTCGCTCGGATATTCCACCACGGCCATGCACCCCAACCACGCAACCAACTGGAACCGCGAGAACGTCTACAAGGACTTTGGCTTTGACCAGTTCCTGTCCATCAACGACTTCCAGGGTGCCGATACCCTGCGCGGCATGGTGACCGACCAGGCAACCTACGACAAGATTCTTGAGCTGCTCGACCAGAACGCCGACCCGCAGTTTATCTTCGATGTGACCATGCAGAACCACTCGGGCTACGACACGGGCCTGCTGCCGGTCGACAAGCAGATGCACCTGAACATCGACACGACCGACCTGGACGCCAAGACCGTCGAGGACGGCACGCTCTCCGATGTCGATGAATATGTCTCGTGCATCGAACAGTCCGACCAGGCGCTGCGCTACTTCCTCAACGCCCTGAGCAAGCTCGACCGCAAGGTAGTCGTGGTGTTCTGGGGCGACCACCAGCCGTTCTTCCCGTCCAAGTTCAATGACAAGTGGTTTACCGGCGAGGACGACGCCACCCACCAGGAGCGTTTGTGGCAGACCGACTACATCATCTGGGCCAACTACGACGTTGCCGGCTGCGACCAGACGAGCGAGGTCGACGACCTGTCCACCAACTACCTGTCCACCCAGCTGATGCAACTGATCGGCGCACCGCTGACCGACTACCAGAAAGCGCACATGACGCTGCGCGAGTCGCTGCCCGCCATCAACTCCGTGGGCTACGAGGACGCCAGCCTGCGCTGGGCGCTCTCCTCCAACGTCACCGGTGACGACGCCGCTGCCGCAGCCGCCACCAAGGCGCGCGAGGATTACGCCAAGATGCAGTACTACGAGATGTTCCGCGACGGCAAGAACGTGTATACCGAGCACTTCCAGACCGAGGCCAACGAGACCGACCCCAACCTGGCGCCGGGTACGACCAAGATCAAATAGCGACTAGCTGCGAGTTCATAACTGAAACGTCTGTCCGGGCGGAGGCATATAAGGTTCCCTGCTCGGACAGTCCTGCGCAAGACGGAGGCCACATTAAGTGGCCTCCTTTGCGTGCGGAACTCGCGATGAACCTTATATGCCTCCGCCCGGACAGACGCCTTGTTGTTGGAGCACGGCTTGTCATGGGGGTATCCGCTGAACATATATAAGTTGAAGGCCACATTAAGTGGCCTTCTTTGTATTCGGAAAGTGTGTCCCGGAATCTGCCTTCGGAATGGGACGCAGTTTCCGCTTGAGGGCCTGTTGGGAAAGCGCATCCCACTTCAAGAGTAAATTCCGGGTCGCACTTTCCGCTAAGGCTCTCAACCGGAAAGTGCATCCCATTCCAAGCCTTAATTCCGGGACATAGTTTCCGGACAAGACATCAACCGGAAAGTGGGGACCACTCTGAGCGCCGATTCTGGGACACACTTTCCGAAACACCGCCCATCCGGAAAGCCCGTCCCGCTCTGAATACATCCGGGCATGGAATATCCGCTTATTAGGCCTTCCGTCAATAAAGGGGCGCCCTCCCGAGCGGCGGGCTCGAAGTTCATCGCGAGTTCCGCACGCAAAGAAGGCCACTTAATGTGGCCTTCGTCTTGCGCAGGACTGTAGAGCAGGGAACTTCGTGCCCGCCGCCCGGGAGGGCGTTGCGTTTAGAAGATGAACCTAGCGCTTATCCCTCCGGGACAAAAGAAGTGCGGCTATAAATGCGATGATTGCAAGTGTCAGCAACACCAAAAGCAACGTGAGCGTGTTGTCGCCCGTTGCCGCCAGACCAAGCAAGCCGAGCTTCTTGCTGTCAGCAGACTGCACGGGAATCTTCTCGCCATCGTCCTCGGCGGTAATCTCCCAGCGAATGGTCTTGTTTGCGTCGGCAACCTCGTTGCCCACCGATGTCGGAACGTTTAGCTGCAAATTAAGCACCGTGCTGCCATCGCTCGTAAACGTGGCGATTTGCGTGGGATAAGCGAACGCGCTGCCCGGTGTTCCTGTCTGGAGCCAACCTGCAGAGCCATCGCCCGCCGACGCCGTTAGGGTAATGGGCGACAGCAGGCGTGCCGTCTCGTGATCGACAACGGCACGCACAAACACGCGCACCTGGGACTTTACGCCCGTGGCACGAATCTCTATCTGCTGATCACGCACATCGCCAGGCATCAGATCTTTAAAGGCCAAAAACAGATCGGGCTCCCCCGAGGAGTCCGTCGCCCCCGAGACCGTCAGCTGACGCGCATTTCCGTCATAGGCAATCGCGGGAGTATCGGCAAACGCACGGGCGGGAACAGCGAGCGCGACCACGCAGAAAATGGCCGCGACCATGCAACGCAAGGAGCGCGCAACACCTTTACGAATCGGGAACGCCATACTTACGCACCTCCATGCGGCGGCACCAGCACGTCATTCTCGACCGAGCAACCCCATGCGTCGTGCACGGCCTCATCGGGCGTCGCCTGGACCGCCTGAGTGGAGATATCCACGACAAGATTGCGACCTTCGGTTGCCTTGAGCTCGGTAACCCTATTAATGAGCACGCCGGTTTCCGCGCCGGGAGCGACGGGCGACGTCCAGTAATAGAACCCGTCGCTCGCCTTAACCCAGTTATAAGCCGAGTTCGCGCCCGAGGCATCAGCCACGCTCCACGCAATCTCGTAATCCGCCTCACCCTTCGGCTCCTCCTTCGGCTCATCCCACAGGCGTGCGCCATCCTGGTCCTGCCAGTAGATATCCACTGCAGCACGAATATAGGCGGGCGCGGTACCCGTGTTCTTCGCCTTGACATCGCTTTTCACTTTGCCGTTGAGCGTTTCCTGAACCGATGGCGTCACCGACCCGATGCCGAACTGGTTGACCAGCACGCCCGTAACCGAAAGCCAGGCCAACGTGCCTGCCGTACCGGCCAGGAGGATAACCCCCACCAGCAAGGCGATGATGCGCTTGCGCTTGGACATGCTAATCCTCCTTCTTTGCTACGTTGCCGTTGCTCCAAACGTTATGGGCACGCTTGCTGCCGTCGATCCATTTGTCGTTCACACGCGTGTTCGTGCAGGTGAACGTGGCATCGTTCGCGCTCGATGCAGCGGAGATAGTCGCCTGCGCCTTATCGCCCGGCTGCTTGCCAGGGACGCCGATTTTGTTGCTGTAGCGCCATGCCCACGCTGAGTCCTCCTCGACGGTGTAGATACCCGCCGGGACCGCAAGCTCGATAGCGCCGGAGTACCAGGCGGAACCGTCCTTCAGCTGCGCATCCGATGACACCGTTACCTCAACCGTACGCTCCTCCAAGGCGTTGCCGTCCATGCCGGCCCGGGAAACCTTGAAGCGGAACGTCTTGCCCTTCGCCCAGTTATCCTGGGTTTGCTTGACGATCTTGAGCGTATGCGTAGCGGCGAAATCGAACACCGCATTGCCATCGCTCTGAGTGCCGTCGCCCGTGAGCTTGTAGTCCAAACGATTCGTCAGCTCAAACGAGCCCTCGCCTGAACCCGAACTGTAAAGCGAGACATACTTCCCGTTGACAGGCGCAGGAGTCTGGCCAGGAAGACCATAGCCCACGCGGTCAACGTGCACCGTCAGTTGCGTGCCCATGAAGGGCTTTGCAAAGCAAGCCTTGAACGGCGCCTTATCGCTCTTGTCATCTATCGTGTTCGCGGCATTGGGATCAAGCAACCACTTGAGCTGCCCGGTCACATTCTTAGGGCTCGCATCGTCCGATGTGTCGTTAGCGACGACCCTATACGTCACCGGATACAAATCCATGTTGGCTGTAACCGGTTTACCCTTGAAGTCGCTCCACGCCACAGCTTTGTCGCCATTAACCCACTGCCACTCCAAGAACAACTCCTTCAAGCTGCTATCCGCTCGCTCGCCCAGGAATGCGACGATTGCGGAGTAGGCTTCGGGATCGTAGGCCACTTCCTTTGGCTCCATGACGGGTTCACCCTTGTCGTCATAGACCGGGTTGCCGTTCTCGTACATCTTGGGCACCTTAACTGTCTGAACAAAGCCGGCATTGCCATCCTGGCCACGCAGAACACTCGTATCGTTCGGGTCTACCGTAGCGGTGTAGATGACGTTGCCTTCGGTGTCGTGATAGCGCACTTTAAGCGGCGTCTTCTTGTACACCGCAGTGTAGGTCACGCTCTCAAAGGGCTCGCTGCCCTCGAGGGGATACTTCTCATCGTCAGTCATCAGGGTGTACTGCCCGTCATTGACATAATCGCGCGACCAGCCGACAAAGTCGTACTTGGTGCCGTCAATGCCCACAACCTCCTTGACAGCCTTGACCTCAAGAGAGATCTGGTCGCCGGAATCAGTACGGCCGAGACCGCGGACAAGAGCAGGATTCGCGAGATTTAAGTCGATGTTCGATTGAACGGTAACCAGGCTGGGACGGTAGACCGGGTACAGCTCCATGGGGGCCCTGACCACGGTAGAAGCACTCACCATGCGGATACCCTCCGACCAAGCGACATAGCCCTTGACAGGTGCCGGCTTGGCTTCCGTCCAGCCCACGAAGGCGTTGAACGCACCTCCTGTATCCCTATCGATAGCGCTGACGTCATAAGTGGGCTTCGGGATGCCGCCATCAAGGTTGCCGAGCATATCGCCTTGCTGAGCAACTTTGCCGTCAACATCTTTGGCATTGAGATGGTACACGACCGCCAACGGCGAATAGTACGCCACAAATGTATAGGCCCCGCCGGGTTCCACCTGATGGGAATACGAGTTATCGCCGTTAGGTTCGATCTCTTCAACTTCGCCATTCGGAAGCTCGATCTCAACCTTCTGCAACTTATACAGCTCACCGCCTGCTTTATAAACCGGAGTCGTGACGTCAGGGGTCACCGTTGCCGTAGCAGGGTCGGTGCCCGCGTTGATAACGGGATCGATGTCGTACCTAGGCACATTGACCTTGTCCGTGCCCTTAAAACCGGCGCGATACAGGTTGGTGGTGTACCTAACATCGTACTTCGCGTACACCGGATAGGCATCCTGCCACTGGGTGACCTTAAAATCTGGTTTCACCAGATACGGTTCGGCCTTATCCGGGTCAGAAGTGGTGAAGGAATCGCCGGCGACGTCGTAGATATAGTTCCAGACGGCAGAATCCTTCTGGACCTCGGCAGTCGAAATCCAGCCCAAGAACTTATAACCCGGCACCGCCATCTCCGCATCGGTCGGAGAAGACTCAAGGGTCAAGGGGCTTTCATAAGAACCAGTTAGCCCGTCCTGCGGCTTTCCTTTTGCCTCAACCGAGGTGTTCACATGCGGGTAGTAATACGTGAACGTCGGATCCGCCCCGTTCACCTTGGCCTGCAGCAAGTTACTCTCATAGCGCCGCGTGGCAGTCCTCACGACATTATCGCCCTTGTTGTAGAAATTAACGTCCGTGGTAATCATCGCGCGAACGTAGTACTTCTTATCTGTACGCACCATGCTCTCGATGGGATTTTTCACATATGTCCAATATTCACCATCGCGCTCAAGCGTCCAGAAATTCAGGCGATAGCGATCATTCACCGGTTTGACCGTTACGTTCAGCGAAGCCGAAGTCCAAGTATCGCTTAGCGTTGCAGCGCCTGGAAAATCGGTATCGGCATAGAGGTTTTTTAGAGTATCGGCTCCCGTATCGTTTTTAACGTTGTGCGAGTACGCGTTAAGGGGACTCACGACAAGGGTTTCCTTCGTGAAGCGCGTGCCACACGTTTCATAACTATCCTTTATACCGTGGTCAACATGCTCCGGGCCCCAGTGGACGACGTTTTCACGCACGAAGGTACTACCGACGTTTTCCTCAAAGGGCGTTTGATAGCGATTCCAAACGGAACAAAGTAGCTTGCTGTCCGTAAACTCATGGTTGGTATAAGCCCGAACGTAATAATCCACTCGGTACTCAAAGCGGGCGATGTAGGTATGCGGCGCGGTTAAATCGACATCGGCGGGGAGCGTATAGCTGGGGTCGCGGCTTACGCGCACCTCGAGCGGGGCATCCTCGGTTCCCTTGTTTTCATACCAACCCAGGAAACGATAGCCGTCGGGCAGCTGGCCCTCCTCGGATATAGCTTTACCGGATACGTCGAGCACCTGTACGGTATACGCGCTTGTGCCATCTTCTGCAGTCTCAACCTTAACGTCAGTTTTGCCCACACCGTCGCGCCGAGTCTGATCGTCGGTTGCATCCTGCTCATTGCCCTCAAACACCGTCATGATGTTCGACACATAGTCGGTGTACACCGGATAAAAATCGGTAGGGCCAAGCACAGTGATCTCGGTGCCGGCAGGATAGAACGCACCGGCGTTTTTTAACTCGGCAAGCTCAGGCGAGGTGATGGCCGCGTAACCGCCATGCATCCCGGCCTCGCCACTCGGCTGCGTCGTCCAACCGATAAAGGTGGCGCTGGCAGAAAGAGTGCCGCGGTCCGCAGGGGCAGCCGGCGTTAAACCGACGCCATAGCGGTACCAGTCCGTCGACTTGTCGTGCTCCTCGCCGCTCTGCCACGCGAGCGTCTCGCCCTTGACGTTATAGAACAGTACCTGCGCCTCGTACGAAGCAATAAACAGGTCGTTGCCCTTAAAGGCCTCGGCCCCCTTCGCGTTATCGGCGGTATAGCTCGACGTTATCTCGTGCGCTTCGTTCTTCTGGACCTGCTTGCCAGCCTTAACGGCATCGGCATCGGTCTTGCCGTTAAACCAGGCGTTATCGGCATCGATACGGTTCACATTGACTCCGGGCTCACGGAACCAGCCCATAAAGCGGTAGCCGCCGTTGGCCTCGGTCAAACCCTCTGGCTTTGCGGAGGTATCCTGCTTAAACGTTACCGATGTATCGCCCTGGGCCAGGCCTTGGGCCGTTCCCGCCAGCACGGCGCTCACGGCAAAGGCGTACGGATCCGAGGTCGCCTGGTCTTTGCCAAGTTTGGTCTTCTCGATTGTCGCGGTGCCCGCACCGGGAAAATCGATCGTCGCCTTAACGCTCTGGCCATGCACAGGAATATTCAGCTTGTAATCCATCGCCCACTCATTGAAGTGCGAGCCACCCAAGGCCCCGTTGTTAGCAGTCGAGCGCTTGGTGCCGGCACAAAAGTCGTAGTCGTGCTCTTCCCACAGCTCGCGCGTGGTGTAGCGCTCGTCATCCCATGGACCATAGCCATCACCCTTGGTGGTGTCATCGCCGCCAAACGAGGGGATTTTCTTTTTGGCAGGGTTGCCCTGGCTGTTGCCAGAAAGGCTCACGCTCGGCTTAAAGTAGCACTCGGTGACCGTGGCATCATCCTTGTTGGCACGCGCGGCAATTCCGCCCAGGTTCACATCGTTTTGAATGATGGGGATCACGGCGATGGGATTGTACTGACGCGAGCTCAAGTCACCCGCAAAATGGCTTCGAACGAGCTCGTTGCCCTTTTCGGTTAGAATACGACCCGCCAAGCCACCCGTCCACGCGCGCGTCACGGCGACGACGCCCACGTACGACGCGGCATAGCTGTAGCACTGCGCCGTCGAGAAGCAGTCGATAATCTTGGCCTCGCCCGCCATGCAGCCCACAAAACCCGAGGCGTACACGTTGTTGCCGCCCAGGGCGCCAATGGCCACGTCGTACTTATTGGTGACGTCGGTCATGCCCTTCTCGGCAATCGAGCCGTCGTCCTTACGCGTCGGCGTCACGCGACAGTACTCGATAGTCGAGTTCTTAACGTAGCCGGCAAACGCCGCCATATACAGACCCTCACCGCCGAGCGCCTGCACGCCCGAGGTCGTATTGTTGACGGCACGGCCGCCACGGACCTCGCAGTTGTAGAGGGTGCAGCCGTCGAGCTCGCCGGCGATGAGACCGCCCTCAAAGCCTGCGTTGGTAATGAGGTTGAGAGCATTGTTGGCGCAGGTCACGTGCAGCGTGCTCTCCATGACCATAACGTTTTCGAAACGCGTTTTGACGGCCTTGCCCACGATAATGCCACCGCGGAAGTCCGCCCACACGTTGGCGTCCTTGACCAGGAAGTTTTTGATGGTGGCGCCGTTGGTCTCGGCAAAAAATCCCGTATCGCGCTCGGGGTCAAAAGCGTCTTTATCGTAGTTCAGGCCCTCAACGGCGTGGTTTTGACCATCGAACACGCCCTTAAACGGATGCTCCTTGTTGCCAAACGACAGATGCTTAACGGTGTCTGCAACGATGGTTTTCATGTCGTCGCTGTCGAGCTCAATGTCGTTATCGAGATAAACGTGCCAGCCGGACGTATCGCGCTCGCGCGACAGCGCCACACACGACAAAAAGTCAGCCTCGTTTTTGATGTGGAATTCGATTTTGGCCTCGGGCACATCCTCGGCATGCACCACCGTTGGCAGCGCCATAACGCAGCAAAGGGCAATCGCTGCGACGGCAACCAGCCTGCTAAGCATACCCCGGTTCATATTCTTGATCTTCATAGGCTAGTTCGCCTCCGGCCAACCCACAACGTCAAGTACGTCGAGGGCGGTATCGCTTGTCTGCTGGTTTTTGGCCTGCACGGCCTGAACATCGATATCGAGCTTGAATGAGCCGCCGCGCGCGGCATCGTGGTAGTCGCCCACAAATCGCAGCGAGTCCATAAGGCTTTCCGTCATGGCGCCGGGGTCGAGCATGCCGCCACGCCCGGCCAATCCACGGTAGTAGTACCACCCATCGCCGCCGTCGATCCACGGGGACCCCTCGCCCGCGTCCACATGAAACGCAACGTTGCCCGAGGCATCCGCGCACGAGCCGTCGGGTGCCACTGACTTCATGCGCAGGCGCGCGCGAACGTACTCAGGCTGCGAGCCGACGTTCTCCACGCGCACAATGCGGCTGATGTCAGAACCCCCGGCTTTGGTGTCGGGATAGTCCCCGTGCTCGTTGGGCTCAAACGGAATCTCCTCGCCCTGCTCGTTTAGGGTGTATTCGCAGACTCGTACCTTCACGCTGCCAAACGATAGAACGTTGTTCGCCGGAACCATATCAACAGTAAAAGCCAGCGTGCCGCACAGGCACGCCAGGGCCAACAGCGCCATCGCGGCAAGCGCCAAGGTGCGTTTCTGATTGTCGGAAAGATTATTGAGCATTACGTTCGCCAGTCGTCGATAAAAAGGGGGACCGAGATCCCGACCCGAAAATGGGGATGGGGAGCGGGCCGGGATCTCGGTAGAGGGGGTGGGATTACTACAGGTCCTTAGCCCAATTCTTGGCAGCAGCCAAAGCAGACGCAGACGAACCCTCAGCGGTATTGTCTGCCGCGTAAATGAAGCAGTTGACATCCATCGTGGCAGAATTGGCGAAATCCTTTTGCTCGGTGTCCTTGGGCGTAGTCACCTGGCTGAACAGCTCGCCAGTCCACTTATCCTCATTCTTGCTGGCAATAAGCGGGGTAGCCTCGGTTCCTTCGCCAACATAAACGAAAAGGCCACCGAGATAATGAGTCGGCTCGCCCTCAACGGCGGTCGCATCAACGGCCTTCCAGCCAGAGTTAATGGTGAAGTAAGTCGTCTTGGAATGATCGGCCCCGGCAGACGCCGTCTTGTTGTTCACGAAGACGTACACATATGCATCCTCGGATCCCTTGCCGATACCGACATTAGGATTCTTGGGTACAGACACGCCAGGGGCGAGCTTAGAGTCCTTAACCCATTTGGTCTCGGTCAGGTTGCCGTTGACCTTATTGTTATCATCCGGAAGCGGCTGATTCGGATGGTCGGGATCGGTAGTGGGCTTGTTGATGCCCGCAGTGGTGAAGTTGTTGGTCAGGCTCGACTGCGCCGTCAGCCAGGCGTAGGTACCCACGCCGGCAGCCAGCACCAACAGCAGCAGGGCGGCAATGATGCCGTAGCGCTTTTTCTTCTTGTTTTCCATCGTTCTCTTCCTTTCGAGAATCGTCTTCCCCGGCAACGGCCCCTACCGCCGCCGACGTTTTTCCCTGCCGCTATGAACGCCGCTCCCTCGCATGCACGCGGGTATGCTTGCCCGCAGGCTCGTCGGGAACCATCCGATCGAGCACTATCGACGCCGTGATCAGCAGCGCCAGAACGGCCACCACAACAAGCAAACCGGGCATCGTCGTGCAATATGCGTTAACGAAGCCCAGGTAAGGGACACAAAAAGAAACAGTGCCGATAACACTCGAAAAAGGCGTGTGCTCGGCATCGTGCATGATGCTTCCGTCTGCATTTTTGTTCGCAATTCCCTGCGTGCCGATCATCTGCGCCACAGGGTCGATCTGATACACCTGGTGCGTCACCACGGCGCCGTCCGATCGGTAAAAGGTTGCATTGTCGCCCACGGCAATATCCGTTGGCTCAACCTGGCGGACAAACACCATGGAGCCAACGGGAAGCTCGGGTTCCATAGAGCCCGAAAGCACAGCAAAGGGCGTGTATCCAAATGCGCGAGGCACAAAAGAAACAACGGCAAGGGCTATGACAAGCGCGAACGCCAAGCTACTCAAAAGCGTAATAAATCGTTTGAGTCTACGCGCCGTCAAAGTGATAATTCATCCCCCTTGAGGACCTATTCGACCCATCCAAAGGTCAGCAAGTTTCAACAGGAACCGCAAGGCGCTTGAAAAGTGAGTTCGAAATAAGCCAATTTGGAATCTTTTCCTAATAAAAACATAGCGATGTGCTACATATTTTTCAATGTTTTATCGCTAAATGCTACTTATTTTGGCGTAAGTGGTCATTTATCCCCAAATTAGTCTGTTTTATCCAATACTTACGACTAACCCCCTACGCAACTTCCCCATAGAAGGTTCGTTTTTTGCGAAACTAAAATAATGGTACCCCCCCCCCACATTAAAACAAACTACTGGAAGTGTCATTTATTTCCGACCCCCCTTTGCCGGAGTTTTATGACAGCCCCATGTAGTTCGCAGCCCATAATCCTCTGAGAACCGTGTCCCAGAATTCGCTTGCGAAATGGGATGCGGTTTCCGCTTGTGGCCCCGTTGGGAAACCACATCCCACTCCGATCGCAAATTCCGGATCGCACTTTCCGCCAAGACCCTCAACCGGAAACGGCATCCCATTTCTCGGCCGAAAACTGGGATGCGGTTTCCACAGAGCCCCTCAACGGGAAACCGCATCCCATTCCAAAGGCAAATTCCGGGACGCAGCTTCCGCAACCCCACCCATCCGGAAATCCCATCCCACTCCGCACACATCCGGGCATAGAACAATCAGCTTATTAGGCCTTCCATCAATAAAGGGGCGCCCTCGTGTCACGAAAAAAGCCTCGAGAATCTCGAGGCTTTCACGTTTGTGTTATCTCGAGCGCGAGGCGACACGCCTACTCGCCCAGCACGGCCTTTTTGGCGGCTGCGGTCATGTTGTCCAGGTCCTCCTTGGTGGGGTGATCCTTTGCGGCAACCCAGTTGTCGAGCAGCATCTTAAATCGGGCGTTTTCGGGATCTTGCTCGAGCATGGCCTCGTAGCGCTGCTTAACCGCGGGACCCATCTTGCCCTGGCACATCGCCCAGCCCGCAAGCTCGGCATCCTCGGCCAGATTGGAAGTTACGCGGTCGACAATCTGCTGGTAATAGCTCTGGTCGGCCCCAAAGCCGCAGGTGCCAAACAGGAACACGCGCTTGCCGTGCAAGGCGGAGAGCAACGCCGCCACCGAGGGCGTGCAGGCACCCTTGTCGCACCAAAAACCGACAAGCACCGTATCGGCAGCGCAGGCACCCTCTGCCTCGTGCGCGACCTGCTCCGGATCTGCATCATCGCTCAGCGCGGCGGCATGGATAAACTCGACGCCTGCAGCCTGCAGGGCGCGCTTGATCGCCCCCGAAACCATCCTGGTATTACCGCTCTTGCTGTTAACCACCATAGAGCATGTCATAGTCACGTTGCCTCGTTTCCCCCGAAACTCGAGCCATTAATGCAATTTGTTAAAAGCATATCTTAGTACTAACGACGCAGATGTAAACCATCTGCCGCTAATCGGCAGCCCCTACTGGGCAAACTGGCTGCGGTAGAGCTCGGCGTAGAAGCCGCCTGCCGCTAGCAACTCGTCGTGCGTGCCGCGCTCGATAATCTGGCCGTCGCGCATAACCAGAATGCAGTCGGCATTGCGGATCGTCGACAGGCGGTGCGCCACCACAAAGCTCGTGCGGCCAGCCATGAGCTCGTCGAATGCCGCCTGCACCTGCAGCTCGGTACGCGTATCGATGCTCGACGTTGCCTCGTCCAGCAGCAGAATCGCCGGATCGGTGAGCATGACGCGCGCGATGCACAGCAGTTGTTTTTGACCCTGGCTAAACGTGCCGCCGTCCTCGCCGATTACCGTATCGTAGCCGCCTGGCAGCTGCACGATAAACTTGTGCGCGTGCGCGCGCTTGGCCGCCTCGATAACCTGCTCGCGCGTGGCATCTGGGCAACCGTAAGCGATGTTTTCCGCCACCGTGCCCTCGAACAGCCAGGTGTCCTGCAGCACCATGCCAAAGGCGCGACGCAGGCTCGAGCGCGTGTAGTCGCGCGACGAACGCCCGTCTACCGAGATGCGGCCGGCATCGATATCGTAAAAACGCAGCAGCAGGTTGATGAGCGTCGTCTTGCCGCAGCCCGTAGGACCGACCAGGGCAAAGCGCATGCCGGGCTTGGCATCGATGCAGATATCCTGCAGCAGTTTGCGGTCGGGCACGTAGCTAAAGTCCACATGCTCAAAGGCGACCTCGCCCTTCGGGGCGGCGAGCTCTACGGCGTCCGACGCGTCGGGCTCCTGCTCGCGCGCATCGAGCAGCGCAAACATGCGGCGCGCCGAGGCGTACGCGGTCTGAATTTGCGTAATGACGTTGGTGACCTCGTTGAACGGCTTGGTGTACTGGTTGGCATAGGACAGGAAAATCTGCACGCCGCCCACCGTGAGCGCCGCGGGCACGCCCGTGATCACGCCCACGCAGCCGATCACAGCGACCACGGCATAGATGATGTTGTTGATAAAGCGCGTGCCGGGGTTGGAGAGCGAACCCATAAACTGCGCGCGCTCACCTGCCGTATAAAGCTCGGCGTTGAGGGCATCGAAGCGCTGCTGAGCGTGCGGGCCGTAGGCAAACGCGTCCACGAGCTTTTGCTCGCCCACATACTCCTCGATGTGGCCACCAAGTTGGCCTTGGATGCGTTGCTGGGCCGTAAAGCTCTTGTTGGAGAGCTTGGCGATGGCGCCGGCCGCAAAGATGGAAAGCGGCGTGACGAGCACCACCACAAGCGTCATGGTCAGATTGATGGAGAGCATAAACGCAAGCGTGCCCACGATGGTAATAACGCCGGTAAAGAGCTGCGTAAAGCCCTGCAGCAGGCCGTCGCCCACTTGGTCGACATCGTTGACCACGCGGCTCATAAGGTCGCCGTGGGCATGGCTGTCGATAAAGCTGAGCGGCATGCGGCTGAGCTTGTCGCTCGCCTCCACGCGCATGTCGCGCACCGTCTCGTAGGACAGGCGGTTGACGCAATAGCCCTGCAGCCACTGGAAAGCCGCAGCCCCCACCACGACGAGCGCGAGCTTGGTGACAAGCGGCAGCAGTGTATCGAAGTCCACCTGCCCGGTGGCGACGATAAGGTCGATGCCCTCGCCAATGAGGATGGGCGTGTAGAGCTGCAGGATTACCGAGACGGCGGCGCTCACAAACGACGCCGTAAACGAAATGCGATGCGGACGGACGTAGCCCAGCAGGCGGCGAGTTACCGCGCCCACGGGGTAGCGCTCGGGGTCGCCGGGCTGACGCGGGCCGTCACCCAAGTCGTTGAGGTTATCGTTGCCGGACACGTTGGCCGTCATCGTGGCGACCGAACCGGAAGAAGTATACGGATTCATTTAGCAGCCCTCCTTTGCGCGGGCGAAGGCAGTCGGGGCGGGAGCGTTGCTTGGCGTGGGCGCGGGCGCCGCACTCCCCTGCTGGCCCTCGAGTTCCTCGCGGCGCAGCTGCGACTGGCAAATCTCGCGATAGAGCTGGCAGCTTGCATACAACTCGTCATGCGTGCCCAGGCCCGCAACCGAGCCATGGTCGAGTACGCAGATCATGTCGGCATCGCGCACGGTCGAGACGCGCTGGCTCACGATGACGGTCGTCAGCGGCAGCCCGCCCTCGGCGGCACCGCGCACGCTGCGCTCGCGAATGGCGTGGCGAAGCGCCGCGTCAGTCTTAAAGTCGAGCGCCGAGGCGGAATCGTCCATGATCAGGACCTGTGGCGAGCCCACCAGGGCGCGCGCGATGGTCAGGCGCTGGCGCTGGCCACCGCTAAAGTTCTTGCCGCCCGCCTCGACCGGGGCATCGAGCCCCTGCGGCTTGTTGCGCACGAACTCGCTCGCCTGCGCCATGTCGAGCGCCGCCCAGAGCTCCTCGTCGGTTGCCGCCTCGTCGCGCCAGGTCAGGTTGCTGCGGATGGTGCCGCTCACGAGCGACGCGCGCTGCGGAACGGTCGCGACCACATGGCGCAGCTGGTCGAGCGGCCAGGTGCGCACGTCGGCGCCCATCACGCTCACGCTGCCGGTGCCCGCATCGTACAGGCGCGGGATAAGCGAGACGAGCGTGGACTTGCCGCTGCCCGTGCCGCCGATGATACCGAGCGTCTTGCCCAGCGGCAGCTCCAGCGTCACATCGTTGACGGCGTTGGCAGCGCCGGCGCCAAAGGAGAAGCTCGCATGGCTCAAGCTCAGCGCGGGAACTGGAGCGACATTGCCCGGCTTGGGCAGTGTGACCGGCTCGTTGTCCTCGTCGGTGATGCTCGGCACGCAATTGAGCACCTCGTTGATACGCGACGCACTGGCGCTCGCCTTGGTAAAGACCACGACCAGGTTGGCAACGTACACGATGGAGGTCAGGGTCTGCGTCATGTAGTTCACAAACGCCATGACCTGACCCTGCGTGAGCTCGCCCACGTTGACCTGGATGCCGCCCACCCACAGGATGGCGCACACGCCCAGGTTCATCATCAAAAACGTGACGGGGTTGAGAATCGACGAGAGCTTGCCCACCGCGATGGCAGTATTGGCCTGGTCATCGGCGGCCTGGGCAAAGCGCTCGCGCTCGTGATCTTCGCGCACAAACGCACGGACCACGCGAGCGCCCGAAAGGCCTTCGCGGCAGATAAGCGCGATGCGGTCGAGCTTTGCCTGTAGCTGCTTGTAGTACGGAATGCAGCGCGCCATGACAACCCAGAACACCAGGCCGATGGCAGGCGTGCAAATCAAAAAGATGATACCGAGCTTAAGGTCGATGGCAAGGGCCGCAATCATGGAGCCCACCGCCAGGAAAGGCCAGCGGATGAGCATACGCACGCCCAGCGCCACGGCGAGCTGCACCTGGTTGACGTCGTTGGTAATGCGCGTGATAAGCGACGGCGTGCCAAAGCGGTCGAGTTCGGCATAGCTCAGCTTGTTGATGTGCTTGTAGAGCGCGCCGCGAATGTCGGTGCCCATGCCCTGCGATGTCAGCGCCGCCATCTTTTGGCAGACGAGCGTAAACGAGATGCCGATCACGGCCATGGCGGCAAGCACCATGCCGTAGTGGACGACGGCGTCCACGTCGTGCGAGCCAATGCCCTTATCGATCATCTGGGCAATCACCAGCGGCGTCAGCAGGTCAAAGATCACTTCGATCAACTTGCACGCAGGGCCGATCACCATATACCGGCGAAACTTACCACCAAAACGCCTGAGCAGCTCAATCATAAAAAGGCGCTCCCTATCATCATTCACGCTCAATTCGAACCATGATAGTACGGTGAGCCCATAATTGCGTAAGCAGCTCGTCATTTCTAATGGGATTCGGTTTCCAGAGAAGGGTTTCCAGAGAAGCGGAGAGGCACGCGCACACCCAGCCAGTGTCGGGTCAACTAGCTTGGTATACTTACATTAGTGCTACCAAGTTAGTCGCCGACCCTTGAAATGAGGTGCCGAGATGAACGACATTCTCGCAAGAAGAGCAAGACGAGCAACTGTGGGCATCGCCCTTTCCGCGGCGCTTGTCGCGGGAATCGCCCCCCCGTAACGGCGATCGCGGCAGAAACCAGTTCCCCCACCGGTGCAGTTGCCTTGCAGACGGAAGATGCGACCGCCGCAAAAGAAAAAGCGTATGCAGCCATGCAGGAAGCGCTCAAAAACCTCGAGGTCGCAAAAGACGCCGCAAGTCCTGAGAAAATTGCGGTAATCGATGATGACATTGCCGCTTTTCAAGAGATCTACGACATGGTGGTGACGGAAGCCGCCAAACGGAGGGAACGCCTTCCCGCCATGCAAGCGAACGTCGGTGCAGCCCAAGCCAAATACGATGAGGCCCACTACCGGACAAGCGGCCTTCAGACAGAATTAAATAAGGCAATCGACGACGGAGCTTCTAACGAAACTATTAAGCAGTTGCGAAGTGAGATCATGTCGGCAGAAAGGCGAAAAAAATCTTGTGAAGATGATCTTCACCACTGCCAACGCCGGCTCGAAAGCCAGGAAAAACAGGTTCAGTATTTCGAAAGTGAGGCAGAGGAAGCCAAAGCCCACATCGATGAGGACGTAGCCAAGCGAGATGCGCTCCTTAGCGATTTGGAAAAGGCGCAAGCGGCCTATGACGACGCCTGCAAGGCATACGAAGAGGCAAAGGCCGCGGCGGACAAGACCGCCTCGCCCGAGATAACGCAACCGACCGAGACGACGCCTCCCTCCAACTCGACGCAACCGACCGAGACGACGCAGCCCACCGGCTCGCCCGCGACCGGCAAATACGCTCCATCGAGCTCCACCAAGCAAGCAGATACGACCGCCGGCAAGCTCGCAAACACGGGCGACACAGCACCGAGCGCAATCGCACTCGTAGCAGTCGCCGCCGCAGGCCTCGGAATAACCGCCACTGCCACACGCCGCATCAAGAACTCAAAATAGCTGCCAGCGGTTATTGTCTTCGCCAATCCACAAGCCCAGAGACAAAAAGAGGTCCGTTTCCCCACCTAGGGAAACGGACCTCTTTAACTGCAAAAATTCAAACAACAGCACCGCCGCCTCTTAAACTACGTAGCCATCAATGCCCAGACAACGCCAGCGAGCAGCAAAAGGCACGGGATTAAATTATTCAGATAAATGTGACCCTTCAGGCGGTTTTGGTCGGCTACCCGCGAGTGCCGGCAGGGCGCTTGGTAGTCGAGCGATCCCGCAGGCGAAGCCGAGGACCAGCGAGACACC
>NZ_QRWD01000013.1:0-24209 GCF_003459505.1 Collinsella sp. AF20-14LB
GGAGAGCACATTAAGTGCTCTCCGGCTCGTGCGGAACTCGCGATCGACCTTATATGTCTGCCGCCCGGCGGCGGGGCTCCCGCACATCTCAACCTTGGCTGGGTTCTGGCTCAGTGGCAGTCGCTTCGCTTCTGCCCGCCTTGGTTGGTGTGGCGGTTTGGCGTTGGAGCGGTTCTTTTTCTGATATATGCTGGTTGCGGCTCTTCTTTTGGGAGGAGTCGCTTTTTTGTTGCTAGGAGGTTGGCCCGTGGTTGATGGGGAGATTCGTTCTGAGCTGCTTGCTGCGGATTGGAATGGCGAATGGATGCGTCTGCAGGCCGCTCGGCATCGGGCTGATGATTCTTTTGAATGGGATAAGCGAGCTCGACATTTTCGACCTCTTGAGACTGCCCCTTATGCTCGGGATTTTATGAAATTGCTGGCTCTTGAGCCTGGTGAGTCGGTGCTCGATATGGGGTGTGGAGCTGGGTCGATTGCCATTCCGCTTGCTCAGGCTGGGCATCCTGTGATTGCTGCTGACTTTTCCCCTGCTATGTTAGGCACGCTTGATGCTGGTATTGAGTACTATGGGCTCGAGGATCGCATTACGCCGCTTGAGCTCGCTTGGGATGATGATTGGGATTTGGTTGGACCGGTCGCGAAAGCGGTGGATGTTGCCTTTGCCAGTCGGTCGGTTACGACGACCAATCTAAAAGATGCGCTTGCCAAGCTCGACCGCACGGCTCGTCGGCGTTGTGCTGTCACGATGGTCGCCAACTCCAGCCCGCGCTATGATCTGCACTTGATGAACGCTATCGGCGCCTCGGTTACCTGCAGCAATGGCTTTGTGTACGCCTTCAACATCCTCATTCAGATGGGTGCCCTGCCGCAGGTCACGTACTTTGAATCGCCGCGTCGCGATACCTTCGACAGCCTTGAGGCAGGCGTGGCGGACTTCTCCCGCATGCTCGAGCACGGTAACGAGGATAAGATCGACCGTCTGCGCGTCTACGTCGCTCAGCATATGATTGAAAATCCCCATGCCGGCGAGCCAGGGTCCAAGGGCGTGCCGCAGGGGCGCTACATGCTCGACCACGTCCGCAAGGTCCGTTGGGCGTTTATTGCATGGGAGCCGGTCTCTTCGAGCCGTCCATAGACCGCTTTCGGCCGCCGTACACGTCCGCCTGCAACCCGCGTTGTTCTCCCGTTCGGCATCCGCATTCTTTGCGAACTGGGCAAACGCGCCCCACACCGCGCCGTTCCTGCGCTATCGTGGGACAGCTCACGTAGATTTAGGCCCCGTCGCGGGGCGCCCCATACATAGAAAGCGAGAACCCATGGCACTGACAGGAGCCCAGGTCAAGCAGCTTCGCAGCATGGCCCATCACCTCAACCCCGCCATCATCATCGGTAAGTCCGATGTCAACGAGGGCACCGTCGAGCAGACGGTCGCCTACCTGGAGAAGCACGAGCTCGTTAAGTGCTCCGTGCTCGATGGCTCCAGTCTTTCCGCCCGCGAGGCCGCCGAAGAGCTCGCTGAGCGTTGCCACGCCGAGGTCGTCCAGGTCATCGGCCGCAAGTTCTCGCTGTATCGCGAGTCCTCGCGCAAGGACATCGAGAAGATCAAGCTCGTCTAAGAGCCAATGATCCGGCGAGCCAACACATAGCAAGCTTACGGGTGCCCAAGTACTTCGGGCGCCCGTTTTTATCGCTCGACCAGCACGCGATTGAGCCGCCCCTCCACCAAGCGCTCGTATAGATGCCGCGTCTCGGGCTCGGGCACGCCATTGACCTGTTCCCTCAGATGATGCATATGCCCGCTGTACAGCTCGACGATATCGCGCCGCCGCCCCGCCGCACTGTAGACGCGCATGGCACAGCGCACCATATCCTCGCGCGCCGTTTCCTGCCGAAGCCCCGACTCCGCCAGCCAAATCGCCGACTGCAGATCGTTTTCTTCTAGAGCGGCATTTGCTCCCTTAATCATGCAATCGATGTACTTTGACTGCATAATGCGTCGCATACGCAAAAAGTAGGTGGGGTTACAGCCATTGGGAACATACAGCGGCCCGGCATAAAGCTGCTCAATCTTAAGGCACAGCTCAACTAAATGGGGCCCGCGCGCACCCGTGCGATTTCCCAAAACCTCGCGGCTTATCTGGTCAAACAGCCGTACATCAGTCTTGACGTAGTCGCCGTTGAGTCCGATGCATTCATTTTGGATGAGCACACACGACTTGCCATCCGGCGTCGGTCCCAAAGCCGACCGCAAGCGCGATATCGTCGAGTACAGGTTGTTGCGGGCGCTATTGAACTCGGCATGGGGCCACAGCTCCATGGCCAGCGTCTCACGATCGACGAGCGCATCCATGCCCAGCGCAAGCCGCTCGGCAAGTGTCGCCGCCTTCTTGCGGCGCCACATTTTGTCCGTGATGGGAAACCCGTCGCGCTCGGCGCGAAACGCCCCAAACATGCGAATCTCGATATGGTCGATGGTATCAACGGCTTCAACCTCGCCGGCCTGGAACAGGCGCTCGCCTTCCCCTTCCAAATCGTCGCGCAGCGAGTACCGCGACAGCTCGCGCACGGGAAGCTTCTTGCGAATCCTGGTCGCCGGCTCGCCCAGACAATGCATGGCAAGGCGCGCAAAGAGCCGATACGATGGCCCTAGAATCCCCGCACGATTCATGGACATCCAGGCCGCAAGATCGCTGTCTCGGCCCGCACAGGCCAAATGCAGCGCCACCATCCAGGCCTCCGCTCCACCAACCTGCGTCTGGCTTATATCGAGCAACTCCGCTTCCTCGCGCACCGAAACCATCGAGGTGTTACGCAGATACGCCGCGCGCTCCAACAGCAATGCGTTATCGCGCATGTACGCAATCGACTCCTCGGCAAGTTTGAGCACTTGGACCGCACGGAACTTTGCATTAACCGGCCGTCCCTCTGCCAGCGACTGCCAGCCTTCTAGCAACAGGCCAAACAGCTGAATCTGGTTGTCGCGCATGCGCACGGCAAAACGATCGAGCTCGTTGAATGCCGCGTCGTCGGTTACCGGCAAGCCGGAAAGGAGCCGCCGTGCCGCCAACACCATGCGCACCCAGATAGCCATCGCCTTAAGCCCACGTACGTCGAGCGCCTCCCGCACCACCGTCATCTCGTCGTCGCGCTCGTCGGTTCCCGCAAACGACCCGTCAAAAAGCTCCACCAGCATGCTGTCGGCCCGTATAACAATCCCCGCGATGTCGAGCTCGCAGTCGTAGGCCTTGCTCGTTTTGAGCTGCTGTAGAACGCCGCCGTCATCTCCCCGCTCGGTCAGGCAGCGCTTGACCTCGATATGCGCGGACAACATATCGAGTGCGGTATGGGATGTCTCGATTTCTGGCACGGTCAGGTTCGTAGGAAGCCCAAGCCCGTTGTCCCCATAGCAAACAGCCGTCAGTGTCTGGGCCACCCTCCATGAAACAGGGTCTATTTCGCAGGCCGCCCGTTCGCCCCCGCGCTCGATGACCGATGCCATATAGCGAGCGAGCTTTGTATTGGACACGCTGACCGCTGCCAGATATACGCCAAGCGCCTCGGCAGGCGTTGGCTCTGGAGCCGGATCCTCGGCATCGATCGTGCCCAGCGCTGCTCGGCAGATATCGGCCCCGTGCCCCGTCAGAGCCAGATCGACCCCATACTGCCCAGCAAGTTCAAGGACCGCATCACGGTCCAAAAAGGCGTCCGCCAGGCCCATCGCCGCATCGCATCGGCCCGCCTTAAGCAAAATCCGGGCCGCCCTCGGAACAAGTTCGGGGCGAACCTCGGCCACCAACTTACGCAAGCGCAAGCGTCCGTTATCCTCCGTGCCCAGACACGTAAAACTCCGCTCGGCGGGGTCCAAGCCAAAGATCGGGTAGTCGCGTACGAAGTAGGACTGGTCGACCATCGATAGCCTCACCCCGCAAGCCTCGAGTTCTGCGATATTGCCCTCGCCCATCAAAATCATGAGACATGCCACGCAAAACAGTGCATTATTGTCGAGCGAAGCCAAGTCGACAAGTGCCGCGCCATATACGTTGACAATCTCGTTTTCGAGCAGACCGGCTACGTCGCCTTGGCCATACAGACCCGTCTGCAATGCCGAAACGAGCTCGGGCACGCCCTGCGTGAGCTGATAAAAGTCGAGCGATGTGCTGATCGAAAACGCCGATGCCCACGCCGAATACTCATAGGCATGCACCTTGAGCATCTGCGCATTGATCTTAACCGAATCGCCCAGCCCATGAATCAGTTGACGATTTGAAGGACGGCAGGAGATAAAGACCCCCACCCCCATAGCGCGCAGGCCGCGAATCCTGTCGATGAGGTCTTCGGTATCGTGCTGATCGAGGTTTGGCACATTATCAATCGCGATAAGGGAGTGCGGTTTGTCTTTGAGTTCTTCGGTAACCACCTCGAGCTGCATAAACACCTCGCGCCCAGTGGCGCGATCGGCCTCGATAATCCGCACGGGGCCTCGCGTCGGGTCGCATTTAACCTCATGGGTGTACTGCAGCAGCACCGAGGTCTTCCCAAACCCGTCGGGCGCATAAAGAACCACGATGCCGGCCTTTCGGCCCTTGGCGAGAAGCTCATTCATCAAGCGTTCGCGTCGCACCATATAGCCACCGCCCAGCGGCATCAGCTCGAGGTCGTCCATACTGCCCAAATCGTTTACCATGCCCGCTCCTCAACTCGACCGTATGGACACTGTAACCGCAAGACCATACAAGCCGCGCTATGAATAGAGCGACCTTGTGTTCTAGGTTGTCTTTTGGTACGCAAGCGGCAAGTTTTTGTACAGCGAGGGCCGATTGTTATTAATCCCCCGACTAATCGGTCTTTAAGCAGGTAAATGAGCTTGTCAGCTTGTCCCATCTAAGCGGCAGTGTAACGCAAATGAACAAGGTTCAGCTATGTCATTCAACTCGCCTAGCACCCGCTACCGTCTACGACCTTTTAGTGGCATTTTTGCATAGAATCTGGTATGGAATGAATCAAGCTGTTGGGCATCCGGCATTCGTCAAGCTTGCGGCAAGATTTTGGTCAAGCGGGCGGAGAGGGATAACAAAAAGGCCCCCGCAAAGCGGAGGCCTTAGGCAAGGCTATGTCGAGATGCAGGATTCGCGCTACTCGCAGAGCGAAAGGGCGGCCTCGTCGGCAACGACAACGCAGTTGGTGTGCAGCTGCAGGATCGAAGCCGGGCACGCGGGCGTAACCGGACCATAGCACATGTCATGCACGGCCTGAGCCTTGGCCTCGCCGTTGGCGACGACTAGGATCATGCGGGCATACATGATGGTCTGGGTACCCATGGTGTAGGCCTGACGGGGAACATCGTCGATGCTGTCGAACAGGCGGCTGTTGGCCTGAATGGTGCTCTCGGTGAGGTCGACGCAGTGCGTGCCCTTGGAGAAGTGGTCATCGGGCTCGTTGAAACCAATGTGGCCGTTGTTGCCAATGCCGAGCAGCTGCAGATCCGGGTAACCGGCGGCGGCGACGATCTTGTCGTACTCAGAGCAGGCAGCGGCGGCGTCGGGGTTGGAACCGTCGGGCACATGCGTGTTGTTCAGGTCGATGTTGATGTGATCGAAGAAGTTCTCACGCATGAAGTAGTGATAGCTCTGGGGATCGTCGTGCGAAAGGCCGCGATACTCGTCCAGGTTGTAAGTGCTGACCTCGGCAAAGTCGACGTCGCCCTTCTCGTACCAAGCAGCGAGCTGCTTGTAGGCACCGATCGGGGTGGAGCCGGTGGCAAGACCCAGCACGCAATCGGGCTTGAGGATAACCTGCGCCGAGATGATATTGGCGGCCTTGCGGCTCATATCCTCGTAGTCTTTAGCTTTAATGATCTTCATTACGCGTCCTTTCTCGTACAAGAGAGGCAAGGCTCCCCTTACAAGCACTTGCCCGCGGCCCGCGTCGGCCGCAACCAACGTGTGCGGCCACCAGGGCGAGGTCGCGTAATGTATGTGTCTCGTGTCTAGCCGCGTCGAGGCCCCTGCCCGTCCACGGTGACCCAAAGCCGTTTAGCTTCGGACAAATCCCATCTTGCCACGGAGGGCGCCCTCTTTCAAGGGCGCCCTCCATAAACGTGTTTGAATTGTAGGCTAATGGCCACGTGCACTTACTAGCGCTCGCGAGCAACGATGAGCTGGTCCATCTCTTCGACATGCGCACCAACGGAGCCCTTGATACTCGAGAACTCAACGGAGTTGCACACCAAGATGGGAACCGTCACATCGTAGCCCTCGGCAGCAATTGCCTCGCGATCGAACTCGATGAGCACGTCACCCTTATGGACGACATCGCCCACCTGTGCATGCACGCTAAAATGCTTGCCCTCAAGCTGAACAGTGTCCAAGCCAACGTGGATGAGCACGTCTAGGCCATCGACCGTGTTGAGCGCAACGGCGTGACCCGTGGGAAAAATGGCCTCGACCTTGGCGCCTGCCGGCGCAATCACACGCGTGCCGGTAGGCTGAATCGCCACGCCCTGGCCCAAAAGGCCGGTGGCAAATGTCTGGTCATTGACCTCGGACAACGGAATGACGTCGCCCGAGATGGGAGCATCCAGCGTAAGAACTCGTCCACGCATACCAAAAGACCTTAGGACTTTAGTGAACATGCTCCCCCTCGGACATACCAATCAATCAAAATAGCTTTAACAGTTTACCACTTGGCACCCGTTTTTGACCATTAGGGAAGTTCGCGCTTGACAACCTCGACGATGTCGTCGACAACACGCTGAGTGAGCTCGTGCGTCTCCGCCTCGGCCATAACACGGACCAGCGGCTCGGTACCGCTCGGGCGCACCAGAATGCGGCCGCGGCCGTCAAGCTCCTTCTCGGCGGCAGCGACGGCGTCCCAAATGGGCTGGCAATCGTCCAGGCCGGCCTTGTTGTCGGAATGCACGTTGACGAGTACCTGCGGGTACTTCTTCATGATGCCGGCAAGATCGGTGAGGGTACGACCGGTGCGCTTGAGCACGGCCAGCAGCTGCAGAGCCGTCACCAGGCCGTCACCGGTGGTGTTGTGCTCCAGGAAGATGATGTGGCCGGACTGTTCGCCGCCGATGACGGCGCCATCCGCGAGCATGCGCTCCAAAACGTAGCGGTCACCCACGGCGGTCTGAACCATCTCGAAGCCCTGCTCCTTCATAGCGATGGAGAAGCCAAGGTTGCACATGACGGTCGAGACGATCTCGGAGTTGGCGAGCTTGCCGCGGGCGGCGAGGTCAGAACCGCAGATAGCCAGGATGTAGTCACCGTCGATCTCATTGCCCTCGCCGTCGACGAACAGCACGCGGTCGGCGTCGCCGTCGTGGGCCAGGCCGATGTCAGCATGGGTGCGCAGCACGAGCTCGCGCAGGGGCTCAAGGTGAGTGGAGCCGCACTCAACGTTAATGTCGGTGCCGCAGTAATCGGTGTTGATGGCATGGACCGTGGCGCCCAGGCGCTGCAGCGCAGCGGGCGTGGTCTGGCAGGAAGCACCGTGACCGCAGTCGACGGCAACAACCAGGCCATCGAGCTTAAGGCCGTCGAGCGTGCTGATGGCATGATCGACATAGGCCTTGCGGGCGTCTTTCATCTTGATGATGTGACCCACACAGGCGCCGGTCGGCAGCGTGTCGGCAGCCATGGCCTCCTCGGACATGACCCAGGCGCTGATCTCTTCCTCGACAGCATCGGGAAGCTTCATGCCCTTGCGGCTAAAGAACTTGATGCCGTTGAACTCCGGCGGATTATGCGAAGCGGAGATGACGATGCCGCCGTCGAGCTCGTTTTGGACGGTGAGCAGCGCCACGGCCGGCGTAGGGATAACGCCGCAGCAATGCGGACGGCCGCCCTCTGCCATAATGCCAGCGGTCAGAGCACTCTCGAGCATGGTACCCGAAAGGCGCGTGTCGCGGCCGATGCAGATGTCCGGGCCAAGGAACTTGGTCGCCGCGCGGCCCAGGCGAAACGCGAGGTCGCACGAGAGGTCGGCATTGGCGACGCCACGGACGCCGTCGGTACCGAAGATGTTCTGGGGCATAGGATCGCTCCTTCCCTAGCAGGCGATATACAACCGCCCGCCCTAGTCGAAAAAGAAAAGCGGGACCCGCCGAGGAATCGGCAGGCCCCGCTTGTACATTGTATCTCGAAAGGAGATAAAACCTTAGCGCTTGGAGAACTGGGGAGCGCGGCGGGCCTTCTTGAGGCCGTACTTCTTGCGCTCGACCACGCGAGCATCGCGCGTAAGGAAACCGGCCTTCTTGAGGTCAGCACGGTAGTCGCCAGCGTTCAGAAGAGCGCGAGCGATGCCCAGACGCAGAGCGCCGGACTGACCGGAGATGCCGCCGCCATCGCACAGAGCGATAACGTCGAACTGACCGGCGGTGTCGGTCACCTTGAAGGGAGCAAGGGCGTTCTCAACGAGCTGATGACGGCCGAAATACTGCTCGGCGTCACGCTTGTTGATGGTCACCTTGCCGGTGCCGGGGACGAGACGGACGCGGGCGACGGCGTTCTTACGACGGCCGGTACCCTGGTAGACAACGGTGTTCTCAGCCATCTTTAAGCCTCCAGCTCAATCTTCGTGGGGTTCTGGGCAGCATGCGGATGCTCGGCACCAGCGTAGACCTTAAGCTTGGTCATCTGGGCACGGCCGAGGGTGGTCTTGGGCAGCATACCGCGAACGGCGCGCTCGATGACCTTCTCCGGGTGCTTCTCCATAGCCTGGCGGAAGCTCTCAGCCTTGAGGCCGCCGTTGTAGCCGCTGTGGCGATAATAGGTCTTCGTGTCGGCCTTGTTACCGGTAAGCTGGACCTTATCGGCGTTGATGACGACAACGAAGTCGCCGCAGTCGCTGTTGGGCGTGAACTGGGGCTTGTTCTTACCGCGCAGGATCATTGCGATCTGGGTGGCAAGACGGCCCAGGACAGCACCATCGGCGTCGACGAGAACCCAGTTGCGCTGGACCTCGCCCTGCTTGGCGTAGTGAGTCGATTTCGAAATCACTTAGACTCCTCCATGTACAGTACGTGTTGTTACAGAGATTCACGGGGCTCTGCAAGTAACCCGTCCATATTACCCCGCTCGCCGTACGAGTCAACAGGTATTTTGGCTCCGACCAGAGTTTCTGCACATGTCATCCACGAGCCGTGATGTCGCAGCGTTGACGCTCGACAAACGCCTCGATATCTCCCAGCAAGCGCTTTGCCTCCTGACGGCCCTGGATATACAGGTCCAAAAGCTTTGCCGGATCGTGCTCGACATGGCCGACCTCGACCGGCTTTTGCGGAGCAATGACCAGCGCGCGGCCCTCGCGCTCATACTTCCACAGGTGCATGCGCTGGAGGTTATAGCGGTCGTGGCGCGTCTCGATAGCCTCGAGCAGATAGGGGTAGTCGACATAGCGGGCGCGCGCGGCAGGCATAAACTCGTAGGGCTTTTTCTCGTACGAGCGGTCCTGCGTGACAATGACAACCGCGCGATCGAAGCCCGCCTCCTCCAGCACGTGCTCGATGGGGACCGAATCGGCTACGCCGCCGTCGACGTATTTGTGCCCGTCGATCTCGACCGGCGGCGTCACCAGCGGCAGCGAGGTGGAGGCGCGCACAGCATCGAGGTCGAGCACGGCGCTTTTGACCGGCAGGTAGGCAGCGGTTCCAAACAGCATGTCCGTCGCGACGGCGTACATCTCGATGGGGCTCGCGTCGAACGCCTCGTTGTCAAAGGGATCCAGGCGGTCCTGGATATCGTTGAAGATAAAGTCGTAACCCACGATGGAGCCCGTGGATGCGAAGGATGCGGCACCCATGTAGCGGTTGTCATTGCAGAAGGTCAGGTTGATGCGATTGACGCGACCGATCTGGTGTGACTTGTAGTTGACGCCGTTGAGCGCACCGGCCGATACGCCATATACCGCCGGAATTTCGACACCGGCCTCCATGAGAACGTCGAGCACGCCGGCGGTAAACTGCCCACGAAAACTGCCACCCTCCAAGACGAGCGCGACCTTGCCGGCGTTCTTTGCCTTATCTTCTGCAGTCATATTGACCTCCTGCGATTGCGTTTTGGCTTTCTTCTACCCAGTTTTGGGATGGAGGGCGCATGGGTTTTGGAGTTGAGGGGGCGGCTGGCGGAAAGCACGTCCCGTTCTGAGGGGCGATTCCGGGATGCGCTTTCCGCCTGGGTTGCCATGGGGAAAGCATGTCCCACTCTACGGCTTGATTCCGGGTCGCAGCTTCCACTTGAGGCGTCATCCGGAAAATGTATCCCATTCCGAGCTTAGATTCCGGGATGCGGTTTCCGCCTGGGCAGTCATTGGGAAAACGCGTCCCACTCTGCGTCACTGAGGCGTTTTCTTTACGCCCGCGCCCTGCATAGAGTTCGATTCTCCGCGGTACGGGGGATCCGTTGATGCTGGGCGAGGCCAGCTGAAATTCGATAAACATCGCATCTATATTGGGCTGAAGCTTTGCGCGAAGAATCCGCGTATTTGCTTCGCAAATACGCACCGGCTTCGGCCGGCTGCCGCCGCCCTCGCCCGCGGGCTACAAACGCTTCGCGTTTGCTTAACGCCCGCGCCCTGCATAGAGTTCGATTCTCCGCGGTACGGACTAGAAATAAAAAGACAGGTAGATACGAATATCTACCTGCCTGTTACTTATGGTGGAGCTGGCGTTCATTCGGTCGAACACCTCGCCACCTGGACCTATAGCGCCAGGCAGCGACGGATTATCGCCCAAGCCGGCAGAATCGTCAAACGTGAATGCCACGCGCAGGCCGTCGTCATCGTCGGGGCCGCCCAGCACCACGCGCGCCACGAACGTGCGCAGGAGCTGCGCGTCGTCCACCTCGGCGGCGGCCATGCCCTCAAGCCAGAACAGCGCGCGGTCGTAGTCAAGGCGGGCGGCCTCAAGGGCCTCGGCCGTGCGCAGCTCGTCCTTGAGGAGCGCCTGCCGCTGCTTCAGCGCGTCTATGCGCTCCTTGCCGCCCGGCGGCGCGATGCCCGACTCGATGGCCGCCCATATGTTGGAGAACGCCGTCTCGATCTTGGCCAGCTCGCCCTTTACGGTCTCGCTCAAGGGCTTCTCGTCGGCGCGCTCCTCCTCGGCGTCGGCCAGCATGCGAGCGATGCGCTCGCGGCTGTCGGCGCTGCCCAGGGCCTCGCGCACGGCGTCGGCCACGCGCTTCTCCACGACATCGCGGCGCACGGTGCGCCCGCAGCTGCGGCAGCGGTAGTAGTGATAGGGCCTGCCCGACTTGCCCGTTCCGCTGGTGCCGGTCATCAACCCGCCGTCTCGCCCGTCGTAGAGCCTGCCCGTGAGCGGGAAGTCCCACGTTTCGGTCTTGGCGCGGGGCCTGTGCGAGTCCTCAAGCATCCGTATCACCCTCTCCTCGTCATCCATGGGAACGATGGCGGGCATGCCGCCGGGCACGACCACGCCCGCGTAGCGGTACTCCCCGCCGTTCTCCCGCCGCATCAGTATGCGGCGCACCGTCTGGAAGCGCCACTTGCCGCCGCGCTTGGTGCGGTACGGCTCCCAGGCGCGCACCACGTCGGCCACCGATTTGCCCGACAAGACCATGCGCACGCCCAGGCGGATGGCGGCGGCCTCCTCCTCGTTGACCACGTAGCGCCCGTCCACTATGTCCCAGCCGTAGCGCACGCAGCCGTTGGCCATGCACCGCTCGGCGTTCTTCTGTATGCCGTCGCGTATGCGCTCGCCGTCGAGCGCGCTCTCGTACTCCGCCAGCACCTCCAGCATGCCCAGCTGCAGCACGCCCGCCGAGCCGTCCGAAATGTCCTCGCCCGCGTACAGTATCTCGACGCGGCAGCGGCGCAGCATGATGCGCGCCATGGCCATCTCGTCGCGGTTGCGCATGATTCGGGTAACTTTATATATGACCACGAAATCGAACAGCCCTCGCTTGGCGTCGGCCATCATGCGCTGGAACTCGGCGCGGTCGGTGTTGGTGCCCGTCTGCGCGAAGTCGCAGTACGTGGCCACCACGCGCAGGTCGTTCTCGGCGCAGTAGGCGCGGGACTTCTCCACCTGTATCTCTATGGACTCGCCGCGCTGGTTGTGGCTCGAGAAGCGGGCATATATCGCCGCACGTCCGCCCATGGCTACGCCCTGTACAGCTCTACGGGGTCATCGTTAGGCGTTGCCCTGTAATTCAGCACATTCAAGGCTATAGCGCCGTCGATAATCTTGAAATACGCGCCATAGTACACATGGTTGCGCCAGTAATGGATAACGGCCTTCCCCATCGACCCGTCGCGAAGGTACGACACGGTGCCGTGCGAGCCGTTATCGTTCTTGCCGTACGAGTTGAAGAAGACCTCCACCGGGTACTTGGCGTTTTTCCCCGTCTTCGTCAACGGATGAAGGCTCAACGTCACACGGTTTTCCGGGAATGTCACAACTGAATCAACGGCTTCAATTCGCGCGAAGTTCGTGCGGAGACTCGGCAATGACGGCACGCCTGTGACAGCGGGCGTGAGCATGTGTTCCAGCTTCGCCACGTTCGCCTTCACTGCCGCAACCGCATCCGCATCGCCATAATAAAAGCGTTCGTCGGCAAACACCTGACCGGTCTCGCGCTCGTACTTGACCACTGTACGGCATAGGTACGGCTTATTGCCAAACGGGAACGGCCCCAAGTCGTATTCCGGACACACCATGGCGGGCGGCACCTCGTGCTCACGCAGGATGCGAGCCTCCTCGGCGCGCTGGGCTTCTTCCTCTGCGCGGCACTTTTGCTCAACCTTGCGTTTCTCCTCAACGAACTCGCGCATGGCGCGCTTTTCATCTCGCGCCGCTTTCGACGCATGCAGGAAATCAAACAAGCCCATGGCTACTCCATCTCGCTGGCGGCCTGGAACCACACGACCGTGCCCACCACGCGCACGGGGCCGTCGTCCATGCCGAAAATCATGTCCTCGTAGTCCTCGAAGCTGTCAGCCGACAGCATCAGCTTGGTGGTGCCCTTGTACCAGCGGCGCATGACCGCGCGGTAGTCCTCGGTCTCCACCACGGCGATGGAGCCGTTGGCGGGCTGGCGGTCGGGGTCGACCAGCACGTGGCTGCCCTCGGGTATGATGCGGTTCATGCAGTCGCCCTCGACCTCCAGGGCGAACGCGCGCGGGTGCCCGGCGCACACGGAGGCGGGCACCTCAACGCGGTGCGCTATCTCCTCCTCGTCGGCGAGCGCGCCGGCATGCACGCGCCCAAGCGTGAGCAGCGGCACGGTTGCGCTGCTGGCCACCACTGGGATGGCGCCGGAAGGCAAAACAACGCCATCTGTTCCCTCGTCAATAACCTCGCCTTTACTGATATTGAAATAATCCGCAATACGCTGAACTGCGCCCATGCGAGGCACTGCTCGCCCGTTTTCCCACTGAGATACGGCCATAGCGGAGACGGCGGCAACTTTGCCGAACTCCTCCTGCGTCATGTCGTGCTGCGTCCTAATCCTTCGGATGTTCTCGGCTATGCTCACGTGTCCTCCTTCCGCTGCGACCGTTAAAATCTTTTTACAGAATATGACAAATCTTCTTTACAGTCACTATATGTTTGGTTATAGTCTTAGGCATACCAAGCAAGGAGGTGATTCGATGGAATTGGTTGATGCGCGCAAGAAGGCACGGTACTCACAGGAGGCCGTGGCTGGCCTTCTCGGCATCTCGCGGCCCACGTACGCAAAGATGGAAAGCAACCCCGATAGCGTGACTATCGAGGACGCCAAAAAACTGGCAAAACTTTTCGGCGTGCGTGTGGCTGATATTTTTTTCGGCAGCAACGATAGTTAAACCTATAGATAGGAGAGAAACCATGACCACCAAGAGCCACCAGCCCGAGTTCGTCGCCGAGATCATCGGCAAAACGCTCGACCACCTCATCGACGACCGCAAGCGCGTGGCCGTCAACTTCGAGCTGGCCGAGAACGGATGCATGGAGGAGACGCACGTCAGCCTCAAGCGCCGCATCGCGGCCATGTGGGGCTTCCAGACGAGCGGCATCGAGCTTCTGGAGGCGAGCACGACCTGGTTCGAGCTCGGCGGCATGCAGTTCAACGTCTACAGCTCCGTGCAGTTCAGCGTGAACGGCAAGGGCTGGAGCACCGACTTCAAGACCATCGCGCGCGACACCGCGTACGACGAGAAGGAGTAGGCCATGCTGAACGAGGTGACCGTACGGGGGGGGTTCACCGCCCTCAACGTGAAGAGCGGCAAGTGCGTGCTGCAGTTTGAGCTGGACCCGAAGTTCCGCGACTTCATCCCCAAGCTGGTGGAGTTCACGGGGCAGATGCTCAACATCCACGTGTACGACGACCAGGAGGTGATGTTCGTGGATAGGGACACCGGTGAGGTCGCCTACGAGGACGCCCCGCTGCTTCTGCCGGGCGTCGCGGGCGAATGACCCCGATACAGCGCGCCATGTGCGACGAGTGCGCCGCCATGATGCGCGAGTTCTACAAGGACCCAGAGAACGAGAGGAAGTTCCAGGAATGGAAAAGATCAAGGGAAAGAGGGTGCGCGTCGCAGCCGGCAAGCGAAAGACGCGCACCGCAACGGTTCACTTCCGAACCGAGACCAGTGTAACACCCGAGCAGCGCCGCGAGAGGCTGCAGGCCGTTTTCGCCGCCCTGTTCGTCTGCGCGTGCATCGCCGCCACATGGGCGCTGGAGGCAGCAGTATGGCCGAGGTAGACGCCAAGGCCCAGGCCCTCGTGGCCAAGGCGTGCGGCTGGGTTGCCTCGAACCCCGATACATGGGCGAAGCTGCGCCGCATCTGCTACCGCCTGATGCTGGAGGGCCACGTCATCCAGCGCGACAACGTGTACACCCTGGCGTGCCAGAACGGCATGACCGTGAGCGAGGCCAGCGAGTTCAAGCGCGACCACAACCTGTGGAGCGTGCTGTCCCGCTACATGGTGCTGCAGCGCCCCTCCATGCTG
Source organism: Collinsella sp. AF20-14LB (assembly GCF_003459505.1). GTDB lineage: Bacteria > Actinomycetota > Coriobacteriia > Coriobacteriales > Coriobacteriaceae > Collinsella. Next base: position 14,957 of record NZ_QRWD01000013.1, read on the forward strand.
GCCGCCGTGAGCTTCCGCCGCACGCCGGTGGACTCCGTGGACCTGGTGGGCACGTGGGAGGCCATCGTGGGCCCAGCCGTTTTCGCCGCCTCCACGCTAACCGAGGCGCAGGGCATCTACGACAGGGGCGCGCAATGAGGTGCACCGTCACGGTCGAGGGCCGAATGCCGAGCCTGAACGACTACATCAGCGCCGAGCGCGCCAACCGCTACAAGGCGGCGGCCATGAAGAAGCGCGAGACGGCGCGCGTGAGGGCGGCGGCCATGCAGCAGCGCGCGCCGCGCTTCGAGCGCCGGGTGACCGTGCGCACCACGTTCTACGAGCCCGACATGCGCCGCGACGCCGACAACGTGGGCTTCGCGCGCAAGTTCGTGCTCGACGGCCTGGTGGCGGCGGGCGTAATCAAGGACGACTCCCGCAAGTACGTGGAGCAGTGCCCCGACAGGGTGCTCACCGACAGGGCGCGCCCCCGCGTGGTCGTGGAGGTGAGCGACGAGTGACCCGCCGAGACAAGGGCAGGCCACACAGGGCGTGGCGCAAGGCCGACCTCGACCGCATAGCCGAGCTGGCGGGAAAGGTGCCCGCCCGCGAGATTCGCCGCGAGCTGCGGCTGTCCAAGAACCAGTTGGATAACGCGCGGCGCGTGATCAACGCCAGCGGCGGCCACGTGTCCCTGCGCTGCTACCGCCACCGCCTGGAGCTGTGCCCGTCGTGCGGGTGCCGCAGGGCGACCCTCGGCAAGGACGGCATCTGCGAACCGTGCAGACGCCAGCAGCAGCTTGAGGCCATAGAGGCCCGCATAGCCGAGCTGCTGCCGAGGCTGACCGCAGAGGAGCGCCGCACCTACGAGCGCACCGAGTGCGGCCGAGAGAGCCGCGCCGACCCCATGCCGCAGGCCCCGGACGCCTCGGGCATGAGCCGCTACGCCGCCGACAAGGCAGCAGAGGCGCACGACGAGGCCATGGAGCGGTGGCTGTGCCGCTACCTGTACCGCAGGGTCAAGGCGGCGCAGAAGCGCAAGGAGCGCATAGAGAAAAAAGTTCCGAAATCCTGAAAAGTTTTTATCACTTTTAGTTTTCCCAGTTAGGAGACCCAAATGCTCACGGAAATCATCAGCAAGACCGTCGCGGACAAGACGGTGGACAGCATCCTGAAGCGCATCGAGCGCGCCGTCCCCGTGCCCGAGCCGGGCGACGGCGGCTTCGACGCCGCCATGCGCCAGGCGTTCAACATGGGGGCCGCCTGCATGGCCGCGCAAATCAAGAACGGCCCCGTGCCCACCAAGCGCATCGCGCTCATGGGCGAGGTGGCCCGCGTGGCGTGCCGCGCCCGCCTGGTGGGCATGGAGTGCCGCGTGGTCGTAGACGAGGAGGCCCGCGCATGCAATCGCTAGAGGAGGTCGCGATCTGCGACGTGTACCCCTACGAGCGCGCCGACGGCGAGCCGATGAACCCGCGCGACTTCACCACCAGGGAGAGCGCCGAGCACATCGCGGGCCTGGCCGCGCAGTTCAAGGCCAACCGCCTCAACCCCGGACAGCCCGTCATGAAGCCCATCCTGTACAAGGAGGGCGGCATCTACTGGATCATCGACGGCGAGTGCCGCGTGCGCGCCATGAGGGCCATCGGCACCGAGCGTTTCCTCGCCGAGGTCTACGACGACCTGGACGACGCCGAGCTGGCGCGCGTGGAGGCCGCCAAGGCCATGGTGGAGACCGACGCCAAGCTGGGGCTGACCGCCGAGGAGAAGTCGCGCGGCGTGCAGACCATGCTGGCGCTCGACATTCCCGACGAGGAGGTGGCCGTGGCCGCCCGCACCGACGCGGGCACCGTGGCCAAGGCGCGCCGCGCCGCCCGCAGGGTGCAGGACGCCGCCTACGACATGACGCTCGACCGCCTGGCGGCCATCGCCGAGTTCGATGGCGACGACGAGGCCGTGGCCGAGCTGCGCGACTGCAAGCAGTCCGAATGGCAGCGCGTGTACGCGGGCCTGAAGGCCAAGGCCGAGCAGAGGCGCAACCGCGCCGAGGTGGTGGCGGTGCTTGCCGACGCGGGCGTCGAGTTCGTCGACGAATGCCCCGAGGGCTTCGCCGCATGCCGCACGTTTTCCGACTACCGCCCCGACCTGGCGGCGCTGGACGCCTACGTGGCCGACAACGCGGGCGCGGGGCTTCTGGCCGAGGAGACGTCGTTCGGCGTGACCCTGCTGGCGCCGGTGGCCGAGGGGGCCGACGAGGCCGCACAGGCCGCAGCCCAGCGCAAGGCCGACTTCCAGGCCGCCTACGAGGACGGCGCGAAGGCCCGCCGCGAGTGGCTTGCCGCCCACGCGGGCGACCTCAAGTCGATGCGCCGCACGGCTCTGGCGCTGACCGCGTTCGTCATGGAGGCCGAGGCCGTGGAATCGTTCGAGGAGCTGCTGGGCCGACCCATCGACCGCACGCCCACCGAGCTGGCCGTGGCCATGGGCTGGCGGGCAGCGTGGAACATGAGCGGCTGGACGGCCTGGAGCCTCATGGAAGGCGGCAGCTCCGTGTACTTCAACCGAGCGACGGTCGAGAGCGTGACCATCATCTACGAGGCCATGAAGGCCGACGGCTACGAGCCGAACGCGGCCGAGACGGAAACCTACGAGGCGTGCATGGCGCGCCTGGGAAGCGAGGAGTAAATGAGCGAAGCAGTTGAGGCCGAGATCATCGAGCCCGAGGAGGCGTCAGAGCTGACCGTGGCGTACTCCCCCGCCGTGATCGAGGCCAACTTCGACGCCCTGGAGGCGCACGTGCGCAGGCTGGTGGCCGACTACGAGGGCGCGACCTACGACATGGGCAAGGACGAGAACGTGAAGGCCGCCAAGCGCGACCGCGCCTACCTCAACGGCATCGCCAAGGAGATAGACGAGCGCCGCAAGGCCGTGAGCCGCGAGTACACGAAGCCCCTGGCCGCGTTCGAGGACAGGTGCAAGGCCGTGGCGGGCATCGCGAAGCAGGCAGCCGACGGCATCAAGGCGCAGCTGGACGAGGCCGAGGAGGAGCGCCAGCTGCGCGCGTACGCCAAGCTGCGGGAGCACTACGAGGAGTTCGCCGGGCTGCTGGCCCCCGTCGTGCCCTATGAGCGTTTCCACGAGAAGCAGTGGACCAACAAGACCTTCGGCGAGGTGAAGGCGTTCAAGGCCCTGGAGGCCAAGGTGGAGCGCCTGGCCCAGGACTGGGAAACCCTCAAGGCGCAGTTCCAGGGCGAGCCGTTCTACGACGAGGCCGAGCGCGAGCTGTTCGCCACCCTGGACCTGGGCGCGGCCATAACGGCGGCGCACAAGGCCGAGGAGGAGCGCCGGCGCATCGCCGAGCTGAAGGCGGCCATGGAGCCGGAACCCGTGGAAGAGCCCGAACCCGAACCCGAAGCGGTGCCCGAGCCCGCGGAATGCCAGCCCGCAGAGTTCCCGCAGCCGCTTGAGCAGATGCCCGAGCCGCAGCCCGCGCCCATGTCCGCCCCGGTGCCGCCAGCGCCGCCCGCACCGGCACCCGTGGCCATGGCGGGCGACCCGTGGACGGTCGTGGTGCCGTGCGCCACGCGCGAGCAGATGCAGGGCGTCGCGGCGGCCCTCAAGGCGCAGGGCGTCGTGGGCACCATCATGCACGGCACGGTGGGCCAGGTTTACGAGCGGATGAACGGAGGCTACTAGCATGACCCAGGAACAGCAGTCCATCGACCTCATGGCGGCCGTTGCCCGCGTGCAGCGCGCCGTGGTGGTGCCCAAGGCCAAGTACAACGCTTTCGGCAAGTTCAGCTACCGCAGCTACGAGGACATAGTGGCCGCGCTGAAGGAGCCGTGCGCCAAGGAGGGCCTGGCGTTCTTCATGACCGACGAGCTGGTGCAGATAGGCGACCGCTACTACGTGAAGTCCACGGCGTGCGTGTTCCCCGCCGAGGGCGGCGAGGGCCTGCTGCAGGTGAGCGCCTACGCCCGCGAGGACGAGCACAAGAAGGGCTCGGACGACGCCCAGGTGACCGGCATGGCGTCGAGCTACGCCCGCAAGTACGCGCTGTGCGGCGCGTTCGCCATCGACGGGCAGAGCGATCCCGACGCCATGGAGGAGCAGCCCGCGCCCGAGGAGAAGCAGCCGCCCGCAGACGGCCCCTTCACGGCCCACTGCCGCAGCTGCGGGGCGCGCTACCAGTTCGCCAGCATGCCGCAGTACATGGAGTTCGTGGCCAACAGCCCGTGCTGCCCGCGCCCCGACTGGCAGGTGGAGTAGATGCAGGCGCTCACCGAGGAGCTGGACGAGCTGACCGACAGGCTGGAGGCCGAGCTGAAGACCTGCAAGGAGTCGGGCTGCCAGTACGCCGAGAACGAGGCCGAGTACCGCAAGGCCCTGCGCATCGCCATCCTGAACGAGCGCCAGAAGGGCACGCCCGTCACCATCATCGGCGACGTGTGCCGGGGCCAGGAGCAGATAGCGGAGGCCAAGCGCCGCCGCGACTGCTCCGAGGCCATCTACAAGGCCTCGCAGGAGGCCATCAACGTAATCAAGCTGCGTATCCGCATGGTAGACGCGCAGATCACCCGCATCTGGAACAGCGGGGACGTAACCCAAGGAGGGTATCTATGAGCATCAACCGCGTGTGCATATCCGGCAACCTGACCCGCGACCCCGTGCTGCGCTCCACGTCTGGCGGCATGTCCGTGCTGTCCATGGGCGTGGCCGTCAACGACCGCCGCAAGAACCAGCAGACCGGGCAGTGGGAGGACTACCCGAACTTCGTGGACTGCACGCTGTTCGGCACCCGCGGCGAGAAGCTGGCGCAGTACCTCGCCAAGGGCAGCAAGGTGGCCGTCGAGGGCAAGCTGCGCTACCGCAGCTGGAACGACCAGCAGACCGGCCAGAAGCGCAGCGCGCTGGAGGTCGTGGTGGACGAGCTGGAGTTCATGAGCGGCCAGCAACAGCAGCAGGGCTACGCGCCGCAGCAGTACGCGCCCCAGGCGGCCCCGCAAGCGCCGCAGGCCCGCATGTACGGCCAGGGACGCCCCGCCCCGGCACCTGCGCCGCAGCAGCCCGCCTACGCGCCGCAGCCGGCCACTCAGCAGGCGTACGCGCCACAGCAGCAGGCCATGCCGCAGCAGCAGGCCATGCCCGATCTGTACGACGAGGATATCCCGTTTTAGGGAAGGCGACGGCGACACTATGGGCATGGTTATACACGACGACTTCTGGGCGGCCGCGCAGGCCATGCCCGAGAAGCAGCGCGCGCCGTTCATCTACGCCATCGTCGAGTACCGGTTCACGGGCAAGGAGCCGCAGGGCAGCCCCGCGTGGCTGCCTACCTTCCTGGTGCTCAAGGGCAGGCTCGACATGGGCGACGAGAAGAGCGAGCGCGCAAGGAAGGCGGCCAACGCCCGCTGGGGCAACAGGCCGGGGAAGGAAGACGCGGTGGACGATGCGGCGGCACGGGCGCAAGCCGATGCGCAAGCACATGCGGGAGCATATGCGGATACAGATGCAGTCGCACATGCGCAAGCAGATGCGGATGCACATGCAGGCGCATCGAGTTGCGGCAATGCAGAGGTTGAGGTTGAGGTTGAGTATATAGATAACCCCTTAATCCCCTTTGACGAAATCGTGCATGCGCTCAACGAGGCAGCCGGCACCCGCTACCGCTCAAGCAGCGCCAAGACCCGCAGGCTGATACACGCCCGCTGGGCCGAGGGCTACCGCCTCCCCGACTTCCTGGCCGTCATCGACACGATGGCAGCCGAGTGGGCGGGCGACCCGAAGATGGCCAAGTACCTGCGGCCCTCCACGCTGTTCTCGCCGAAGTTCGAGGACTACGTGAACCGCGGCCCGAGGACCCGGAAGGAGGCCGACGGCTATGCCGAGTACGACTGAGTGCCCCCACTGCGGGGCGCAGCTGGAGGTCCGCTACGTGGTGCTGGCTGGCCGCCGCACCTTCTGCGGCTGGAAGCCGTGCGGCTGCCCGGGTGCCGTGGCGGAGCGCGACGAGCGTTCGCGCCTTGAGGCCAGGGCCAAGGCCGAGGAGGCCGCAGCCAAACGCCGCCGGGCCTACGAGCGGGCCGGAATCAAGCCCCGCTTCATGACGGCCGCCTCCCCCATGGCCGAAGGCATTGCCGCGAAGGTTGAGCAAGGGCGCGGGGCGTACATCTGCGGCCCCGTGGGAACCGGCAAGACCCACCTGGCGAGCGCCGTGGCGCGGCTCCTGGTGGACGGCGGCACCAGCGTGAGGGTGACCGACATGCTGGGCGTGCTGGCCGCCATCAAGGGCACCTACGGCGGCGACGGCACCGAGGACGGCGTGCTGTCCAGGCTCTCCCGCGTGGGGTGCCTGGTGCTGGACGACCTGGGCAAGGAGTCCCCCACCGACTGGACGCTGGGGCAGGTGTTCCGCGTCGTGAACGACAGGTACGAGAACATGAGGCCCGTGGTCGTGACCACGCAGTACGGCAAGGGCGACCTCATACGCCGCCTGGCCAAGAACGGCGACGAGGAGACGGCGGTGGCCATCGTGAGCCGCCTGTCGGAGATGTGCGACAAGTACGAGCTGCAAGGCAAGGACAGGAGGCTATCGAATGGCAAACGTTGACACGCTGCCCGAGATCCTGCGCCCCCTCATGGAGGGGCCGAGCATCGAGACGCCCAGGTGCGCCGTGTGCGGCGCGCCGTGGCCGCTCAACCGCCACCACATCGTGAGGCGCGGGGCGGGCAAGCTGTTCCGCGACGGGCGCGAGGTTCCCAAGCCCACGGTGATGCTGTGCGGCAGCGGCAACGGCAGCGGCTGCCACGGGCTGGCGCACGCCAACCGGCTGCACTTCCGCTGGGTCAGGGCCGAGCAGAGGTTCAACCGTCCCGCCCCGCCGGGCTCGTGGCACTGGGAGTACCTGCTGCTGCCGGAACCGACCAAGTACGCGGATGCCCTGGCCATGGACGGCTGGGGTCGGCTGCCGAGGGGCAGGCGGTGCATGTGAGCGGGTACGAGCCTTCAAGCGGGTGGAACCTCCCGCCCGGGTGCTTCGAGTCCGACCCCAGGGCACCGTGGAACCGGCCCGACCCGTGGGAGGGCCGCACGTGCCGGGAGTGCCGCTTCTGCGGCCGCGTGCAGGGCGCTGGCGGCGAGGCCGTGTGCGCCTGCGACGCCATGACGGGCGGCGGCCCCGACGTGGAGGCGGTAGACGAGACAAGCGAGGCATGCGAGTGCTTCGAGTTCGAATAGGAGACGAAACGATGAAGAAGATCTACGCGGTGGCCACGGAGAGCGACGTGGTGCTGGCGTTCGAGAGCAGATCGGACGCAGACGAGTACGCAGGCGAGCACGACGGCATGGCGGTGCTGCCGGTGCCGTGCGTGGGGGCCTACGAGTACCCCAGCGAGAAGCCGGCCACCGACTGGGACCGAATCGCGGAAACGCTGCCGAAGGGAGGCGAGCAGGCATGAGGCTCTACGTCATCGGCCCGGTGACGGGCATGCCCGGCAAGAACCGCGCGGCGTTCGAGGACGCGAGGGACAAGCTCGCGGCGATGGGACACCGCGCCGATACGCCGCACGTGCTAGTGCCGGATGGCGCGACCTGGGAGCAGGCAATGCGCATCAGCCTCAACCGCCTGACCCAGCCGAGGCGCGGCGGCGCTCCACTGTACGACGGAGTTGCACGCCTGCCAGGCTGGCGCGAGAGCAAGGGGGCGGCGCTCGAAGACGAGGTTGCCCGCGCGTGCGGCATCAGGACCATGGACCTGGCGGACTGGCTCGACCCCTCCGCGCCAGCCGCAGCAGGGGCCGCGCAGGACGCCGCCATGCCCTGCTTCGACGTCGGCGAGATCCGCGTGAAGGTGGAAGTAGACGCGGAGAGCGTCGCGAAGAGCCTGTGCGAGGCGATGAAGCCCGCGCTGCAGATGGCGGTGAGGTAGCCATGGCGCAAAAGGACAAGCCGAAGCGCCGCCCCAGCATCGAGGTGCGGTGCCCGAAGTGCGGGGTGCGCGAGACATGGCACCACCTGCCGAAGGGCGGCGACCGATGCCGGTGGTGCGGCCACCTGTTCGAGGACTTTACCTACCGCAAGGTCGGACCGGGCTCGAAGGAGGGCGCGGAATGACGAACTGGGAGCGTTACTTCGGCACCCCCGAGGCCGCGATGCGCATGGAGGTGCGCATGATGCGCGACGGGCAGCGGTTCTATATCGCGGTGAGCGAGTGCAACCCCTACACCAAGTGCGCGTTCGAATCGCGCACGGTGCGCGACTTCCGCTCGTGGGGCGAGTACCTGGACTGGCTCAAGGCGGAATACGACGACGGGACCATAAGGTGGGAGGACGAATGAACCGCCCGGGATGCAACTGGGGGTGCCTGCTCCTCATAGCGGCAGCCCTCGCCATCGACGTCGCGGCGTTCGTCGCCATGCGCGCGCTGGTGACCGGCCTCATGGCCATGGCCGTGGCGGCGTGCTAGAGACAACCGAATACCGAAACGACTACGGGCCGTCCTGCGGGGCGGCCTTTTCTGCGCCCGGCGACACGCCTGCGACCATATGAGCCGAGAGTTAGGAGACACATGGCGCGAGGCGAGACATACGAGGAGTTCACGGCGAAGTTCGAGCCGAAGAAGACGACCGACGACTGCTACACCCCGCCGGAGGTGTACGAGTGCGTGCTGGGGTGGGCGCATCGCGAGTACGGGTTCGACCTCGCGAAGGTGGCGCGCCCGTTCTACCCGGGCGGCGACTACGAGCGCGAGGAGTACCCGGAGGGGTGCACGGTGGTGGACAACCCGCCGTTCTCGATACTGAGCAAGATCGTCAAGCACTACCAGGAGCGCGGCGTCGGCTTCTTCCTGTTCGCCCCCACGCTGACGTGCATGGGCATCAGGAGCTGCTGCAAGGTCGTGGTGGGCGCGGGCGTGACCTATGCCAACGGCGCGAGCGTCAACACGTCGTTCGTGACCAACCTGGACGCGTCCCAGGCGAGGAGCGCGCCCGAGCTGCGGGCGGAACTCGATGCGGCCATAGAGCGCCTGCGCCGCGAGAAGGCCAAGGCGCTGCCCAAGTACGAGTACCCCGACGAGGTGCTGACCGCGCCCATGCTGGCGCGCTACTCCAAGTACGGCATCGACTTCCGCGTGTCCCCGCAGGAGTGCAGCTTCACGAGGGCGCTCGACGCGCAGCGCGGGCAGGGCAAGGCGATATACGGCAGCGGCTACCTCATATCAGAGCGTGCAGCCGCAGAGCGTGCAGCCGCAGAGCGTGCAGCCGCAGAGCGTG
>NZ_QRWD01000013.1:24330-67654 GCF_003459505.1 Collinsella sp. AF20-14LB
GCAGAGCGTGCAGCCGCAGAGCGTGCAGCCGCAGAGCGTGCAGCCGCAGAGCGTTTCGCGCTTTCGCCGCGCGAGCGCGATGTGATCGCGTCGCTGGGCTAGCGCGAAACTTACCAGGAAGGAGGCCGCAGGTGCCCAAGAAGGACAAGCCGCTCACGGCGAAGCAGGAGGCGTTCGCCCGCGAGATGGCCAAGCCCCGCGCCAAGCAGCAGGACGCGTACCGCGCGGCCTACGACTGCAAGCGCATGAACTACAACTCGATAAGCTGCGCCGCGTCCAAGCTGATGCGCGACCCACGAATCGCGCACAGAATCCAGGAAATACGCGACGCGGCCGCCAAGGACTGCCGATGGGAGCTGCAGGACGCCGCCGCCCCGCTGTTCGAGGTGCTGGACGGCGCGCTGCCCATCTTCCGCCGCCATGCGGCCGAGGGCAGCATCAACGGCGACGCGCGCCTCGCGATAACCGAGAGCGTGAAGCTGCTCAACGACATGTTCGGCGTGGACGGCGCGAAGGCCGCCATGGCCGAGGCGGGGGTGACCATCGTTGACGACCTCGGTTAGGCTCTCGGACGTCGTGGCCGCCGTGTTCGCCGGCGTGTGGCGCTCCATCAAGACGCACGAGTTCACGCACTACTGGTTCAAGGGCGGGCGCAACTCCACCAAGTCCTCGTTCATATCCATCGCCATCGTGCTGCTGATCATGCTCAACTCGGAGGCCAACGCCGTCGTGCTGCGCAAGGTCGGCAACACGCTGCGCACGTCCGTGTACGAGCAGATAGGCTGGGCGTGCGACGTGCTGGGCGTGGCGCACCTGTTCGACTTCGGCCTGTCCCCCATGGAGGTGACGTACCGCCCCACCGGGCAGGTCATACGCTTTGTGGGATGCGACAAGCCGAAGAAGCTGAAGTCCGCGAAGTTCCGCACCGGCTACTGCGCCGTGGTGTGGTTCGAGGAGGTAGACGAGTTCGACGGCATGGACGAGGTGCGCAGCGTGCTGGCCACGTTCCTGCGCGGCGGCGACGTGTTCTGGGTCTTCTACAGCTACAACCCCCCGCGCTCGGCGCGCAACTGGGTGAACAAGGAGGCGCGCGACCTGGAGGCCCACCCGGGCGAGGACGGGCGCTTCATATGCCACACCACGTACCTGGACGTCATAGACGAGCACCCCGAATGGATAAGCGCCACCGCGCTGGCGGAGGCGGAGCGCAGCCGCCGCAAGACGCCCGACTCCTACCGCTGGCAATGGCTCGGCGAGGTCATCGGCACGGGCTCCGAGGTGTTCCCCGACGAGCTGCTGGACATACGCCCCATCACTGCGGAGGAGCGCGCGTCCATCGCCCTGCGCTCGTTCGGCGTGGACGCGGGCAGCGTGCACCCCTGGGTGTTCATGGAGGCGGGCTACGACGAGAACGAGCGCGTGCTGTACCTGCTGGACGAGGAGAGCCGCCAGGGAACCGAGGCCATCGACGTCAAGACCGCCGAGCTGGTGGCGGCCAAGCTGCAGGCGGCCGAGGACCCCGCCGCCGACGTGTGGTGCGACAGCGCGGCGCGCGGCATGATCCTCTACTACCAGGAGCAGGGCATCAGCGCGCAAAAGTCGCTCAAGCAGGGCCTGAACGCGCCCAAGAGCCGCATCAGGTGGATGCAGAACCTTACGCGCATAGTCATCGACCCCGACCGCTGCCCGCTCGCCGCCAAGGAGTTCCCCGAGTTCGAGTACGTGTCGAACGGGCAGGGCGACATAACCGAGACACTGCCGAAGGTGAACGACGACGCGATAGACGCGGCGGGCTACGCCGCAGGACTGTGGATAAGGAGCAATCTCTGATGGAGAAACGAGGGAGCACGGGCTACGCCGAGGCGTGGCTGCGCCGCATGGGATGCCAGCCGGACACCCGCATGCAGGGCATGGTGGGCGTCTGGTTCGGCTGGTTCGCGGCGAACAACGGCTGGTACCACTACAGCGAGCGGCGCGGCTTCCGCGTGTACAAGCGCGAGCGCGCCAGCCTGCACCCGGCGGCGCTCGTGGCCGACGAGTGGGCCAGTCTGCTCATGAACGAGAGCACGATCATCTCCAGCACGAGCGACGAGCGCCGCGCCTGGATGGCGCGCTACTTCGCCAACCCCACGGCGACGGGCGGCGTCGGCGACGAGGGGCACGAGGACGGCCAGGCCGCGCCGCAGCCGACAGAGGACGGCGACGCGCCCACATCGTTCGCCATGGACAACGCCGACTTCATAGCCCGCGCGTTCGCCATGGGCACCGGCGCGTGGGTCATCGAGCCGCGAGGCGTGACCGACAGCGCCTACACGCCGGACGCCGAACTGCGCATCGTGAGATACGACGCAAGCCAGATAATCCCGCTCACGTGGAGCGCCGACGACTGCACGCAGTGCGCGTTCGTGGGCCGCGTGGAGGTCGCGGGGCGCGACTACGACCAGTGCCAGGCCCACGTGCTCAAGGGCGGCACCTACCACATCCTCACGCAGCTGTTCGATACCCGCACGCACAAGCAGGTGGCGGTCGATGGCATCAGCGCCGACATGGACACGCGCTGCACCCGCCCGCTTTTCGCGCTGGTGCGCCCCGCCGTGTCGAACCGCTTCTACGACTACTGCGCGATGGGCGCGAGCGTGTACTGCAACGCCGTGGGGGCCATGAAGGTGGTCGACGAGGCCGCCACCTCCCTGCTCGACCACATTCGCGTGGGCCGCCCGCGCACGTTCGTGGACAAGACCCTCATAGAGTCCAAGACCGACAAGGGGCCGGACGGCAGCCTCACGAAGACCTACTACGCCTTCGGCGAGGCCGACGACACCATCTTCAGCATGAACCCCGGCGACGAGGGGTCGGCCAAGATTCAGACCGTTCAGAGCGACCTCAAGGCCGACGAGAACGCCAGCGCCATCAACACGGGCCTGCGCCTGCTGTCGGTGGCGTGCGGCTTCGGCAACGGCTACTTCTCCTGGGAGTCGCACACGGGCCTGAAGACCGCCAAGGAGGTGGCGGCCGACAACTCGCAGCTGATGCGATCCATCCACCGGCACGAGAACGCCCTGCGCAAGTCCATCGTGCGCCTCGTGAACGGCATGGCCGACGCGTGCCGCAGCATCAAGGGTGAGGCCGTGCCCTACGGCGACGTCACCGTGGACTTCGACGACTCCATCATCAGCGACACGCAGAGCGCGCGCGAGATGGCCATGAGCGAGGTCGGCGCGGGCATCATGGCCCCGTGGGAGTACCGCCGCCGCTTCTACGGCGAGACCAGCAACGAGGCCAAGGCCAACGTGCCCGAGCAGCAGGGCGGCGCGTTCGACATGCTGGGCGACGGGCTCGCCTGATGCTGGGGCCGGACTACATAGAGCACTTCACCGACGCAGCGCAGGGGGCCATGGACGAATACACCCTGCGCCTGGTGTGCATCTACGCCGCGCTCATAGGCTCCATCGACTTCGAGGGCGACAGCGCCTACTCGCAGGCCGCCCGCAAGGCGGCGCTTGCCGCCAAGGACGTGCAGAAGGCCATGAACGAGGAGGGCCGCAGAGCCGCGCGCGAGGCCGCCAAGGCTGCGGCCGAGGCGGTGGCCAAGAGCGCCGAGACGGACCTTGGCACGCTCGGCACGGCCATGGGCGCGCTGTCCAAGGCCATGCAGTGGAGGCTGCACAACTCCGCCCGCGCGACCGCCGCAGGCGTGCAGGACGTCGTGAGCCGCGACAACCTCAAGATGCCCGCCAACGTGCAGCGCGCCTACCTCGAAGTCGTGGCGCAGGCCGTGGCTCGGGTGAACTCGGGCATGGCGGGCTACGAGCAGGCCACCCGCGAGGCCGTGCTGAAGCTGGCCTGGCGCGGTGTGTCCGTCGTGGACTACAAGAGCGGCGCGTGGGCGCAGGCCGACGTGGCCATGCGCCGCCACGTGCGCACGCAGGCGGTGCAGGCCGGCAGCCGCAACACGCTGGAGCTGCTTGAGGAGACCGGGCACGACCTCGTGCAGACCTCCTCGCACGGCGGCGCGCGAGAGAGCCACGCCAAGTGGCAGGGCCGCGTGTTCAGCCTGTCGGGCAAGTCCAAGAAGTACCCGCCGTTCTACCGCGAGACGGGCTACGGCTCGGTGGACGGGCTGTGCGGCGCGAATTGCAAGCACGACTTCGGCATATACGTCGAGGGCCAGCCGCTGCGCTACGAGCGCGACCCCGACGGCGGCGACGAGAAGCGCGAGGAGCGATACCAGGCAGAGCAGAAGCAGCGCGAGCTTGAGCGCGGCATACGCGCCGCCAAGCGCGAGGCAACGGCCCTGGAGGCCGCCGGGCTCGATAATACCAAGGAGCGCCTGCGCCTGGGCAAGCTGCAGAAGCGCCAGCGCGAGCACATAGCCGCCCACCCCTACCTGTCCCGCGAGCGCACGCGCGAGGCCGCCATGGAATCGAAGGCGCGCATCTACCCGCTTGCCACGGACAAGACCTGGGTGCGCGAGAAGTTCATGCCGGGCAAGGGCGCGGGCACCGCCGCAGACGTGAGCCGCCGGGCCGTGAACGGCAGGGCCTACCACGACAAGGTGGCGTCCCTTCCCATCCCGAAGCGCGCAAGCGAGGCCGTGTACGCCGAGAGCCGCCGCATCCTGCGCGACCGCGACGGCACGGGCTACGAACGCATGTCCGTGGTTTCATGGAAGAAGGGCGAGCGCGTCACCGATACCTTCGGGCACGGCCTGAAGAGCCAGGCGTGCGGCCTGACCGCAAAGCAGGTGGAGGCGTGCAGGCGCACCGAGGGCGGCGTGGTGCTGATACACAACCACCCCATGAGCTCGCCGCCGTCGTGGACCGACATACGCACGGTGGCGGAAAACGACTGGGTGCGCAGCTCGGTGGTGGCGTGCCACGATGGTACAATCTACGAAATCAAGGTGAACGACCCCGGCGTGGTGAAGGCGTACGAGAGAATACGCCAGCAGATGAAGGCGCTTTACCCGAACGCGGGCGGCGCTGCCATCGACCACTACACGACGGAAATGCTCTACAAGCAGAACGAGGAGGCGAAATGGTTCAGGCTGACAAAAAAGAAGTGACCCCCGAGGACTGGGCTCTAGTCATCGACGACCACGTGCCCGAGTTGAGCGAGGACGAGAAGCTGAGCGAAAAAGAACGCGAGGAACTTTTCGCCAAGTGCCGCAAGGTTCTGCGCGACGAGGGCCTGATGCACTAGGCATCACCGACAACCGAACAGCGACACGGCATCAAGGCCGCCCACGAACGGGCGGCCTTTTCTTTTGCCTGGCGACACCTCGGGGAAGATGCGGTCACGCGATGGGGCGGCGACAACGGCCCCGCACGCGACCACGGCGACAACGGTGGGCCATCCAAGCGCGCAGGGAAGCGCGACAACCAAACACGGAAGGAGCAAGCGATGGCTGAAGACAACAAGCCCCAGGGAAACGAGGGCGGCGAAGGCCAGCAGACCGAGCCCCAGAAGGAGGTCGTGTCCTACGCGAAGTACAAGCGCGAGACCGACGAGTACCAGGAGCAGGTGAAGGCCCTCAAGGCCGAGCTGGAGCAGCGCGACAAGCAGATCGAGGAGTTCACCTCCAAGGCGGGCAACGCCGAGGAGCTGCAGGCCGCGCTCGACAAGGCCAAGGCCGACAACGAGGCGTACAAGGCCGACGCCGAGAAGCGCGAGGCCGACATGCGCCGCGACTTCGCCATCGACACCAAGCTGGCGCAGATGGGGGTGCGCAACGCCAAGGCGGCGCGCGCGATCATCCCGAACATCGCCGACGCGAAGCTGGACGAGCAGGGCAACCTAACGGGCATCGACTTCGAGGCCCTGAAGAAGGACAACGCCTACATGTTCACCGACCAGCCCCGCGAGAGCGCGGGCGGCGACCCCAAGGGCGGCGCAGGCACCGACGGCCTGGCCGACTTCCGCGCAGCTTTCGGACTCACCGACAATTCCACGAAGGAGTAAATCATGCCAAACAGCATCGAACTGCCCAAGGGCTACGAGAACGTGCTCATGGAGGCATACCGCAAGGAGTCCCTGACCGCCGTGCTTGAGAGCGCGGCACCGCAGGGCAACATCGCGCAGATGGAGCAGCTGGGCGAGTTCTACTACCCCGTCTACTCCATGGGCGGCCTGGGAGACGTGCAGGCCAACGGGCGACTGCCCCAGAACAGCGGCGCGTCACTGACCTGGAAGCCCATCAGCGCGAACTACGACCGAGGCACCATCCTTGAAATCGACCAGAAAGTGGACGCCCAGTCCTTCAACCTGGCGTTCGGCAACGCCGCCGCGCACTTCAACCGCACCAAGGTGGTGCCCGAGGGAGACGCGTTCGTGTTCTCCACGCTGTGCGCAGGCACCGGCATCACCAAGGAGCAGAAGACCTACGCCGACGGCGCGGACATGCTCAAGGGCTTGAACGCCGCCATGTGCGACATGGACGAGAAAGAGGTGCCGGAAGAGGGCCGCGTGCTGTTCATCACCCCCACCCTGCTGGGTATGGTGAAGGACCTGGACACCACCAAGTCCCGCGAGGCGCTGGACGGCTTCTCCTCCATCGTGAAGGTGCCGCAGTCCCGCTTCTACAGCGCCATCGACCTCTTGGACGGCACCACCAAGGACGAGGAGATCGGCCACTACAAGAAGGGCACCGGCGCGGTGGACATGAACTTCCTCATCGTCCACAAGGACGCCGTGGTGCTGCGCTGGAACTTCGCGCACGGCAAGGTCATCGACGCCGAAGACAACCAGCATGGCTTCGGCCACCTGTTCAAGTACCGCAAGTACGGCGTGTGCGGCGTGCGCGAGAACCTGGCGCACTACATCACCGCAGGCATGAAGGCCGCGTAGGAAGGAGGCGCGACATGCGCACCGTTGGACTGGCCTTCGAGAAGGAGGCCCCGAAGAAGGCCAAGCCCGCCAAGGGCAAGGCGGAAAAGCCCGAGGCGAAGGCCGCAGACGAGCAGCCCGCCAAGGGCAAGGCGGAAAAGCCCGAGGCGGCCGAGGACGATGGAAACTAGAGCCCCGACCCACGAGGACTACCTGGCAGCCGGGCGCGGGGAGCTGTCCGCCGAGGAGTTCAAGGCGGCGCTCCCCCACGCCACGGCAGCCGTGCGCGACCTGATCTTCCCCAACGAGCCGGACGGCTCCGAGGAGTGGGCGCGCGCGGTCATGGCGGCCTGCGAGGTCGACGCCGCGTACGGATGCTCGGGCGGCATCATGGAGGGCGGCGGCTTCACCGTCGGCTCGTTCTCGTGGAACCCCGGTACCGAAGGGGCCAGCACCTACCGCAGCGACATGGAGGCCGCCGTCCGCCGCGAGCTGCTTGGAACGCCGCTGCTCTACGCGGGCATCGGGGGTACCAGATGATGCGGGTGCCGCGCTCGGCGCGGCCCTCCACCATGTCCGTCAAGGTGCCCAGGGAGGGCGGCTACGGCGGCGAGTTCGAGCAGCCCGTCGAGGTGCGCCGCGTGCGCTTCGAGCCCGTCTCGGCGTGGCTCGTGCGCGAGTACGCCCTGGGCGACGGCGCGCAGGGCCTCGTGATAGCGGACGGCGCGGACAGCCCCGGCATGTTCGACGTGCCAGTGGGCAGCCGCGTGAGCATCGACGGGGGCGAGTGGATGAACGTGGCGAGGTGCACGCCCCGCCGCGCGTTCGGCACACGCCCCCACCACTGGGAACTGGAGGTGAGGTAGATGCCGGCAGCAGTTACGGTCGACCTGACCGCGCTCATGAAGCGTTTCAGCGCGAAGGAGCTGGAGGCCAAGCAGGTGAAGTTCGCCATGAGCGTGGCCGAGGACATGAACGTGTACACGCCCGAGGACTCCCAAGACTTGCACAACTCCATGAAGGCGGCCTCCGACTTCAGGCAGGGCCTCGTGATATGGGACCCCGACTACGCCGCATACGTTCGAGACCTGCCCGATTCGAGAATCAAGCACGGCAAGAACCCGAGGGCCAAGGCCGACTGGCCGAAGGCCGCGAAGGACGCGCACGGCGAGGACTGGAAGCGCCTGGCCGTCGACCTCCTGACCGAGGAGGCGTGATATGGCGCCGGACGTGATGGAGGCGGCGAAGGCCGCCATAGAGGCCCTGGGCTACGGCCCGGTGCTCCTCACCCGCCTGGCCGCCTCGCGCGGCCACGACGACGCGGTGGTGCTGCGGCCCATGCCCACCACCGACGTGGTGCGCCACATGGACGGCACCCGCCGCGTGGGATACGTGCTGCAGGTCATCGTGAAGGACACCTCCGAGTCCAAGGCCATGGGCGACGCCTACGACCTGGCCGACGCGCTGGACGGGGCCGACCTATCCTCGCCCACAGGCTCCTATGGCTTCACGAGCGCGTCGCTGTACACCGAGCCGCAGGAGATAACGCCGCCCGAGGGCGGGCCGTACCTGTGGGAGTTCCGAATCAAAGCGACCATAACCATAGAGAAGGGATAACGATGGCAAAGAACCAAGACCTGGGCTTCGCGCCCAACTACATGAGCGCGCTGGAGATCGACACCACGCCAGACGCGGCCAGCCCCACGTGGGCCATCTTCTCGCGCGGCATCACCGAGGTGAAGCCGACCACCAACGAGACGACCGAGACCAAGGACTACTACGACGGCTACGGCACTCCGACCGACAAGGTGAAGAGCGTGCAGCCGCAGTACGAGGTGACGGGCGACCGCTGCTACGGCGACCCCGCGCAGGACTACGTGTCCAGCCTGGCGCTTGAGACCGGCGAGGGCCGCGAGGGCCACTTCCGCCACACCGACCCCAACGGCGACGTGGTGGAGGGCGACTGCACCTACCTGGGCCTGACCGTCGGCTCGCAGCAGGGCGCGGCGTCCGACCCCGGCGCGTTCTCCTGCACAATCTCGGGCGCTGGCGCTATGCGCTACATCCCCGCCAACAAGCTCAAGCAGCCCACGGGCGTCACCTGCACCGCGCCGACCGGCCCGGCCGTGGGCAAGTCCATGAAGCTCGCGCCGACCGTCACGCCCGCCGAGGCGAACGCCAAGTGCTTCTTCGCATCGGGCAACACCGACGTGGCCACCGTCGACAGCGACGGCAACGTGACGGGCGTGGCCGCAGGCGAGGCGGTCATCACCGTGCGCTGCGCGTCCAAGCCGAGCATCTGCACGCAGGTGAAGGTCACCGTGGCGGCAAAGTAGCCGCAGGCGACACCAGACATAACCTCCTGGGCATGGGGGCGCGGGCTAGTGAGCGGCCCGCGCCCCTTTTCTATGCCCGACGCTCACCGCTCACGAAAGGGGCAACAAATGGAACTTCTGAAAAACATCCGCGCGTACGAGGACGTGTTCTTCGAGGACCCCGAGGAGAACCCCGACACGCCGCGCTTCCGCGTGTGGTTCGACGACAAGCACATCGAGGAGTACCTGGCCAAGGTCGGCAACGCCATCGACCGCGCGCAGGCCAACGAGCAGATGGCCCGCGAGGCCGACACCCCCGAGAAGGCGGCCGAGGCCAACGCCGCGCAGGCCCGCCTCATGAAGCGCACCATCTCGGCGTTCATCGGCACCGAGGGCTGGGAGCAGCTGCTCGCGTGGATGGGCGGCGACGATGGCCCCATCGCGCCCGAGGAGAACATCCGCATCCTGGGCGAGGTCTTCGCCACGTTCCTCAACATGTTGGCGCGCCACGCGACCAGCGAGCAGCTGATGGCGTGCGGCCTTGCATACAGCGAGCGCGCCGATCAGGTCCAGGCGCTCAACCGCGCCCAGCGTCGCGCCAAGGCCAAGCGCAAGAAGAAGGGCGGCAAGTAATGCTGCCGGCCGCGCTCACGGCCGAGCGGGTGCGGCTGCCCGATGGCACGAGCGCCACGCGCTACCCGTGGAACGGCGAGGAGGTGCTGGTGCGCGACGACGCGCTCACGGTCATCCGCGTCATCGAGGTGCTGACCGACGAGGGCAAGTCCGACGACCAGCGCCGGGACGAGTTCCTGGCGCTTTTCTTCGTCGACTGGCTGGACGCCTGGTGCGCGTGCGACTACGACCTGGCCGAGTTCGTGCGCCTGCGTGACGCGGCGGTGTGGGACGTGTGCGGGCTCGACCTGACCGGGGACCGCCCCCACGAGGCACCGCTGTGGGACCTTGAGGAGGACGCGGCGCGCATCCGCACCAGCTTCCGCCAGGCATACGGCATCGAGTGGGACGAGGTGCGCGAGCGCATCAGCTTCGCCGAGTTCGTGGCGCTCGTGGGCGGCTGCCCGCAGGACACGCCGCTCGGCGCGGCCATCCACTACCGCAACCCGGCTACCAAGCCGAAGCCAACCAAATACAACAGGCAGGAGGTCGAGGCCTGGAACGCCGCCCACAAGGCGTTCGAACTCGGCAAAGGCCGCAGCTCACACGGCTCTGAGGAAGGAAGCGACGCGGCGATGCGCGATGCGTTCGCCGCGCTCAAGAGAGCGACGAGGTGAGCATGGACGGCAACGTCATCATCAAAGCGGTGCTCGACACCGTTGACGTATCCAAGAACATCAAGGCCCTGGAGCGCGACCTCCAGGGCATCTCCTGGAAGAACATAACCGAGGGCGACGAGAAGGCCGCGAAGCTGTCGTCCTCGTTCAAGAAGGCCGGCACGGCCGCCACGGTGACGCTGACCGCGCCCGTGGTGGCCGCCGGCAAGGCCGTATTCGGCGTGGCCAGCGACTACGAGCAGGCCAACGCCCGCATAGCCGCCGCGTTCGGCGTGTCCGGCGAGGAGGCCGAGCGTTTCAGCGGCATAGGCAAGCGCATATACGAGGGTGGCTGGGGCCAGTCCCTGGACGAGGTCAACGATGCGCTGATCCAGTGCAAGTCCACCCTTCGCGACGTGTCCGACGAGGACCTGCAGACCGTCACCACCAACGCACTCATGCTGTCGGACACCTTCGGCGCAGACGTGAACGAGTCCATACGCGGCACCAACGCCCTCATGGAGGGCTTCGGGCTCTCAGCAACCGAGGCGAGCGACCTGCTGACCGCCGGCATGCAGCGCGGCCTGAACTACACCGACGAGCTTGGCGACAACCTCAGCGAGTACTCGGTGCGCTGGGGCGAGGCCGGCATGAGCGCAAGCGAGTACTTCAGCCTGCTTGAGGCCGGAACGTCCAACGGCGCGTACAACCTCGACAAGGTGGGCGACTATCTCAACGAGTTCCTGACCGCGCTCAGCGACGGACGCATGGAGGAGTCCATCGGCTCGTTCAGCGAGGGCACGCAGGAGGTCTTCGAGAACTTCAAGAACGGCAGCGCCACTGCCGAGGACATGCTGCAGGCGGTGCTGGGCGACCTCACGCAGATGCCAAACGAGTACGACAAGGCCGCGCTGGCCTCCACCCTGTGGTCCTCGCTGGGCGAGGACAATGCCATGGGAATGATCGAGTCCCTGGCGGGCGTGCAGGACAGCTTCGGCGACGTCGCCGGCGCTGCGCAGCAGGCCCAGGAGGCCGCCTCCGACAGCTTCGCCGTGAAATCGCAGGAGGCCATGCGCGAGCTGCAGGGCTCCATCGAGCCGCTTGGCGAGCCGCTGCTCAACATCGCCACCAACGTGGCGGGCGTCGTCAAGTCGTTCTCCGAGTGGTTCGCCGGCATCGGCGAGGGCGGCCAGACCGCCGTGCTGGCCATAGCGGCCATAGTGGCGGCCATCGGGCCGGTGCTGTCCACCGTCGGCACCATCATCAGCGTGGTGCCGCAAATCGGGGCTGCCTTCTCCGCCGTGGGCAAGGCGGGCACCGCCGCGCTGGGGCTTATAGCCGCGCACCCCGTGATAGCGGCAATAGCGGCCATCATCGCCGCAGTGGTGCTGCTGTGGAACAACTGCGAGGAGTTCCGCGACGCCGTGACCGCCGTGTGGGATGCCGTGTGCGCCGCGTTCCAGGTGGCCGTCGGCGTTGCCGGCGGGGTCGCCGAGTCGATAGGCGCGTTCTTCTCCGGGCTGGGCGCGACGCTCGCGGGCGTGTGGGACGGCATCTGCAACGTTGTGCAGGTGGCCGTGATGCTGCTCGCGGAAATACTCAACCTAGCCATCGAGACGCTGCTCATACCCTGGAACTTCGTCTGGGAGAACTTCGGCGGCGTGCTCACGGCGGCGTGGGACCTCATATGTGGCGCGGTCGGCACGTACATCCAATACGTGAGCGACGTGATAAGCGCGGCCCTTGAGGTGATTCAGGGCGTGTGGGACACGGTGTGGGGTGCCGTCAGCTCAACCGCTTCCAGCGTGTGGGATGCCATCACCTCGGCGATAGGCGCGGCCATCGACGCCATCAGCTCCACCATATCGGCGGTGCTGTCGGCGATACAGGCCGTGTGGGACTCCGTTTGGGGTGCCGTGAGCACCACGGCGTCGAATGTGTGGAACGGCATCAGCTCGACCATATCCGGCATCGTCAACGGCATCCGCGACACCATCTCCAGCGTGTTCAACGCCGCCCGCGACACCGTGGCCGGCATATGGAACTCCATCAAGAGCGCCATCGAGACGCCGATAAACAGCGCCCGCGACACCGTGCGAAACGTAATCGACTCCATCAAGGGGTTCTTCAACTTCTCGTGGTCGCTTCCCCACCTGAAGCTGCCGCACCTGTCCATCTCCGGCGGGTTCAGCATCGACCCGCCGAGCGTGCCGCACTTTGGAATCGACTGGTACGCGAAGGGCGGCGTGTTCAACGGCCCCAGCGTCATCGGCGTAGGCGAGGCGGGCCCCGAGGGCGTGGTGCCGTTCAACGAGCGCGGCGCGCGCCCGCTGGCCGAGGGCATCGCCAAGCTGCTCGACGGCAAGGGCGGCGCGGGCCACGGCGACACGAACGTGACAATCAACATGTACGCGACCGTGCGGGAGGAGGCCGACATAGAGAAAATCTCCCGCCAGATAGCCAAGGAAATCAAACGGCAGGAGTGCTTCGCATGATATACAACGGCTTCGACTTCGCGCCGTGGTTCGACACCCGGCTCGTGACCCGCTCGCTGCTGCCCGAGTACGAAATCGCCACGCGCGACGTGCCCGGGCAGCCCGGCTCGCGCTTCATGCGCGCAGAGCTGAAGCCCCTGACGATAGACGTGGCGGCGGCTTGGAGGGCGCGTCCCACCGACGACATGGCGGCTCTGCGCCGTCTCATGGCCTCGCGCCTTCTGTGCCTCAAGGAGGCTGAGCTGTGGCTGGACGACGAGAGGCACCTGGGCCTGCGCTACATGGCCGTGCTGACCTCGCCGGGCGCGCTCGACACGTTGTGGCACACCGGCGAGGCCACGCTGACGTTCACGGCATACGACCCCGTGGCCTACGGGGCCGAGGGGCGCGCAACCGTGTCGGGCACCTCGGGCGTGCAGGTGGGCGGGACGTTCCGCACCTACCCCACCGTGACCGTCAGGCCCGGCGGCAGCACGTCGGCGCTGCGGCTGACGAACATGGGCACGGGCGAGTTCGTGCAGATCGACAAGGCGGTGACGGCATCGAGCACGGTGGTCATCGACATGGCCGCCCCGCAGGCCACGGTGGACGGCAGCCCCGCGCCCGTGACCTTCGAGAGTGACTTCTTCCCGCTGGAGCCGGGGGCCAACAGCCTCAAGCTGTCCAGCGGCACCGCGACGGTACAGTGGACGGAAAGGTACGTGGGCTGATGGTTCTGTGGGCATGCGACCGCTGGGAGGCGTACAAGGGACCCATCAAGACGCTGTTCGAGTGCGAGGACACGCGCGAGGTCAACGGCGAGAACGCCCTGAGCATCACAACGCTGGCGCGCCTGGACAAGGGCGACCGCCTGGTGTGGCGCGACCTCAAGGGCCGCTGGCACGAGAACATCGTGGACGGCGTGGAGGAGGAGCGCGCAAGCGCGGGCATCCTCTACACGTACTACTGCCCGACCTCGGCGCAAATCGAGCTCCTGGGCGACTACCTGGAGGACAAGCGCCCCTACGACGTGAGCGCCTACGCCGCGCTGGCCTCGGCGCTGTCCTCCTCGCGCTGGCAGGTCGGAACCGTGGCCGACCTCGGGCAGGCCGGCACGAACTTCTACCACACCAACGCATGGGCGGCCATCCACGACGTGGCAGACACTTGGGGCGGCGAGCTGTCGTTCGAAATCCAGGTGAGCGGCACCAAGGTGACCGCACGCCGCGTGTGCATGGCCAAGCAGGTCGGCGAGGACAACGGCAAGCGTTTCACCTACGCCAAGGACCTCGTGAGCGTCAAGCGCAGCGTGGACGAGGGCAACGTGTGTACCGCCCTGTACGGCTACGGCAAGTCCCTGCAGACCGCCGACGAGGACGGCAACCTGACGGGCGGCTACGATCGCAAGCTGACCTTCGGCGGCGTGAACGGCGGGCAGAACTGGGTGGGGTCGGCCGACGCGCTGGCGCGCTGGGGACGGCCCGACGGCAAGGGCGGCAAGGCGCACGTGTTCGGCGACGTGGAGTTCTCCGACTGCGAGGACGCCGCCGAGCTGAAGAAGCTCACCGAGGCGCAGCTGGCGAAGTCGTGCGTGCCCACCGTGTCCTACACTGTGGACGCCGTGGCGCTTGCGCGCGCCGGCGAGGGCTTCGAGGGCGCGGACGAGGGCGACCTGGTGACCGTGGTGGACAAGGTGTACGACCCGCCGCTGCGCGTGCGCACTCGCATCACCAAGGTGGTGGAGGACCAGCTGCGCCCCGGCGAGGTCACCTACACGTTCGGCAACTACCAGACGGTCGCCGAGCTGATGGCCGCGCAGAAGTCGGCCGCCAAGTCCACCGCCTCGACCATCCGGGCGACCGTGACCGAGGCCGTGAACGCCTCGAACAAGGCATCGACCGGCAAATGGGGCGAGAGCCTGGCGGCCGCCGAGGAGCGCCAGAAGGCGTACGCCAAGGAGGTCGGCGGCGCCGCCCAGGACTACACCGACCAGATAAGGGACGAGCTGGACAAGGCCCTCAAGGAGTACGCCGACAACGGGGACACCACGCTGGAGGAGGCGCTGAAGAAGTACTCCGACGACGGCAACCTGTCCCTGGACGAGGTGCTGCGCCTGTACACCGACACGTCGATAGAGCAAAGCGAGAGCGTGCTCAAGCAGATAGACGAGGCCAACAAGGAGCACCTGGAAGGCGTCACGGGCAAGTTGGACGAACGGCTGACGAGCGCCGAGGGCGAGGTGGATGGGCTGCAGAAACAGCTCGACCAGCTGCCGACGGATATCCGCAAGAAGATCGTTGACATGCTCAACAGCGAGGTGAACACCACGGGTGGCTGGGTGTACGAGGAGCCCGGCCAAGGCATCCTGGTGTACGACAAAAAGCCCGAGAGCGCCACCAAGTGCGTCAAGATAGGCGGCGGAATCATCGGCGTGGCCAACTCCAAGTACTCCAGCGGCGCGTGGAAGTGGCGCACGGCCATAACCGGCGACGGCGTGACCGCCGACGAGCTGACCACGGGCCGCATCAAAGGCGGGAACTCGTACTGGGACCTCGACAGCGGGGCCTTCTACCTGCGCGACGGCTCCATCTTCATGACCGACAGCAACGGCAACAGGGTCTATATCAACGCCACCAACGGCTTCCAGATATACGACAAGAACGGCTCCATCATCGCGGGCACCGTGCTGGTGGGCGGCACCTCCATGTTCCGCTGCAACATGGTCGGCACGTCGTCAACCAACTACATCACCACCGGCACGACGACGAACAACCACCCGGGAGCGTCGTTCGTGAGCGGCTCGACCGAGTACTGCACCATCGAGGCCGTCCACGCGAAGGACAGCCCCACGGCGAGCTCGACCGACGGCGTGGGCATGTCCGCCTGCGGCTACGGCTTCCTGGCAGTCAACCGCTACTACCGCCAGACGTGGCTAACGACCCCCTACTACGCGGGCTACATGAGCCATCCCGACGAGCAGCTGTACATGAGGAGCGGCAACAGCAACGCGGGCGGCTCGGCGTACGTGAAGCTGCAGGAGAACTCCAACAACTACGTGTACCTGGATAGCAGCCGCGCAGACATTGGGTCGTCGGGCACCGCCAGGATACTCGCCCCGAAGTTCGCCATAGGAACCAGTCCGAGCGGCGGCGGCACCTACGGGTACACGGGCTCCACGCAGTTCATCGGGTGCATCACCAACAACGGCAACAACTGGACGTGGGGCACCATCAACGTGGTGAACGGAATCATCACCGGCATGAGCAGCATCACGGGAAACTAGACCAGCGAGAGAGGAAACGGAATGTTCTACCACCTTGTGCAGCAGCCCGAAGCGCCGCAGGCGCTCGACGGTGCGCCGAAGCCGCCCGAGGCGCTTCCGGTGTTCGAGTGCATCAGCGACCCGGCCACGGCGCGGGCCATCGTGGAATCGGAAGACGTGTTCGAGTTCGACGGCAAGGGCGGCTTCACGCTCGTGTCCAGCCCCGTGGCCGTCATGGACGCGGAAGGCGGCGAGGCTAACGCCGTGGACTTCTCGGCGCTCACCGACGAGGAGATATGCGGGGTCCACAGAGCGCAGCCCGGCGACATATCGCGGACACTTGCGGCCGAAGGAAAGGAATGAGGCATGGCAACGCACGAGCTTACGCTCAACCTCAAGAAGACCAACATAGCGCCGCCCGTCATCACCGTGCACCAGGGCGACAGCGCCGAGGTCCTGAAGGCCGCCATCTACGACGGCGACAAGAAGGCGGCCCTGACGGGCTGCAAGGTGCACCTCATGGCTGCGAAGCCCGACCACACCTACGTTGAGCAGCAGTTCACTGGCATCAGCGACAACGTGGCCACCGTGACGGTCGACCCCGCCGTCTTCGGCGTGGCCGGGCTGCTCAAGGTGTGCTACGTGCGCGTGCGGAACGCGGCAGGGCTGGACGCCACCACCGAGAACGTCCTGGTGAACGTGCTGCCCTCGGCGAGCGCGTCGGGCGAGATATCCGGCCCGTACGTCGATGCGGTGGAGGCGATCATCGCGAACCTCGAAGGGCAGCTAGCCGACGTGAGCACGCTGAACGCGCAGATGCAGAAGGCCGAGGCCTCCCGCGCGAGCGCGGAAAACCAGCGCGCCACGAACGAGAAGGCACGCCAGACCGACGAAACCAAGCGCGCAGAGGCCGAGAAGAAGCGGGCCACGGCGGAAAGCGACCGCGTGACCGAGGCGTCGCAGCTGAAGACGGCCTCGCAAGCCGCCACGGCTGCGGCAAACGGCGCGGCCTCGAACGCCGACGCGGCGGCAAACATCGCCCTGCAGATAGCCAACAGCGTGGCGCAGGGCAGCGCGGGCAGCTCGGACATGGCCAAGCAGAAGCAGCAGATAGCCGACCTGTACGGCAAGCTGGCCGACGCCACGGACGCGTTCATCTACGACGACGGCACCGTGTACTGCCCCGCCTCCAAGGCCAGTGCATCTGGCAGCACCATCACGTTCGGGAGCACCTGCACGGCGTCCGGCACAACCCTCAACCTCAAGTAGAAAGGCAACGAAATGGCACTAGCGAAAACCCTGTCGGTGGGCGGCATCGGCTACGAGGTCATCGACGATACCGCGCGCAGCAACGCGCAGACGGCGCTCAACAACGCCGAGTACAACCGCCAGGGCCAAATCGGCAAGTACGGCGGGCAGAACATCGCCACCATCCTGGCGGGAGAGATCGGCAGCGGCAGCGTGTACGACGCGCTGCACAAGCGAGCCGCCAACGGCAACTTCGCGGGCCTGCGCGTGGGAGACTACATCGACGTGCCGCTGGTAAGCGCGTCGGGCGTGGCGGCCCAGCAGTCCGTGCGCTTCCTCCTGGCGCACTTCGACCCGTACTACTGCTGCGGCGACAGCTCCAAAGGCCACCACATCGCCTTCGTGGCCTCCGCGCCCATCGCCGTGGCCAAGACCGTGACCGGCGTTGCCAACGACAGCTTCCTGATGTGGAACACGACCAACACGAACCAGGGCACCGCCGACCAGAAATGCCCCTACCCCAACAGCAACCTCAAGGCATGGGAGACGGCCTTCGAGGCGTGCCTGCCCGAGAGCCTGACCAAGTACCTGCTGACCCAGCGCGTCCTGCTTGAGGAGCGTTACAGCGCCAGCGGCGCGCTCAACGAGTCCAACTCGTGGAGCTGGCAGGATATCGGCAAGGTGTTCTCGCTGTCCGAGATGGAGGTGTACGGCTGCCCAGTGTGGGGCACCAAGGGCTACAGCGTCGGCTTTGACTGCCAGTTCGACCTGTTCCGCGATACCGCGCACCGCTTGAACGGAACTCGGTGCGGTTGGTGGTTGCGTTCCGTTGCGTCTGGCTCCTCGTCCGGCGTGTGCTACGTCGACATCGGCGGAAATGCCACCTGCTACTCGGCGACGTACGTCTGGGTTCGCCCCCGCCCCGGCTTCCTCGTCGGCTAGCCAGCCGAGTGCTCTATACTCTGTTTTCAGGGCGACCGCCTCGCGCGGTCGCTCTAAGCCCGCGCAGCGGGCCGTTTTTTTGCCACGTTTTCCCAGGAGGTGCCATGAGCGGCGTCTACCAGCGAAACCGCGAGGTTTCAGAGTACAAGTTCTTCACGCAGGCCATCGCCATCCGCGTGGAGGTCAACAAGCTGATGGCGTCGTCCTCCGTGGTTCCGAAGGCCTATCGTCTGCTGAACGCGGTGCCGACCGTGGAGACGGCGCGCAGCATCGTGTACAACGTCAACCGCGCCGACTGCTTCTATCCCAACAGCTCGTTCAACGCGCTGGAGAGGAAACGCTACCTGACGCTGGCAATAGCGGACTGCGAGCAGCTGATGCTGGACATGCAGTGCCTCATGGATATCGGCCTGCCGGTGAACGCCAACCGCTTCGAGGAGCTGGCGGCCATGGTCGAGGAGGAGATCAGGCTGCTGAAGGGCGCACGCAAGAACGTGCGCGTGACGGGCAAGAAGTCCACCGAGGAGCGCATAGCCGAGTCCGAGGCCGAGCTAGAGCGCCTGCGTTCGCTATAATGGGCGGCGGTCGCGCCTTGTTTATCGGTACAATTGGTGGTTGCGTTCCGTTGCGTCTGGCTCCTCGTCCAACGTGTGCTACGTCAACAACAACGGAAATGCCAACTACAACTCGGCGACGAACGTCTGGGTTCGCCCCCGCCCCGGATTCCCTTATTGCCAGACCGAGTAGGCCCTACGGCCGAAAGCAGAGCGCGGAGAGGAAGGAAGGCGCGACCGTCGGGCATGCGCCCGTAAATACGCACCCCGCGAGGGTGGCCGGACGCTGCTTGCATGGCGCGGCGCTCCGTGGCTTCGCCGCGTTTCATGGCCATACCTCAAGCGGCTGTCAGAGCCACATTGGAAGCCGTGCGGGGTGCCTTCTGTGAATTCCGAGCAAAGGCGGGCGGCGCGCCGAAAACGCCGCGAGGAGAAGCGCGCGAGGGCCAAGGCCGAGCGCGTGAAGGCGTGCACGCTTGAGTCCGTGGCCGACCTCAACAGCCTGTGCGAGGCATCGAAGCAGGCCGCGCGCGGCGTGATGTGGAAGTCGTCGACGCAGCGGTACATGAAGGACTACCTGCGAAACGCCGTCAAGTCACGACGCGACCTGCTGGAGGGCCGCGACATATGCCGAGGCTTCATCCGCTTCGACCTGTGGGAGCGCGGGAAGCTGCGCCACATCAGCGCGGTGCACTTCCCGGAGCGCGTGGTGCAGAAGTCGCTGTCCCAGAACGCGCTCGTGCCCGCCATCGTCCCCACGCTCATAGCCGCGAACTCCGCGAACATCAAGGGGCGCGGCACCGACTACGCCCTGAAGCTGCTCAAGCGCCACCTGGCCGACCACTGGAGACGGCACGGCCGCGAGGGCTACATCCTCCTGGGCGACTTCTCCGACTACTTCGCGCGCATTGCCCACGAGCCGGTCAAGCGGCAGGTGGCCGACGCGCTGCTCGACCCGCGCGTGGTCGCCCTTGAGCACCGCCTGATAGACGCGCAGGGCGATGTGGGCCTGGGGCTGGGCAGCGAGCCGAACCAGATATGCGCCGTGGCCCACCCCACCTGCATCGACCACTACGTGGCCGAGATGCTGCGCCCCGAGGCCTACGGGCGCTACATGGACGACTTCTACCTGATCCACGAGTCCAAAGAGTACCTGCAAGTGTGCCTTCTGCTGATAGAGCACGAGTGCGCGAAGCTCGGCATCGCGCTGAACCCGCGCAAGACCAGCGTGGTGAAGCTGACGCGCGGCTTCACGTGGCTGAAGAAGCGCATCTTCTACACGGAGACGGGCCGCATAGTCGTGAAGCCGTGCCGAGACTCCATAACGCGGGAGCGCCGCAAGCTCAAGAAGATGGCCCGCATGGTCGCCGATGGCATCATGACCCCCGAGCAGGTGGAGCAGAGCTACCAGAGCTGGCGCGGAGGCATGAAGCGGCTGGACGCGCACCGCAGCGTGCGGGCCATGGACGCGCTGTACCGCAGCCTGTTCGGAAATCCCGCGGGGGGGGTTGCTCAATGCAATCCAAACCTGGAGGCGACACGGATGGGAACATGCCCCTACCCTAGCAACGGAAGGAGCGACCCATGACGGAACAGGAAATCGCCGGGGAGATCAACGGCTACAAGCAGCAGCTTGAGCAGAGCGACTACAAGGTCATGAAGGCGGTGGAGCGCATCTTCTCCGCATCGTCCATCACCGACCTGCTCTCGGCCATCGCCGCAGCTGCCAAGGAGGTGGCCGAGATCATCTCGCAGCGCCAGACGTGGCGCGACCGCATCAACGAGCTGGAAGCCATGGAGCCCGACCAGCCGGAAGCGCCGCAGGAGTAGCGAGCGCCCCTTCGGGGGCGCTTTTCTTTTGCCCGGCGACACCTCGCGGACAATCGCGGCAGCGATTCGAGGAGGTGAGAAAACGAATGACCGACGTGCTGGAAATCTTCGCGCCGTACGGCCCCGGGTCGCTTTTCGGCGCACTGCTCGTCCTAGTGGTCCTGTACTTCGGCAAGCAGTTCCTTGAAGAGTTCAAGGCCCAGAACGAGCGCAAGGCGAACATCGACCTCAAGCGCGAAGAGCGAAAGCAGGACGAGGTGAACGAGCGGGCGCAGCGCGACCGCGAGCGCAGCCAGATGGAGGGCCGCATCGCCGCGCAGATGGAGCGCAGCAACGCGCTGATGGAGGCTATGAAGGCGCTCATGGAGTCCGTCGTGACCTCCAATGAGGTGCTGCACGCCGACCTGGCGAACAGCCAGGCGCGCAGCCAGGGCATGGCGGCGAAGGTCGACCACATCGCCGACCGCGTTGACCTGCTCTACAAGGAATCGGCTCGATAGAAAGGAATCCGAAATGACAGAAATGCAAGCAATCGCAGCCATCGTGCTGTCTTTCGCCGTGCCGTTCGCGGTGCAGCTGATCAAGACCGAGGCCATGACCGGCAAGGCCGCGCGCATCCTGGCGCTGGGCTGCTCGCTCCTGGCGGGCGTCGTGACCGGCTTCGTGGGCGGCGTGCCCGCAGACCCGGGCGCATGGGTCACGTGCGCCTTCGCCGTGGTAGGCGGCGTGCAGGCGGCCTACACGCTGTTCAAGTCGGTAGGCATCACATCCAAGTGGCTCGACGCCCTGCTGGGCGTGACCGTAGGCGGGAAGGAGTAGGCAATGGCTAAACTGTTCATCATCTGCGGCCACGGCGCTGGCGACCCCGGCTGCTGCGCAGGCGGCTACACCGAGGCCGAGCGCGTTCGCGCCCTGGGCCAGCGAATCAAGGAACTGGGCGGTTCCGAGGTCGAGCTGGGCGATACGTCCCGCAACTGGTACGCCGACGGCGGGCTTAACCGCCTGAGTACCGACGCGCCAGTGGTGGAGCTGCACATGGACGCCAGCGGCATCGCCACGGCCCACGGCGCGCACGTCATCATCAAGGAGGGCTTTGAGCCTGACGAGTACGACAATGCGCTGGCCGACAAGCTGGCGGCGTTCATGCCCGGGCGCTCCGAGAAGCTGGCGCGCCGTTCCGACCTCGCGAACCCGAACCGAGCCGCCGCGCGCGGCATCAACTACCGCCTGTGCGAGAACGGCTTCATCGACAACGACGGCGACCGCGAGAAGCTCAACGGCAACCTGGACGAGCTGGCGCGCATCTACCTGGAATGCTTCGGCATCACTGCTGGAAGCGCCCCCGCAGCCGTCCCGCAGCCGCAGCCTGCGCAGCAGGAAACGACCGAGAATTTCGGCGGCACCTACCGCTGCACTGTGGACTACCTGCGCGTGCGCGACGCCCCCGGCCTGGGCGGCACCGAGGTGGCGCACTATTCCAGCGGCGAGACCGTGACGCTGGATAACTGGTACAAGATCGCCGACGGCTACGTGTGGGGCCGATACACGGGCTACAGCGGCGCAACGCGCTACATCGCCGTGGGCAAGGCCACGGGCAAGCCAGAGGCCGACGACTATCTGGTGAAGGTGGGATAGGCCATGCCGTACCCGAGCCCCGCAGACGAGGAGCGCAACGGCGGGTGCGGCCCCATCCTCGCGGCGGTCGTCCTGCTGTTCATCGTCCTGGCCGCCGCCAGCTGCGCGTCGCAGGCCATGGGAGCGCAAGACGTGACCGTGAGGCAAGCCCGCACGGACGGCCCCATATACGACCTGCCCGAGGGCATCGGCCAGGAAATCGTGTGCGACGAGCACAACCGCGAGTACCTGCTGCTTACCACCGAGCAGGGCGGCGTGTTCCTCATGCCGTACATGGACGAGGACGGCGAGCAGGAGATCATGCCGCAGGCCTAGAACGCAAAGAAGCCGCCCCGTATGGAGCGGCTTCTTTCTATCTGACGAGCAATACGAACGCCCGCCTAACGACGAACACACGTATGTGTTCGCCTACTGAACAGTTGGTGGAGGCGCGGAGAATCGAACTCCGGTCCACGAAAGCCCCCTGATTGGCATCTCCAAGCTCAGTCGCTGGTTTAGTCTCGGACGCCTTGCGCGCAGCGACACGCTCGTGACGTCCTAACCGGTTCGGTCTTAGCCCACGCCATACCGATTACGTGCGCAGGAGCATTCCCCTAAGATGACGTCGCGCCGGTGTCGGGGAAATCACCGGGTTGACGCGCCGCTATAAATTAAGCAGCGAGAGCCATAGGCTCAAAAGAAGAGTTGTTGTCAATTCAATTTGACGGTACCCCTGTTTAACGAGGCGAGGAGACCTCGGCTTGCTTCCTCTCTCAGAGCTATCGTGTCGAAACCAGTCGCCCCCGAATGTCGGGAAAGTCTGGATGGTATCGGGCCTGCAAACACCCGATAACCGTCGACTTTTCAAGGAACATACGGGGCGAGCCCCGCTTGTGGAGTGTTATCTTACCACGTTCTGAAAGCGGACAGCTGTTCTATGCACGAGCTGTGAAGACCCCAATGTGCGCCGCACTTCGCACTTTTGTTACCGATCGCGTCACGTATATTTTCGCCAAGCAAAATTGACCCGTCGAAAGGACCGTTATGGATACCAAGCAGCAACTCGTCGATGCCCTCGCAGGCCTGGGCTCAACCATTACCGAAGCTATGGATGTCATCGAGGGTTTTGTCCCCTGCGGACATCCCGCCCTCACGGTATCGAACGCACTCGTCGCGCTGGACGTTGACGATGATGCAGCTCTCGCCCAGCAGCTTGAGACCGTCGAGGGCTTTATCGACCACGTGAGTGAGAACCGCGGCGTGGCCGCCTACCACGGTATCGAGGTCGAGCTCGCGGGTCCCAAGGCCGATCTGTTCGCAGCAATCCGCGAGGTAGGCGCCCTTATGCAGACCGCAGGCGTCAAGAACACCCAGGTCAACGAGTGGGTCTACCGCAGTCTGGCAGCACTCGACAGCTCCGACGAAAAGGCAGCCGAGCAGCTCGCAGAAAGTCCCGCCATCAAGGCCGAGCTTTTGTAA
Source organism: Collinsella sp. AF20-14LB (assembly GCF_003459505.1). Lineage (GTDB taxonomy): Bacteria > Actinomycetota > Coriobacteriia > Coriobacteriales > Coriobacteriaceae > Collinsella. Next base: position 48,142 of record NZ_QRWD01000013.1, read on the forward strand.
ATAGCAGACGCGGGCCCCTTGGCGCATCGTCGTCCAAGAGGCCCGCAAACAGTTCGCGTCAACCGATTGCCGCGCCGCCGCATTCGGCCAAGGCAAGAATCGGCATCATTTGACGAGGTGTCTTTGCTGCAAGATCGGCATGTTCGAGCAGTTTTCGATCGTTGGTCACCAAGTAATCGACCTGGGCGCGTTTGCATGCGGCGAGTACCAAGTTGTCCTCGTAATCGCGATGGAGCGCTAAGTATTTGTCGGCCAGCCAAAGGTCCGACGCATCTGCACCCACGGCCGTGGCGTTTTCGGTCATGTTCCGAACAAACGCCAGCGCCGCATCGCCAATCGCGCGGGCAGAAGCCTCGCCGAGCGCTCCCCCGCTGGCAAGAACGCTGCGCTTCAGTTCGTGCTGTACAACATACAGTACGTCCTTGGCGATATGCACCGGAAAGAACAGCAATGCCCCCGCCTCCGTCGCCTGCCCAATAAACGCACGCGCGGCAAGCGACTCGGCATGGTCGACGCAAAACGAATCAACCCATACGTTGGCATCCACCATTATTTTGAGGGGAGCCCCGCTCACAGGATCATCCCCTTTTGGCGATAGCGCTCGTCCATGGCTTCGGAATAGATTGTGTCCCAATCGCGATTGTCGGATACGGGCGACGTAGCGATGCCCAGGTCCGCGTAAAGCTGATCCGCCGCCGCCCATGATGCGGCGAACGGAGTATCGTGCGCGACGGTCTGCCGCCGGTCGTCGACGGCCGCAAGCACTTCCTCGCACTGCCCGCCACCCTGCGCGACCTTGGCCACCACCTTTTTGATGAGCTCGGGCAGTGACCCGCCCGAAAGCCGCAACGCTTCCTCCGCATGGTCCTTGACCTGGCGATCCACGCGAACGTTCACCTGCGCCATGCCGCTAACAGCACCCATGTCGATCTCGCTCCCTTCAATTGCTAGCCTTGCTAGCAACACTATATAGAGAAGCTAGCAAATGTTCAAACGCAAAAGGCCTGCGCCCGGACGACACCGATGCCGTCTGGGCGCAGGCCAGATAACGTGGGCAAACACGTCTGCTAACGCAGGTACGCTTTTGAGTTGCCCAAGCTATAGGCGATTGTCGAGCCGTTGTGCAGCAGTGACGACGTCTGCGGAGTGATCATGCCGGTAATACCCAATGCCAACAGCGCCGAGTTGGTGAGCATCACCTTGGAATACGAACTCGTCAGACGGTCGATGAGACCCTGGCTCATGCGGCGCAGGCGCACGATCGCGGCCAGATCCGTATCGGTCAGGATGATATCGGCGACTTCCTTGGCGATGTCGCTTCCGCCACCCATGGCCAGGCCCACGTCGGCCAAACCGAGCGCCGGCGAATCGTTGACGCCGTCGCCCACCATGGCAACATGGCGCCCCTCGCTCTTAATGCGTTCCACATAGGCGTACTTGTCCTCGGGCAGCAGTTCAGCCTTAAACTCGTCGACACCCGCCTCGCGCGCAATGCGCTCGGCCGTGCGCTCGGAATCGCCCGTGAGCATAACGACATGCTTGACGCCCAGCGCATGCAGGTCGGCGATGGCCTCACGGACCCCAGGCTTGAGCGGATCTTCGATGCCGAGCACGCCGACGACCTTTCCATCGACCGCCAGATACAGCGGCGACAGGCCCTGCATCTGGGACTCAATGCGCTCCTTGATGTCGGATTCGAGCTGTGCGCCCTCGTCCTCAAATACAAAGTGCGCGGAACCGATGATGGCGCGACGTCCTTCAATGGACGAAGCGATGCCGTGCGCCACGATGTACTCGACAGCGGCATGGCGCTCGCGGTGCTCGAGCTCGCGCTCGCATGCCGCATTGACCACGGCGCGCGCCACCGGATGCGGGAAATGCTCCTCCAGGCAAGCGGAAAGGCGCAGGACCTCATCCTCGCTCCAGCCATCGGTGGTGAGTACGCAGGCAAGACGCGGCTGCGCCTCGGTGAGCGTGCCGGTCTTATCAAAGACAATGGTGTCGGCCTTGGCAAACGACTCAAAGTACTTCGCGCCCTTGACCATGACGCCCATCTTGGCAGCATCGCTCATAGCGGTCATGACGGCAACGGAACCCGTGAGCTTGAGTGCGCACGAGTAGTCGACCATCAGTGCCGCCGAGGTCTTGATGAGGCTGCGGGTAGTAAGCGCAACTAGGCCCGCGAGCAGGAAGTTCCACGGGACGATCTTGTTGGCAAGGTCCTCCATATGCGACTGGCCCTCGGACTTGAGCGAGTCGGCCGTCTGCACGAGCGAGACGATTGAGCGCAGTTTGGTTTGCGCCGTATTGGCGCGCACGCGCACCAAGATGCCGCCGTCTTCCACGACGGTACCGGCGAACACGTCGTCGCCCACGCTGCGCTCGACGGCCAGCGGCTCGCCGGTCAGGGTCGCCTGGTTGACCATAGCGCTCCCCTGCTCGACAACACCGTCGATGCAGATGGACATGCCGGTGCGCACGGCGACCAGATCGCCGGGCTCAAGCTCGGTCGCGGCAACGCTTACCTCGGTGTCGCCGACAACCTTTTGCGCCTTGTCGGGCACATCGAGCAGCGAGTTGATGAGCTCGTTTTCACTCATGGCGCGGGTGTAGTCCTCGAGCAGCTCGCCCACGTTGAGCAGGAACATCGTCTGGCCCGCGGTGTCGACATCACGCTTGACGAACGAAATGCCGATGGCCGAAGCGTCGAGCACGGGAACGGTCAGGCGCGGCTGCGCGAGCTCATGAAGGGCAGCGCGCAAAAATGCCATGTAACCGGCCACGACAAACACCGCACGCAGAGGCGTCGGCAAGAACCAGCGGCGCGCGTAGTGGGCGCCGATAAGTGTGGCAAGATCCATGACGAGCTTGTGCTTGCGTGGCTCGAGCTGCATCACGTAACCCGTCTTTGCGTCGGCAATGGCCTGGGCATCGAGCGCACCGACGGCGGCCAGCACGGCATCGCGGCGCGACTCGTCGTATTCGAGTGCCATCTGGCCAATACGGCCATAAACGCGTACCTTGTGCACGCCGTCGATATCGCCGCTGAGCTTAAGAAGTGCGTCGAGATCGCTCTCTGGCACAGGACCCGCCAATTGAAGACGGGTCCTGCCGGGGATCTCGCTGATAATCGAGAATCTCATAGTTTGTGCCTGGGAGCGTTACTCGGCTGCCTCGTCAGCAGCGGCCTCGCTCTGGGTGATGTAGGCAGCCTCGGCAACCATGTCGTCGACATTAGCCTTGGCCTGCTCGACCATGTCCTGGTAGCAGTTCTTGACGCGCATGCCGCACGCAATGCCCTGCACGCAGGCATTCTTGACCGGAGCGCTGGTAAGCAGCTTGATGCCGGCCGTACCAAGCAGAAAACCGCCACCGACAAGCAGGGTGTTAAACGTCGACTTCTTCATGTTGCTTCTCCCTTTTGCCGCACTGGACGCGGCACGGTGCCTCAGCACCCGAGTAAACAAGTTTGCTCGAGCACACTTTTGGAAAATAGTTTAGTTTATCTAACTATTAAGTTCAACAAAGGTTAACTTTTTGGAAATCTTGGTGCGCAATGTGACCAAGGGACCGTCCCTGCACCATATCCACAAAAAATGAGAGCGCCAACGGCGCCCTCATTCACCAAATTCAATCCAGCCCCACCTGACCCGAACGGCCGAGTCGTTGCAGAACCCGGGAGCCCCGGCAGGGCGGGTGCTTGCTCAAAATGAGTTCCGCACGCAAAGAAGGCCACTTAATGTGGCCTTCGTCTTGCGCAGGACTGTTTGAAATTTTGAGGAAGCACCCGCCCTGCCGGGGCTCCCGGGTTCCCGTTTACGAGAGCGACGTTCTCAGCAACTCGTTGAAGAGCTTCGGGTTGCCCTTGCCGCGGCTTGCCTTCATGCACTGGCCCACCAAAAAGCCGATGACCTTCTGGTTGCCGTCACGATACTGCTGCGCCTGATCGGCACAGTTTGCCAGCACCTCGTCCACGATCGGCTGCAACGCACCGGCATCGCTCACCTGACGCATACCACGCTCGTCGACGATCTTGTTGGGATCGTCGCCTGTCTGGGCCATGGCCTCAAAGACCTCGTGCGCTTGGTTGGAGCTGATGGCATCGGTCGCCAGCAGCTTAGCCAGCGCTGCCACCTGAGCCGGCGCGATGCCGGACTCGGCCAGCGAGACGCCCGCACCCTTAAGGTAGGCGATCATCTCGTTGACCAGCAAGTTTGCGACCGTCTGAGCCTCCTTGCCAGCCATTCCGGCAGCGGCGGCCTCAAAGAACTCGGCAAACTCGGGGTCGCCGGCGATCTGCTCGGCGTCGGCCGTCTTAATGCCAAAGTCGGCCTCAAAACGGACGCGCTTGGCATCGGGCAGCTCGGGGATCTCGCCACGGCAGCGGTCGATGAACTCGTCATCCAGATCGAACGGCGCCAGGTCGGGATCGGGGAACAGACGATAGTCGTCGGCCGTCTCCTTCACACGCATGACCACGGTGCGCTTGCGGCTGGGCTCCCAGTGGCGGGTCTCCTGATAGATGATGCCGCCCTCCTCGAGCACCTCGGCCTGACGGCAAATCTCGTAGGCAAGGCCGTCGTGCAGGCTCTTAAACGAGTTGAGGTTCTTGAGCTCGGTCTTGGTGCCCAGCTTGGTCTCGCCCCGGCGGCGCAGCGACACGTTGCCGTCGCAGCGCATGGAACCCTTCTCCATGGAGCAATCGGAAATGCCCAGCGTCACAAAGATGCGACGGAGCTTCTCCATAAACAGGCGCGCTTCCTCGGGCGTACGCAAGTCGGGCTCAGTCACGAGCTCAATCAAAGGCGTGCCGCAGCGGTTGTAGTCGACGAGCGACTCGGCCGCGGCGGTAATGCGGCCCTCGGCACCGCCCACGTGGACCATCTTGGCGGCGTCCTCCTCCATGTGGATGCGCAGGATGCGGATGGGCACCGTGTAGGAACCGTCCTCGCGACGCTCGGGCATCTGCAAGTTGGACGCATCATAGCTGGCCAGGTGGCCGGCGCGCTGGTTGCCCTCGCGCATGGTCGACGTCATGGACGTGGACAGGCCCTCGGCGTTGGCCGAGGCGCTCGCCAGGCTCTGGGCCTCGGCCTCACCAAACGCGCAGTCGGGGCGCTCGGCGGCACCGCGACCGGTCACATCCAGATCCAGGTGACCGTACATGGCAAAGGCGACCGGACCCTGCGTGGTCTGGAAGTTCTTGGCCATATCGGGATAAAAGTAGTGCTTGCGGTAGAACATCGAGTGGCGCTGGATCTCGCAGTTGGTGGCGAGACCGGCCTTGACGATGCTCTCGATGGCGCGCTTGTTGGGCACCGGCAGGGCGCCGGGCAGGCCCAGGCACACCGGGCACACGTTGGCGTTGGGCTCGTCATCATGGCTGAGCTTGCAGTTGCAGAACATCTTGGTATCGAGTGCGGTGAGCTCGGTATGGATCTCCAGGCCGATCACGGCCTCCCAATCCTGCAGGACCTCGGAAAGCTCCTTCATTACAGCTCGCCTCCCTTCCCGGCAAAATCGGGCGCGACGGAAAGCGCGGGCGCACCCGTGGCGGCATCGGCAAAGCCGCGCTCCAGGGCGCGGGCAAACGTGAGCAGCTGACGGTCCTTAAAGGCCGGACCCACCAGCTGGGCAGAAACGGGCAGTTGAGTGTCCTCGCCCAGGCCCAGCGGCACCGAGATGCCACCGTTGCCGCAGATGTTGAGCGAAATGGTGTACAGGTCCGAAAGGTACATCTGCGTGGGGTCGCTGATCTCGCCAAACTTAAAGGCCGTGCGCGGCGAGGCGGGCATGAGGATGGTGTCCACCTTGGCATACGCGGCGTCATAGTCCTGCATGATGAGCGTGCGGGCCTTTTGCGCGGCGTAGTAGTACTTGTCGTACACGCCCGAGCTCAGCAGGTAGGCGCCGAGCATCTGACGGCGCTTGGCCTCGGCGCCAAAGCCGTGGGCGCGCGAAAGCGAGCTCTGGTCGGACAGGTTGGCACAGCCCTCCTCCTGGTAGCCGTAGCGAATGCCGTCGAAGCGAGCCAGGTTGGAGAACGCCTCGGCCGGGCCGATGACGTAGTAGGCGGCGATGGCGGCGTCCAGGTGCGGCAGGTCGACCTCGACCAGCTCGGCGCCCTGGTTCTGCAGCTCCTGGGCGGCGCGCTGAACAGCGGCCTTGACCTCAGGCGTCAGACCCTCGGCCTCCATAAACGCGGGGATGATACCCACGCGCTTGCCCTCGATGCTGTCGTTGAGATGCTCGGTAAAGTCGACGGCGCAATCCTGGCTGGTACAGTCGTACGGATCGTGGCCCGCGCCGGTAAGCGCGTTCATGGCCAGCGCGACATCCTCGACCGTGCGGCCAAAGGGGCCCACCTGGTCGAGCGACGAGCCAAAGGCCACCACGCCGTAGCGGCTCACGGCGCCATACGTGGGCTTAAAGCCCACCACGCCGCACAGCGACGCCGGCTGGCGAATGGAGCCGCCGGTGTCCGAGCCCAGTGAGAGCGCGATCTCGCCCGCAGCGACGGCAGCAGCGGAACCGCCCGAGGAGCCGCCGGGCACGCGCTCGGTATCCCAGGGGTTGTTGGTGCGGTGGAACGCCGAGGACTCGGTGGAGCTGCCAAAGGCAAACTCGTCCATATTGGCCTTGCCCATGGGCAGGCAGCCGGCGTCGAGCATGCGCTGGACGCAAGTGGCGGTGTAGACGCTCTGGTAGTTCTCGAGCATGCGGGAAGCGCAGGTGGTGCGCGTACCCACGAGGTTCATGTTGTCCTTGATGGCCAGCGGCACGCCCGCGAGCGGGGGCAGAGCCTCGCCAGCGGCGCGGCGGGCGTCGATTTTGGCAGCGGCCTCAAGCGCGAGCTCGGGCGCTACCTGCAGAAATGCCTGGACTCCGCCCTCGCGCGCCTCGATGGCCTCGAGCGAGGCCTGCGCGACCTCGGTGGCAGAGAAATCGCCGGCGGCAACGTGCTCGGCCAGCTGCGCGGCCGTGAATCGATCGAGATTGAGCTTCATTACTCGCTCTCCCCCTCTCCCAAAATGGACGGCACGCGGAAGTAGCGGTCGCGCGCGCTGCCGGCGTTTTCGAGCGCGACGTCGAGCGGCAGATCGCGCTCGGGCTCGCGCAGGTCGTCACCCATCACGTTGGACAGGCTTCCGATGGGATGGAACGTGGGCTCCACGTCGGGCAAGTCATATTGCAAGACGGGCTCGAGCATCTGGACGGCGTCGTTCATATAGGACGTCATCTGGGTGAGCTCGTCATCGGTCAGTGCGATCTTTGCGTACTCGCCGATGCCGCGCACGTCTTTCTCGCTGAGTGCCATAGGCGCTCCCTTCCGCATAACAGATAAACCGCTCTAGTATACAAGGCAACGCCGCTTGGAGCAGGTGCTTTACCCAAATGCAGCGAAAACGTAACGAGGACGGCGGCTGGCAGGCGGCGGGCTGGCGATTCTGCAGCGAAACCGCACCGTCCATAGCGAAAACCGTACTGCCCACAACGAAAAGCATCTCGCCCGAAACGAAAACCGTCCCGCCCACAACGAAGACCATCACAACATTCGACGCTTATCGCCAAAATCGCGATTTTCATCGAATGTTGTGATGGTTTGGAAGCCCCGACCACCACAAAGGTGCCTGTCCCCTTTGTGGTGGTTCTGAAGAATGTCTTATGCCGAGGCCTTGGCCTTGCGGCGCCTGCGGACCGCGTGGATCACGATGTCCAGCAGCAACAGCACAATGGCTACGACCACAATGAGCACGGCAAACTCGCGCTTGCCCCAGTGGCGGCCGGCCAGCGACTTTTGCTTGTCGACGTCCTTCTTGCTGTACTTGGTGCGCATGCAATGCACCAGCAGACGATGGTCGTTCACGCCGTAGGGCGTGCAGGTAACGAGCGTCACCTTGTCGGCGCCGGGCTCAATGGTCAGCGACTCCATCTCTTCGGGCAGAACCACCTCGGAGTCCACCATCTTGTAGGCGAGCGTCTTGTTCATGGTGTGCAGCAGCACCAGGTCGCCGGGCTCCAGCGAATGGATGTCGTCGAACATGCTCAGGTTGCGCATGCCCGAGTGCGCGGTGAGCACGCAATGCGTCGAGGTGCCGCCCACCGGCAGGCTCGTGCCCTCCAGGTGGCCGACGCCTGCCATAAGGACTTCCTCGCTCGTGCCGTGGTAGATGGGCATGCTCACGTCGATGGAGGGGATCTCGACCCAGCTCATCATGGGGTCGCGGTCAAAGATGAGCTGCTGAGCGTAGGGCTCGATCTGGTCGGCGGGAAGCTCGGTGACCTCGCCGGCAAGTTGCTCGTTAAAGGAGCGCGCCTGGAGCAGGATGCGCTCGCGCTCCTCGGCAGACAGCGCGTCCACGGTGCTGGACACCGTGCTGATCTGGTTGAACACGCCCGAGGCTTCGAGCCGGTCCAAGATCCACGGCCAGGTCATAAGGCCCACGCCAATAAGGATGATGACGATGGTGATGAGCCGGTCGGCCCAGCGCGGCAGTCGCTTGCGACGCCGTTTGGGCTTTGGTTGAGGTTTGGGCTGAGGGCTTGAGCCGCCGTTGTCCGCGGCGTTATTGCTCTTCATATGTTTGGCGCCCTGCACCATCGCCGGTCACTCCTCTACAACTCAAGTTGTCTAAACAAATAATAGCCGATTAGCGAGCCCCTGCGCCGGACAACGCAGTTAGACTGCACCGTCCAGTCGAGGATAAGCCAGCATTTGAGTTTTCAAAATGTCCCGGATCGGCGGGGCGATTCGGGATACAATATCAATGGAAAACGACGCACCCCGCGTAAATGTTTGGGAGCGCGGGCGGCCTAGTTTTCAGCTTTTGTTAAATGCCCGGGCTCCGAACCCCGGGCATTCTTATTTGCGCTTGCGGCGCAAATGCCTTCTACCGTCCGCACCGCGCGTGCGCCTACGGACCTTAAACCGAACCTCATACGAGTCAAGAAACGCGATGACGAACGTGCCCACCGCCGCGAGGGCGGCGAGCGCGTTAAGGAATTTCAGCATTTGGGGACCTCCGATCGAGTCGTCGGCCGCCCGCGCACGGGATGCGTCGCAAAGCCATTTTACTGCGAGCGTATGCACCCACAGCTGGTAAACGCAATATTTGCAAACATCTGTTCGCTAATCATACGCTCGATCCGGCAAGCAACGGCGCCCCGGCTGCTATGTCCAAAAAAAACGGGGCAGACTCCAGTGCGGAGTCTGCCCCGAAAAGAGAATGGCAAAGCAAGAACGTGGATGGACGAGAAAAGTGTCCGCAAGTCTCATGGCCATCACATCCCACCTGCCAAAGGGATGGGTGAGCGAGCGTTACTCCTGCTCGGACTCCTCAGCCTGCTTACGGCTGCGGATGAGGTGCGCCACGCCGATGCACAGCACCGCGCCACCAGCGATCCAGGTGAAGGTCACGCCGTTAAGACCGGTCAGCGGGAGGCCAACCTGCTTGGTGTTGCCGATGGTGATGTTGACTTCACCAGTTTGGACATTGGCAGCGGTATTATCCGTAGCGGTCAGCGTATTATCACCCGGAGTGTTGTTAAGGGTGCCGAGGGCGACATCGGAACGACGCTCGTCATTCTGAGAAGGACTAACCGTAATCTTCTCAAGCTCCGCCGCATTATCCTTATACTTTGCCTCGATAGTAAATGTGAAGGGATTAGCGACGGTATATTTGTCGTTCGGTGCCTCAATCTCAGTCACTGTGTAGGTACCGGCATCGAGACCTTTCACAGCGATCTTGCCCTCGTCCGTAGACGCGAACTTTACATACTCGGGAAGGTCGCTGTTATCGGCAGCGTCCACAAGTTCGCCTGCGACAAAACCATTCCCGTCTTTTGAAGCAACATATTTGTTGTTAGACTTGATGGTAAAGACGGCACCCCCAAGGCCCTTCTCGGTGCCCTGATCGACCTTGTTAATGTTGAGCTGGAAAGTAAAGTCTCCGGCACTGCCCTCGACGGACGTTCCCGTTCCCTCGACATAGGGGTTGTTGGAGTACTCGAGCTTAACAGTATTGAAATTACCCTTCTTCTCCCCATTTCCGTTACCGGTAACGGCATTCTTGTTGAGCTTCGCCTTATAGAAGACAACGATCTGGGTGTTGGCGTCTACGCTCTGGATATCCTTGAGGCCCTTTTTGTTGTTGTCCTTGTCAACGGCAAAGTTAACTGTCAAAACGCGGCTGCTCTCATTTGGAAAAGTAACGTCATAGCCGCTATTGATGGGCGTATAAGCGCCATTGTTCACCGCATAGACCTTAAGCGAACCATCTACGTATTCGAGGCCGCTCGAAAGAGTATCCGTAAACTTATATGCATAGGAATCGTAGGTGGCATAGTTATCGGCGACCGATCCGGTAAGCTTGTAGGTCACTTCCTGGCCGATTTGGGAGTCGATAACGCCAGCCCAACCAGTTGCGCTCGTGGGATCATTCGGCGCCGAAGCAAGTACCTGCTTGCCGACGGTAGGGATACTGGTCTTCTCAGTTACAGTTACAGCATTACCGCCAACAACAGCAAAAATCGGGGACGTGCCGGTATCCTTCTTGGACGAATCGCTGAGAGCATTGGTCACAAACAGGTAATAACCGCTACCGTTCGAAGTTTCGGGAGTCCAAGCGGTGCCAGCGACGATATCCGACTTGACCGGCTCCTCACCCCTAATGGCATTCGCAACTGCATAGAGAATATTATCGGTCGCAATTCGTGTTCCTTTGGTCGATTCCGACCCCGCGGTGCAGACTCCCGCATGCGCAGTGATGAAATCCGCGACTTCCTGAGGCGTAGGCTTCGCAGGAAGCTTTTCAGAATCACTTAAACTGTTATAAGCCTTCCAGTCATTCCTAATGGCTGTAATTACCTTCTGGCCAACCGAACTACTCGCCCACGTAATGTCCTGAGCAGTCTTAACTCCATTCGTATCGGTCACCGTGGCCTTAAAGATCTGGTACGCCTTGAACGTAGTATTCGCGTTACCCTCAACTTGGCTGATCGTGATACTGCCCGCGCCGCCCGCAGCCGCAAACGCCATGGTCACCGGCGCCATAACTCCGCCGAAGCTCAGCGCTGCCGTGAGGCCGGCGGTTACTGCCAGGCGTGCGATGTTCTTGCTCATGCTCATCTTCTTTTCCTCCGTTTTCCGTTTGATTCTCATTCGATCGATCATCATCTGTCTGTGTCTTAGCATCTACTTCGCTACGTCTCGCCCCGCTCTCTGTGGGGCTGCCAGCTACTCTTTATGGCTGCCACCTCCCCGCTTGACCAGGAGCGCGACCACGATCAGTGCAGCTCCGGCGACCGCTGCAGCGGCCGCGGCGTACATTGCCATATCGCCAGTCGAGGGCATAAAGCCTCCGGTGGTAATGCTAGGGGGTGTGCCGGTGGGCGTGTTGATGAGCGACGCCTCCAGGCTGCCCGTCGACCCGTCCGCGCTGTCGGCGCGCAGGGGCGACTCGGCCGTAATGGTGAGTTTGGGCTTGGCGGCGGCCACCTGGTCGACGTCCAGGCTCTCGGCCTTGACCGTCACGCAGCGCGTGCCCTCGAAGGCGGTGTAGCCCTTGGGCGCCTTGAGCTCGCAGACCTCCAGCTTGCCCGAGTCCACGCCCGAGACGGTCACGCGGCCGTCCTCGCCCGTGGTGACGGTGGCCTTGCCCTCCGCATCCCACGTGCCGTCGGCCGCCAGCGTGCGACCGCGGTCGTCGGCGATGCTCAGGACCGCCCCGGCAAGCGGCTTGTCGCCGTCGCTGCTGCGCTTGGTGAGCGCGAGATCCCAGGTGTAGGCGCACGCGTCGTCGCTCGGCGTGCGGGTGAAGCCGGCGTCGCCGGACTGGTCGGCAAAGGGAGAGCGCGGGTAGCACAGGTAGGCCTCGTTGGGGTTGCCCTTCGCGATGCCGTGGTTGCATGCGCTGTTGAGCGGCGCGTTGTACACGGCGACCACGCGGGCGCCCGCGGTGAAGGCGTCGGCCCCGCCGAGCGCGGCGATCAGGTCGCCGGTGCGCACGGTGAAGGTTCCGTCCGCCGCTATCTTGGTGGCGCACTGGGCCGTGATGTCGGTCCAACCCTTCGCGGGCTCGGTGCCGACGCGGCCGTCCTTGTCGGCCGAGACGGCGTCGAAGCCGCCGTCCGCGCCCGCCGCCACGTACACGCGCATGCTCGCGGCCACCTTGGAGGGGTCGAGCCCCGCGCCCATGGTGTCGACGAACCGCACCGCATAGGTGTCGTAGGCGGTGAGCCCGGCCGGGACCGTGGCAGAGAGACGCCAGTACAGGTCGTCTGCGACCGTGGCGTCGGCGGCCTTCTGCCAGGCGGCGGTGCTGTCCTCCAGCACATGCTTGGACACCTTGGGGGTCGCGGCCTTGGGCTTGACAGTGACGGCGCCGCCGCCCACCAGGGCCATGATCGGCGCGGTGCCGACCTCGCCCTGGGCGATGGCGTCGTCGTCGGCGACGATGAGCCAGTAGCCGCTAGGCAGCTTGGCCGCCGTGCCCGCGTTAAGGGCCACGGACACGGCGCCAGAGCTCTGGAGGGAACGAGCGAGCTGTGCGCTCAGCGCGCCCGTAAGGTGGGAATCGGTGTTGAGCCACTCGGCAGCTTTCTGCGCGGTGGTCTGGGAATTGGGCATGCCGGCGCTGTGCAGCACAGGCAGCGCGGCGTCGCGCACGGCGTCGCTTGCCCAGACAAGGTCGGTGAAGGTCTTGGCGTCGCTGTCGCCGTCGACGACGTTGGCGCTAAAGATCTGGTAGGCATCGTAGCTGCTCGCCACGGTGCCGCTCACCGTGATGGAACCGGTCGAAGTCGGCGCGGCCTGCGCGGAAGCGGGGAACACAACCGCGCAGGTGCCGATCAGGAGGGCAAGCAGCGCAAACAAGATCGGGAAGGAGCAAACTTTCTTATTCACGACGCTCGCCTCCCTTCGCATTCGCCTTGCGACGAATGTGCATCCAGACCGCAGCAGCGCAAAGCACCGCCGCGCCGGCAAGGTACGTCAGAGTGACGCCCGACATACCAGAAAGGGGCAGAGTGGTGGAGTAGGTGTTGGTGAAGGTGGGGGTGGAGTCGTCGGTGAGGTTCAGTTCTTCGGCACCGACGTCAGCTTTCCAGTTGCCATCGGAGTCAACGGTTCCCTTCTTGTAGGTCACTTCACATTTGATAGTCTTATCAGGCTGAACAGTTGCCTTGGCCGCAATCTTATAGACCGAGTGGTCGTACGTGTAGTGCGAGAACTGCGAACCGTCGGTTTTCTCGCGCACATAGTACGTAAAGGTCTTGAAAAGGCCACCCGCGGAGTCGCCCGAGTCGTCGGGATTATCCCTGATATCAGAGAGCGAATACTTGAGCTCAACCTCTTTATCAGCGGTGCCCTTAAACGAAAGCGTCTGCTTCGTACCTTTACCAGAGGTGGTCACGGCAGTACCGATGATATGTTGAAATTTGCTGTCTTTCGCAAGCTGAAGTGTAAACTCCTTCATCTCGCCACCCTTAACGACCTTAGTCGCCTTAGGAGTCCAGGAAACCTCAGAGTCGTACGTGTTGGTGAAGGTTGCCTTGTTGGTGGAGGTTGCGCTGTTGGAGTCGACGATCGAATAATACCCATTAGCATCTGCTGACGCAGTCCTCGGCGAGTTAGCTGAACCCCCGGGATTCTTAGTCACGTCCACCCTATCAATCGTGAAGTTATAGACCTTAAGATCTTTAGTATCATGCGGGTTTCCCTGTGTCGGAACAGACATAAGTACAGTCGGCGTGCATTTGACTGTCACCTTAATCTCGTATACAGCATGATCGTATATGACACCAGGAAGATTGCCCGTATCTTCGACCAAGTAGTATGTAATTTCGCCAGTACCATTCGCTAATAACTGCTCGCGAAGCTGTTTGTCGTTAAGAAGCCGCTCGAGCTTCTCGCTAAGGTCAAAGGCGATGTGGCCGTCAGCGCCATTTTGGGCAGATTCGACAAACCCGCAGCCACCATTGTCGAATTTATCATTCTCCCAAGAAGGCGCCTTCGCAGTATCCGAGTTCTTACGATAAACCGTAAACCTGAATTCCCCATCTTTGAGGTCGCGGCCGGCCAGCTCCTTGGTTGCCTTCAACTTAAGGCTTGGATAGACGTACGTATCCGCAGGCACGCCTAGGTACAAGTCGCCATTCGACATGATGCCGCCACCATGGTCCCAGGAATAGTTGCCCGTGATGAAAGTTGTCGCTTCATTCTGCGCACGATTCCGCGCATCAATCGCCGCCTCATCCCCGTCCTTAACACCCGAGGTCAGGCCGATGCTATTTTCTACCCCAACAGCACCGTTGACGGGAATGGTGATAGCTTTTTTAAGTTCGATGCTTCCCGAGTACCGGGCGTCTCCACCGCCAAGCATCTTACCGGTTACCACTGCGACCGGCGTATTGTGACCCCGCGCTGCGAGGAAGAAATCGGCATGACCGTACTTGCGAAACACCTCCGATTTGTATGCATCTTGATCTTCAGTCTTATCAAAACCATCAGCACCACCAGCTGAAAGATGGGGCGTACCATCATTACCCTTGTTTTCTGCCGAATTGTACCCGGTGGCTTTTTGCTCACTGCCAGCAGACTTATTGCCAAAGATTGCCGTGCCCTTAGTGTTCGTTACCAACGTCTTGCCCGTCGGGCAGACTGCAACGCCACCACCATAGCCACCAGCGGTATTGCTGCTAATGTACGAGTTGTATACAAATAATCTACCAGCGGTCTTTTCCATACCCTCATTCGAGTTTCCCTGGACGAAGATACCGCCACCGCCCCAGTCAAAGCGAGACATGCAGTGATTATTTGTGATGTAGACTGGGCTATCGTTTGACAATCCATTTATCATCGCGTCAACCATCTGGCCCACTCGAATGCCAGCACCTTCAGATCGGTAGCTCACGTTAGAGGCAATAATTCCTCCCGTGATATTCAGCCACGCCATACCCGTACGGGATTGGTTATTACGGTTGACATCCGTGACATAAACGCCACCGCCGGCTTCCTCGGAGTAGTTGCCGGTAATCTGGCCACCGGAAATGGCAACATGGGCGCCGTTATTGGCAGCAAGACCAGCGCCGCCATGACAACCCCAGCCATCGCGGCCGCAAAACTTGGCGTATTTATTGTTAGTGATGTAGCCACCAGAAACGGTCACACTACCGCCCGAAGCCAAGATGCCGCCACCGAGACCATCCGCCTCGCCGTACGTAGCGTTGCCAGAGATGATTCCACCCGTAAGCTTCAAGGTGGCTCCGTTGTCAGCATAGACGCCGCCGCCAGAAGCTGCCTTGTTTCCCGCGACCACACCGTCTGTCATTTCGAGGCTGGCTTTCGCGCCCGTTATGCACAGACCACCGCCCCAGCCACCGCGGTTGCCGTTGGTGACGTAACCGCCTTCGATTTTGACCTTACCCATAGAAAGAATCACATGGCCGTTATCGCTCAGATTGGCGGCCGTGGTAATCATGCCGCCCTTGAGATCGAGCGTGCCGCCCTCATTAACGGTGACCACTTGCTTTACGGAACCGCTGACCGATGCCGCAACGATAGCGCCAAAGCCCGTAACGTCATGCTTGTACGTAGTCTCGGTGGTGCAAAGTCTATCTGTATTGGGCGTGCTCTTAGTCTCATAGTAAGTAAGACTCTTGGGTGCGGCGCCATTAGAGCTAGACTCGTCTCCCCTTTCCCATGTCATAATCGCAGGCTGACCCGCCGGCGCATTGTTGACCGGAGTCTTTTCGTCTTTTGTACTATCTGAGTCCTCGATAGTGTTCTCGATAGTGAGCGTGGCTCCGTTTTCGACCACAAAGAAGGAGTCTAAGCCGCCGGAGCGGTTGTAGAGCATGTTTCCCGCAAGATTAATGGTGGTGTCTTTCTTGATGGTAATCTGCTGATTCGAATAGACAGAACCCGTCAGTCGGAACTTGCCGCCATTGGTAAATGCCCTAGCAACATCGTTGCTTACCTCGGTATAGCCATCGTCACTGACGGTGGCGGGAGCGTTCGCGTTTTCATCGTTATTCTCATCATCCGCAAGCTGTGCGTCGGAAGGCTGCACGACACCCTTGGCCTCCACGCTATCGGCAGTCGAGCCCGCAGCAGCGGCGTCTTCGCTCGCGCCGTCCTCGGTCTCGTCACTATTCTTGTTTTCGGTATCCCCGTTGTTGGCGCTGTCTACATCAGTAGACTCACTTGAGGAACCCCCCCCCATCACAGTTTCCTCGGTAGAAACCGTCTGGGCATCATTGGCAATGGCCTGCGAGATCGGAGGCATGACGAGCGACAGTACCAGGCTCAAAACGGAGGCCCCGCACTTAACGCCTGCCAGTACACGGCGCGTCGCTTTATTACTCTGCTTAGATTTGTCTGAATTTGCTGTCATCGATGTCTCCTCCCCAAGAGACCGCGATCTTGCTCTTTCACTATCAAACGTATCTGCGCAATCTGTAATTGCGCTCGCTAAGTGATGCAATTATAACGATTGTTTAAACATCTGAGCAGCAAAACCGACATTTTTGTGCAAGTTCTTAATTCTCTTGACATTTTCTCAGATTTGCCTTCGTTTATTCGCTATCTATTTGTTGTTTCTGCTGGTAATTTAGTTGCGTATTATTTTTTAATGGCATTAGATTTATTTGCACAACATTTTGCTCAAGAGCAAACATCCTGTGAACGGTCGATAATCGACCGTGAGCGGTAGGTCATTAACCGGGAGGAATAGACTACCAAATTGATGGGAATATCTTTAACTCATCGGTGGTTAGAAGCGTAATGCTCAGACAACCATATTTGAATTTACGCGCAGATTTTAGGCATCAATTCGCCTAAATCGCCTGAGACTACCACAAAGGTGCCTGCCTCCCTGTGGTGGTTCTCCCCCTGCGCTACAGCAGATGCTCCTCGATAAAGATCGCGATGCCGTCTTTGTCGTTGCTGGCGGTTACAAAATCGGCGGCGGCGCGGGTGGCGGCGCTGCCGTTTGCCATGGCCACGCCCACGCCGACGTCAGCCACCATGCAGGTGTCGTTATCGGCATCGCCAAACACGCAGATGTCCTGGAGCTCCATGTCGTTGAGCTCTGCCACGCGCACAAGACCGCGCGTCTTGGACACGCGCGGATCCATGAACTCGTAGAGCCGCTGCGTGGTTTGCAGAGCTGCCGCCTTAACAGTGTCATCGGCAAACGTCGACGCCCGCTCAATCACCCGCGGCATTACCTCGGGCGCCATGGTAAACATCACCTTGGGCTGCGGATCGCGCAAAAACTCGGCAAAATCGACCACCTGGTAGGGCACGCCGTCGACGCGCGACAGGTGCTCGACGCACGCGTTGCTCTCGGGCACATAGAGCACGCCGTTTCGGGGGCAGACGGGCGTTGCCGGCAGGCCCGCCATGTGCTTGCAGATGCGCGCGATGGTCTCGCCCGGCAGCGGGTAGCTCAGCTCGTTGATGCCGTGCGCACGGTCGATGACCTCGGCGCCACCGCAGCCCACCAGCACGGCCACCAGGCCTTCAATGCCCCAGAGCTCGTACATGGCCTCGGTCGCGTGGGCGTCGCGCCCGGTGCACAGGCCAAAGAGCACGCCGCGCTCGCGCAGGGAGCGGATCGCCGCCACGGTGCGCGGGGACACCGTGTGCTGGCTCGTGAGCAGCGTGCCGTCGATATCGCAGAACACGGCTTTGATATGGCTGAAGGTGGTGTCCATGGGGGCCTTTCTGGGTTGTGCGGCGGTGCTGGATGAGGTCAGAAATGGTGTACATGGTATACCAAGGCGCAGGCGCGGCCTGTCAAAGCAAAAACCACCACAAAGGCGCCTGGCCCCTTTGTGGTGATCGCGGCGTCTACGGGCCAAACCATCACAACATTCGACGTTTTTCGGCAAAATCGCGATTTTTACCGAATGTTGTGATGGTTTCTTACTGCTTTACGGCACGTTCCAAGTGATTGCGTCCAAACAGCAGCAGTGCCGCGGGAACCGCCGTCACGACCATGCCTGCCCCCACGAGTGTCCGTTGTACGCCAAATGTTGCCGCCAGCCACGGGGCAATCGCCAGAGGGGCCACACCAGCGAACATATTGCCAAAGCCCATGACCGAATTGACGCGACCAAGCTGCTCGAGCGGAGCCGTCGTCTGCACAATGGTGTTGTGGAGCGGGTTGACGACACCCCAAGCTATACCCAGGGCGATCTGGCCGACAAGGGCCACGCCCACGTACGGTGTCCCCACATAGAGCAGACTTCCCAGGCCCACGGACATAAGCGCCACGAGCAGCGTTTTAAGGTTGACCAGGTGCGGCGGCAAGCGGAGCGCGAGCACGGCACCCAGCACCGCGCCGACACCGCAGGCAGACGAGAGCCAGCCCATCCACTCAACGCCAACGTGCAGAACATCGCGATAGAAAAACGACTCGAGCGGATCGAAGGCACCGTAGCCAAAGTTCGAGAGGAAGATGATGCAAAACAGCAGGGCGAGAACGCTGTTGGTGAAGACTGTCTTGATGCTGGCTGCGAAGGTGGCACGGGAGGATGCGCTGGGGTTGGAGCTTTGTCCCGCACGCTCCCCTTCCTCTGCCGAATCGGCATCCGCATGCCCGGCGACATGGCTGGTCTGCGGCCTAAAGCCCCAACCGGCGACGAGCGCCAGCACGGTAAAGAGCATCATGAGCACAAACACCGCGCGCGACGACGCAGCCGCCGCGACAAAGCCGCCCAGCGTGGGGCCAACGATGATACTCACGTTTGAAAACATGGCGATGGCGGAGTTGATGTCTTTGAGCTCGACAGGATCGTCGGTGAGGTAAGCCGGATAGGATGTGGCGATGGGCTGGGCGAATCCCATCACAAAGCCCAGAAACACCGCGCCGAGTAGGACGACGCCGGTCGCGCTGCCAAAGGCGATGATTGCCGTGCCAGTTGCGAGAGCGCCGATGATGCTCAGCAAGAAATGGCGGCGCGGACCCCATGCGTCGAGCGCAGCGCCGCCCGCAAAGGATCCCAGGATCACGAAAACGTTCATGAACAGGACGGCCAGCGATGTCGCGACGACCGAGGCATCGTCCGCATAGGTAAGCGTTCCGATGACGCCGATAAAGTAGCTGGTCTGAAACCCGGTGTAGATGAGAAAGCGCATCGCTACCAGGCGCTTGGCCTGCATGGACAGCGAAGGTTGAGGTTTTGAGAGAAGAGATGCGAGCATGGAGACTCCTTGTTTCATACGAATACGGGCGGTGGGTATTCGCCACCGTCTGTCAAATCAATCTATCCGCATGAAACATTAAGGAGGCATCAGGACCCTTCTCTCCGTTTTTCGCTCAGTATGAACTACTTGGTAGATTGTAAGGCATGTCCCACACATCTACTAAAGCAAAATCCACCACAAAGGTGCCTGGCCCCTTTGTGGTGGAAATGGCGTTTGCCCAGATAAAACCTGTCGAAATAAACCTGTCCCTTTTAATATGAGCAGGACATTGTCAAGAGGCAAAATCGGGCCTGGCCCCAA